>CP119310.1:3210000-3810000 GCA_029203185.1 Candidatus Chryseobacterium colombiense | reverse complement strand
GAAAAGCTGTAAATCCAACGCAGGATTATTATATTGCTACATCTGATTATTTAGCTTTGGGAGGTGACAACATGAAATTCTTTGCCAAAGGAGAATCTATTCCTACAGGAATCAAATTAAGGGATCTTTTTATTGAATATTTTAAGAAAAACCCTGAAGTTACAGTAAATAATGATGTTCGTTTAAATTTTACCGGTAAAAAATAATGGATAGAAAAAGTTTTTTA
Source organism: Candidatus Chryseobacterium colombiense (assembly GCA_029203185.1). NCBI lineage: Bacteria > Pseudomonadati > Bacteroidota > Flavobacteriia > Flavobacteriales > Weeksellaceae > Chryseobacterium > Candidatus Chryseobacterium colombiense. The sequence continues at coordinate 3,809,774 of CP119310.1, read as the reverse complement.
AAAGCAATAGGTGGCGGAACTTTAGCAATGGCTTTAGCTCCCAATATGATGATGGCGGAAGAATTCAATATTCTTGACTCAAAGTCTGCGAACAAACTGACTATTCTTCATACCAACGATCAGCATAGCAGAATAGAACCTTTTGATGCAAGCTATACCAAAAATCCTAATCAGGGAGGCTTTGCAAGAAGAACCAGTTTAATTCAGCAAATCAGAAATCAGGAATCTAATGTTTTGCTTCTTGATTCCGGAGATATTTTCCAGGGAACTCCTTATTTTAACTTTTTCGGAGGTGAACTGGAATTTAAATTAATGTCCATGATGAAGTATGATGCTTCAACAATGGGAAATCATGATTTTGATAACGGTCTGGACGGATTTTTAAAGGTTTTACCTAATGCAAAGTTCCCTTTTATCTGCTCAAATTATGATTTTAAAAATACGGTTCTTGACGGAAAGACTTCTCCCTATAAAATCTTCAATAAAAATGGAATCAAGGTTGGTCTTTTCGGAGTAGGAATTCAATTGGATGGGTTGGTTGGTAAAAAACAATATGGTGAAACAGTATATTCAGACCCGATTGATGTTACTCAGCACTATTCCAATTTCCTTAAAAACGAACAAAAATGTGATCTTGTGATCTGTCTTTCACATATTGGGTACGATTACAAAGACGAACCCAATAAAGTAAGTGATAAAATCTTAGCTGCCAAAACAGAAAATATTGATATTATTTTGGGCGGGCATACCCATACTTTCTTACCGGAACCACAAACCTTTACCAACAGAGCGGGTAAAAATGTTCTGGTAAACCAAGTTGGATGGGCAGGTCTTCTGCTGGGCAGAATAGATTTCTTCTTTGATACTCATAAAAACGTAAAACATATTTCCTGGAATAACCAGGTAATTGACAGCAGCATAATAGCATAACATGAAAAAACTTTTAATTTCTCTTGGCGTTTTAGCTTCTCTGCATTTTATCAATGCACAAAACATTACTTCAAAAAAATGGTCAGATGTATTTTCATACAATAATGTTCTGGCAATGAAAGAAGATAATGGAAAAATAGTGGCTGCCACTGAAAACGGAATTTTTTATTATAATATTTCAACAGGGGAAATTAATAAGCTGTCTAAAGCTAACGGACTTCATGAAGTTAAAATTTCCGCTTTCGATTACAATCCTCAAACCAAAATAGGATTAATAGGATATCAAAACGGCTCATTGGATGTTATTACTCCGGATGGGATCAACTATGTTGTTGACATTCCTATTGCAACAGGTTATAACGGAAGTAAGAAAATCAATCATATCTCTATTACAGGAGACAGAGCCATAGTTTCTGTAGGATATGGAGTTTCTATTTTTGATCTTAAAAAGAAAGAATTCGGCGATTCTGCATTTTTTGTTTCAGGAGGTGTTTATCAGGCAAGTAATGAAGCTACTATTCTAAATAATAAAGTATATGCAGTAACCAATAATGGGCTTAAAACCCATGATTTAAATACTACGTTCCCTGTATTTTCAACCTGGACAACAGAAATTCCGGGAACTTTCACCAATATAGATTCTGAGTCTACTGTAGCATTTTCTTCGTCTACCAACGTACAATTACTTGTTAATAATACATTCACGACTATTCCTCAAACATTTACCAATATACAGGATGTTGTTGTAAATGGAGACAATATCGTTGTTGCAGATATCAATACCGTGTATAGTTATAGTCTTACCGGAGGTTTAATTGGAAATGTTTCCATAGGAGAAGCATGCAATACGGCAACACGTATCAATTCAAAAATTTATACTGGGACGAAACTTTCCGGTATAAAAAATGAAGAACGTAATACTTTCAAACCGGATGGACCTTATTTTAATGATTCATATAAAATAAGAATATTTAACGAAAATCAGCTTTTGGTTTCCAGTGGCGCAAGAATAGACGGTTTTAATGGTGCTGCCGATAATCCTAAAAACCCAGGATTTTATTATTTTGATGGAATGCAGTGGATTTATCCTTCTTATTTTAAATCCGGAGCGATGAAGTTCAATGTGTTAGACGCTATTTTTGATCAAACAAATAATACTGATTTATTTTTTACCAATTATAATGTTAGTAGCGGACATGGTATTTATAAACTTAAATACAATTCAACCTCAAAAGATTTTGATTTTACAAAATATTATGATCTGGATGAACCAAGTATTTGGTTGAGACGTCCCGTAGGCTTCGCTTATGATGATATGAATAATCTTTTTGCAACTATCGGATTTTCTACAAGTCAGGGTACTTCTGCAGCAATTTCATATTATGACAAAGCTACCGACCAGTTCTTAGTGAAAAATTTTGATATCACAAGTAGCGCAGTTCAACAGCCTCTTTTCTATCAGGGATTTTTCTGGATTCCTTTACCTAGATCAAATGATTTCATGGTCTATGATTACAAAAAAACACCAGCTTTAGCAGATGATGTAAAATATATTATTAATAATTCCAATGGATTACCTAGTAACTCAGGAGGTACACTTTCTATAGCTATTGATAAATCTGGGGATGCATGGATTGGTACCGATGCAGGATTAAGAATTTTACCTAATGCAGCTGCAGCAGTAAAAAACAACCCTCAAGTAGAACCTATCGTAATAGAACAAGGAGGTATAGCTGAAGAACTTTTTAAAGATTCTCAGATTCTTCAAATTGAAGTAGATGCAGGAAATCAAAAGTGGATATCCATAGATGGTGGTGGCGTATATTATCTTTCTGCTAATGGAGAGCAGACCATTAAACATTTTACTAAAGAAAATTCCCCACTTCCAACAAACAGTGTAACAGATATAAAAGTTGACAAAAAAACCGGAAAAGTCTATTTCGTGACCTACGATGGAATTGTAACTTATCAGGGAGACGTAGGTGATGTAACTTCCAACTTCGGGAATGTATTAGTATATCCGAATCCTGTTGTATATTCTAACTTTAAGGGTAAAGTTACGATTAAAGGATTGGCAGAAAAAACAAATATCAGAATAACCGATGCAGCCGGAAATATTGTTCACTCTGCAGTAGCCAGAGCCGGATATTACGAATGGGATCTTAATAACCAGCGCGGAACAAGAGTAGCTTCCGGAATTTATTTTGTGCTAATGACTAATGAAGACGGTTCAGATAAAGCTACTGCAAAAATAGCTGTGGTTAATTAATGAACTCACAATCGGGATTCTTACTTTCCTATCTGAAATACGGAGAAAATGATGCCATCCTTCATGCATTTACAGAAAATGATGGCTTTCAAAGTTATTTCTTAAAGGGAATTTACAATAAAAAAAACAAAAAGAAAGCACTTCTTCTTCCTTTAAACAAGCTTAATTTTGTAATTAATATTGCAAAAGGCAATGGTATTCCTACCATTTCAAAATTCGAATTAAATAAGTTTTATGATTTCTATGAGGATATTAATGCCAATACCGTTGTATTCTTTATTTCAGATTTTTTAAACCAAATTTTAAGAATTGAAAATAAAAACACCGTATTATTTATTGCAATTGATAGGTTTCTTCAGGAGCTCAATCTCAAAAACTACCAATCTCATTTAGTTTTTTTAGTTAAAATATTAAAAATACAGGGAGTTGCTCCTCTCGTCAATGAAGAGAAATATTTAAATCCGGAAACAGGCATTTTTACTTTTGAAATGACTCACCAATACTTTGATGAATACAATTCTCAGGTTTGGAAAAATATCCTTTCTTCAGAAAATCCTTATGAAATAAAAATACCTTCCAAGCTTAGAAGAAATTTCTTAGACAGTATTTTAATTTATTATCATTATCATTTTGCAGATTTTAAAACTCCCGGATCTTTGGAGATCATTCAGCAGATTTTTGAATAAATGTAATAAGGTTTTATGTATCCTTTTGTGATTCTATATTTTCTGGACTTTCGGTTTCTGATTCAGCAATTTCTTTTTTAGAAAATCTCGGCTGGAGAATTTTTGCAATCAGCCCTGTCCATCCTGTTTGATGGGAAGCTCCTACTCCACGGCCGTTATCTCCGTGAAAATATTCATAAAACAAAATATAATCTTTAAAATCAGGATCAGTCTGAAATCTGGGATACTGACCATTAACAGGACGGTTTCCGTTTTCATCTTTCAGGAATATCTTAGATAACCTTCTACTCAAGGCATCTGCAATCTCATCCAGATTTGAATAATTCCCACTTCCGGTAGGATACTCTACCAAAAAATCAGGGCTGTAGTAGAAAAAGAATCTTTGCAAGCTTTCAATGATCAAAAAATTAATCGGGAACCAGATCGGACCTCTCCAGTTACTGTTTCCTCCGAAAAGTCCGCTATCACTTTCTGCAGGAGTATATTTTACAGAATAATCCGTGTCATTTAATTTTAAGGTATAGATATTTTCTTCATATTCTTTAGACAATGCACGAACTCCATACTCACTTAAAAATTCATCCGGATTCAACATTCTATGAAGCAATCTTTTTAAACGATGACCACGTAACAGTGACAGCAAGTGCTTTGAATCCTGACCTTTCACTTCCCAACGGGAAACTAAAGAGGCTAATTCAGGTTTATTTTCAAGCACCCACTTCATTCTTTTCTTAAAATTGGGAAGGTTTTCTATCATCTCATCATCAATTACCTCAACAGCAAACATTGGAATAAGCCCAACTATAGTTCTCAATCTTAAATACATATGACTTCCATCACTTGATGATAAAGCATCATAGAAAAATTCATCTTCTTCATCCCAAAGACTGAAGTTTTCTTCACCCATATTATCCAGAGAATTCGCAATGGAAAGAAAGTGCTCGAAAAATTTCATCGCCATTTCTTCATAAACATTATTATAAAGTGCCAATTCAAGAGCAATTCTCATCATATTCAGGGCAAACATGGCCATCCAACTTGTTCCGTCTGCTTGCTCAAGCTGCTCTCCGTTGGGAAGAGTTGTATTTCGGTCAAAAACACCAATATTATCCAGTCCTAAAAATCCACCTTCAAAAATATTATTACCATTACTGTCTTTTTTATTAACCCACCAGGTAAAATTTAAAAGTAACTTCTGAAAAGCACTTTCAAGAAATGCAATATCTGCTCTTCCCTGTAAATATTCATCTATTTTAAAAACCCTGAAAACCGCCCATGCATGAACCGGTGGATTGACGTCACTCAGATCCCATTCATAGGCAGGAAGCTGCCCATTCGGATGCATATACCATTCAAAAAGAAAAAGTTTCAGCTGATGTTTTGAAAACTCCGGATCTATCAAAGAAAAGCTTATAGTATGGAAAGCCAGATCCCAAGTTGCATACCAAGGATATTCCCATTTATCAGGCATGGAAATAATATGTTCATTATTAAGATGCTTCCAGTCCTGATTTCTTATTTTTCCACGGGAAGCAGGAGGTTTCATTTCTGCAGGATCCCCTTTCAGCCATTGTTCAATATTATAATAATAAAACATTTTGTTCCAAAGCATTCCTGCGAAAGCCTGTCTCTGTACAAGTTTTTCATCCTCCGATTGTATTTCTGCCTGAATATCTGCATAAAACCCGTCTGCTTCCTGATGCCTTGAATTAAAAACTGCATCAAAGTCTTTAAAAGGTTGTTCTAAATCTTTATCTGTAAGCCTGAATTCAAAAATCTTAGTCTCTTCGGCTGTAAAATTTTCATCAATAAAAAAAGAAGCTTTGGTTCCTATATTTTGAGGATTAACAGATTCTGTATTTCCGGTCATCACGAAATCATTGATCCCGTCTTTACAATATTTAGATTTGTTGGAAGACTGATAAAGTCTTGAATTATTGGTTTCATTATCACAAAACAATATTTTCAAAGATTGCTTTGCATACATATTTTTTATCGCCAGATCCTTATGTACTACTCTAATTGACAACGCTTCTTCAGCTGTTAATTGAGGCTTATAATCATCATATCCCCATTTCCAGGTATTTCGGAACCAAACTGTTGGCAAAATAATGAGAGGCGCCTCCTTTTTTGACTTATTGACGACCGTAAGTTTAACCAGAATATCATTCTGACTTTCTTTAGCATATTCAATAAAAATATCGAAATATTCATTCTGATCAAAGATTCCGGTATCGATTAATTCGTATTCAGGCTCGGTTTTGTCTCTTGCAGCATTTGTCCTGATAAGATCTTCATATGGAAAAGGATTCTGAGGATATTTATAGAGCATCTTCATATAAGAATGCGTAGGCGTGGAATCCAAATAATAAAAATATTCTTTTAAATCTTCTCCATGATTTCCCTGGCCATTTGTTAAACCAAAGAAACGTTCTTTTATCATTTTATCTTTTTTATTCCAGAAACCTACAGAAAAAACAAGTTTCTGCAGATCATCACAAATCCCGCAAATTCCTTCCTCTCCCCACCTGTATGCTTTTGCTTCTGCACTGTCATGATTAGTATAATTCCATGCATCACCATCTGCACTGTAATCTTCACGTACAACTCCCCATTCCCTGTTGCTTACGTAAGGACCCCATTTTTTCCATGAAACATCTGAAAGTCGTTGCTTTTCTTTCATAGCTTTTAAAATAAATGATAAAATGTATTCTGAACGAAAAATTATAGTCTTTCCAACTATTGAAATTTTTATCCTCCGGTTGAGAAGCTTTCAAAAGTAGTCATCCCGCCATCAATAAAAATACTGCTTCCTGTAATATAATCCGCTAGGTCACTGGCCAAAAATGCAGCCAGGTTGCCTATATCTTCAGGCTGCCCTATTCTATTATACGGAATTAAGGTAAGCAGAGAATTCAGTGCCTCTTGTGTATTCCATACATTGGTATTGATAGGAGTCTGAATAGCTCCCGGACAAATGGAATTCACCCTGATTTTAGCGGCTCCATATTCCTGAGCCAACGTCTGCATGAGCATTCTTATAGCTCCTTTACTTGAAGCGTAATTGGCATGTCCAGCCCAAGGAATAATCTCATGTACGGAACTGATATGAATAATTTTTCCACAGGCTACAGAACGTGAAGGATCAATTCCGCGGCGAAGAAATTCTTTGATCGCTTCTCTGGCGCACAGAAACTGACCGGTTAGATTAACTCCCATTACAGCATTCCATTGATCGATGGTCATTTCAGTAAATTTTGCATCTTTCTGGATTCCTGCATTATTGATGAGAATATCTACCGTTCCCAACTCTGAAACAATATCGTGGAACATTTTAACCACCTGATCTTCTTTAGAAACATCGCATTGGTAAATAATTCCTTTTCCACCGACATCAATAATTTCGTTAAGAACAGTATTTGCCTGTTCCATTGACCCTTCAAAAGGATAATTAACAACAACTGCAGCGCCTGCAGATGCTAAAGATTTTGCTACTCCGGCTCCGATTCCGCTACTGGCGCCTGTAATCACTGCGACTTGATTTTTAAGAGAAATTTCCATGCTTAATTTGTATTTTACTTAAAATTAAGGGAAATAATCAAGCCAAAATGAAAAAAATAGGAATTAAAATTTTATTAAAACTTTTTATACATTAAATATTGAGGGCCGCTTCTTCCTTCTCTCATCTTTCCATCATACGAATATCCCGTTTTTAGATAGATTTCATAAGCAAGTCTATTATTTTGATTCACTGCAAGAACGATTTCATCACAGGTCTCAAAATGTTTTTTTACAAATTCATCGATGATCCACATTGCTGACTTCCCGATCCCTTTTCCCTGAAAATCCGGATTGATCGATAATGACCGGAGTAAAACGGAATTAGGATTATCGGTAATATCAAATTTATCGGCTCCAAAGTCTAAGACTAAAAAACCTGCTATATTTTCATCTTCAAAAATAGAAACAGGAAATGCTAGGTTATCCCCTCTTTCTTTTATTCTTTCTAATGCCTGCTCTGCAGTAGATGTATAAAGGCTTTGTTTTTCATCCAAAACATAACCAAGTCCTTCCAAATCCTCAGGAATAAAAATTTTTAAATGAACCATTCAGAATTAATTAGTGGTGATAAATATCTTGATACATTACTCCTGCTTTGATTTCAACAGGAAGTTTATTTTCGTCCGGAACAATCGGGCAATTGTAATCATAAGCGTTGTATGCACAATAAGGATGATAAGACTGGTTAAAATCTAAAATAATCGAGTTTCCTGACGGTATTTTCAAATCTAAATATTTTCCGCCTCCGTATGTTTCTTTCCCATTGGTAGCATCCCGAAAAGGAAGAAAGAGATGATCTTTATATTTTTCCATTTTCATAAGATCTAAACTTTGATATACGGTAAGTGTATAAGGTTTTTCGTCAAGTTCAAATGTTGCTTTTCCGAATTCCTGGTAAGATTTTGTTTTTCCTGAAGATGTAGGAAGATCAAAGGGTACCGGATTTTCTGTTTTAACGAACTTTGCTTTTACTCTGTATTTCAAATCGATCGGAAAGAAAGGATGTTTTTTAAAATGAGTGAAATTATCTCCTCTCAGAGGTGTCTCTTTAGGGTTTAAATATTCTTCATTCAGCTCCTTTTGAAATTTTTTGATTTCTTTAATTTCTTTTGTTTCCTGTTTTGAAATTGTTTTGGGTGAAGCATTCTTTTGGGAAAAGCTAAGGATAGGAAATAGCAAAAGTAGAAATGCAATATATGGTTTCATTATTATTCGGAGATTTTAATTTTATAAATATCTGAAGCATTCCTTTTAATAGATTGTACAAAAAAACCTCCTTCTTCCGGAATCACTTCCTGAAAATCGAAACTTTTACAATCTTTGGGAAGCCCGGAAAATACTAGGGTAAACCAAAAGTCTTTCATAAAGGGAACCGGCGTCCAGTTAGGATATATTGAAATGTTTTCCGCATGGATGAGATGACTTTTATGGTCAGAATTGTTATCAAAAAGATAAGTAGATCTCCAGATCCTGATAAGATTTCCCAGAAACGGTGATGCCGGAAAGCAGCAATGAACAATGACCTGTTTTTCCTCTTCCACTTTGGTTTGAAGGGATTCAAGAATTTCTTTTTCTATAATAGGTTTTGTTATTGTTTCAGCCACGTTTATTTTATAAGTAATGAGTAATACATAATGAGTAATCGTTACATTACTCATTATTTATTATGGTTGTTAATTAATATTCTAATTCAAGTTTCTCTTTAGAATAGCTTCTTACTTTTTCTGTAAGCTCAGGATGTTCAGCTAGCTTTTGTCCATAAGACGGAATCATTTCCAATAACTTTTCTTTCCACTCTCCTTCCAGCTTTTCAGGGAAACATTTTTCAAGAACTTTCAGCATGGCATATACTGCCGTAGAAGCTCCCGGTGAAGCTCCTAATAATGAAGCAATAGTTCCGGCCTTGTTAACGACAACTTCTGTCCCAAATTCCAGTTTACCGCCTTCTTTTTCATCTTTTTTAATGACCTGAACTCTTTGTCCGGCCACTTTCAATTCCCAATCTTCTTCTTTGGCGTCTTTTATAAATTCTCTCAAATGCTGCATTCTTTGCGCCTTTGTCATTGCCACCTGTTGAATCAGGTATTTCGTTAAAGGAATATTATGCCACCAAGCTCCGAACAGAGATCTTAAATTCTTTGTATTTACGCTTTCAGGCAAATCAAGATAGCTTCCTTCTTTCAAAAATTTGGTGGAAAATCCGGCAAAAGGACCAAAAAGAAGCGCTTTTTCTCCATCAATAATTCTTAAATCCAAATGGGGAACTGACATTGGCGGTGCATCTACAGTTGCCTGAGTATAGACTTTTGCCTGGTGTTTTTTTACCAGTTCCTGATTATGAGAAACCAGCCATTGCCCGGAAACAGGGAAACCTCCATATCCTTCGCTTTCTTTAATATCTGAACTGTCAAGTAATGGTAAAGCATATCCACCTGCTCCGATAAATACAAAATCGGCAACAATCTCCTGTTTGTGACTATGAATTCTATCCTTGACCTTCATTTCCCATTTTCCGTCATTTCTCGGATCAATATCTTTCACCTCATGGTATAAGAATACTTCAACATTGGAATCTTCCAATAAGTGTCTTCCCATTTTTCTTGTCAGGGTTCCGAAATTCACATCAGTACCCAGATCCATTTTGGTAGCCGCCAATACTTCAGATCCATTTCTTTTGCTCATCACTAAAGGAATCCATTCTCTTAGTTTATTATGATCGGTGGAAAATTCCATTCCATGAAATAAAACTGATTCTGAAAGTTTCTCATGCCGTTTTCTGAGATATTCGGCATCTTTTTCACCAAATACAAGGCTCATGTGCGGACAAGAATTGATAAAATCTTTAGGATCTTTAATATATCCTTTATTTACTAAATATGACCAAAACTGTTTTGAAATTTCAAACTGCTCCGCAATACTTTCAGCCTTTGAAATATCTATTGAGCCGTCTTCTTTTTCGGGAGTATAATTAAGCTCACAAAAAGCAGAATGTCCTGTTCCTGCATTGTTCCATGCTGCAGTACTTTCTTTTGCAAATCTGCCTAATCTTTCAAAAATTGCAATTTCAAGATTGGGATCAAATTCGTGAAGTAATGTTGCTAAAGTGGCACTCATAATTCCGCCACCTATCAGTACAACGTCATATTTGGGTTTCGGTGTTCTGCTAATAAGTGATTGTGACATAATTTCAAATTTTATATCAAATTTCGGGAAAACTTATTAAAATAGATTTCATTTTAGGATCTTATTTTTATCGTTTTCAACATTTTTTTTCTGGGAAGGAAATGCAATGGAAAATATCAATGGATTGAAATTGAATCTATAAATAAAACGCACCGACAAGTTTTGTCGGTGCGTTTTATATTTTTTGCATTTATTTTAATTTAGTTTTGCTGTCAGCTTTTTGAATTGTTTTTCTGCATTTTTTCCTTCATACAGAATTCCGTACACCGTATCAACAATTGGAAGCTTTAAACCTTTTTCTTTGGAAGTTTTATATATAGAATCTGCTGCATAATAACCTTCCGCTATCATATTCATGGATTGAATTGCAGATTTTACCGTATATCCTTTTCCTATAAGGTTTCCTAAGTTTCTGTTTCTCGAGAATAAAGAATAAGCAGTTACCAATAAGTCTCCTAAATAAGCACTTTCGTTTACATCTCTTGGTGCTTCATAAATTGCTTCCAGGAATGTTTCCATTTCTCGGATAGCGTTGGAAACAAAAACAGCCGTAAAGTTATCCCCATATCCTAATCCGCTCGCAATTCCAGCTCCTATCGCAAAAATATTTTTAAGAATTGCACTATACTCATTTCCTAAAATGTCTTTACTGGAATGAACTTTAATAAAGTCGGAATTAAAAATACTTACCAGCTTCTCTGAAGTTTCCTCTTCTACGGTAGCAATGGTAAGGTATGAAAGTCTTTCCATCGCCACTTCTTCTGCGTGACAAGGTCCTGCAATAACAGCCTGATTCCTGAAACCTATTTTAAATTCATCTCTCAAATAATGAGCTACCACGTCATTTACTTTAGGAATAATCCCTTTAATTGCCGAAACGAAAATTTTATCTGTGTATTCACAACTCATTTTATCCATCGTATCAGAAAGATAAATTGACGGTGTTGCCAAAACAACGATATCACAGGCAGAAACCAATTCGTTGATATCTGTTGTAAGCTTTAGATTTTTAAGGTTAAAATTTACCGCAGTAAGGTAAGTCGGATTATGTCCACGAAGTTCGATGGCTCCTTTCACAAATTCATTTCTTACACACCAATGCACTACTTTACAGTTTTCCACAAGCATTTTTACAATTGCCGTTGCAAAACTTCCGCTTCCTACAACGCCTACAGAAATATCATTTTTATTCTTTTTGGAACTCGAAGATTCTGATGTTATTTTCTTTTTTGCCATAATTGATTGTGAACTGCAAATATATTAAAACAAAGATTGTAGGAGACTTTTAACGACATGATAAAAGCCATTTTTAGATAAAATTAACACTTGTACACAATTAAATATCTAATTAACCGTTAAATAGATTAAAAACTAAATTTTTATTACAAATATTCTTAAAAAATTATTTTTAATTAAATTTGCAACCTTAAAACCGTTTTTAAATACTAAGAAAAGAAAAATGAAGAGATTTCTAAGCAGCAAGAAGAACGTAAACTTCGTCTTAGGCGGACTTTTACTAGTAGTTTTTGCACAAGGTATATTCATTGCAAAATTATTTTCTGAAAAGGACAATAAAAAATATGAAGTAAATCTTGTAAAAATAAACACTGAAAGAGACAGTGTAGATTATCTGAAAATGAAAACTGATCTTGCATTAGTAGATCAAACCGTAAACGAGCTGAATTCCTTTTTAAGATCTAAGGATATCAGCAACGGAAAACTGACCGTTCTGAGTAAGGACAGCATTTCCAACTCTATTTACCTTGCCAAACAGGCTAACCGATACAGCCAGTATCTGATGGATCTTCAAAATAAGCTGATGCAGGTTCCTCTGGGAATGCCTACAGATGGATATATTTCGTCCAATTTTGGTGTCAGAAAAAATCCTATTCCCTTTAAAACTGTGTATGCATCTGTAAAACCTAATATTGCTGCTCCTGTTACCGCTTCTACTCCTACTCCCGAAGTCAAAGCAGAACCTGTAGAAAAAATCGTTGAGGTAAACGACAGCTATGGAAATAAAAGAGAGATAAAAGTAATGGTTACTCCTAAAGCAGCATCTACTGTTGCTGCCAACTCAACTTCTGGAAAATCTCTTGTTGCAACAACTTCTAAAACAACGGCTCCTGAAAAAAATAATCCTCCCGCTGAAGCAGATCAAATGCAGTTTCATAAGGGACTGGATATTGCCGTAGCATTTGGCTCTGACGTAAGAGCTGCCGCTGCAGGAACTGTAATTTTCTCAGGTCAGAAAGGCGGTTACGGAAATTGCGTGATTGTATCACACGGAAATGGCTTGGCTACGCTTTATGGACATCTTTCTCAGCTTATTGCTAAGGTGAATGATAAAGTAAAAGTAGGAGAAGTCATCGCGAAGTCTGGGAATTCGGGACGCTCTACAGGACCGCATCTTCATTACGAAGTACACAAAAATAATACTCCGGTCAATCCTAAATTGTTTATGAATTTATAATTCATTTTATGAATAAAAGTTTCGGGCGGCACCAAAGGTGCCGCCCGATGCTTTTAAATACTACGCCTAAAACCATAAAAACAAGTACTATATTATTTTCTATGATCTTAAATGGGTCATTATATTTCTTTATTCTATATATGCTTTTTCAGATTTAGGGAGCTATCGCTTAATTCCCAAATAAAAGTCTGCCTAAATACGTCAAGATCTGTCGTATTGCTTCAATACCTTTACTGCAATGATAATAAGAGTTGCTAAAAACACTTTTATGTGATAAATTCACAATTATTTTACAATAAATCTTATGAGTGTGAACTAAAAAATGATATTTTTGCAAAAATTTTAACAACTATTAACAAAATTAAACACGGGATGAAAAAACTCTATCTGAGTGCATACCTCCTATGCACGTTTTTGAGCGTTTCCGCTCAGGAAGTCCTATGGCAGAAAGACATCAAATCCTCGACTCAGGATTTTCTAAGCCAGGTAACTCCGACCGTAGATCTTCAGTATCTAATTACAGGAAGTTCCATTCAGTCAAAAAAACTCTCTACAGAAAACAAACAAAATAACGGCTACGATTTTCATTTGGTGAAGCTTAACCAACAAGGTGAAGCGGTCTGGGAGAAATATTTTGCAGGAAAGAATCATGATTACCTTTCTGCCTCCTTATCCACTCAAGACGGAGGTTTTTTGTTAGCAGGAACCTCTTACTCAGGAAAAGGACTCGATAAAAAAGACGATTCCAAAGGAGGCTCCGATATCTGGCTCATCAGAATCAATGAATTCGGCGATGAATTATGGCAGAAAACCATAGGCAGTACTTCCGATGAAGAAGCCAGAGCCGTCATTCAAACGACCGACTTAGGATTCTTTGTAGCAGGAAATGTTCAGAACTCACCCCAAGGCTATGGTTCTAAAGATGTTCTCATTGTCAAACTCGATAAAAATGGCAAAGAAGTCTCTCAACTTATTCTAGGCGGAAAAGGCTTAGACGAAGTAGAGAAAATGATTCCTACCAGAGATGGTGGTGTTTTACTCGGAATGTATTCCAGAAGCAATCAAGGAGGATCTAAGAAAACCGAAAACTATGGAGAAGGCGATTATTGGATCATTAAACTCAATAAAGACGGAAAAGTAGAATGGGAAAAGAACTATGGGGGAACAGGAGACGATCACCTGAGAACCATGGCAATGACTACCTCAGGCTTTATCATCGGAGGCGAAAGCCGTTCCGAGAGATCAGGCAATAAAACCGTAGGTGTAGAAGAAGGTACCGATCTTTGGCTCATCTCCTTAAATGAAAGAGGCGAAGAGATCTGGCAGAAATCCTACAACTTTAAAAACAGAGATGTTCTCATGGGAATGCATATCATCTTAGGCCACAATGAAAGAGAAAAAAATAAAGATTTAACCAAAGGAATACTACTCGGAGGCTATACCCAGGCAGAAGGCAGAATAGAAACCGATGATGAAACCTTCTGGATGCTGTATGTAGATGAGAACGGGAATGAACAGTGGCGAAAACATGTGAAAGGAGAATCCAGAAAAAAAGAAGAGAGATTAGCAGATATTAAACTAAACAGGGACGGCTCCATTATTCTCGCAGGAACCAGTGCAGAAGAACTGGGCAAGGAGAACTGGAAGATTGTAAAGCTTGGAGATCAGCAGGTAGATCAATTAATAGAAAAACAAGATATCAAGATCTATCCTAATCCTGTATCCGATTATGCCTATGTAGAAATTGGCTTTGATTTTAAGGAAGCGGACATTACGATGTATGATATGTCAGGAAGACAGCTTCAACAAATCAAAACCAAGAACAAGGTCACCAAGATCAATACCCAGCCTTTAATACAGGGAGCTTACCTGATCACTATAAAAACAGATACCAACAAAACTGCTAATGCAAAATTGATTAAGAAATAAATTAATATGAAAAGAAATTATATTTTGTGCCTTTTGCTTATTTGCAATTGGTTGTATTCACAAAATCAAATGAAAGATTCTCATTTGAATTTTATCCCCAAAAGTCCGGATGTAAACTCATTGGGAAAATATATTGAGAAGCCCATTTCTTTATCCAACGGATCTGTAAATGTTTCAGTTCCTATATATACTCTGCCTATTAATAGTAATATTTCCATACCTATTAATTTACAATATAATACACAGGGAATAAAGGTCAGCGAAGTTTCAAGTTCAGTTGGACATGGATGGAATTTATCACCAATAGGTATGGTTTCAAGGAATATTCGAGGAAAAAGAGATAACTATAATGATTCTTCATTTTACCTTCAAAGTATAGCCAATGCAAAAACTAATTTAATGGATAGTTCCACAAGTCCCAATACTAATGCTTGGTTAGAACAAAACGTTGATAATGTTGATTTGGAACCGGATGAATTTAATGTGTCGTTATTCAATATGAGTTTTAAATTCTTTTATGACTTTTCAACCAATAAGTTTTATTCTACTCCATTGAATAATATTAAGATTATCCCTACATTGAATGCTTATGGTAATATTGTTGATTTTAAAATTATAGATGGTGCAGGCAATACCTATTTTTTTGGAAAATCAGATGATAATGATAACAGATTTGAAGTGATCGATGAAGTGTCTAATACATTAGTAAGTAATGATAGTGCATTTTCCAGCGGAAGTGATCCTCAATTTAACACTTGGTTATTAGTTAAGATGACCACAAATGATAATAAAGTTGTGAGATTTTATTATGAAGATAATTATACTACCTCAGGTGTTCAAGATGTTTATCTTAATGCACAGTATAAATATTATGCCAGTACTCCTAATTTTGTAAATGGATATTACGATGTAATTAGTTGGCAAAGTGGAAATCCTGTAGTTGTTGGTACAAAATATCCTATTTCTTCTGAAATAGCTAAAACCAAGGAAGGAAAAGTCTACAATGTATATAGCAATCCAAGTATTCTTGATAAAATTATTAAGAAAATAATATTCGAAAACACAGAAATTGAATTTGTTAAGTCTACGATTGCGAGAAAAGATTTCAATGCATATTCTTTAGAGAAAATCAAAATAAAAAATAACAATAACCTGATCAAATCTTTTCAACTGAACCAAAGTTATTTCAATGAAGAATTTTTAAATTCTCTGGCAGATAATTCCAGAACAAAAAATTACATTTTTACAGATTATTTCGATAAATCATGTGCTCGATTAAAATTAAATGCTGTTTCTGAATATGACAAAAATAACCAGTTAATTAGCAAACATACTTTTGAATATTTCCCTGGACAGCTTCCAAGTAAACTAAGTTTTGCACAGGACTTTTTTGGTTATTTTAATGGACAGCTAGGAAATGCAGAATTAATCCCCAATATCAATTTTAGATATGGCTATGGATTGAAAAGCGCGGGTACAGCTCAACGTCAAGTTGACCTTGATTATTCAAAAATAGGAATGCTCAAAAAAATAACTTATCCAACAGGAGGGTCTACAGAATTTGAGTATGAAAACCATACTTACCAGGGAATTAATGACATCAATGAGATCGTCATAGGGGATTTATTTTCTTTACAGACTTTTTATATAGATTTTGCGAGTGAGCAATCTGCTGATCCCAATACAGGTAGCCCACTTCCTCCTGAAGCATCTTACGAAATGCCTATAACATTTGAAGAGGGAGTGACTGTCACTGTAAATACAATTGTTAACAAGGTCATAAATTATACAGGACATCCAACAGATTCATATAATATTATCATATATAGAAAGGTAAATGGTAATTGGGAGATATTCACATTAATGAGCTACACCATCCAGAAAACACTTTGGTTTCCAAAAGGTGAATACCTTTTAACAGCATCACGTTTAATACCTATTGATGATCCAGCAGTGTTAGAGGCGGGGTTTTCTTCAACACTTTCATATCTTAAATCAATGCCAAATATCCCAAACAATCCTGCAAATCCTACAACTATTCAAACTGCCGGGGGATTAAGAATTAAATCAATTACTCAAAAGGAAAATAATACAGAAGTTTTAAAAACAGATTACTCCTATAATGAGATTGTAGACGGAGTAACATACTCTACGGGTATATTATATGGATATCCATTATTGGTCTCTCAGGATTTTTATGAGGGGATTAATAAATTTTATGGAATAGTAGACTATCCTTTCAGAAACGGTTCTGGTTCTAACATTGTGTATGGTAAGGTTACTGAAACAATGATCAGTAATCAGAATAATAAGAAAATTAAAAAAGAATATTTTTTCACTCATAATGCATCTTCGGAGTCTGACGAAGCTACCATTGAATTCAGGAACAAAACTCCTTATTTCGGATGGAAACTGAATAACTTAAAAGAAGTTTTATATTATAATCAAAATAATGATGACACCTATACTTTAGTAAAAAAAGATACTATCATCTATGACCAAAATAATGTTAAACTTAATTACACTAATGGTGTAAGGATTGAGCCCCGTGATAGAGTTTTACATTCTACTTTAGGAGGATCAGACCCGTCAAATTTCATATATAAAACCCTCTATAAGTATGAATATTATCCATTATTTTCTGATTTCTCTTTTGAAGCTAAAAAACAGTCAACAGACTATATTAGTGGTAAAACAGTTACAACAACAATTGATAATACTTATACAAACCCTCATTTTCAAATAAGTAAACAAAAAACAACTTTTCCAGATGCAACTATAAACGAAACAATCTATAACTACGCATATGAAAAAGGAAATCAACTATTGATCGATAAAAACATGGTTGGTATTCCATTGGAATCAAACACAACTCAAACCATTGGAGGAATTACCAAAACATTAGGCAAAACAGAAACCGTTTACCCTGTTTCCGTTCCGGCCATACAAACAGGAAATTTAATACTTCCTACCTCTGTGCTTTCGTATGGTTTGCAAAATCCGACAACTGCTACAACCGAAATGACTTATGATAAATATGACTCAAAAGGTAATTTACAACAGTATACAACCAAAGCCGGAATTCCTACCACAATTATCTGGGGCTATAACAATACTCAGCCTATTGCTAAGATAGAAGGGGCAAGACTTTCGGATATTAGTCAGTCGTTAATTAATACTATAGTTTCCTCTTCGGATACTGATGCAGCTGCTGCTCCGGGTAATGACGAAACGGCATTTTTATCTACGTTGAATAATTTCACAAATGATCCAAGTTTATCAGCTTATCAAATTACGACGTTTACTTATGATCCATTGGTTGGCGTAAGAAGTATCACTCCACCTTCGGGTATCAGAGAAGTGTATATTTATGACTCTGCCAACCGCTTGAAAGAAGTAAGAGAGCAGAACCAGACAGGTAAACTGTTGAAAGAATTCCAATACAACTACAAACACTAAGACACGATGAAAAAACTCATAATTCCTATAAGTGCTTTATTGGTAACAGGTTTAGCCAAAGCCCAGTTAAGTACAACAGAAAACTATATATATACAAAAACGTATCTTAATCATCCTGATCCTTCAGATCCCACTCAATTACTTAAAGCCTCAGAAACGGTTCAGTATTTTGATGGGTTGGGAAGACCCAAGCAGATTATTAATATAAAAGCCTCTCCATCCAATAAAGATTTAGTAACCACTATTCCTTATGACGGGTTTGGGAGGCAGGTAGATTCATGGCTACCTGCTCCAATGCCATCCCTGAATGGAGGAATACAATCAGGAGTTGATGGTGCTGCACAAAGTTATTACAGTGACAGTACTCCGTTTACCCATCAGAACTTTGAAGCTTCTCCTTTGGACCGTGTATTATCTCAGGTTCAACCGGGGTTAGATTGGCAAGGACATGCTGTTCAATTCGGTTATGATGCCAATGTAGACGGGGAAGTTATTAAATATACCACCACTACCACATGGGAAAACGGAGCAACAAAGTCAACCATTGAATATGGTGGTACTTACATTGTAGGACAACTCTATAAAAATACGGTTACTGATGAAGATGGTAACAAAACCATAGAATTTAAGAATGGGAAAGGTCAGGTAGTATTGGTCAGAAAGGTGTTAAATGCTACTGACAGTGCTGATACCTATTATGTATATAATGAATATGACCAATTGGCATGGGTTATTCCGCCCCTTCTTTCAAAAAAACAAACCTGGGGATGGGATGATCAACAGGCATTATCCTATGAATACCGTTATGATGGCAGAAACCGCTTGGTTGAGAAAAGACTTCCGGGTAAAGACTGGGAGTACATGGTATATGATAAAGCAGATCGTCTCGTATTGACACAGGATGGTAATCAGCGTCCTGATCATAAATGGTCTTTCAATAAATACGATAAATTCGGCAGAATAATCTATACAGGAATTGCTATTGATAATGGGGATAGAAATGCTGTACAAGGCTGGATTCTTTTCACTTATGGGATCAATACGGAAGTATCAGGATCGTATACCCAAAGCGGTATGCAGATTCCTTATGGAAATACTGCCTATCCTCAAAATATAGAAAGTATACTTACGGTTAATTTTTATGATACCTATCCAACGGGAACTTCAGCTTTTACTCCAACCATTCCCAATCAAAGTGCTGTATTAACTGATAATATGAGCTCAGAGGTTAATACCAAAAGCTTACCTTTGGCATCCTATGTAAAAAACATAGAAGACGACAACTGGACGAAGAACTACAGTTACTATGACACAAGAGGAAGAGTAATTGCCACCCATTCGATTAATCATTTAGGAGGATACACTAAAACAGAATCCAAACTTGAGTTTTCTGGACTAGCCCAGCAAACCATTACCCGTCACAAAAGGCTATCTTCCGATACAGAGAAGCTTATTACAGAAACTTTTACCTATGATCTTCAGAACAGGCTGAAAGTCCACAAACATAAAGTAGACTCAAACCCTGAAGAAATCCTAGCGCAGAATGAATACAACGAGCTCTCCCAGCTGACCACAAAGAAAGTAGGAGGATCAGCTTTAGGAACCGGACTTCAGGAAGTCAATTATGCTTACAATATCCGGGGCTGGATGACCCAGATTAATGATCCAGCAAACTTAGGTACTACAGATCTGTTTGGATATAAGATCAATTACAATCTGGTAGAAGGAATGGAAAATCCTCATTCGGATTATATGGATTTAAAAGTAAAGCCTAAGTTTAATGGAAATATTGCCGAAACATCATGGAGAACTGCAACTACTCCAAATGATAATTTAAGAAGGTATGGTTATGTGTATGATGGATTGAATAGGTTAAAGGCTGGTTTCTATCAAAAGGATAACAATCCTTCTGCAAGGGAATATTTTGAGAAAATGGATTATGATCTGAATGGTAATATTACTCATTTACAACGATCGGGAGCATTATTACAGAATTATTCAATAACGGAGACTTTTGACGATCTTACTTACCATTATGAAAATAATAACTCCAGCAACAGATTAAGTACCGTTACAGATGCTTCAGTTAACTACGGAGGATATCCTGAAACAGGAGGAAATACAATTCCTTACGATCTGAATGGAAATATGACCAGTCATGAAGATAAAGGTATTTTAGGAATTACCTATAATTTCCTTAACCTTCCCTCTTACCTTTTATTCAATGCTGGTCTTCCAAGGAGAAATGGGATATTAAGAAATAACACTTCTTATCTTTATCGCGCGGATGGTGTAAAACTAAGAAAAATATATAAGTTTGCACCATATGATCCCTTTGGAACAGCTACTGAACTTTCTACAGAGACTACGGAATACTTAGATGGTTTTCAGTATCTAGGAAGTTCGCAAAATGCTCCTAAAGGAGGTACAACCTTCAAAACAAACTTACTTTTTTATCCAACATCAGAAGGATACTATGATTTTTTAGAAAATAGGTATATTTACAACTACACAGATCATTTAGGAAATGTGAGGTTGAGTTATTTTAAAAGTGGCTCAGAGATAAAAGTTCTTGAAGAAAATAATTATTATCCATTTGGATTAAAGCATAACGGATATAATCCAACAATAGGCAATCTTGCATACCAATATAAATATAATGGTAAAGAGTTGCAAACAGATTCAGGAATGTATGATTATGGAGCAAGATTTTATATGCCGGATTTGGGAAGATGGGGGGTGATTGATCCTCTGGCAGAAGCTTACACAAAATTGTCACCATATAATTACACATTGAATAATCCAATTCTTTTTATTGATCCTGATGGAACATATGTAGATACAAGCTTGATTTATGAAAAAAATAAAGATGGTTCATATAAAAATCCAAATCTCGTAAAAGCATGGAATATTTTTGCTACTTCTAAAGCAGGAATAAATTATTTAAAGGATTTTGTTTCAGCAGGTCAAAAAATTGCAGGTGTAGAATATAAAGAGGGGGGTAAATTTGATAAGGCAGGTATCGATATTACATTTGATAATGGTAAATCGGTTGCAAAATACAATAGTGAGCACTTACAAGACGCGAATGGAATTACAACGCCTAGGTTAATGAATAATGGTAGACTAAATTTTGAAGTAAGTGTTTCCAACCTTCCTTACACCGACCAAGCAATTGAAAATATTGCACATGAATTTGCTCAACATCTTATGCCAAAAGCATTAGATTTTTTTGATAATAAGAAATTTGATTTCTCTAATGGCTATGAATCATTAATGGATTATAAAAAAGGATACACTCCTCAATATTATAGTAAATATTATGGAGATCGCAATGACCAAGCATCACCTACTGGTTTAGAGCACCAAATGAATGAAAAAACTCAAGCAGCGGAAAAATTAGGTGTTCCGATTATAAAAGTTTTATATCAGAAAAATAATATTAAAAGAACCGATGAACAAATTAAAAAAATTCTTTTTAGTAAATAGTCTTATAATTATTTTACTAAGTATCATTTCTTGTAATGAAAAAAAGGAAATTTCAAATAATATTTTTCAATATTACAATAATAATATTCCTCAATATATAATTTTTCAAGAAAAAAAACAATTGTATCCTAATATTCCAATTACTATTTTAGGATATAATAATGAAAAATTAAAAGTAAAAAAACAAGGCCTAGTATTTTTATGTGAAGAAATACAAATGAATAAATCAAATAGTAATTTTGATAGTTTAATAATATCTTATAATACAAAAGGCCTTGAAGGAAAGGGTATTAAACAGTTTGATGCAAAAGTTTTTAATAATATTCTAATTTTTACTGATGTAGAAAGTAAAAAGTCAGGATTGATTAGTCTGAATAATATGGATGAAAAATGGATGAAAAATATTTTATCTACAATTTCTTCTGATAATAGATTGATTAAAAAAAACATTTCATCATCTGAAAATGAAAATTCGTTTTCGATTATTTACTATAAAAACAAAAAAAAATATTTTATAGTTGGAAATCAAATTAACAAGGACGCTAATATTAAATTGTTATTGGTTTTAATCAATATGATTATTAATTCTAATCAAAATAATTATAGAAAAAAAGATGATATACATTACGAATCTTTGGATTCACTTAATAATTATATAAAAAAATATAAGATTGGAGTTGAGAGAATTCCTGATCCTGTTATCCCATAATGATGATTCCATAAAATAATAGAGCTAATAAGTACTATTGTAAGAATTAGTTTGATTTTTTAACAGAAAATAATTGAATGAAAAGAGGACTAATTAATTTTAGCCCTCTTTTATTTTGAATTAACTCGTGTAAAGAAATATATAATTGTAAGATTGGAGTTGCTAACTTTGTTCGAACACGATTCTTTATGTAAGTCTCTCTAAAAACTGGACCAATTATAACCCTAAAATTAAATTAATAATCCAATTAGATATATTGATCCTGATGGAAGGGCTCCTGAATGAGGTCTAAGGTATGAAACTGATGGAAAAACTATAAGAACTCAAGACATAAAAGGAAGTCGTAATTTATGCACAGAAAAAGCCGGAGGTTTTTGGAATTGGGTTAAAAGTGTTCTTACAAGTCAGTATAGCTTTAAAACCAATTCAGACAAATATGGTGAATTAAATTCTTATCGTCAATGGTAAGCTAGTCCCTTCTACAATGAAGGAGAGATTAAAATAGATAGAATCTTCCGATTGATGGGGAATAGCAAAAACGAGGAAATGCTGAGTTTTAGAGGTGGAGCTTACAATATGGAGGGGTATGGAAGAATAACAAATGTGTCCAGAGCGGTAAAAGCGACTCCAGAAGTCTTATTTTCTGAAGGGCCTTCACCAATTACACATGTTTATGTTAATAGAACACAAGTTGGTCTCATAGATCATAGAGGTAGTGTTATGAAAATGGAAATCAATTTATCTAAGGATATGCAAGGTATGGGAATTGGATCCAAAATATTTAGTACAGCAGTTGAGGGAGAATCAGCATTTGAAGCAAATTGGATAAGAAGTAGTTCACTCTATCCTGAAACAGGAATGTCAGATAATTTAATTCAGTATAATAATGCAATCCAAAAAAGGTTGAGTCCAACCGAAGCAGCTTGGAGTACTTGGTCTAGTAATCAAGCAAAATCACATGATTTTAATAGTGTTAATGTACAGCCAATGCAAAATGGAATAAAAGCTACATTCATAAAATAATATAAAAATATGACAAAAATTTTAATACAAAATATGTTTTATAATCACGGCGGTGAATATTATCTAATAATATGTAAATATAAAGGAGAAATAAATCCGGGCGATTATATTGTTATAAATCAGGATTTTAAAATAAAGATTGAAAAGATTGAAAATGGACTTTTTGAAACTCTTACGTTATCGGTATCAAGAGATTCTTTTGAAAAAGTGAATGAGAAACTATATAATAGGGAGTTTTTCATTGAGAAGATGTAGAAAGATTAAAATATGACAATACAACAAAACCACTGCTTAATTGCAGTGGTTTTTTCTAATTCAAATCATTCTATCTTTCCCTTTGGATTAACACACATTCATTAATAGATCAAGATTTGTAATACATTTCATAAATCCTGTGAAATATAGATTTGACTTGTTCTATAACAAAAAGTTATGAATTAGTTAATCTTACCAAATAATATTATTACAAATAATTACTTAGGTAAAATGTAACTTATTAAAAAGAAAAACTTGAAACAAGCAGTTATTATATAAACTCGTTTCAAGGATTTTCATTTGATTTCAACTAAAACCAACACCTTTGGTACAGCCAAAAATCTTATATATTACAAGAAACTATTAATACCCCGCCGTAAAACGCTCACGAATATGATTATTTTGTTCTAACTCATCCACCAAAGCTACGGCAACATCCTCTACAGACAATACGCTTCTTCCGTTTTCATCAAAAACCGGGTTTTCTAGACTTGTTCTGTATTTTCCTGTTCTTACTCCTGCAGTTCCCTGGTGCATTTCAATAGCCGGGCTAAAGAACGTCCAGTCTAATGTTTTATTTTCTTTGATCTTGTTTAAATAATCTCTTGCTGCCGTTGCACCTGCTTTATAATCTTCCGGAAAATCAGGTCCGTCTACCAACTGATTTCCATCGATGAATAAACTTCCTGCTCCTCCAACAGTAATGAATCTCTTCACTCCTGATTTTTCAACGGCATTTTCAATGTTAACTGAACCATTCAAGAAATCATCGTAAAGATTAGGATTCGTCCATCCTGCGTTGAAAGCACTGATTACAGCGTCATTTCCTTTTAAAGCTTCTGCCAGTTCGTCTACGTTCTTCACATCAACACTTTTTGCAGATACATTCTCATTTTGCTGAACTTTAGAAGCATCTCTTACAATAGCTTCTACTTTGTATCCTCTGTTTGCTAATTCGTTTACTACTTGTGCTCCCACAAACCCGGTTGCACCGATTACTGCTACTTTTTTCATATGATTTAAAATTAAATTGTAATAAAATTTGTTACACTTATGGTCAAAAAATTTTAGTCAAACTGATCACTAAATTCCTGAAGTGATTTATTTCCTAAAAAATTTAAAACCAGTTGATCCGTTTCTATAAATAAATTATGCAAATGCTGGTTGATTTCTTTTCCAACACTACAGGCAGGATTAGGATTTTGATTTTTCTTTCCTAACACATCAGTATTTTTCACTACCGAATAAATTTCAGAAATACTGATCGATTCTGCATTTTTAGAAAGCTGACTTCCCCCCTCTTTTCCCTGTTTGCTCACAATAAGTCCGGCTTCCCTCAATACACTGATTTCTTTACGTACGATAACAGGATTTATATTGATACTGCCCGCGATCCACTCGGAACTTAACCAGTCCTGAGGCGATTTCGCTAATAAAGTCATAATATGTATTGCCGTGGCAAATCTTGTATTGTTCATTTTACTTATGCAAAGATAAACAAATTTTTAATTGTAACAAAAAATATTACATTTAAATTATAAAATTAATTTATCCAGATCTAAAAGTAAATAATTAATGTTCTGATTAATGGTTCTTGTCGCCGATTGCATCTGGTTAAGCATCGCTGCTCTGTTATGAAGATCATTGGCTCTGTAATATCCTCCGTCACTGAAAATCACTGAATGATTCGCTGCGTTTTTATCATCATCAAACTGATAATGAAGCCACCGTTCTTTCATGCTGCTGATAATAGAATATTGCTCTTTGTTCGAAAATTTCTTTTCGGTGTACATATACCAAATGAATGGAGGAAAATTAGGAGATTCCAGTTTTTCATTCCAGATATCTCTCAAAAGGTTTCTCTGATGGATAAATTCTACTTTTCTCCCTTTAGGATTAAGGGTAGCCAAACCCAAACCTGCACCTACAGCACCTCCGCTAATATCTACTGCACTGCTCCATGCATCATTTTTAATGATTCCACCTGCAATAGATGCCGCTGCACCAGTAATAATAGAATATAAAATCATCTTGTTATTTCGGGAATCATTCAGGTTATCGACATAATTTCCAATTTGTGCCACTCTTTCCCCCTCACAGTCAAATTCTGCGGCAACAGCATCCAATTCCGTTAACGCAATAGTAATTTTACTGTTAATCACACTTTTCAGCTGCAATACTTTCACCTGAGCGTTTAATGAAGAATCTTTTTTAAGATCAATAATTTTATGGACCTCATCCAGATTATTCAGTGCATTCAGAATTAAAATACTCTGATCAGAAAATATTCCCTTTAACTCCTTATTCGCAAGAAGAATAGAATCAGAATTATATGATGGGAGTTTATTGGCATAATTATATTTAAAGGGAGCTTTACAATAGCTATCTCTCAGGGTAAGAATATTTTGTTTGATTGTCTGATTCTTCCTGGAAACACAAGAGGTTAAAAAACTAAAAATGATCAAAACGTAAAACAGCCTTCTCATATTGTTGTATTTATGTTTTTGGTAAGCTATAAAAGTGAAAACAAACTTATACTAATATACTATAAATAAAAAAATTCACCCGGATTCAGGTGAATTTTTAAGTTATTTTTAAGAACAGACTATTTAATTCCCAGCAGTTCCACTTCAAAAATAAGTGTACTGTTTGGTCCTATTTCTTTGCTGATTTCCTGATCTCCATACGCCAGATGCGGAGGAAGGATCAGTCTCCATTTACTTCCTACAGGCATAAGCTGAAGTGCTTCAGTCCAACCTGAAATCACCCGGTTTAAAGGAAATGATGCAGGTGTTCCTCTTTTTACAGAGCTGTCGAAAACTTTCCCGGTGATTGTTGTTCCGTGATAATGGCATTTTACTGTAGATCTCGGACCTGGTTTTGCCCCATCACCTTCGGTAATAATCTCATATTGTAATCCACTTGGCAAAGTAACAACACTTTCTCTTTTACCATATTCTTCCATGTATTCTTTACCGTCTTTCAGGTTTTTCTCTGCCAGTTCTTTTTTACGCTTAAATAACAAATCTGCTACTCCCATAATTAAATATTTTTACAAAGATAAGACTTTAAGCTGGGAAGAAAGAAACCCAGAAATAGAAGTTTCGGGGAGATAAAATCAAACTCATAGCATTTAATCTTTTTATTATCAAACAATTACAGACAACCTGCTTTATTATTGCCTTTTTCAACTTAAAAAGTTCAAATATCTTTAATACTGCGTTAACAGCTTTTCGGAAACTTGGCGTTATAATTGGATTTAAAAACTAAATGCCACATCCATTACAATATAATAAAAACTTCGATAAGCTCTCCTATGAGGAAAAGCAACTCCTGGAAGAAACGAAGAAAAGTATCGCTGATTTCGTAGAACAATCTCCCTCTATAAGTGATGTCAACTATGCTACCAGAAATGCTCATGCAAAAACATATGCTGTTCTGTCAGGAAATTTTATTATCGATCCCTATCTTCCGCAAGATTTAAAATATCTTTTTGATAAGGAAAAGTATGAGATCGTCGCCAGACTTTCCAACGCCAACCTGAAAGTAAAAAGGAATGAAAAAGATATTCCGGCTTATGGTTTTTCGATCAAGATAAAAGATGACGCAGGGCGTACTATTTCAAATTATCCTCTTGTAAACTTCCCGTTGTTTCCCACCAATTCGGTTTCTACATTTTTAAAAATGTTTACAGCCATCAATAAGTTCTATGCTAAAAAGTGGGGAAACTGGACATTATTTATAAAGAATACGTGGAAAATTGTTCCTTCTTTGCTTACATTCTCTTTTATAAAGCATAGTATTGGCCTTTTCCTGAAAAGAAATGATTTTATCCTGTCGTTTGATTATCATTCTGTAGGCGCTTACAGGCTGGATGATAAAATGATGAAGATCAAAATACGTCCAAAAAATATTCAGAAAAAACTGGGAACGAGAAGAGAAGTAAAAAAATCTGTCAAAAGCTTTTTTGAAAACAATGAGTATGAAGCTGAAGTTTTCATTCAGCTCTGTTATGATATTAAATATCAACCAATTAATCAATTAAATATTGAATGGAAAAACTCACCTTTCATAAAATTGGGAAAAATCAGATTTGAAAAAAATTCTTTTCAAAATTCGGATAGCTGCGACAATGAATTATTGTCTTTCAACCCGTTTGAAAGCGCAGAGATCTTTCAGCCAGTCGGAAAAATTCAGAAATTGAGAGATGAAGCGTATAAAGTTTCTCTGCAGACAAGAAAAAAGATCAATAAGCTTTTAAAGTATAAATAAAAAAGGCTTTATTCAATGTAAAGCCTAGATATTTTCATTTTCTTCCAGTTGTTTTTTCATTTTATTATCCGGAAATAGCATCGAAACAATTACGGAAATCAGTAAAACTCCTCCTACAATTCCTAAAGAAACCGGAGATGGAATATGAATCCATGGAGCAATAAGCATTTTCACTCCAATAAAGGATAAAATAATCGCCAAACCATAGGATAATTTACTAAACATATAAATGAAATTAGCCAATAAGAAATACAGTGATCTCAATCCTAAAATGGCAAAAATATTTGAGGTGTAAAGGATAAACGGATCGTTCGAAATCGCAAAGATGGCAGGAATGGAATCTACCGCAAAAAGAACATCCGTAAATTCAATGACAGCAACCACCACCAAAAGTGGGGTCGCCATTTTTATTCCGTTTTGAATAGTGAAGAATTTATCTCCATCATAAGTGGAAGAAACTTTCCAAAAGCTTTTTACCAGTTTTGCACCGGCGGAATCGCTATAGTCTTCATTTTCCTGGTCGTCATGTCCTCCCCATGATTTTATTCCTGCATATACAAGAAACAACCCGAATAGGGTCATAACGACATTAATCTTTACAGGATCACCAAATACTTCCATTTCAGGAAGGTATGTCAGGTTGATAATTCCTATCCCTGCAAAAATAAATATCGCCCTGAATATTAAAGCACCGATAATTCCCCAAAACAACACCTTATGATGAAGATTTTTAGGAACCTTAAAGAATCCGAATACTAAAATAAAAACAAAAAGATTATCTACGGAAAGTGCCTTTTCTATCCAGTACGCTGCCTGATATTGGGTGAATTTTTCAACGGCCAGTTTATGCCCTTCAGCTTCATTAAAGACCCAATACACAACACCAGAGAAAATCATAGACAAAGAAATCCAAACCACCGACCAGATGGTAGCTTCTTTTGAGGAAACTTCGTGGCTTTTTTTATTAAAAATTCCTAAGTCTAAAAGCAACATAACCAATACTGTTATGGCAAATCCCCACACCAAAGCCGGGTGCAGATCTAATATATTTTGTTTCACTATGTTTTATATTAAAATATTGTGGATAGCTTACCGTCAAAGATACCATTTAAATCCAAGACAGCCTATTTATATTTCTGTGACTCTCGCCCGAAAGGAATAAAAAATTACTTCTCAGGCATCACTTTATAAGTCGGATCGTCCTGAATATTTACTTCGATAACTGCTTCAGCATTTTTCAGCATTTTCCGGCAATCTTCACTCAGATGTTTTAAATGCAGTTTTTTATTTTGCTGGGTATATCGTTTGGATAATTTGTCTAAAGCATCAATAGCACTCATATCAACAATCCGGCTTGCTTTGAAATCAATCACTACCTGTTCAGGATCGTTCATTGGGTCAAATTTATCTGTAAAAGTGGTAACAGATCCGAAGAATAACGGTCCGGAAATCTCATAGTATTTGATTCCGTTTCTATCGGTATATTTCCGGGCACGAATCCTTGTCGCATTATCCCAGGCAAAAACCAATGCAGAAATGATCACTCCTACTAAAACCGCCAATGCCAGATTGTGAAGAACAATGGTAATTAAAGCCACTGTTATTCCAACAAAAATATCAGACTTCGGCATTTTGTTGACAATTCTGATCGATACCCATTGAAAGGTACTGATTGCCACCATCATCATCACTCCCACCAAAGCCGCCATCGGAATTTTTTCGATAAAAGGGGCACCCACTAAAATGATAATCAAAATCATTAGGGATGCTATAATGCCTGAAAGTCTGGCTCTTGAACCGGCATTTAAATTTACTAAAGTCTGCGCAACCATGGCACAACCTCCCATTCCTCCAAAGAAACCATTCGTAATATTGGCTAAACCTTGCGCTACAGATTCTTTATTGGTATTTCCTTTTGAGTTTGTAATTTCATCAACCATAGATAATGTCAGCAATGATTCAATTAAACCAACTCCCGCCATAATCAAAGCATACGGAAAAATGATCTGTAAGGTTTCTAATGAAAAAGGAACACCCGGAATATGAAAACTTGGCAAGCTCCCGCTGATATGAGCAATATCCGCCACTGTCTTTGTATGGATCCCAAATCCTACAACAACTCCAAAAACAATTAAAATAGCAACCAGGGATGCCGGAACTACTTTTGTAATTTTTGGAAAGAAGTAAACAATCGCAATCGTCAAAGCGGTTAAACCAGCCATAATATACAGTGAAGTTCCTTGAAGCCAGTTTACATTTCTATTGGCATCGGTAATTTTGAACTGCTCGATCTGCGCCATAAAAATAATAACCGCCAAACCATTTAAAAAGCCATACATTACCGGTTGTGGAATTAATCTCACGAATTTCCCCAATTTCAGAACACCTACCAACAGCTGGAAAATCCCGGCAAGAACAACCGTTGCAAAGAGATATTCTATCCCATGGGTTTTTATTAAAGCTATTAAAACAACAATCGTTGCTCCTGCTCCACCGGAAACCATTCCGGGACGGCCGCCTAAAATTGCAGTAACCAGCCCCATCATAAAGGCAGCATACAAACCTGTAAGAGGAGAAAGTCCGGCAAGAATAGCAAACGACAGTGATTCAGGAATCATGGTCATTGCCACCGTAAATCCTGCTAAAATTTCATTTTTATAGTTGATTTTCTGTGAAAAGTCGAAAAGTTTAAAAGCTTTTTCCATTGGAAAAAATAGGTTTAAGGATGTAATTATAATTTTTTTTAATCCTAAAGGCGTTGCAACTTCAAAAGAAGTTTTTTGTTATCATAATTTCTGCAAAGGTAAAGACTTAAATATGAATCTGCAATTTCCTGTTTTTAGATATGAGTAAAAAAAACTGTACGTTATCTATTATCAATCAACGTATTGATTTTTTGGGCTATGACTTTAGAAGCTACAGGAGACCAATGCGTATCATCATAAAAATAAACATCAGGTTGACTGTCAATGTAGTTTTTCAAAACTTCTTTAGAATCAATATATAAATAATCTTTTTTAAAAGGACGGAGATGCTCAAAGAATAATGGTTTTTCAAAATGAGTCTTATCCTTTATATACTCATAATACAAGTCATATTTATCCGGAGAAGGTAATACAATCAGCTTAATATGTCTTTGTTGAAGTTTATGAGCTATTTTATTCAAAGTAATATTTAATGATATACTATTTGACAATTTATTATTCTCTTCCAGAGATAGAATATCATTTTTATAGAAAAGTAATTTATCAGACTTATTACTAAACAGTTTTTTCGAGCTCAGATTGTAATTATAAATTAGACCATTTGAAAGATAATTACTACTCAGAAAAAACTTAGGCAAATAATAAAGAGGAAACTGAAGTGTTGACTTGGAAAAGAAATCATACTCTATCTGCTCTTTTTCTAATTCTTTTTTATGATCTGCAACCAAAGAATCTATTTGATGCTGTGAAATTTTTGTTTTAAAGTTTATTCCTTTAAGATTCTCAATAAAGTCACGTTCTACATTCTGAAGAACAACATATTTAATTCTATAATGATCAAAGAAGTCTCCATTTGTAAGATTAATCAATCCTTGAATTTGATTATCAAAAATGAAACGATCCACATGCAAAACAGTATACTTTTCCGCTAAAAAATGATTATAACCATATCCTTTCTGTTCTGAAAATGAATCGCCTATTGTTAAAATATCAAAATCCCGTTTTTTGGTTTTCGACAATCTTTCGAATTTTTCTCGATCAGATAGGTCGAACCGATCCCTATAATTCTTATAAATATTAGGAATCATTCCCATTCTCAAAACATCAGGACTCTCAATCTTAATCATCCAGATTGATCTCACTCCGAACAAAATTATTGCAGGAAGAATAAAAAAAGCTGTTTTAAGTATAAATTTCCTGATCATCCGTTAAAATTGAAAATAAATAAATTGCTGTACGTTGCCTCCGAACCAAAAAATAGCAATAATGATTGCATAGTAGATTGCATACCTGAGAGGTTTCCTCCAATGTAAACCTAAGGTTTCAATAGCATACTTATCTTCACGTCCTTTCCATTCAATCATCATAAAAATTATAATCAGAACAATCACTATAATCGCTTTCTTCTTATGTTCAAATTCAGGGAGTTCTAATAGCGATTCAGAAAAAATTCCTGATATATAATGATAGGCATGCGTTATATTTTCCGCTCTAAAAAATATCCATGCAAAAACAGTCAGTCCAAAAGTTATTATGATTTGTAAAAACTCACTTAATGTTGGCAAAAGTCTGCCTTTCGATACCACTTCCATATTGTTTCGATTGGTTCTCATAATGATGGAAGGCATAATAAAAATTGCATTCAGCAATCCCCATACAACAAAGGTCCAATTCGCTCCATGCCAAAATCCGCTCACAATAAAAATAATAAATGTATTTCTTATCCGCATCCATTTTCCGCCTTTACTTCCTCCTAATGGAATATATAAATAGTCCTTAAACCATGAAGAAAGCGAAATATGCCATCGTCTCCAGAACTCAGCAAAATCTCTTGAAAAATAAGGGAAGGCAAAATTTCGCAACAAATCAATTCCAAATAGTCTTGC
The DNA here is from genome assembly GCA_029203185.1 of Candidatus Chryseobacterium colombiense. Classification (NCBI taxonomy): domain Bacteria; kingdom Pseudomonadati; phylum Bacteroidota; class Flavobacteriia; order Flavobacteriales; family Weeksellaceae; genus Chryseobacterium; species Candidatus Chryseobacterium colombiense. The sequence goes on along the minus strand of CP119310.1, from coordinate 3,776,945 downwards.
CGTACCTATAGCAATATCAGAATATCCTGAAAAATCTCCATAAATCTGGAAAGTAAAAAAGATAGCCCCTAAAACCAAGGCGCTTCCATTCATATCTGCAGAATTATTAAAAATCTGATTTGCAAATTCTGCACAATTATCTGCTATTACTATTTTTTTGAATAATCCCCAAAGTACCTGCCGCATACCATCTACAGCTTTATCATAATTAAAAAACCTTTTCTCTTTAATCTGCGGAAGAAGATGAGTAGCTCTTTCTATCGGTCCGGCCACTAAAAGGGGAAAGAAACTTACAAATAATGCATAATCTATAAAATTCTTTTCTGCTTTAATCTTATTATTATAAACATCTATTACATAGGAAAGTCCATGAAAAGTATAAAAAGAGATACCTAATGGAAGAATTACATGAATTAATATTGGACTAGATTTCCAACCTAGATATTCAAAGAGCTCCGCAAAAGATGTTGCGAAAAAGTTATAGTATTTAAATACTCCTAAGAATCCGAGATTGATAACAATGCTTAACCAAAACCAAATCTTTTTGATTTTTAAATTCCCTGCATCTTGCATTTTCAAACCTGTAAAATAATCCAATAAGGTAGAAAACATCAGCAAAAAGAGAAAACGCCAATCCCAACAAGCATAGAAAACGTAACTCGCTATAAATAATAATCCGTTTTGAAATTTTAAATTTTTATTGACTAAGCTCCAATATATTACAAAAACGATTGGCAAGAAAATTAAAAATTCTATGGAGTTGAATAACATTCTGTTTGTCTATTTTAGCAGATTTATTTTATTGCTTTTCTCTTGATTTCCAAATATACAAACTTCACTGAAGGAAATATGATATTCATTGATAATAAGATAATACATTCCATTAAAAAAGGCTGCATTTATTTGCAGCCTTTCATGGTTATTAGTTTTTAAGAACATCTTTTATTCCTTCCAGGCCTTCACTGAACTGGGCAAGCAAAGCAACCACCTGCGCCATTCTGTCGTTCTCTCCCAGACCTTTCAGTGTTTTATTTTTCACAAATGTTTTTTTGATCTCTTCCCAACGCTCCGTTTCATTTTCATTCATTATTCCCATCAACTCCTTTAACTTTAGCATATTCGCTTCTGCTCCAGTTGTTAAAGTCTGAGATTCATTCTGATAATGATTCAGGACACTTTGTGTTACCTCATCTTCTTTCAAAATCGGTTGGATCTGGGCAATCAGTTTATTCATATTTCGGTAAGATCCCTGCAATTTAAAAGTTGGCTCGTTTCTGTATTCATCGGCCATGGCTGCAGAAGAAATATATTGAGCATTTACTTTTAAAACTGTTTCTCTTACTTTCAATGTATTTTCCAGTACTTTTCTGAAATCTGAAATTTCGTTGGAGCTAAAGTTTCCGATTAAATCAACATTTGGATTATCCGAAACGATGCTGCCATACAATTCGTATAAGTTTTGCATTCCCGGATTCGTAAGTCTTGTGAGATATTCATTGGACATCAAAGCATTTTCAATTAAGCTTAAATCAAACAAATCAGTTTTACTGCCTGAAATCTCCCCCAAATTATAGGTATCTGAACGGTTAGCCAACATATCCGGAATTCTGAATTTCTCACCGCTTTCCGTATATGGATTTCCTGCCATTATCAGACAAAAACGTTTTGATCTTAAGTCATACGTTTTGCTTTCGCCATTGTAGATTCCTTCAATTTTTCTCTGCCCGTCTGCTAAAGAAATGAATTTCTGCAAAAATTCAGGGTTGCAATGCTGAATATCATCCAAATACAGCATTACATTATCTCCCATTTCCAAAGCCAAATTCAGCTTTTCAAGTTCCTGTCTTGCCCCTGCATTTTTAGCTTCGTCCGGATCTGTAGAAACAATATCGTGACCAATGGACGGACCATTAATTTTCATAAAAACCAATCCCATTCGGTCTGCCATATATTCCATCAAGGTCGTTTTACCGTAACCAGGAGGCGAAACCAGAAGCAGCATTCCCATTCTGTCAGTACGCTTGTCATTTCCTACGGTTCCCAACTGTTTTGCCAGATTGGCTCCGATTAAAGGAAAATAGACTTCACTGATCAGTTTATTTCTTACAAAAGAACTCAGAACCTGAGACTGGAACGTCTCTATTTTCAGGGCTTTCTTTTTCTCATTCACCCATTTTGCCTTCAACTCATTCAGATGTCTGAATTTCGGAACAGTAATCTCGCTGTAGTGTTTTAAACGTGATGTGAATTCATAATAATTCAAAATATATTCAGTATCTTTTTCCAGAGAGCGTAATTCTTTTAAGCTTACTTCATAAGTTGTGTAGCGAATATTTTTTTCTTCAAAATTCTGAGAAATTAAAAACACTGCTACTTCCTTAATAATTCCGTTTTCGATATTTAATTCTGTATGACCTACAAATGCTTCCAACGCGCTTTCTGCCATTGAAAAACATGCAGAAGGATAAAGATGCAGCATTTTCAGCTGATCTGTAAATTCAATATCTTTCGCTTGTTCTTTTAAATTTTTTAAAAAGGTTTGATACAAAGCCGCTGCTTTTTCAGAGATCATAAAATGCTGTCGGTCTTCTGTTTTCAAATATTCCGCAGCATTTGAAAAATCAACATCTAAAAAAAACTGATATTGTTCCGCAAAGGCTTTAATTTCTTTTGACAGTTCAGCATTTAATCGTTCAAATCCATTTTTTGAAGTAAATGATGATGAAATCAGAGAAATAATTTCAAACTGTTTTTGATAATATTCTTTTCTTTCGTCTTCCAAAAAGTTCCAGAACAACTGCGCTAAAGCTCTTTCTTCAGAAGTAAACCTCATCAGTCCCAATTCGTTGTGGATCTGCTGAAGTTTTGAAACAATCGTTAAAGCATCTTCATCGTGAATGCCTTTTACCAAACCTTCTCCAAAATGCTGAGTCATAAACTGCTGTATAAAATCCCGGTTTTGCTCTTCAGTCTGAATATTTTTATGTTTTGAAAATATATTCCAGGCCAGATATTCAAAACGTTTTACAGCATTGTTTTCAGAGATAAATTCCTGATTCCAGACTTCTTTATAGTCTGAAAGGGCGTCAAATTGCAACCGCTCATAAAATGCAGTTCCGGTTAAATGATAATAGTACTGTGCATTTCGCATTACCAACGTAAGATCCAGCTTCTGCTGATTGACTGCGAATTTATAATCACCTAAAGCAATCACATGATCTCCGTCTGCATAAATCTCTTTTTTATCCTTAAGTTTTCTTACCGATTCCTGTTGAGAGGTTTTTAACAGCGTCTGAATTTCTTCCGATTTCGCCGAGTCTTCCATTTCGCTCAACTGCCTTGAAAGATCCCGTACTTTTTCCACCATCAGATCTGTAGCAAAATACCCGTTGATCTCGTTTTCCGAATCAAAAGATTCTGCTTTGGTCTGCACAGATTTTAAAATTCTCTTTGCTGAATCGTACAGACTTTGAGTACGCTTGTTTCTCGATTCTGTAAGCTGAACTCTTTTATTCTGGAAATGTCCGTAAACCTCTTCTCTTTTCTCCCCGATTTTCTGAATAAATTCATCAAAATCAACAAATTTCGTTTCCATTTCTTCCAGTTGGATGGAAAGTTTGGTGAGATATTCATCACATTTTTCAGGAGTTTGAGAAAGTTCCAAAAAGTTAATGACCGACTGATCAAACAGTGTCATCTGCGCCTGAAAATCTGCAGAAAGCTCTTTCCCTGAAATTTCTCTTTTACGTTTGGTTAACTCCAGTCTTTCCTGGTTCAGCCTTGCAAAAATCACAGAGATATTCTCAATGATCTGAGTTGAATGAGAGGTATCTTCAATTTTTAAATTATTGACGATATCCACCAAAAGCTCAAGCTGCCCGGAAAGATTTGTAATTTCTTCATCAATCGTTTTTGCATCGATCGCTTTCTGAAGATTGATGATGTTTTCAGATATTGTCTGTGCTCTTTGCTGATAGGGAGCTAATGAATTTTCCTGCAAAAGGAAATTCACACAGGCATTCGACAATTCGTCTGAACGGTCTGCTAAAGATTTCTCCAGCTGATCCAGTAAAGGAACTTCCACATATTTTAACTCTCTTGCGCCGGTAATTTCCCCACGTAACGCACGGATTTGTGAAAGCATATCAATATAATCGGTAAGCTGGGAATAATTGATCCTTTTGGTATCGTCTAGAATTTTCTCACAGACTGCTTTGATTTTTTCAACTGCTTCTGCGGTACTTTTCTTCTGCTCTACCACTTTTTCATATTCATTGATCGCAGAATGAGCTATATTTCTGATTTCTTTTAAAGGAAGATCAAGATTCTGAACTTCATCATCATTTAAAAAATAATAAGAGTCTAAAATGGCCGTCGAAAGTTTTACAATATCATCATACAATCCGCTGTAAGAGTCTTTCTTGTTCAAAAGCGTGATCAGTTCCTGGCTTTCTGCCATTACCCGGACAATATCCTTATTGCCGATTTTATATAAAAGGCTGTCAGATTTTTCCAGATTTGGCTGTAATTCCTTAGAGTAAGGAGTTTGCCAGATTTGAGCCAAATGATGTTTGGTGGTTTCTACGCTTTCACGAAGATAAATGAGTTCACCATTGTTCAAAATTGTATAACCACTGCAGCGGATCGGTGTTTCAATGGTCTGTGTGATGATATTGTATGAAATCAGCTGATAATTATTGGTTTTGTCATCATAGAAAACATACATAAAGTTCTCGCCATTCGGCTCCTGAATGGTTTTCAGATAATGAAGCCTGTTAATATCCTGAGAAATCACTTTTAAACCTCCGGTCTGTAAAGCATATCCGTTGGAAAATAAAATCCCCTGATTTTCCGGAAGCAAGACTCCTGAATGTTTTAAAGTATCAACTCTGGAAACGTTTTTTTCTTTATGATTATAAATGAAATACCGTTCTGTTTCCTGATAAGGTCTTATTTTAAAAATCACCAGATTATCCAGATCACAGAAATGAATTTCAGCATCATCCAGATTCTGGTCTTTGTGAATGACATCTTCCGAGTAAATTCCTTTCCCTGTTTCGGTATTGTCTTCAATTTTAATGGTGATATCTCCTCCGATGGATTCTACAAATACTTTATCTGCTAAAGAAACGTGAGGAAATTTTCCGTTTCGCTGCATATCCCTCGTTGCCTTCGTCCAGGCAAAACCATGCTGTGGCGGATATGTGACTTCCGAAGCACTTCTTGAATCAACATAGACTAACTGATCTTCTTTAATGAGCCATTTGAAGGCTTTGATATCGGTCGTACTTTCAGACAGCTGAAAAACCATATATAAATAGTTTTCGGTGAAGTGAAAGCGTGCGAAGAAAGTATTTCTGTAATATTTATAAAGATTTTTAAATTCATCAATAAATACTTCATCGTTAATTAATGAAGAATCCTGGGGTTCAAAACGGTTATTATTAATTTTATAAACTGAAAAAACATCGGTGATATTAATTTCCGTCTGCAACCCGAGGTGCGCATTAGACCCGAAGATCAAACTGTCTTTTAATGAATAAATATCTTTTGCGACACAATTGTGATCGGTGGAAATTCTTTCATTGGCAATTAAAGAGAAATCCACTCCGCCAAAAATATCTTTCCGTTTTTCATTAAGCTGCTGCAATCGCTGAATCAGATCACTTTTCTGATCATTCAGACGGTTCTGTATAATTTCGTATGTCCCTGAATTTAATTTTTCTGACATAGTAATGAGATATTAAATGTTAGATGCTAGATTTTAGACTATCATCGTAATGTTAAAAACATTTATTTCTTAACCATCAAGGCTATTAAATAATTAAGAATCATTAAGTTTAATTTCGCTTTAAGTTTCACGCTATAAAAATCTATTGATTTCTTAATTAAACTTAACACCTTAATAAAATCTTAATGGTTAAATTTTTTAAAAAACTCCCAAAGTATGATTAAAAAGTATACAATGAGAGTTTTACAATATATTTAGTCGTGTTTTTATCTGATGGGTTTCTGGTCTATTCCCAAATGTTTTGCCATATCCATCGCTCTGTCCAGAAGACCTCTTTCCTGCTGATTGGCCATATTATTCAATTTGAAAATAAGGCTTGCAATACTCATGTTTTTGATATCTTCAGAAGAAATATTGTATTTATCAACCATTCCCATCACTTTGGAAATTAAGTTTTCACCATCTCCCAAAAGATTTTCTTTCACCAACTGAGCATTTTCACTGTGGCTGATAAATTTATCCAGTCCCTTTCCTGCAGAAACCTGACGAACCACATTATCAAAGAAGGTATTGTCTCCACCCACGATATCAATTTTTGCAGTTTTGAACGCTTCAGCCAAAACTCCAGCCTGAGCCTGTGCAATGTCTTTCTGGATTGAAATCTGAGCCAGTTCAACTTCTTTTTCTTTTGCTAAGGTCAGACGGAATTCTTCGTGATCTTTTCCGGCATCATTCAGCTTCTTCATCGCTTCTGCTTTTTCGGTAATTCCTGCCGCTTCTGCCAATGCTTTTTCTTTGATGACTTCAGCCTGAGCAATTCCTTCTTTTCTGATGGCATCCGCTTTTTTCTCAATCACGACAGCTTCTACAATTCCCTGTCTTTCTAAAGCTTCTGCTTTTGCCTGCATTACCTGTGCTTCAGATAAACCTACCGTAGCTTCTTCTTTTGCTTTTGCATCTGCGATGATCTTACGAGCTTCTGCTTCTTTTTCTGCAGCATCTCTTTTGGCCTGTGCTTCAATTACATATTTCTGAGCATCTTTTTCTGCTGCTAATTTTCTTGCTTCGGCAGCTCTCGTTTCTCCGATCAATTTCTTTTCCGCTTCCTGAGTTGCTAAGGTTATTTCAACCTGCTTATTTCTTTCTGCAGTTTTGAAAGCTTCAAGATCTTTGATTCCCTGCTGTTCTTCCACCACGGTTTTCTCCATTGTTAAACGCTCACGGATTGCATCCTGAATGCTTTTCTTCTCCAGTTCTATCGCTTTATCTTTTTCAATCTGTGCCAAAGAAACAATTCGCTCTCTTTCTGTTGCTTCCAACATTTTGTCTTTCTGCACCCTTTCCGTTTCTACCAAATCGGCACGTTCTTTATTTTTAGCAGCAATAACCACCTGTCTCTGTTTGTTTTCTTCGGCGATCTGAAGTTTTTCCTCCGTGGCAATACGAACGGTTTCATATTTTAATCTTTCTTCTTCATCCACTTTTAGAATTTCAGCATTTTCACGTGCTTTGATATTAGCTACTTCTCTTTTTTGAGATTCTTCTTTTTCAGCCAGTTGTTTTTCCAGCTCCAAAATCGCTTCACGGGCTTCTACATTTTGCTTAGTGATGGTTTTTTCCTCATCCCTGCGAACCTGATTGGCTTTAATATTTTGAGTTGCCGTTAATTCTGTGATTTTTTTAATCCCTTCAGAATCAAGAATATTGTCTTTATCTAAGTTTTCAATTGAGGTCTGCTCCAGGTAATCGATCGCGCAGTCATCTAACACATATCCATTTAAGTCTGTCCCGATAATATCTAAAATCTCCTGACGGAATTCGCTTCTTGCTTCATACAGTTCAATGAATTCAAATTTTTTACCTACTGTTTTTAAGGCTTCTGAGAATTTGGCTTCAAATAATTCTCTAAGGGTATTGATATCTGAAGCTCTCTGACAACCGATCGTCTGGCCAACGTTTACAATATCATCAACAGATTTATTGACTCTGATGAAGAAAGCCACCTGAATATCGGCTCTCATATTGTCTTTACAGATCAACCCCGCTCTTCCCTCTCTTGAAATTTCCAGCTTTTTCACTGAAATATCCATCGATTCCATTCTGTGAATGATCGGGATTACAATTCCGGCATTGAAAAAGACTTTTGTTCCTCCATATCCTGTTCTTAAAATAACGATTCCCTGTACAGTTTTTTTATACATTGAAAGAATCCAGAAAATCAATCCGATAGATGCGATTACCGCAACAACAATTCCTACAATTAAAGGCATATTCATAATGTTATAGTTTATATATTTTAATGTGTTTTTTATTTAATTTTTAAAGAAAAAGATCAAGGAGAAAATTCAAAATTTCCATGAAAATCATTAGCATTTTATTTTTTTAAAGGTGTAATTCTTTAGCTACATAGTATATTCTTTTATCCGGATCTTCGTCTACAATGACAACACGGTCACCATGTTCTATCATTTCGCCATTTTTACTTTTCACCATAAGCGTCATAGGATCACTTCCGATAAAAACCTCCAGTATTCCTGTTTTTGTTCCGTTGATACTGGATTTCATCCTGCCCTCTCTTCCAAGAAAATCATGCGGGCGTTCTCCTTTATGATTAATTTCCTTAAAGAAAGGATTTAACGGTTTGAGCATAATTTTTGTCAATAATATACTTCCGATCAAGAGTGGCAATATGATAACGATTCCCAACCAGGTAGGCATTGGCAGAAACATTGTAAGATACACCGAACCCAGCCAGGTAAAAAGCAATGTAAGCGTCAGAAAATAAGTCATCGGAACGATATCCAGATTCAAAAACTTCAGAAACTGAACCCACGCCGAAGGATCTTCAGGAATATGAACATGACCATCCGGTGCATCAAAATCTGTATCAATATCGGCATCTATTCCGACATCAATATCCAATCCTGTAACAATCGTAAACACCCAGTACAATGCTGAAAGGATCAGCAAAACACTAAGAACCGTATTGACCGGAGAAAAAGCTACATTCAAAAATTCCTGAAAATTCATCGTTATTCTTTTTTAAGGGATTCCTTTAATTTTTTCAAAGCATCCTCAGCTTGTGTCTCATCATTTTTTACTACCGCATCAATTTCATCATCAATCGACTTTCCTGCATTTGATATATCCAAATATGCTTCTGCCAAAGCTTCCTGCTGCACAACTCTCTCTTTCAATTTTTCGAGCATATTGACTGTAGAATGCGTGTCGATCTGCGTCATTTGCTTATTAATATCTTTTGTCGCTTCACTCACCTGAACTCTCGCTTTTAAAGTTTTCAGTTCATTTTCCCATTTCGCAATGTTGGATTTCAGCGTATTGATATTAGTCTGCATTTTTTCGCATTCCGCATGAAGTTTTTCATGTTCCTTATTCAGATGTACTGCATTTTCCTGAGCTGCGGTCTGTTTTTTTAACGCTTCTTTTGCCAAACGATCGGCTTCTTCCGCAGAAACTTCTCCTTTTTCAGCTTTTTGGACCAAAACAATAGCTTTTCCATAATAATCTTTAGCAGTCTGATCTTCTCGCTCCGATTCATTTTTTTTACGGATCGACAGCGCTTTCAGCTGAGCTAAAGCCTCAACGCTTTTCGCCAACTGTTCTTTCATATCTCTTATTCCTTGTTCTGTAAGTTTAATCGGATCTTCAAATCCGTCGATTGCTGAGTGAATTTCAGCTTTTCCTATATTAAACAGTCTTTTAAAAATATTCATATCAATATTTTTTTATTTTATTTACTCATATTAATCATTTCCGTATTGAATTCTCCTACAAGAATCCCCAGAGAATTGATGGAAGCCATCACTTCATTCTGTGCCATATTATCTGTGGGAAGCGTATCTCTGAAGATCACTCTTTTCCCGGATCCGTCCAATACAAAAGCTCCATGTACAATATCTCTGTTTTTCTGTAACAAAGTTCTGTAGATCGACTCGGTTGGATGTTTAATTTCAAAAAGAAACTGCTCCATGATCAGTATAGAATCAGAAATAATCAAAATCATATTTTTAATTCCGTTCGATTCTTTTTCAATGATCAGAATTGACTGCCCTTCATCTTCAAAGGTCACATTGAACTCATAATCCAACAGCCACTCTTTTACTTTTTCAAAATTTTTATTCTTCATATTTGATCCTTTATTCACGATTGTATGATACAAATATAGAATTAAATTTTAGGATTGCAAATATTTTTAGCAATTATTTTTAACATTTTGCCTTATATTTGCAAAAAGGATTAGATAGCTATGAGTTTTTTCGGCGTAAACATCAAGAAAATAAGACAAGTTAAAGGCCTGAGTCAGAAAGCTTTCGCAGATCTCTTCGAATTAAACCGAGGAGTCATAAGTGCCTACGAGGAAGGCAGAGCTGAGCCTAAGATCGAAACTGTTTTAAAAGTTGCTCATTATTTTAGCCTCGACCTTGATGACTTTCTTACCAAAACCCTTCAGGTAAATCATTTAGCCAGTCCATCCAATATTGACAGCTTGATGTTTGTAAATGAAACCCCTACCTCTTCGCAACTCTCTATTCAGAAGCAGGAGATTTCAGCAGAAGAAAAGATCATGCAAAAAATTTTAGCAAATTCAGATTTTGTCTATGAATTTACTCTGAGCAGCCCAACTTTTTCACATTATCAGACAGGCGATATTCTTTTTTTAAAACTCGCCAATCCTCAAAATGAAATATCCCAAACGCTTTACACTTTAAAAAACGAAACCCTGAAAGCAGTTACCAATACAGACACCAAAAATAAAGAGCCTTATTATAAAATAATAGGTTACTTTTCCTTTGAACAAAAAAATATCCTTGCCAGTATTTTGGAAAGGATAGAAAATTTGGAGAGAAAATAAAAGGTAATTATCAAAAAAAGTAATGGGGCAACGTTATGCCGGAGTCGAACCGGATAATTTTGACAGAATAACTGACTACATTATTCCTCCCCTTTCAATGGTAACGAAGTAACTTTTTTCTACGACACTTTTATTATTTTTAAACAAGGCAACAATCAAAAAGTGCAATGTCGTGCTCTAACCAACTGAGCTACTTTTCCTATATTATTTTTGTGTTTTATGGTGGAAAAGACGGGACTCGAACCCGCGACCCCGTCGTGATGAGCGAAGTAATACTATTCTACGGCACTTGTTTTTATTTTTAAACAGACAAGGTAAAAAACGAAAAAGGTATTTGTGCTCTTTTCAGAGCGCCGCTCTTACCCGATTTGGGCAGTGAGCCGGCAATTCTACATCTGCGAGAGACTTGCGCTTTCTTACGAAAACTTTTGCCCAGTTGGTTTTCAACCCAACCTCACTAGTTCGGTCGCCCGAATTTCGCTACCTTAGGACCGTTATAGTTACGAAGTAACCTTTCTCTACGACACTTATCCGTAAATTTTTAAATTAAAAAGAGGCAAAAGACGAGAAAACCCTTATATAAATCATTTTCAGATTTATTCTGGAGTCGAACCAACATCTTAGGATTAACCGAAGTAAGTTTTCTCTAACAGCACTCTTTGTTTTAAATCAAGGTAATAATTATGGAATCTTCCGTGCATTTGCTCTACCGTCTGAGCTACTTCTCCTTTCCGGGGGAAAAGGCAGGAATCGAACCTGCGACCCAATGTTTATTCAATCTCGAAGTATGATTCTAAAACGACACTTGATTTTTATTTTTTAAATAATGATTGTGAAATCGAGCAATTTTTAAAAAGAGATTGTGTTTCAATGTAAAGTAGAAGTAACTCTTTTTTACGGCATCGATTACTTTAAGTAAGATAAAAAATCAAACAGAGACTTTGCATGCGGCACGTTACCTATTTACGCCATTCCGAATGTTAGGAACAGGACTCGAACTGTATAACCGCTCCTTAACGAAGAAATTCTGTTTTATGACACTTACTTTTTTAAGTTTTTATGGTTATTGTTTTTTTGTTGAAGTAAAATTATCACTTCAGTGCGTACTCTTTTTACGCAGTTAAATTTATTTTTAAAAAACCAAGTAACAATTTTAAGAGTTTTTTGAATATTTTCAAATTGGAAGTTTGACGATGAAACTCTTGATAACGACATTGATTAGTTTAAACCGAGCAATATAACGAAAAGACTCTTGTTCAAGTGGAAATCGAAGGAATTCTTTTCTTACGGCATCGGTTATTTTTTCTTGTCATTGCGAGGAGCGAAGCGACGAAGCAATCTTTAATTATTTAAATAGCATTTCATTAAAGTTTGGGATTACTTTTTTAGCCACTTTCAACACTTCTTGATTTGGTTGATGAATATAAGTTTGTTGTAATATATCTGTCAAAAAGTTATTCAAATCATCAGTGATTTTAATAAATTCAATAATCATTTCTCCAGTTTTATCTCCATCAAATTTAATTATTGTCTTATAGTATAAATCTACATCATCACTAATATGACCACTAATATTGTTTCTAATAGTTTTCATATCCGTTTCGTACTTATATTCTTTCTTAAAAGTCCTAATTGAATTATTAATATTTACAAAATTTTCTTGGAGATGTGGAAGAGCTTTTTCGGAAATCACATTCAAGAATTGCCTATATTTATTAAAAGTTTTAAAACTCTCAAAAACAGTCAAATATACATTCTTAATTACATAAATCTTTTCCCAGTTATTTGAAGCATTATAAAGCATTTTACTAGATACGGCCAAATCTAGAGTAGCAATAGCAAACAATGAAACCACATCATTTATTTTCCTAACTAAATCAAAACCATCTAAACACAAATCAATATTATTCGTATCAAAATGTGTTTTTACACAATCAATTATTTTATTTGCCTTCATTGCTGTATCTAACACACCTGTAAAGACAGTAACTGTAGAATCTGCAGAATCATTAAAGCTCTTACCTCTGATTTCCATAATTGTTTTTTTTAATTTTCTGTCTTAGCCCCGATTGCAACGACATCCTTTTGTGTAGCAAAGCGGAACAAAAGATATAGTGAAAAGCGGGAAACAGCTCCTAAAAATAGACGGTTATTAGTTTTTATTTTTAAAAGCAGTGCCTTTTACAGCACTACTTTTTTAATCATTTCTATGGCAGATTTTCGGTCTTCCAAAGCATTCAGTACGTCGAAAATTTTGTCGGACCAACCCGCGATCAAGTATACATCATTTTTTCTGACATCCAAAGGTTGTCTTCCGTAACCCGCCAAGTCAAAAATATACAATTTTGCATTGGGATTGATACTTTTATACTGATTCCATGAATCTTCAAAAGAATTTCGGGTTCTATTGCTGTTCCACATTTGTGTGTCTGTGAAAAGCATTATTTTATCTACTTTTTCACGTCTGTTCAGCAAATCTTTAATCACCAGATAACCGTTTGTAGAATAACCCACTTCACCTTCTCTTTTATAGAAAGCATCTACGTTGGTCAAAATACCGCTTTTAGGCATCGGAACTCTTTTCCACCTGCTACCGAACATACCTGTAATCACATTTTTACACTGTGACTGCAACATCATTGACATCAGTAAACCGATATCGTACAACAATACTTTAGATTTTGGAGAAACCGGTTGCTGCATCGAACCTGAGACGTCTGCCGCAATCACAACCGAAGTATCAAAACCAAAACCTTTAATATTTTTCGCACTGACCATCACTGCACTTTCCAATGCTTCCATGATGGATGAGGTATATTTTGAATCGATATTTTTCAATTCTCTATACGCTGCCAAAAATCTGAATGGCAATTGTTTTGAGTTTCTTACGGCTCTTTCATCCGACAAATAGCTGCATACTTTGTTCATTGCTTCCGGAGAAACGTTGGCTTCCAGAATATTTCTAAGGTTTCGCAACGTTGCCATATAACCCAATTTATTGCTGAAAATCAATTCTTCCCATTTGTTTTTGAAAGCTAATTTTCTTTCCGCTTTATCTGTGAATTTTGTCTGACCCAATACTGAAAGTTCAACTTCCCAAGTGTAAGGAGTTTCCAAAGAATCGTTAACGATTTTGTCGAAAATAGCCTGTTGATTTTCATCTTTTGCTTTTGGGTGAACCAAGAACAAGGCGTCTTTCAAGGTAACTTCTGCTTTTCTGTTATATTTTGCGAACTGGTATTCATCAAATTTATTGAATGATTTTACCAAACCTTTCTGAATTTGTTTTGAAAGTTTGTTCAATTTTTTCAAATCTGTTCTTTCGTTCGCCAATTGGTAATACGCCAGCAATTCTGTGATTTCGTCTGCTCTCTGGATAACGCCATCAACAGTTCTGCTTACCAAGTCTGTACCCGAAGCTTGTTTTGCCAATTTGATTGTCAAAACCAATGGAATCGAACGCAAATACATATCTTTTCTTACGTAAATTGCTAATTTTGCGACGAATTCGGGATCATTTTTCAGAATCAGAGACTGGATTCTCGCCAATCTGTCATTTCCTTTTTCATAAGTTGTGTTTGATAATCCTGTTGTAACAACAGCACTGTACAATTCTTCTGCAGGCGTCATGGTGTAAGCCTTTTCACCTTCGTAGTTAGCTACTACTTTATTCTCTTTTCTTAAAAAATTAAATTTCATGGTTACTGTTTTTAGTTAAACATTTTTGGAGGATTATCATTTCCTCTCTGATTTCTTATGCAAAGTAAGAAGGGTTTTGCGCAATGTTTTTGCGTAGTGAAAATTTTTGTGAAAAATTCTTATTTTTTTGTTGGAAAATCGCAAAAGCGCTAAGTTTTCTTTTTATTTATGCCGTTTTTAAGTCGCAAGGATTTTTATCTGTGATAAAAATTTTGTTGTGTGTATTACGATCAAGGTTAATTCGTGTTGAAACTTTGAAAATAAACATTCACAGAGTTTGTCATTCTGACGAAGGAAGAATCTCATTTTTGTTCTGAGAGATTCTTCATTTCACTTCATTTCATTCAGAATGACAGACATAACGTTGAAACAACATCAACACAACATCAACCAAATACAATCTATCTATCATTCATTTCAAATAAAGGAATCAAAAGTCTGAAGTTTTTGAAAATACCTTTTCTAGCTTTGTTTTATTAAAATTTAAACTATGATTAAAGGATTGTATGAAACCCATGTCCAGGTAAGTGATTTAAACACTGCAATAAAATTCTATACTGAAGTTTTAGGATTGGAATTCGCTCATAAGGACGAAACCCGTCCGATTGCCTTTTTATGGATCAGGAAAAATAAAGAATCAATGTTGGGTTTATGGGAGCAAAAAGAGAATTTCCAAACTAGACACTTTGCATTTACCGCCGACAAAGAAGATATTCTGAATTATTCTGTTGAATTTCTAAAAAACAAAAATCTGAAGCCCTACAATTTTCTGAAAGACGGAAATACACAACCTATGGTTTTTGCGTGGATGCCTGCTTTAGCGATTTATTTTAATGATCCTGATGGAAATCAACTGGAATTTATCTCTATTTTAGAAGGCGATGGGAAACCGGAATTAGGCGTGCTTTCTTATGAGGAATGGCTGGAGAAAAAGTAATTTTTTATTTCCCACAGATTTCTCAGATTTACACAGATCTGATTGAATAAAATATAGATTGATTTCATTAAAATCAGCGTCATCTGGAAAATCAGCGAGAGAAAAAAATTAGTCTTCATCTAAAAAACAAGACAGGCTTTGCTTTCACAAAACCTATCTTTAATGATAATGGTTATAAGTCTTATTTTGTGAAAATTTCCTTCAATTGAGAAACGATATTACTGTTTCCGGAAACGGTGATATCTCCAATTTTATCGGCGATTTTTTCCATATATTCCATCTCTTTCAGCTTCCAAAGGACTTCGTTTTCTTCCATTAATTTTGCTGTATTCAGCAAACTTCTTGTGGAAGCGGTTTCTTCACGTCTCATAATGCTGTTTGCCTGAGCTTTTTTCTCAGCAATCAAAACCTGATTCATGATTTCCTTCATTTCTCCCGTTAAGATCACATCTCTGATTCCCGCATCGGAAGCTTTCAAACCAAGATCTTCGGCTTTATTTCATTTTCAGAAAACATCTTTTCTTACAGGCTTTTTCAAAATGCTGATTCAACAACTGAAAAAATCCCGAATTTTTCCATGGTGAACATTTTTAATGAGAATGTTCAAACTCGCTAATAAAAATAGATTTTAAGCCTATTTTCCAACCTCCGTTTTAATGTAGTGCTCTGACCAGACTGAGCTACTTCACCCGAAGTGAAGACGGGATTCGAACCCGTGCTAAAAAATCCATTGTTCTACCCATTGAACTACATTCCACTTTGAGAATAGAAGGACTCGAACCTTCAACCTATAGAGCCGCAAGATTTTTTTGGAAAAATCTCTAAAACCTTCAGGTCAAGCTGAACAGAACAAAATCATGTTTCTCAACAAATTCTTCTGCAATAGTGCTATACAGAAACACCCAACAAGACCTGCCTGATATTTTTACAGAAATACTATTTAAAGTATTTCTTTGATTATTACATGATCCAAGCTAAAATGTAAATAGGTAGGAGTGCAGCAATCTGAACTTTCAGTTGCCACTTCATGTCCATTTTTGCAAAGCCTATTTACTCCATTCGAACCTGAACTTCCGCAACAGCCTGAAAATCTTCCAAAATCAGAATGATCAATTAATTTTTCGTCATCAAGATTGGTTAAAATAGAATTTTTGTAATCTAAATGTACTACAGCTTGTCTTTCTCCCAGAATATTATATCCCCACTTCCATTTCAATTGAGATTCGGAAACAACAGTTAAAATGCCAGTCAATTCTACTGTACAAGATTTACATAAAAGCTGAATATTTTTCATATTGGTTCATTTTGATGATGCAAAGTAAAAAGAGAATTACGCAACCTTTTTGCGTTGTATTATTTTTAATGAAAAAAAAATTTCAAGTGTAACAATTGTCAATCATTATAAATTAGATTCAAATATTTTCAAAAAATAATTACAATTAATTTATATATATTTGCAAAATAAAAATACTTGATAACTCAAATATATTTCAATGATTAATTCAGATTTATTATTTTTAATGAATATTAACAAACTTCAGTCAATCATTGCCAGAAAGTTTGATTCTTTGAGTGTTCATGGGTTGAGCTTCAATGATTTTGTAATTCTTTATGTGCTTTACAATTCATCCGAAAGCAAAATGCGAAGAATTGATCTGGCAGAAAAAATCGGACTGACCGCTTCCGGAATTACCCGACTTCTGAATCCTTTGGAAAAAATAGGTTTGGTTTCCAGAGAGGCAAATGAAAGGGATGCAAGAGTGAGCTATGTTGTCATTACAGAAACGGGAAAAAAAGTTTTTGAAGAAGCCAAAGTGACAGCAGAAAATGTGACTAAAGATATTTTCCCAATGAAAAAAAACAAATCTTTACAAACAATGAATGATCTTTTATTTGAACTGGGAGGAAATATTCAATAGATATTAAAATGAAAAATACTATAAAACAACAACTTAGAGAAAGAGCAAAAGATCACAAAATAACAATGGGGATTATTTCTGTAAAAAACACGGTTACGGGAAAACAGTTTATTCAGGGAAGTTTAAACCTTGAAGCATTGGTGAATAAAATAAAATTTCAGTTAAACAGCGGACAATTCACAAATTCCGAACTGCAAAAAGACTGGAAAGAATTTGGAAATGATGTTTTTACTTTTGAATTCATTCATATTATTGATAATCATGAAAATAGCTACATTAATTATCGTCAGGAAATTTCAAAGGCAGAACAAATTCTTATTTCTGAAATAAAAACAGCATTATATTAATTATGATGAAAAATATTCAGATTGGTAATGTGGATTTATGCTACGAGATTTTGGCAAAAACAATAATGAAACCATAGTTTTAATTTCCGGACTGGGAAGTCAGATGATTCGTTGGGATCAATCATTTTGTGGATTATTGGTTGAAAAAGGTTTCAGAGTAATCCGCTTTGACAACAGAGATTCAGGTAGTATTGTTGTAAACACCAATGCAATATTTTCGCAATATTTTTAGCGTCGTCCACACCTCTGTGATGGGTACCTTCAAGCTTGAGATTCAGTTCGCCCAAAGCTCTTGCCATTCCGACACTTTTGCGAACCGTCGGATGCAATTCTCCGAATAAGGTTTTCACATTGATATGGTCATCACTCAAAGGATAATCTGTCTGAAATCTTCTTGCCTGATTTTGGAGCATATTGAGGTCGTAGTTTCCGTAACTAGCCCAGGTCAGGTCCTCAGAATCGTATTCTGCTCTCAGAATATCTAATGCATCTTCCAGTAAAATACCTTCATCATCAAGCATTTTCTGGGTAATGGACGTCAGCTCCGTACAAAACGGACTCACTTTCGAGTATTGAGGCTTCACTAAAATTCCCTCATTTTTGGAAATCTTACCGGTTTTTGCATCCATAATACAAACTCCGATCTCTATGATTTCACTTTCCTGACCTCTCGGCGGTCGGTCATTCCAACACGTGGCTTCAAGGTCTATAATTAATATGTTGTCTGTTGTTTTCACTTTTTTTAATTATTGTTGTTAAAAATTTACCGCAAAATTTCTCTTAAAATCTTAGCGGCGTTGTAAGCATCGTCTGCTCCACTGTGATGATTGCCTTCAAAATTCATATTCAGAAACTTTAAGGCTCTTTTCAAGCCCATCATTTTATGAAGTCCGTTATAATTTTTGAATTGATACATCACGTTGATGTAATTTTCGGAAAAAGGGTTTTTCAATGCCTAGGTAATCGCATTGTTCGATAATCTGCTCTTTATCAAAGTTTCCAAAACCTGCCCAGGTAAGCTGAGTTGAGCCATATTCATCTCTGATTTTCCCACAGGCTTCTTCGAAATAGATTCCTTTTTCTTCAATTAATTGTGGTGTAATTCCGGTCAGATCCGTACAAAATTTACTGATCTTAGACCTTTCTGGAATTACATAAATACTTTGTTTCTTGGAAATTGCCTGTGTTGTTCTGTTTAATTCGCAAATTCCAATTTCTATAATATCGGTTTTTTGTCCGGCGGGAATTCTGTCGTTTTCCCAACATGTGGCTTCCAAATCGATGATTACAATTTCATTGGTTGTTTTCATTTTTATTATTTTATTCTACTTATTTTTCATTCATCTGCATTTGGTTTTTCGGGGGAGAAGCGGGAAGAAATACCCTAAAGAAGAATTGCTGTTGGTGCTAAAACTATGCAAAGGTAAAGCCATTTGTACGCATTCTATTTACGTAGTAAAAAATATTTTAGAAAAAGCTCCCCGAAGGGAGCCTATTTAATTTCTCGGAGCAAACGGTGGCGTCCATTTTTTCTTTTTCATAATTTCTTTCACTTCTTCGTAAGAAACCGGGTAAAAATTATGACAATCTACACCCACATCGAAGCTCAATGCCATTTCATCATCCGGCAATGTTCCGTGTGAATGTCCGTAGAGTTGCCAAACTCCGCGATGTGAACCGTTCCATGTTCTCATGGCATAATGAAAAAGAATGATTTTCTGTTTGCCATTACTGTTTTCAGGCTCGTCAATTCTCAGTTCGTGATAATCTCTGATCGAAGCAAATCTTTTAGGATAAGTCAGTGCTGCACCTTCGTGATTGCCTTTTATTAAATGAATATTTCCATTTAATCGATCCAAAATTTCTTTCGTGAAATCTGGTTTTCCTAAACTGATATCGCCCAAATGGTAAACAGTATCGTCCTTGCCGATCCTTTCATTCCATCTTTTGATGAGTTCTTCATTCATGTGTTCTAAAGACTCAAAAGGTCTTTCGGAAAATTTTATAATATTTTCGTGACCAAAATGGTGGTCTGCTGTGAAAAATATATTGGGTTTCATTTTTTTTAATTGTTTGTTTTTTAATTACAAAAATTCTAGGTTCTTAATGTCATTCTGACGAAGGAAGAATCTCAACTTAATTTTTACAGATTCTTCACTCCACTTCGTTACGTTCTGAATGACAACTCTATGCATATCAACCTATAAATTTTGTAATTTTAGTTTAATAAATATTAATTCTTAAGGTTTAATCAACATCCACAGATCTTTTAAATCCGGAATGTGAGTTGTGATCAATGATGAATTATGTCCGGAATTTTCTTCCTCTTTCTGAGAACCCCACTCACCACGTTGTCTGTAAGGAATAACTTCTGCCCAAACTGCTTTTGAAGGATCTATAGCCAATAAGGCCGCAACAGTATCATGAAGTGCTTTTTCTTTAAGCTCCACTGCTTTAAGAAACAATTTCAGTCCTTTATTTTCATTTTGAAACGGGATGAGCATTTCTGCATCTTTCTTAGTAAAAACAGCGGAGTGACATACATTTTTACTGATCAGTCGCCTTTCTGTCATTGGAATTGACAGTAACTTTTCTGCAGCCAACGGATTTCCATTCAGGTTGAAAGTCGCACAGGTAATTTTCCCGTCAAATTTTTCCAGCCGATGTTCTTTTGGAACAATATTATCCCCTGCAAAACCGCCTTGGCAAAACCAACGATCAAAGAAAACTCCGTTTCCCCAGAGAGCATACGGATTTGTAAGGGCTGCTCCAGTCAATAAAGTACAATCAGGAAATTGATGAAGTGTTTCAGCCATAATTTTTGCCGCCGTATCATCTGCTTCAGAATTTTCAAATTTCCCAACCCAATTTCGATAAAAATCCGAAACCCGGCTGGCTGAATTTTTCGGAATTCCACATCCAATGCGTACATCTTCCCTGTCCAAAATTTGCAAGACTCGTCTTACAAATCCGATTTGATCTTTTCCTCCCGGATGTATAGAAACGCTTGCCAGATGAAGCTTCGGATGCGTTGCCAAAATAGCCAACGTCATAGAATCATCCGGATCAGCCGTTTCCATATCAAAATGAAAAGGTAATTTATATTTCATGATTATTTTTAGTTTTTAGTTTAATAAATATTTTTAATTAATTAGATAGATAAATTTCTGGTTCAATTTAACCCGTAAAAAGTTTCGATAAAATGAATTACCGAAACTTAATCCTTATTTTAAACAACAAGTTCTTTTACTACTTTTCTGCGGACGCCAAAGTCAGATTTTCTAATTTTACACATCCGATGATCAGCGGTATGATGGAAAACAATACCTTCCATATTATTCTCAGGATTACTCAAAAAGTTCTTGATAAATTCAAAATCCAAACTTTCCAAACTAAGAATATTTTCTCCATGTTTTACCAATAAATGACCTTTAATATTTTCGGGATTTCCTTGTATCTTCTCTCCAATAAGTTCGTACGTTCCGTCTTCTACCTCACCTAATTCAGCCAAAGCGTTGAAACCTTCCCAAAAGTATTGATCTTCTTTTTTATCAATATCACACGCTACCCAATGCGGATGATGGCCGGTAATAAGATCTGCTTCCTGACACGGAATTGCGCCTTCAGGAGCTGTTTTTCCTTTCTTGGCATCGTATCTTTTATATAATTTACCGTTGATTACTGCACATGCAGAACCGTCATACTTTTGTGTAGCAATAGCTTTTCCATCAAAAACCCAATTATTTTCAGGATTAATTTCGTTAATAACTCTTCCTAAATTATGTATATCTTTTTTGAATAGTGTACTTATCTTTTTCATTTTAATAGTTTTTTAAAGTTTTTTAAAAGGCTTTCAATATTTTCCTTTCCAACAGGATTCATGGAGTGACAATAAAATTTTGGTAAGTCTGTGTTATTATCCATACAATATTCTACCAGCCATTTTGCACAATCGTAGCCTGTTTTTTCAATAAATTCCTGAGAATTCGGTTCCAGATAATGTTCGTCCGCAAGGTCGTGATCAAAAGAGATCATTTCCGGAAGTCCTTTTTCCAAAATTCTGTTGACAAACTGTTCGTAATTTCGAACGATATGCCAGTCTTTTCTGAGGAAAATATCCTGTTTGGTATAATGATACGCCTCAATCGGATATCTTATATCATCCAGAAACAATAATCTTTTTGTTATTTCCATTGGTTTTTACTTTTTTAAAACATGATACAATAATTTCGCTGTGTTAAAAGCGTCATCTGCACCATTGTGATTACTTCCTTCAAAATCTATATTTCTTGCTTCAAGTTCTTTTAAAAGTCCGATTGGTTTTTCTCCAGACATTAAACTTATCAATACTTTCAAGTCAAGATAGGTTTCACTAAATGGAAATTTAACATCAAATTCTTTACATTGACTTTCCATAATTGATTTATCGAATCCGCCATAACCTGCGTATGTTCTTCGTAATGAATTGTATCTGTTTTTTATATTTGAACAGGCCTCTTTATATGAAATTCCTTCTTTTTCCAATTTTTCGGGAGTAATTCCTGTCAATTGAGTACAATATTCGCTTACTTCCGAATGTGTTGGTTTTATCAGATAACTTCTCTTTTCTTCGATATTTCCGTCCGACATATTGAGTTTACAAATCCCGATCTCAATGATTTCTCTTTTCTGATTTTCGGGGATTTGTCCTTTTTCCCAGCACGTGGCTTCAATATCTATGACGATTACTTTGTCGTATAAAAACATTTTAATTTATTTTTGGATGGAAGTTGGAAGCCAGATATAGGAGGTTAAATTCAGACTGTTAAAAAACTCCTCTCATCCCGCTCCCAACTTTATATCACACCATCATATCAGCACAATTAGAACTTGCGAATGCGTAAGGTTTTGCTTTAAATACATATCCCATTCCCAGAATATATCCCATGGCGTCTCTCAACGCTACGTTAGATTTAAAATCCGGGTCTGTGTTAATGTCTGCGTGTACCTCCATTTCCACATCATAAGTTTCCAGAATAGAGCAAATGGCATAAGCGATTTCTACGGATTTGTTTACCTCGTTCAACATACGCTCTTTGATACTGATACTTTGTATTTCTCTTTCTTTTCTGATAAAGGTAAACGCTCCTTTTCCCTCACGAATAAAGACAACCGCCGTAGCATAATTGATAGCCTCCCCATAAACGTGGGAGTCTGAACCCACACATACTTTCAATCGGTGTCCTTTTGCCTGTTCGCGGATGATGGCTTCTTCTACCAGCTGTGTGATAGACTGTTGGAAAATTTTTCCCGTCATGTTCTGCCATGTTTGTTGTTGCGTTTCCATTTTTTTAAGTTTTTTGTAAACCTATTTTTTCATTTTTTAATAGTGTTTACAGGTTTAATATTTGTTTTCAAACTATCTTTTTTTATCAGTTTTTCAGTAAACTCCACAACATCGGCCACTTCTTTAGTGGATTTTATTGCTTTTACAGCACTGAAGCTATTTTCGCTTTCTTTTTCTAATGCATTCGCATTTTTCAGGTATTTTGTTTCCATCAGCATAGGTTCAGAAATATGAGCAACCCGCGTACTTGTTTTCACACAACTCCTGGCTATAGCAATGAAGGACATCATACCTACCAGAATCATTTTTATTGAATCTTTCATGGTTATTGTTTTTTTGGTTATTAGTATGATTTCATAAGTTGATTCATCAGGACTCGAACCTGAACAACAAGAGTCAAAGTCTTGTGTGCTGACCAATTACACTATGAATCAGTTTCATGAGTAATAGGTAATTAGTAATATTTTGGCGCGTAACTTATTACTCATATTTCGCGGAACAGACAGGAATCGAACCTGTACCTTTAGTTTTTCAGACTAACGTGCAGACCTGCTACACCACTCTTCCATTTTTATAGGTAATGAGCAATGGTTAATTAGTAATATTAAAATCATACTTTATCATTTACGTTCGCAATTACTCATTGCTGATTACCTATTACTCATATTTTGTACGGGAAGAGGGATTCGAACCCCCAAAACCTTGAGCCTAAATCAAGTGTGTCTGCCATTTCCACCATTCCCACAAGTTTTATAGGCAATGAGTAATTGGTAATCAGTAATAAAAAAACTATGCTAATAAATTCATAATTAATTATCCATCACAATAATTACTCATTGCACATTACGCATTACTTATATTTTAGGTCTGAGAAAGCTTTGTCGAATTATAAACTATGCCTGTAATTTTTTTGTAAAGATCTTCTGCGCTTGACAAAACCTTTCTCGTTCCCTATTTCATTTTTTGACCATCTGACCAGGAGTCGAACCTGAACAACAAGAGTACATTTCCTGCATGCTGCCATTACATTATCAGCGGTGTTGGTGGAAGCAGTAGGATTCGAACCTACTCAGCAATGAAGCAACAGATTTACAGTCTGCCCCGGCTCTCCAGCTCCGGCGTACTTCCCTTTTTTGGTTGCTAGTTTTTGGATAATGCTATATCTCTAATTTCTAGCTTTTAACATTTAACTTCTTTTTTTGTGAAGAAAAACAAAGCCTGTCTTTAATTTTTAGTTTGATATAAGAACTTCTACGCTCGACAAACTTTTTTTTCTTCGGAACTCATCTCATTTTAGTTATTTGAGATGGTTATGGGATTCAAACCCACTCAGCTTGCGCAACGGTTTTGCAGACCGCCCCGACTCTTCCACTTCGGCGAACCATCGTTTTTGCAACTAGTTGTTAGTTGATAGTTTTTAGATAATATCACATTTCTAAATTCTAATTTCTAATTAAAAAATAAAGCTTGTCTTAATTTTTGTTTGATATAAGAACTCCTGCGCTTTGACAAACTTTATTTTACCTAAAAATTTATATTATGTTTAAAACTTTCATCATTGAGTTTCAAGTGAGTTAAGAAAAAGTTTGTCTATATTATATCGTGTTTTTGGCGTAAAGATCTTCTGCTCTCGACAAACCTTTTCTTTTTCTCTTTGAAACAATTAACATTTAGTTTTTGCGATTCCGGAAAGACTCGAACTTTCAACTTCTGGTTTAACAGACCAGTGCTCTGCCATTGAGCTACGAAATCATTTTTTAATTTGTGAATAGTGAATTGTCAATTCGCTTTGCTGGTCAATTTTTAAACTCACTTACCAAGTAAAATTCACTATTCATTTTTTGCACTCCATAAGAAAATCGAACTCTTATCTACTGCTCGAAAGGCAGCCGTCCTAAACCATTAGACGAATGGAGCAAACTGTCTGGAAAATAGGATTCGAACCTATGACCTCCCGCGTCCAAGGCGGGTAAACAACCACCATTATCTTTCCAGTTTTACAGATTCACTTCAATTTCTTTTCCGAGAGACAGTCGGATCTGAAATTTCCATGAATCTTAGCGGTCTATGCGAGAATCGAACTCGCGGCACCCGAGAGACAGTCGGGAAGGTTACCATTACCTCAATAGACCTTTTGCGGAGAGCAAAGGAATCGAACCTTCACTACTGTCGTAGAACTCATTAGCAGTAAGCCGCAACAAACCAATATTTGCCTACTCTCCTTGTTATTCCGACAGGACTCGAACCTGTAACCCTGGATTTAGAAAATCCATGCTCTATCCAATTAAGCTACGAAACCTTGGTAATCCCAGAAAGATTCGAACTTTCAACCCCCGGTTTAAAAGACCGGTGCTCTAACCATTTGAGCTATGAGATTGTTTTTTGTAATCTCAGAAGGATTCGAACCCTCAACCTTCGGTGTCGTAAACCGACCCTCTATCCAATTGAGCCATGAGATTTTATTTTGTAATCCCAGAAGGACTCGAACCTTCAACCTTCAACGTATCAGGTCGATGCTCCAACCAATTGAGCTATGAGATTGTATTTTTGTTGTGAATGGTCAATTGTCAATTCGCTTTGCTTGTCAATTTACTTGTGAAACAAAATTCACTATTGACCATTCACATTTTGGGTATCTCCGGGGATCGAACCCTGTTCTTCGGTTCCACAGACCGACGCTTTACCAAATAAGCTAGAGAAACCATAAAAAAAGCGCCTCTTTTTGGGAGGCGCTTTATATTTTTAGACGTGTCGCTATATTAGCTGACCTATGTATATAAGCACCTTTTTCCCACAAATTCACTATCAAGAAGAATAATACAAACGTATCCCTGCCCCATCGGTTCTCCACCGCGTTGTCTTGAAGGTAAATTAGATATGTTATGTAATTGTTTCATTTTATTTATTGTTTTAAAAAAGTTTTTTTGAAAGGTCTGAAAACTTGTTGCTTTCAATTTTCGGTTGCAAAGTAAATATGATTTTTTTTAACTCGCAAATTTATTTTTCATTTAAATATTTGAAAATCAGCTAATTAAATTTAAATTTTAAAATAGAGAATTTCTGTCCGCAATACTTTGCAGATGTCTTAAATACCTAAATGACTGTCTCTCATCGGGTTATTGATCACGCTTTATTTTCTTATTAATTGTTCATTTTTGTTTAAATAATTTTCACTTTTATGGTTATTTTTTTTCATTCTAAATAATTTCTGCTCTAAAAACACAAAGAACGCCTCGATTATCGAGGCGTTTTTACTATATTTTGATAAAATTCTTACGGGTTTATTGTAAATAATTTCCAAAGCAAGCACATTTCGCCTCATCTGATATCATCCATTCATATCCAAACGATCCCTTTATTACAGGGCGATCGCATAGATTTAAACTGATATGTGCTCTTTGTATTGTCATAATTTTACTGGGGCAAAGATAAATCTTTTTTTATTGAATAAAAACAGCTCTACTGATTGATTATTCGATCAATGCAATAAGTGCTATTAATTTGGTATCATTTAAAAAGATGCTTCGACTTCGCTCAGCATGACATTTTTTCTCATTAAATGAATTCATTTTGTAGTGGTGTCATGCTGAACGAAGCTGAAGCATCCATCTATGGATTAAGTCTTATCGTATCTTTACCAACTCAATTTCTAAACATCTTATTTCTTCCTGTCTTATACCTCGAAATATCCTTCAAAATCACCTCATCTTTTGGATTGAAATATTTCAGATCATTCACAATTTCGGAACGGCTGTTGATGTTTTCAGCAATAATATTATATGCAATATCCCTTGTAGGCTTCTGCAATCGCTGATCTTTTTTGAATTCGATTTTCATGGCTTCCAGATAAATCAGTTTTTTATCTGACGGGGTTTCTTTATACAAATACTGAATTTCTTTTTCCAGTGTATTGATTTCAGAAATATTTGAAAAATAGGTATTAAGGCTATTAAGAGCCTCTTTATTTTCCCTCCAGCCTTGAAGCAAAACCTTTTGGGCCTTCTCCGGAGATTCCATTTTGTTTCGGTATATCAAAGATGCTTTTACCATCTGATGACTCTGCATATAATCATCAACAACCATCTGATAAAATACAAATGCATTTTCAAGATCATTGATCTCTTTATATAAATCCCCGACTTTCTCTTTTTGCTGAAGTTCTTTATATAGTGTAATGGCTTTATCGTATTGTTTTGCCTTCACATAGCAATTGGCAGCATCTCCTTTACTTTGTACTTTTTTAAGAAAAACAACAGCTGCCTCATTATAAAACTCACCCTGTTCCAGGGTTGAAGCGGCACGATAATTATCTTTTAAAAGATTCATATAGACGATAGCTGCTTTTTTATATTCATTATCCTCGATATGTTTTCTGGCAATATCTTCATACATGCTTCTCAGCTTGTCAAACAATGAAGTGTCTATATATGAACCACTAGTTCCTCCATAGGATTTTCTTACCGGTGGCTGCGGATCTTTTTCCTGATTTTGCAGAATGACAATAAGCACAATGGCAATAGCGGCAAAAAATATAAACTTAAATACACTTCCCAAAATATGCCCCATATTCATTCGAGATGATTGGGCAATAATAGCAATCACCTTAAAAATCACAAGAATAAAGAATGCCGTCAAAAACTTTTCTATAAACTTTTGCTTTTTCATTTTTTCCCTGATTTTAAAATGTTTTCATCCTCACTAAATAGGCGATAAAGGAGAATAACCACTCCAATGATCAGCAGCCAAACCAGCCAATTGTATCCGAAAGAGTTGATAAGCGGATAGAAAATATATAGTAATGCAGCTCCCAGAATAACGATGAGAATTATTTTAATTCCGTCCGAAACATAATCTCCTCCCATATATAAAGGTTTCTTCTTAATAAAATAAGAATAAGCAAACACAGCTCCTATAATGAAAAGTAAAAACCATATGATCTCAGAAAGTGTAATTTCTCTTTTTTCAGGAATCTGATTTTTTACTTCAACTGTTCTTTTCCCTGCATTTTCATTCAGTACAATTTGAGGGTCCGTTTCCTGTGAAGTTCCGTAAATTCTGGCCAGAGAATCGCTGAGCAACCTTTTTCTAATTTCCAGCACATCATCTGCATAAAGCTCCTTGGATCCTTTCGACATCTTACTTGAAGAATCTTTCATAATAGAATCCAGAACTTTCTTATGATAATTCTTTGTTTTAAGCTCTACAACCTGATCTATCTTTTTTTGGTATATTTTTTTTAATGAGTCTCTTAATTTCTTTTCTTTAGCTCTGTATTTTTCAATTTTCCACAGCATTTCTGCTTTCCCTTCTTTGTTGTTGATATTACGTTTATAGTCAATGATTAACCAACTTCTCTCATTTCCAAATATTGAATCTACTTTTCTGTCAATCTCTGTAAATCCGGATTCGAAAACCAATCCTTCTTCATTTTCTGTATAAGGGTTTGCTTCAACGGTATTTTCACTGTATGAATCCGAAGATATTTCCTGCCCCTGCCTCGCCTGATTTCGTCCAAAATCTATTGCGAAAATAATCATTACGATAAGTGCTAAAATGATGATCAACATCTTTTGAGGACCCGTTATTTTACCTGTCGTCCCATTTTCTTTCGAAGAAGCCTCACTACCTCCCCCAAAACTGTCAAATCCCCCCCAATTAAAATTTCCGAAACCACCTCGTAAAGCAGAATGAATATCCAACGGAATACCCAAATAAACAGCACGTTCAGGATATTTTTTCAAATATTCGATGTATTTCAAAATCTCATTTTCATCTCCCGCTTTTAATTTTTCCAAATCAAATGGCAGATTTTTCATCCATTCTTCATCTGTTGTGGGATTCAGAAGCTCATTCAACAGCTCATCATCATTCATATCCACTTTATAACTTCGGATCTTTTGCGGAACGAATACTCCGTTTGATGGCCTTTTTACCCTGACTTCTGTTGTAACAGATTCCTGTAATAATGAAGACCAGTCTATTGTTTCATTTAATTTGACCAATCCAAAATCAGGATGCATGATGATATATTTAGCCTCTATATTTTTCCAGTCATCAGAAGTTATTTTAGGATAAAAATCCGTATTCTCGGGAATAAATAATGTATTATCAAAACATTGAAAGTATGCATTTTTCCCAATATCTCCAGGAGCATTTCCTCCAAAAATAATGAAGCACCCATACAGAATGTTAGGCTCAAAGGACGGAATGGCGAATGACTGTAACGCATTAAGATCTATTCCCAACGATTCTATTTCGAAGAACCAATCCAAAGGTGAGGCACTTTTTATAAGAATTCCCCGTTTTGGATAGTTGTTTTTCGGAAACGGTCTAATCTTTAACTCCATATTCCAGTACTTGATCTATAAAAGGTTGTAAATAATCTTCACACATTTCTTTAATTGTTCTTACTTTCAATAACGTGTGATCCGGTAAAAAATATTCTGCTCCTCCAAATTCCGTTTCTGTAGCCAGTGCCATGACAGTATTGATAGTAGTTGGCATATAAAATTCTGGTATATTAGCATTAATACTTCTGAAAGTGAGCATTCCACGGGAATCTGCAATGATTTCGCTTCCATCCGAAAATGTAAATTTATTTTTATCCTGATGGGCTACTAAAAAGAATGGAGATTGATTTTTAAATAAATAAACAGAAGCGCCCCAGATGCTCAGTTCATTTTTAGAAACGACCAGGTTACGATTTTCATTAATGCCGATATGAATAAAACTACTGATAAATTTATAACTGTTATACTGAAGTTTCTCAACCTCAATTTTTACTTTTTCTATATTTTTAGCAATCTCAGGATCATTTTTCACAACTTCCAAAGAAACCTCACCTTCCAGATTGATCTCAAAAATGGTGGGTAAATCGTTTTGATGCAAATAAAAATGTCTGTTAAAATATACCAGTTCCATATTCACCGGAACCTCAAAACCGGATATATTCAGTTCGGAATATTCTTTTGTTTCGATATTAAGTTTTGAAACCAGGTTTTTATCCGGCTGATACTGACACAAAATAAATTGTTGCTGTTTATTTTTAGCCAAGGCAAACATTCCTTTGTCCTTTACAGAAATTCCTTCAAACAAAACTTCACAGCCCCGTAAAATACGGTACACACTATAGTAATCTTTGTTATAATAATTATCTGACAGATAAGTTCTCAACAATTGCTTTTTACTGCTTAAAATAAAAAATTCCCCTTCATACATAAACTTCGCAATCTTCTGCTGAGAAATGGGAAAAAGTAAAGGATAATTGAGAGGCACATCTGTTTTTCCACCTTTAGTATTCTGGCTGATTGTTCTTTTAGCTTTTCTGTACGGAGGATTCGCCCAAAGTTCTTTCAGAGGAAGCAGAATTTTTTGGATATGTTTTCTTGCTCCTAAATGGTGTTTATAAAAATTCAGTTCTCCATCGGAAGAAGTCGTTACCAAAAATTTCAACCGGTTTCTGTTTTCATGAATGACTTTCTGAAGATTTTCATTAGCTAAATTTTCATGATTCGTGATAAAGAACACTTCCAGATCTTTTTCTGAGCGTTCTTTCTTGAAAAATAAATCCAGCGTTTCCGAAACGTCTAATGTCCCGCTTACAAGATTCAGGTTTTCAATTACCTCTTCCACGCGGTCCAGAGTCATCGCAATACTGGACTGTCCCAAAGCATAAACCTTACAGTCGGAATGTGCTTTCGGATGTTTGATTACGGCCAGTGCTGAAGCAAAAGACAAAACTTTCGGAGTTCCCCAGTTTTTAAGGGAAGTATCTATAAGGATAATTCTTTCGAAAACATTTTCTTCCGGTGGTATTTCTCTCTGGATATACAAGGCTTCATTGTTGGCTATACGGTTCATAAACACCTCATCTTCATTGGCATATTCCGATAAAAGCATTCTGTGAAGGTCTCCTTT
Source organism: Candidatus Chryseobacterium colombiense (assembly GCA_029203185.1). NCBI lineage: Bacteria > Pseudomonadati > Bacteroidota > Flavobacteriia > Flavobacteriales > Weeksellaceae > Chryseobacterium > Candidatus Chryseobacterium colombiense. The sequence goes on along the minus strand of CP119310.1, from coordinate 3,746,196 downwards.
GTTGGTTATATCTGAAACTCCTCCGATCGGCTGTTCCCCAGGAGAAAGATGCCGCATCGGAATTTTCAGCCCGCTCCAGATTCTTTTAATCAAACTTCCGACCTGAAAAGTTTTGGGCTCTTCAATAAGTTCCTGAATAAAATCTTTTTCAGATTCTGTGGTTGTTTCGTTCCCCGCCACTTCTTCTGTAATTTCCGGTTCTTCTACCAGACCACGCATGGCTTTAATGATAGATTCTGTTGTCGGAAATTTATGATGAATATGGGACAGCGTTTCAATGTCTTTATAGAAAACATCGGAGGTCAATACAAGTTTGTGGGCCGCATCTGCAATTTTTTGCGGACCTCTGTAATAGGCAGTCAAAATATATTCCGATTCTTCTGTAGAAACCAAGTAAATGGCATCTTTAAAAATAGTCTGAAAAAGATTGATCCTGTTTTGTCTTTTTTTCATGGAACTCCCTATTTTACTAAGATTTTCCAATAACTGACAGGCATTGGTAATGTCCAGATTGAAACTGCTCGTCTCTTCAGTTCTGAGCTTTCTTAAATAATAAAAAACACCATTCAGATTAAGATATCCATCCTGTGTTGCATACATCGTAAGAAGAAAAGTTCCGAAAGGCGGAAAACCTTGCGGCTGTAATTCTTTTAACACGTCTATGATATACGGTCTGTAAGCAATCGCACCTACATTGGGAACAGAAACAAGATTATTATCAAGATATCCGGAAAGGTCACGAACATCCTTATCTGTAACCCATTCCCAGAAATAATTTTCGTGCGATTGAAAATAACTTACTAAATCCATTCTCTTGCTTTTTGAGTCAGACGGAATGAGCTTACCGAAAGCTTCCGGAAATCTTCTTTATTCAGAGCCAGATAACTTCCGTTTTCATTCCACAACAACCATTTGTCGGAATCTTTGTTATATTTTTTACGTAACAGAGAACTCAGGTTTTTAAATTCAAAATCAAATCCGGTTGGTAACAGATGATCATCTTTCATCCAAAAGGTTCTTCCGGGAAAACCCAGCAAAGGAGTCCCCAGCAACAAGGCCTGATCATCAATAACGATCCACTCCAGTCTTTCCAGCTTAAATTTCGGGATCTCTATAATCTTATCTTTAATATCATCAATAGAACATAGGAGTGCTGCAGCAGGAAATTCATGTTCTCCTTTTTTAAGATGCACTTCAATCTTCTCATCAATTCCAAAAAAATTATGATTGGATGGAGGAAAAGTTAGTTTTAATGTTTTATCGATCGACGACCAAAGCAGAGCTGTTCTTACTTTTTTACTTGGAACCAATGCATTTCTCCTGAATAAAAGTCCATTCTTCAGTTCATAGAGAATAAAATCAGGAAGCTGCCTAATTTCCGATGAAGCTACCTGTTCAACCGTAAAGCCTTTCAGCCAAATGGTCTCACCATCTCCTGCAATCTGAATATTTTTCCAATCACGGATTGAACCTAAGGAATATTCGTCTCTACGGGGAATTTCTGCCCAAAATTCTTTTAAACGCTCTGAAGAATCTTCTGCCATAAACTTTCAATTTCTTTTTGGATGAACTGTTTCTGCTCTGCATGGGTAACCCAGTCGCAACGGGTCTGAAGGTATCTCAATTTGTCTTTGATCACATTTTGTTCTTCAAAGCTCAACCCTCCGGTTTCCCACTGATCTATCAGTATTTTCACATCCTTCATTACTTCTTCAGAATTTGGAGTTTTATTCTGTAAGGCTTGTGGATGGGAATGAGGATTTTCATCCTTTTCAATGGTCCGATTGATGATCCCTTCTAGAATTTCGATCTGCTCTTCGGTATCCCAAATATGTTTCAATACCCATAAATCCGATAGTATTGCTTCATTTCTTCCGCAAATCAAAGCACTTGCGGCGATAAGGTTTTGCATTTTGACCGCTCTACGATCTGAAATGGTGATTCCTGTATTTCGCAGGCTTATAATTGTATTAAGATATACCTCATAAATCGGCTTCAAATCTACATTCTTACATAAAGTCTGAAGTTCTTTGATTTCATGAGCCAAAATTTCAGGAATATCTGAATCCTGTGTAGTTTCAAGTTTTCTTCCGGCTAAAAGAACCTGCTGAAGAAGATCAGGACTGACATAGTCTACATTGATTCTTACCAGAAAACGGTCGAAAAGAGCATTCAGGGCTTCGTCTTCGGGAAGTACATTGCTTGCTCCTACAACCATGAGTGCAGGAAGATGTTTGGTTTCTTTACCTCTTTTAAAAATCTTTTCGTTTAAAGCCATTAAAAGGGAATTCAAAATAGCAGAATTGGCATTGAAAATCTCATCAAGAAAAATCAATGAAGCTTCCGGCATCATTCCGTCTGTATTGGTAAAAAGTTCACCCTCTTTGAGCTTTCTGATATCAAAAGGTCCGAAGATTTCATTCGGTTCAGTAAATCTGGTTAAAAGATATTCGAAGTTTTTGCCGTCTTTTACCGTTTTTGCCAAGGTTCTTACCAAAGCCGATTTTGCTGTTCCGGGAGGACCGTATAAAAATGCATTTTCTCTTGCCAGCAGACAGATTCCCAATAAATCTACCACATCGTTTTTACCGACAAATGTATTTTTTACGTAATTAAGAACATTATTTAATTTTTCAATATTTTGAGTCATTATGATCTGTGTTATTTATTTTTAATTCTTTCCAGAAAATATTTTTATACCATCCGAATTCTGCTGTCAATAATTGATGGATATAAGGAATTTCCGCCAGTCTGTATATTTTATTGCGTACAATTCTTTCAAGATAAAGTTTTCTGTAGGTTGGATCTTTCAGCTCTTCTTCCCAGTTCAGATGTTCCAATTCTATATCTGCTTCAATTCCGGAATAATGAAATTGTTTTAATATGGTTTCAAGTAATGCGATCAAAGGATCGTCCGGATCTACATTTTTCAGAGCGATTACAATCTGCGGCAAAAACCTTAGTGATAAATCTGCGGATAATTTTGATGAAAGATCAAATTTACCTTTAAATTCAGGGATAAGTTTAGCCAGATTTTTTTCTGTATTTTCCCGAACGAGATAAAGCTGAACACTATGATAAAGGATTTTTGCTGCCCAAACTGCTGCATCTTTATCAAACGGAATCTGATCTGAAAAGAATTCCAGTCTTTCTTTTTCGAATTCGGTTTCAAAATATTCCGCGGCTTCCTTTTCTTCTTTTAATGAAATCGGTTTTACATCTGCAAAAATAGTAATGCATTCTTCTTTCCGAAGCAGAAATAAAGTGTCTAAAAATGGGGATTTGGTTTCCATGATCAACAAAAATATAATTATTTCTCTGAGAATAAAACTTTTAACTTAATGATTGGAAATTAAATACTATTTTTTTATAAAATAAGGATTAGAAAGTTACAAAAAGGATGATATCAATAAAAAATCGGCTCAGATCTTCGATCTGAGCCGAGCCAAAGTAACGTAAGTTCACTTTGAAAATAAAAACTATTCTATAATCTCGATAATGTTATTTTCAGGATCGAGAATTACACTTTCGTAGTATCCATCACCCGAAGTTCTTGGCTCTCCGACTACTTTGTAGCTTTCATTTCTAAGTATTTCAGTTAATTCATCGACCTTATCTTTACTTCCTGTAGAAAATGCAAGATGAGTGATTCCGAATTTCTGAGCCTCAAAAGAATTATTTCCTTCCTGAATATCCGGTCTTGTCATGATTTCCAGCCGGCTTCCGTTTTCAAAACTTAAGAAATAAGATTCGAAGTTCTTTACAGGATTATGGTATTTTTCATTGGAAACGGCTCCGAAATATTTTTCATAAAAATTTCTCATTATCTCCAAATCTTTTACCCAAAATGCAACATGCTCTATTTTCATTTACTCTTTATTTTATATTAATTTTTGTTTAATCATTATTTCACCGTCTTATCAGAGCTTCATAAATTATAGACAAAACTATTGAATTAAATTCATGCTGTTCTTCTCAAACAAAGAAAAGGCTTCATTGATAAATTTTATCTAAAAAGTCTTATCCATTAAAAAAAATTCATGAAACAATAAATTGACAATTCTCTATTCACATATTTGTTATATTTGCAGCTTCAAAATAAAATTATGAGTATTCACATTAGCGCAGAAAAAGGAGAAATTGCTAAAGTTGTGTTACAGCCGGGAGACCCGCTTCGTGCACAGTATATTGCTGAAAATTATTTGGAGAATGCAAAATTAGTAAGCAAAACAAGAGGCATTTTCTATTATACAGGTCTTTACAAAGGAAAGGAAATCACTGTAGGTGCTAGTGGAATGGGATTTCCAAGTATCGGAATTTATTCTTTCGAACTGTTTACAGAATATGAAGTAGATACGATTATCAGAATCGGAACCTGCGGTGCCTACACCACAGATCTGAAAACATTTGATATTTTAAATGTTGAAAAAGCAGCAAGCGAGAGTACATATGCCAAATTTGCATGGGAAATTGAAGATGAAATTCTTTCTCACCAGGGGAATATTTTTGATACCATCAATGCGACTGCTGGAGAATTATCTTTAACTACAAAAGCAATTAATGTTCACAGTAGTGATATTTTCTACAGAAAAGACTCTGCTGTTCCTGCCATTGCTACAAAATACAACTGTCCTGCTGTGGAAATGGAAGCATTCGGATTATTCGCTAATGCTCAATATTTAGGAAAAAATGCAGCTACAATTCTTACGGTAACGGATATTATCCCGACACATGAGAAAATTTCTGCCGATGAAAGGGAAAAAGCTTTGAAACCTATGATGGAGCTTGCTTTGGAATCTGCTATTAAAAGTTTATAAAAAGGAGAGATTACTGATTAATCTTTGCCTGAAAATAAAAAAGAGTTTTACTTCATCCGTAAAACTCTTTTTTATATCCTGAAAAAATTTCTGGCGACCTCTCTTGTTTCATTAGCAACTTCCGAAATGCTGAGTTTCTTTAGGTTTGCAATGGTTTGAGCAATGTAAGGTAAAAATGCCGGCTCATTTCTGCGGTTCTGCATTCTCGGCATATTTTTCGGAAGCATAAAGGGCGCATCGGTTTCAATCATCATTCGATCGAGAGGAGCGTATTTAACAACTTCTTCCAACTGTTTAAATCTGTTCTGGTCGCTGATTGCTCCGGTAAATCCTAAATAAAATCCTTTATCCAAATATATTTTTGCTTCATTTAAAGTTCCGGTAAAACAATGAACGACAGCATTGGGAAGCTTGGATATATATTCGTCCGTAATCTCATTAAACCTTTTGAAAGCTGATCTTTCATGCAGGAAAAGAGGCTTATTCACTTCTATGGCCAGCTCCAGTTGGGCACGGTAGCATTTCTCCTGAATTGGTCTTGGAGAAAAATCCCTGTCAAAATCCAGCCCGCATTCCCCGACGGAAACAACGTGATCTTGTTTTAATAATTTCCTGAGTTCATTGATACTTTCATGGGTAAAAGATTTTGCATCATGAGGATGAATTCCTGCTGTTGAAAATAAAATCTCAGGATATTCTTCTGCAATCGCCGCAGATTCTTTACTGCCACGAACACTTGTTCCGGTGAGAATCATTTGCTCTACGCCATTGTCGAGCGCACGATTGATGATTTCTTCCTGTTCGTTGTGAAATTGTTTATTGGTTAAGTTAATACCAATATCGATAAATGTATTCATTTTTTTCCTGTTTTATTTTTCATTAAAAAATATCTTGTAATATGTGCTCTGTTTATGGAGCTTTTAAAAGATTTCTCAGAATAGAAACCTCTGTAATCGGAAGTGGTTCTTCCGTTAATTTCTCTTGTTATTTTAGCCCAGATTAATTTTCTTTTTTTCTTTCTTTGTTTAAAAAATGTAGCGGTTTCATTAAGCTGATCTTCTATAACAGACTTTTGAGTTCTCCTCCACTTTTTATTGCCATATTTTTTCAAATATGGTGTAATCTTACCCCACTCATAACTTCTAAAAGGGCCTTTGTTATAGAGATTTTTCATGGTTACTATAGTTTTACTTTAACTAAAAAGAGAAACAGCCAAGATTTGGACTTTTACTTTCCCGAGACTTGAGATATTCCGGACAAAATTACAGGAGCAGTACGCAATGTTTTTACGTACACAAAAAGATTTCACTTTATTATTCATTAATAAAAACTTCAAGAAAACCAATTAAATACTTTCCACCATGGCTCCACCGGATTCCGTGGCCATATTTTTCCCGTACTTCGAAAACCAGTTCATGCTTATAATGAAAGAATACATTCCACCAGGTTTTGTTTTCTAAGATGAAATTAATTTTCTCCATTACCTTCTCCTGTTTCTGCTGATTGTTACCTTTTACTTCGCCCCAAAACTGATCTTCCATTCTTCCCACATGCTTTTCCCAGGCTCTTTGTGCTATGGTTATTTCCTCATTAAACGGTTGAAGACAGGCTTCTATCAAAACTTTTTTTAAAGGGGGAATGGCACTTTCATCACGGATACTTGCCGAAGTGAGTCTTTGCCCCAAAATGTTCAGCCAATGTTCAAACGGAATTGCTTCTAATTTTTGAGCTTTAATTTCGTCTGATTCTCCACTTTTAAAAATATTCAGAAACAAATTAAAGCTTTCCTCTCTGTTCACTTTTATTTCTTCATTAAAATAAGGAAATTCCCAATCTGAAATTTTATGTTGAAAATTCTGAATATTTTCATGCAAAGCCTTCAAATGTTCAGCTTCAAAAATGGCGTGATATTTTTTCTTCCATGCATCAGAAAAGAAAGGGATATATTTTTCAAAAAGATTCATTCTAAAACATTTTCACAAGATTAACGGACAGTTTTTCTTGATCAATCAGATATTGAATAAGGTTGAACCAATTCTTGCAGTGGTCTAAAATCCATGCATCGGAAGACACGACGATTTCAGCATTCTCTGCCAAAAACTTATCCGGATTGAATTCCAGATCTATTTCCCAGTTCATATTATTTTCCAGAGCGAAATCCAGAATCATCTGCCTGATTCTTCCACTGTTGGAAACCGGCTTATCAAATATCCAGATCACCTTTTGAATTCCTGAATTCCTATAAAATTCAGCAACTAATTCTATTGCAGAAAAGGTCTGATTTACCCTTTTATATGTTCCGTGAACCTCAGAAAGATCACGAAAACAACCGTCCGAGCCTTCAAAAATACAAGCTTCTGAAAGCAAACTTTCAAGTAAGATCAAAACATTAAAACCATCCAGATAAACGACTCTATTTTGAAGATCTGAAATATTCAGCTGTTTTGATTTTCTGTTTTGAATTTGAGCAGCAGAAGCAGAGGCCCCGCGAACCGACTGAATCTGCCGTGTTTTCAGTCTGTATCGGTTTCCTACCAATTCAACAGAGGCTTTTTCTGCATAACCACGGCTCAATAAATAATGCATGTCTTCAACAGCAGATTTTAATTTTTCTATCTGTTTTTGTGAACCGAATAATACATCATCTCCCGTGTTCTTTCCTCGATTTCTGTTGTTCATGCGCTATGTTAAGTTATTTTTCAGCATATGTATAATAATTTGCTTCAGCATCGAAAATAACAAGTGTATTGCCTTTTACTCCGTAAGTGCCATCTTTGCTTATGTAATCAAAATTTTCGGGTAATGTTTCTCCATTCATTTTTAACAGGTTGTATTGGTCATCTTTTTTAATTACTCCCATTACCTTGGGTTGATAAGCAGAAGTGACGCATTCGAATGGTGTTGAAAGAATTAAGTTTAGCCTATCATTTTCATAGGTATAATAATTCCATGTATTATTTTCAAACAGCATAATATAATTTCCTACGAATCTGGCTTTTTCATATTGTATTTTAAGAATCTTGTATCCGTTAGCCAGATAAAGACCATATTTATTTTTCTTTTTTACAATGAGTAAGTTTTGATTTTCATTTTCTTTATATAGGTATTCCTGTTTGGAAACAATAGAATCCATTTCCGTTTTAAAAATTGGCTGCCTTTTCCGGTCAATCACATTATATTTCCCACTTTCTGTGTGTGATATGAAGTAATCAGGAGTTGCAGGCATCGCACAATATATCGAATTCTCATAGAAAGTCCCGTCTCTTAAATCATACTTCACAGTATTATCAAATATGGCGAATTTTTCGTAAGAAGTCAGCTTTATTGGATATGGAGAAATTGAATAGAAAATAAATCTTCCGCTCCGGTCAATCAATCCCCACCGGTTTTTATATTTTACAACAGCTGTTTTTCCCACAAACGGATAAGCCATTTCAAATCCGTAAGGAAATATTTTTTGTTTGTTTTTACTGTTATAAAAATAAAAATCATTAGAATCATCACCTGAATCATTATAGGCATTGCTTACAAAAACAGTATCATTACCTCCCATTTTAGTAAAATTATCCAACACATAAAAATCGATTTTATCTTTAAATGCAGAAAGCTGTTGTTGCGAAAAAAGACTTCCTGAAAAGAATATTAAAATAAAAAAAGCATGCAATACTTTTCCTGGCAGTTTCATGGTCATAAAAACATTTTTATAGATAACAAAACTATTTAAATATTCCATATAAAATTGAATGAGGGATATTAAAAATTTAATGTTCATTTTTTATTTTTAATGTCTTTTCATTTTTTATTAATTTTTCAAATTATTTCTCAAAATTTTAAAAGAAAATTCTTAAACTTGAAGATTATTTAAAACAGACCATTAGCATATGAAAAAAACACTACTTTTTTGCCTTATTGTGTTTTCAATTTTCAGTTCCAATCTCCTATTCTCGCAAAAAAAAGAATTTAAACCCGGTAAATATTGTACGAAAACCGAAAAATACTGTTTACATATTCTGGAGGGGAATAAGTTTAAAGAGACCTTTTCATTTGATATTTCAACATTCACTACAGGAAGCTATCAAATAAGCAATGATGTTTTAACCCTCTTATATGAAGGTACTGAAAAGGAAAACACTCCCGACCGGTTATTTAAAATTGCAACCATTAAAGACGACAAGCTGGTTTTAACAACCGAATATCCTGAAAGAAAGATTGCTCTTTACAAAAAATAAGTAGGGAAATAGGCCTAAAAAAGAGGAAATTCTAAATTCTGTTATTGCCGTCATCTCAGATTGTTCAATTTTTATATAGTCTTTATAAAAAAGAATAAAAAAACAAGCTTTTAGGTCATCAGTATTGTTAATTTGATTAAATTTACGTCTATTCTGAAAGGAGTATTGAAGGGAAATTTAACGTTAGTCCAGAATACCTATGACAAAAAAAAATGCCACTATTTATGATATCTCAAAAAAGCTAAACATAAGTGTAGCAACTGTTTCCAGGGCATTGAACAATCATCCGAGAATCAGCCAGGCAACGAAAGAACTTGTAGTGAAAACTGCCAAAGAAATGAACTACAAGCAGAATAATCTTGCCAAGGCTCTGAAAAGCGGTGAAACTAAAAATGTAGGAATTATTGTTCCGTTTGTAAACACAAATTTTTTCTCATCGGTTATTCGCGGTATCGAAGAAGAACTTTCTACCTACGGCTATCATGTTATTATCTGTCAGAGCCATGAAGATGTCAATATTGAAAAAAGACATCTGAATACATTGCTTAATGCCCAAGTTGATGGAATTTTCATGTCTGTTTCCAGAACCACTGTGGATACGGAACATATTCAGCATATCTTAAATACTTCCAATACCCCGATTATATTTTTTGACCGAAAAAAAGATATTCCAGGAATCAGTACGGTAACCATAGATGACTACAGAGGAGGTTATATGGCCACTGAACACCTCATAAAGGAAGGCTACAAAAACATCTGTCATTTTTCAGGAGATTTAAATCTTGAAATTTATCAGAACCGTTTAAATGGCTACAAACAGGCTTTACTTGATCATGATTTACCCGTGAAAGAAGATAATATCATATCTACCGGAAGTTCTATTGATGCCGGTATTGAAGCGATAAAAAAACTGTGGAGTAAAAAATCGGTTCCGGATGCTATTTTTTCTTCGAGTGATTTTGCTGCATTGGGCGCCTGTCAGGAATTAAAAAAACGTAAAATAAAAATTCCTGAAGAAGTAGCCGTTATTGGTTTTTCTAATGAGCCTTTTACCCAGTTTATGGAACTTCCGATGAGTTCTGTTGACCAAACTCCGGTTACAATGGGACAAATGGCAGGACAGGTTTTTTTAGATCATATTAAAGATAATTCTTCTGGGGTTTCTATCGAGAAAAAAGTAGTTTTAAAACCGCAGATTTACATTAGGAAATCCTCGAAAAGAAAGTAGAAATAGTATACAATTTTTAGATAAATTCAAATAAAAGGGAATTATTAGTATATTTAACTCAAAATAATTTCCATGAACAAAATCTACTTATTCTTAATTTTTTTACTTTTTTTACAAATCAAGGCGCAAAGTGTCATTTTTTCACAACCTCACATAGGTGACTATGGTTCTGCTTTCGCTTCTTATACCACAACCAATGGTGATTTAATAGGTCCTGCAAGCAGTTTCATTCTGAATCAAACCAGTACCATTACCAAAATAAATATTTTTGGTCATCAGAGTCAATTAAATTTAAATTCTCTGTCTAATGGCTTTATCTTATATATTTATAATGATAATAATGGTGTTCCTGCAGGTCAGCCTATTCTTCAAACCGGAACTCCTGTTGCAGCAATCAATGTCACCAATAGTATTCAAGGGTATACCTTAGTAAATACAAGCAATACCAGTTATGTTTACTCCATAGATATTCCTGCGCTTGCAGGCTCAGTAATTTTACAGGCCAATACAAAATACTGGCTTTTCTTTGTAGCAAAATTAAATATCAATTCTATTGATATTAGTTCTCCACTCAAGTTTAATTGGTGGGGTGGATCAGATGGTACTCCTGGCTTTATGCGAATTTCTAATTTAACCGGTGCTCCGGGTTATCCTACCTGGACGATCTATCCTTATAACGGTTGTGCTTTCACCATTGAAGGTTCAACGTTAGGGACAGATGAAATTGTTTTTGATTCAACTAATATCAAGGTATATCCTAATCCAACTTCCGATTACATCCATATCGACACAAAGGATAAAATTAAACAAATAGCATTATATGATGTGAGTGGTAAGAAAATTTCAGCTACTCTAAATAATAACAATATAGACTTAAGGGGATTACCAACAGGCTCTTATTTTCTTTCTTTAGAAACAGAAAGGGGAACTGTGGTGAAAAAGATTATAAAGAAATAAATTCGCTTCAATCTTGATATCATAAGTTAAAGGAACAGAAAGAAAATGTTTCTTATAAAAGCGTAAGAAGCATTTCCAGCCTTAATATTTAATATAATTAATCTCCATGAATGAAATTCATAATGCAATTTTTTCAAATAACAAACAGGAATTGAGACGCAAAATTTGCTACATTCTTTATTTTATTTAAGTGAAATTATATTGAGTCAATGTATTGTGTAAAGCTAACTGTTACATTTCATTTTGAAAATAAATAAAACAAAATATAATGGGAATATTTAATTTTTTTAAGAGAAATAAAAAAAACTCGTCAGTAGAGACAGATTCGACAGATTTTATGGCAAAAATGGAAGCCATGGTACAAAAGATTAAAGTAGAAGAAGGTACTGATAATGACGAATTACCTAATCACAAAGGCGAATTTGGTTACTCAAAAGACAACCCTATTCTTTTAACAAGTATTTCTGAATCAAGAAAATACTTAAATAGATTAATTTATATAAAACCAGGCTCTTCTCAATATACTTGGGAAAGAACGGGTTCAATGAAAAGCAATATTGTCAGTGCACCAATTGATGAATACAATTTATTAGACACTGATTCTAATATTGTTAAAACAATTTATATCTGGCCTTACAACAGAATAAATTCCAAAAAAGTTCCAGAAGGATTTGGCTTGATGGATGACTAAATTGAAATAATAGTTAAAAACGGTACACAAATAAAGATATTGCCAAAAATGGTGCTTAAGTGCTTATTTATTTGTGAAGAAAGTCCGGCCTAAATAACCAAAAGAAAATGCTCCTTACAAAATCGTAAGAAGCATTTTCAACCCTAATATTTAATATAATAATCCACTACAGTGAGACCCCTCGTCTCCATGGAATGAAGTCATTCTGATTAAGTTGGTCTGCTTTGGTTTTTACTTCTCCGCTGGCTACTTTGATAATGAACTCCAAAAGTTCATCTGTCGCTTCCGGAATTGTCTTTTCTCCGGTGATTACAGTCCCGGCATTAAAATCTATAATATCCGGCATTCTTTCTGCCAAAACAGAATTAGAAGAAATTTTAACTACCGGAGAAATCGGATTTCCCATCGGCGTTCCAAGACCGGTTGTAAAAAGCACAACAGTAGCTCCTGATCCTGCTAAAGCAGTAGTACATTCGGCATCATTTCCCGGAGTACAAAGTAAATTAAGACCTGGTTTCGTAGCATATTCTGTAAAATCAAGAACCTCAACAATAGGTGCAGCACCGCCTTTTTTAGCAGCTCCTGCAGATTTCATAGCATCAGTAATTAAACCGTCTTTGATATTTCCGGGTGATGGATTCATATCAAAACCTGACCCGGCCGCCACTACAGATTTTTCAAAATCCTTCATCAGCTTAAGGAATTTTATTCCATCTTCATCATTAACACAACGGTTGACCAACTCCTGCTCCACTCCGCAAAGCTCTGGAAACTCAGCCAACATCGTTGTTCCTCCTACTACCGCCATAATATCGGAGACTTCACCCAAAACAGGATTTGCAGAAATTCCCGAAAAACCATCAGATCCACCACATTCCAATCCAATATTCAACTTTGTGATTGGTGCTGGTTTTCTTTCTATTTCGTTTGCTTTCTTAATTCCTTCGTAAGAATCTTTGATAACACCAGTAAGCATTTCATCAATAGTCCCGGACTTTTGCTGTTCATAAACAACAATCGGCTTTTTGTTATTCGGAGCTAAAGCATGAAGTGCATCCATGAAAATCTGCACCTGAAGATTCTGACAGCCTAAACTCAGAACTGTAGCGCCTGCAACATTCGGATTATTAACATATCCAGCAAACAGTCTTCCCAATGCTTCAGCATCCTGACGAATTCCGCCACAACCACCTTGATGAGTGATGAATCTTACATCTATATTTTTAAAAACTCTTGTATCTTCTCGCTCTTCCACAGCAACATCAGAAGTTTCGCCACCATTTAATAATGATCTTAATAACAATTGATGTTTACTGGCTTTTTCGTGCAACAATTCTTTTTCAAAAATGTCTTTCAGAGTTTCAATATTTTTGTTTTCACAAAAAACCAGAGGGAAGAACAACCATACGTTTTCCGTTCCCACTTGTCCGTCTTCGCGGTGATATCCCATGAAAGTACGGTCTTTCCATTTGTCGACATTAGGAGGAGTCCATCCCAATGTAGCCGTTTTACCTTCTACTTTTGCACTTTGGTGTTTTACATTTTCGGTGGTAATTACTTCACCTTTTTTGATGGACTGATTCGCTTTTCCAACGATTACCCCATACATAATAATGTGATCACCATCTGCAAAATCTACGGCAGCAAATTTATGTTTTGCTTTTATATCTTTGAGAATCGTGTAGTCTGCACCTTCAAGATGTACCGATTCTCCTGCAGGTAAATCCTGCAGCGCTACGATAACGTTGTCTTTAGGATTTACTTTCAGTACTTTCTTTTGCATAATTTCTTAAGAATAAGATTGTATAAAGTTATTATATGCAGTTTCCAAGTCATTATGGTCTATTTCCCACAGAGCTTTTGCAACCGCATCTTTAAGGCCTTCAACCTGAGTCAGGTCTGTCTCCCAGAAAGCCGTTTCACTTAATGACAAGTCCGCAACTTTCTCATAATCTCCGCTTGTCCAGATCTCTTTAAATCTAGCAACAATTATTTCTTCATCGTTAATTGGTAAAGATTTTTCACCAAGATTTCCCTGATAGAATCTGATTAAACTTGCTAAAGAGAACGTCAAATTCAATGGTAATTTTTTATTAATTTCAACATATCCCAATAAGCTCGGGAGAACTCTTACTTTAAATTTAGACACAAAATACAAAGCAATACTTGCCTGATAATGTTTGATAAAAGGATTTCTGAATCTGTCGAAAACCTCTTCTGCAAAATCTTTCAGTTCATTTTCATCCAAACCTAAAGTAGGATTTACCTCATTGAAAATACTTTCCTTTAAAAACTTCCCAATAAATGCATCATCAACAGATTCTTTTACCGTTTCTTTTCCTGATAAAACTGCGGGAGCCAACATCAAGGTGTGGCCTCCATTCAGGATTCTTACTTTCCTCAAACGATAAGGCTGAATATTATCCACCACTAAAATCTGTTCGCTGATTTTCTCAAAAGGAATTCTTGCCTTTAAATTACCGGCATCCTGAATCACCCAAAGTAAAAATGTTTCAGAAACCACCATCATCTGGTCCTCATAATCCAGCTGGTCTTCGTAAGATTCTGCATCATTTTTTGGATATCCGGGAACAATTCTATCAACCAATGTATTATGAAAATAATTGCTTTGTGTAATCCATTGCACAAAATCATCTTCCAAATCCCAAAGTTGAGCATATTTAATAATAATATCTCTTAATGCAAATGCATTGTCTTCAATAAGCTCACAAGGAATGATTCTTAAACCTCTGTCAGCAGCACCGTTGAAATGTTTGAATCTTTCATACAATAAAACGGTCAGTTTCGCAGGAAAATTCTTGTGCGGTCCTTGGTAACTATTTTCAATTTCTTCGTAAGCAATTCCTGTTTCTGTTGTGTTGGAAAAGATAAATTCAAGTTCTTCTTCTTTGGCTAATGCTAAGAATTCATTATAGTTTGTATAAGGATTGATCGATTTCTGAATGGCAGAAATCACCTGTTTTTCATCAACAATCTCTCCTTTTTTAATTCCTCTTGTGAAAAGCGTATACAGATTATCCTGCTCTTCCAGTTTATGAACCGATCCACCCTGAGTGGGTTGTACGTTCACTATTCCTGCATTGAATCCTGCTTCTTTATTTAATTGATCAATTACATAATCTGTGAATCCTCTCATGAAATTTCCCCCTCCAAACTGTATAATTTTAATGGGAAGCTTTTTCTGAGAACCGTTTAATTCACGATTTAATTTTTGTTTTATCTGATTTTCCATCTTTTCTAATATTGTTGTGTCGTTTTTTAAACACAAAGGACGCTAAGATTTTCTTTTTAAAACTTGATATATATTTTTAAGTTCGCAAAGGTTTTTGACTACGTCGAATCTTCGATTTCACTTAAATAAAACCACAAAGTTTTAATTCAATTTTACTTTTTATATTAATTTAAACCATTAAGATTTTTATTAGGGAATTAAGATGATTAAGAGAAATAAATTTCTTAAGCTTGTGCCTATAATTTGTTTGCAAATTCTTAATCATTCTTCATTTCTTAATTTTCCTTAATGGTTTAAAATTATTTAATGACTTTATATTTAGGAACCAATGTTTTCATTACTGTCCAAGCAATAAGATACGCTACGGCACATACTGAAAATATAATCATGTAACCTTTATCAATTCCATCTACAACTACTGCTCCTGATTTTTCCAATTGCTCGAAAAATCCATCAGGCAATCTCTCGTTGATGTATTGCGGATATTTTTCCAGTAAAGGTATTCCGTCTACGGTTGACCAGGCTTTATGAGCATGATCAAACAACACTCCAGATGATTTGTTGATAATAAACGAACCAATTCCACCTGCCATTCCACCAATTCCGGTGATCGTTGCAATCGCTTTTTTCGGGAACATATCGCCAACAGTCGAGAAAATATTTGCCGACCAAGCCTGATGTGCCGCTCCTGCAACGCCTATAATTAAAACCGGAAGCCAATACGTAATTGATCCTAACGGTTGAGCCAACAAAGCTAATAATGGGAAAAATGCAAAAATCAACATTGCTTTCATTCTTCCTGAATAGGCATTCATTCCTTTTTTTTCCACAAAATATTTTGGAAGCCACCCTCCAATGATTGACAATAATGTAATCATATAAAGAACAAACAATGGGAATGCACTTTGTGTGGAATCCATTTTATAAACCGAACTTAAATAGGCCGGAGTCCAGAACAGAAAAAACCACCAAACTCCGTCTGTCATAAACTTTCCAAAGGCAAATGCCCAAGTCTGTCTGTGACTGAAACATTCTTTGAAGGAAAATTTTCTTTCTTCAGCCGGTACAGCATTTTCCTCAGCCGGAACTTCTTCATGGTCCTGCTGAATATAGGTTAACTCATGCTCGTTAACTTTATGATGTTCATGAGGTTTCTTATAATAAAATACCCAAAGTCCCATCCATATAAATCCTAAGGCACCAATAATGATAAACGCCCACTCCCATCCCATGGATTTTGCAATGAAAGGGATTGTAATAGGCGCTGCTAAAGCTCCCACTGTTGCTCCTGCATTCCAGATACTGGTAGATAAAGCCCTGTCTTTTTTAGGAAAATATTCCGCTGTAGTTTTAATTGCTGCCGGGAAATTTCCTGCTTCACCGATGGCCAAAACGAAACGGGCAAAAACAAACAATGAAACACTTGTACTGATGATGGCCGAAGTATTAGAAACTGTTCCGATTAATTCCTTAGATCCATGAAAACCTGCTCCCCAATTTCCGGTAAGGACTCCGGATGTTGCCACTCCGCAAAAAGCATGTAAAACAGCTCCGATAGACCAAATTCCGATGGCCCACAGGAAACCTTTTTTAGTATCCATCCAATCTACAAATTTTCCTGCGAAAAGCATTCCTATCGCATAAAAAATAGAGAATAGAGCCGTAATATTTCCGTAATCGTTATTGTTCCAGTGAAATTCCGGGGCAATAAAATCTTTCCATGTTAATGATAAAACCTGACGATCCAGATAATTAATGGTAGTTGCAATGAAAAGCAATACGCAGATGGTCCATCTGAAATTCGTTGGTTTAATAGATTTAACTGAACTCATAGTAATCTTTTGAATTGAGTTATTATTTTAAAGTCTGAATAATTTCCAGCACTTTTTTAGTTTCATTTTCAATTGTTGCATAGTCTTTGGCAAGCATTAATTCTTTACTTACCAATTTACTTCCCATTCCTACAGCAGAAACACCTGCTTTAAACCAGCTTTCAATGCTTTCTTTTGTCGTATCAACACCACCTGTAGGCATAAATTTCAGATTCGGGAAAACATCTTTGATCGCACTCATGAATCCGGTTCCTAAAGCATTTCCAGGAAATAATTTAACGAAAGTTACTCCTGAATTTTCTGCTTCGATAATTTCTGTCGGCGTCATACAACCCGGACTGTACAATACATCTTTTGGAATCAGGAATGCCGCCACTTCCGCCACAAAACCAGGGCTAATGAAAAAATCTGCCCCTGCTTTATAATATTCTTCAGCTTGTGCTTTATTTTTTATCGTTCCGATTCCAAGCAACATATCCGGCATTTCCATATTACGGACTTCAATCATTTTGATGAAATTATTCAACGCAGCTTCACCACGGCTTGTATATTCTACGGCACGGATTCCTGCTTTGTAAAGTGATCTCAATATTTCTAAAGTTACCGTCTCATCTGCATTATAATAAAGAGGCAAAACTCCCTGATTGAGAATAGTATCCGTTACTAATTGAATTTTTGTCATTGTATAGTTTTTTTGAGCATTACAGGAATGAAACCTTATAATGCTTTTCTTATCTTTTTATTCTTCCCCCCGAATTTCCCTGCATTACTTCCAAAATGTCTTCAGCACTGCAATAATTGATATCTCCTAAAATGGTATGTTTTATGGCACAGGCAGCATTGGCAAAATTCAATGCTTTTTCGTCATCGAAATTAATTAAGCCATAGATCAAACCCGCCGCAAAAGCATCTCCTGTTCCGATTCTGTCGACTACAGGATTTACTTCTAAAAGTTCAGTTTCAAAATAAGTATCTCCGATTAAAGCTCTTCCCTGTGTTTGCTGAGAACTTGCTGTAACACCGATTCTTATTTTATCGAAAATCTTATAAATAGAAGGAATTTGTTGTTTTAATTCTTTACAGGCTTCCAGGAAACCTTCTTTATCTGATGAAAATTGAGTTCCCAGGATTTCATTGATCTCATTCACTCCTCCGATGAAAATGGTGGAATAACCAACTAGTTCTTTCAACACTTCATTTCCATTTTTACCATATTTCCACAGATTAGAACGATAAGCCGGATCGGTTGTAATTTCAATTCCCAATTCACGGGCGGTCTGTAAACCCTCTTTTAAAGTTTCGTAAGCCGTTTTGGAAATTCCTGGACTAATACCCGTCCAGTGAAAATAAGTACTGCCTTCAAGAGCTTTTTTCCAGTCTATATTTTGAGGATGGATATTGGCAAATGAACCGTTCAATCTGTTATAAGCAATCCTGCTTGCCCGTACCGAAGAACCCACTTCCAAAAAGTATACCCCTAAAGGATGTTCATTTTTACTGATAAAACGAGTATCAATCCCAAAACTTTTGACAAAAGACAATGCTGATTCCCCCACAAAATCATCAGAAACACTGCTGATATGTCTCACATCACAACCCATTGTTGCCAATGATGAAGCTACATTAAGCTCCGTTCCTCCGAAAAAGAATTCCATTTCATGGCTTTGCTTCATAGTTCTGTTTCCGGGTGGTGAAAGTCGCATGATCACTTCACCAAATGTGACTATTTTGTTGCTCATTTTTTGTAAACGTTCTTAATTTATTGAATATCTGTTTTTTGTTTAAACGCAAAGGCGTTTGACTACGTCGAATCTTCGATTTCACTTAAATAAGATTATAACAAGTTACAGATATTCAATTATTTTTTATTAAACCATTAGGATTTCATTAAGGAGTTTAGAAAAATTAAGTTGAGCATCGCTTTAAGCATTTTTGCTGAATTAAAATCTTTGATTTTACCTTAACCAAAACTTAACTTCTAAATAAATCTTAATGGTTTAAAATATTTTTGAATCTCTCGCAGATTTAACAAATTTTGCAGATGATTGTGTTAAAAAGAGATCTGTGTAATCTGCCATATCTGCGAGAGTTTTTATCTAATTAAAAATCAAAATAATTTTTGGCATTGTGATAACAAATATCAGAAATTATTTTTCCAACGTGCTCAATATCATCGGGTAATTCACCATTTTTCATTTCCTCACCAAAAAGGTTACACAATACTCTTCTGAAATATTCATGTCTCGGGAAAGAAAGGAAACTCCTGGAATCCGTCAACATTCCGACGAAACAGCTGATCAATCCCATATTGGAAAGGGCATTCATCTGCTTGATCATCCCGTCTTTCTGATCAAGGAACCACCATCCTGAACCGAACTGTACCTTTCCTTTAATACTCCCGTCGTTGAAATTCCCGATCATAGTAGCGAAAATTTCGTTGTCGGCAGGATTTAAATTATATAAAATAGTTTTTGTTAATTTATCTTTTCCGTCTAATGTGTTTAACAATTTAGACAACGTTTCAGCCTGAACGAAGTCACCGATAGAATCCCAACCTGTATCTGGTCCCAAAATTCTATGCATTCTTTCATTATTATTTCTCAAGGCCCCTAAATGGAACTGCTGAACCCAACCGAATTTGTGGTACGCTTCACCTAAGAATAATAAAATAGCCGTTTTGAATTGGTTCACCTGTTTTTCAGGGATAACTTTTCCGTTTAGTTTATCGGTGAAAATTGTGCTTACTTCTGCTTCTGAAGCTTCTTCGAAAGAAATATTGTTCAACCCGTGATCGCACAGTCTGCATCCATTTTCATGGAAATATTCAATTCTTTTGATTAATGCATCACACAAAGTCTGGTAGGAATTAATTTCAATTCCGGCAGATTCGCCTAGTTTGGAAATATAATCCGCGAAGTTGTGATTCTCAATTAAAATAGCTTTATCAGGACGGAAAGCCGTACTTACTTTGATAGAAAAATCGCTTTTCGCCAAATCCTGATGGTAATTCAAAATATCTGTAGGATCTTCCGTGGTGCACAGTGATTCTACATTCATCATTTTCAATAAACCTCTTGTTGATTTTTCAGGAGTCTGAAGTTGAGACGAGATGTTTTCGTAAATTTCTGATGCATTGTCCCCATTCAGCAATTCATCGATTCCGAAATATCTTTTCAGTTCCAAATGCGTCCAGTGATACAAAGGATTTCTTAATGTATACGGAACAGTCTGTGCCCAGGCTTCAAACTTTTCTTTGTCTGAAGCATCTCCCGTGATGAATTTTTCGTTCACGCCCATGGTACGCATCGCTCTCCATTTGTAATGATCACCTGCAATCCAGACCTTTGAAATATTTTCGAAAACCGTGTCTTCTGCAATATCTTTAGGAGTCAAATGATTGTGATAATCAATGATCGGTTGTTTTTCTGCGTACTTGAAGTATAATTCTTCAGCGTATTTATTCTGTAATAAAAAATTATCGGTAATAAAAGGTTTCATTTTAGTCTAATTCTGTTGTTATTCATTAGCAGGTTTCCCGATGGTTGCCAGAATTCCTCCATCTACGTAAATAATCTGTCCGTTGATGAATTTGCTTGCATCTGAAGCTAAGAAAATAGCTGTTCCTGCAAGATCTTCCGGATTTCCCCATCTTCCTTCCGGAGTTCTGCTGATGATAAAATCGTTAAAAGGATTGCCATCCACTCTAATAGGTTCTGTCTGAGAAGTCGCAAAATATCCGGGACCGATTCCGTTCACCTGAATATTGTGCTTTGCCCACTCTGTAGCCAGATTTTTGGTAAGCATTTTCAGACCGCCTTTTGCAGAAGCATACGCTACTACATTGTCACGGCCAAGCTCACTCATCATCGAGCAGATGTTGATGATCTTTCCCGATTTTCTTTTAATCATATATTTTCCAACCAATTTGGACATGATAAAAGGTCCTGTAAGATCCACATCGATTACTTTTCTAAAGTCTTCAACTTCCATCTCAATTGCCGGAACACGTTTAATGATTCCCGCGTTGTTAACAAGGATGTCTATTTTTCCATGGGTAGCTTCCATTAAAGCTACTTTCTGAGCAGCTTCCAATTCATCCGTTACATCAAAAAGATAACCGGTTGCTTTATATCCTTTGGAGTGATAATAGTTTAAAGCTTCCTCTAATTTTGACGGCGTCGTACTTGTGATCGCCAATTCGGCACCTGCAGCAGCAAGACCTTCTGCCATTGCCATACCTAATCCGTGAGTACCACCAGTAACGACTGCTACTTTGCCGGATAAATCAAATAAATTCATTAGAAAAATTACTTTAGTTCGTTAGTTTTGATTCCGTCCATATCGCCGTAGTCCATATTTTCCCCAGCCATACCCCAGATAAAAGTATAATTAGAAGTTCCGACTCCTGAGTGGATCGACCATTCCGGAGATAACACTGCCTGTCTGTTGGTCATAAAAATATGACGTGTTTCGCTTGGCTGTCCCATAAAGTGGCTCACAGTATGCCCTTCTTCCAGATCAAAATAGAAATAAGCTTCCATTCTTCGGGTATGCGTATGTGCAGGCATTGTATTCCAAACACTTCCCGGATGAAGTTCTGTCATTCCCATTTGAAGCTGGCAGGTTTCTAAAACGGAGTTTACAATCAGTTTGTTGATCGTACGTTTATTTGCGTATTTCTCTTCACCCAATTCTACGATTTCCGCTTCTTTTTTCGTAATCTTTTTAGTCGGATAAGCATGATGTGCAGGAGCTGAGTTGATGTAAAAATAAGGTTGTGCATCACCTGTTTTTTCAAAAATCACCTCTTTTGCTCCTTTCCCGATATATAAAGCTTCTTTGTTTCCAAGCTCATATACTTCTCCATCTACCGTAACTTTTCCTGCACCACCAACGTTGATAATCCCCAATTCTCTTCTGTCAAGGAAGTGTTGAGCTTTCAAGTCGTCTGTGGGTTCCAGTTTCAAAGCCTGTGTTGAAGGCATAATACCTCCTACAATCAGCCTATCGTACATAGAGTAAACTAATTTTACCTTATCTTCATTAAATAAATCATCGATTAGAAACTCCCGCCTAAGATCTTCAGTGGTATACTTTTTTACATCTTCAGGATGATGGGCGTAGCGAAATTCTGATTGTGACATACTGCTTTATACTTTTTTCTTTTGTGGTTTTTCAAAACCTGTTAAACATTGCGTAATCGATTGCATAAAATTACACTAAAAAATAATAGGAATACTTGTGGTTAAATATATAATTATTCTTCAATTGGTTAACAAAAAATTAATTTTAATTTATAATAATATGATTTTCAATTAAATAAAATTACAAAAAGAAAGAATTTAAGAAATGTTTTAAGAAAATTTCATGTTTCAGATTAACCAAAATTAATACACAGCCTATGGATAGAAATAAAATCATGCCAAAAAAATTTAAATTAATTTACCTATTAATTTAATAAAAATAAGTCTTATTCACTCTTTATATTATATATAATAAGTTTAATCTTTATTAAGTATAAAATTCGGTTTATTATACGCTCTAAAAAGATGACAAAAATCAGGAAAATAAAGAAATTTTTCTTCTCAGTCTTTAATTTGGGGAATTTTCAAGGCTCTAAAAAGACATTTTTTTAAGCAAATTTTATTTTTTTTAATACTAAACAGCTTAATTTTTATGTTTTTTTTAAAAATAATTTGAAAGAAAAAACAAAACACAAATAATTAATTATCAATATTTTAAATAAAACTAACGAACAAATGTTTTGTTAATTTTAAGATTTTAAACAACCAAATTAATGAAAAAATAATATTTTTTTCTTTGCATATTGGAAAATAATATTAGTTTAGAAGCCAAGATATTTTATCATGAAAAATTACGCAATCGATTGCACATTTAAATGCGTTAAATTTTTTAAAATATTTTACTCCTAAAAAAGACAGGAAAATACTTACAAAATCCACAAAAAAACACAAGGATTGAAAAAAACTTTTCAACCAAAATTAAAACTATAAGGATACAAAATGGATAAAAAAGTACAATCTATAAAATGGTTATATTTAACTGTTTTTCTACTTCCTGTCCTTGCAATGGCTCAGCAAAAAGAACCAAAAAAGGAAAAAGAAACCACTATTGATGAAGTGGTTTTGGTAGGCTATACAAAAGTTTCCAAAAAAGATGTAACGAATGCGGTTTCTTCTGTAAAGGGAGATGCAATCAAAGATATGCCTTCCACCAATGCTGCAGAAGCAATTCAAGGGAGAATGGCCGGAGTACAGGTTTCCCTAAGTGAAGGATCGCCCGGCGCAGATGTGGATATTGTGATCCGAGGAGGAAACTCCATCACAGGAAGCAACGCCCCTCTCTATATTGTAGACGGAGTTCAAATGGATAATGCCCTGTCAATTTTATCTCCGAAAGAGATCGAATCTATTGAAGTTTTAAAAGATGCCTCTTCTACCAACATTTACGGAGCAAGAGGAGCAAACGGAGTGGTCTTGATAACAACAAAAGGAGGCCGTAAAAAAGCTAAAACATCAATTAATTACAACGGATTCTTAGGTGTAAGAAAAATTCAGAATACGATTGATGTATTAGATCCGTATCAGTATGTACTCTACCAATACGAACTCTATAACAAGGCCGGAGTGCAAACCGATATTGACGCTTTTAAGTCGAGATACGGAACCTACGATCAATTGGAAAAATACAAAGATGTAAAAAAGAGAGATTGGCAGGATGAAGTTTTCGGAAGAGAAGCATTCAACTTTACTCATAATCTTTCTATTACGGGAGGATCTGATAACTCCTCTTTCTCATTGTCATTAAATAATGTACAGGAAGACGGGATTATGATCGGTTCCGGGTTTAAAAGGAATATGGCCAATTTCAAATATGACTATGACCTGTCAAAAAAGGTAAGCCTTACGCTAAATGCCAGATATAGCAGGCAAACCATTTTCGGTGCAGGAACTTCTTCTACAGGTTCACAAAGTACAAACAGGCTGAGAAACGCAGTGAGATATCAGCCTTTTGAAGGGGGTTCTACGGTAAATGTGGATGATTTTGATCCGTTGTTTGCCAACGAAACCAATCTTGTGAATCCTATTCTTTTAGCCAATAATGAAATCAAAGAAAACGGTAGAAATGATTTACTTCTTAACGGAACTTTAGAGTATAGAATCAATAAAGATTTTACGTTCAGAAGTGTGATTGGATATTTACAGAGAGACGAATTTGTCAATCAATTTTCCGGAACGGTAACCACTCTTGCGAGACAGAATAATGATCAGCCGGTAGTTTTTCTAAGTAAAACTCAATCCAGAAGAATTACCAATACCAATACATTAAACTTCAGAAAAACATTTGGAAATCATAAACTGGACCTACTCGTTGGACAGGAAATTGTAAAAACAGATGCTGAATCATTAACCATGAATGTTAAATGGCTTCCCAAATCTATAAGTGCCCAGGAAGCATTTGCGAACATTCAGTCTGTCAATACTCCGTCAGGATTAGTACAAGACCCTGCCAAAACAAATGTTTTGCCTGACCGTATAGCATCATTTTTCGGAAGAGCCAACTATATTTTTAAAAATAAATATATTCTAACAGCATCTATGAGAGTAGATGGCTCCAGTGTTTTCGGGCCTGGAAACAGATGGGGATATTTCCCTGCCGCTTCTGCAGCCTGGAAAATTACTGAAGAAAAATTCTTAAAAGACAGCAAAACAATCAGCGATTTAAAACTTCGTGCAGGGTATGGTTTATCCGGAAATAACAGAATCGGAGCTTTCTTGTATGATACCTTCTTCATTACCTCTTCCGACTACGGATATGCTTTTGGGACCAATGTAACGCCGGGTGCTACAACAGGAAATATTTTGGCTAATAAAAATGTAACCTGGGAAAAAGCCACTTCAAAAAACCTTGGATTGGACTTTGGTTTATTTAAAGGAAAAGTATATGGTGCATTGGATGTTTATCAGACGGATACTAAAGATTTATTGCTTCTGGCACAGATTCCAAAGGACAGAGGATATGAATATCAATACCAAAACTCAGGAAGCACGACTAATAAAGGGATTGAATTCTCAATAGGAAGTGCCATCATCAATAACAAAAATTTCACTTGGAAAATTGATGCCAATATATCTTCAAACAGAAATACGATCAAAAGCTTAGGAAATAGTGCATCTCCAAGTGCTTATTCCTACTTATATCCTTCCGGATGGCAAAATAATTTAAATGATTTCCTTGTGCAGGTGGGTAAGCCGGTAGGGACTTATTGGGGATATGTGACAGCAGGAAGATATGAGATCAGTGATTTTAATTATGATCCGGCTACACAAGCATATACTTTGAAAGCTGGTATAGCAAGTTCCGCAGCTGCTGCAAACGGAGCAAAAGCCGTACAGCCGGGAGATCTTAAACTTCAAGATCTAAACGGTGATGGTGTTATTGACAATAAAGATATGACCGATTTAGGAAATGCTCAACCTAAATTTTATGGTGGTTTTAACCAAACTTTTCGTTACAAAAACTGGGATATGAGTTTAATGTTCAACTTCTCTGTTGGAAATAAAGTATACAACGCCAACAAAGTTGAATATTCTACGCAATATTTATATAAAGACAATAATATGTTGGCAGAAGTTGCTAACAGATGGAGATGGTTCGATGACGCAGGAAATAAGGTAACTGATCCGACTGCATTAGCCGCCCTGAATGCAAATACCACAGGATGGACGCCACCGGCAGGCGCTTATTTTCTTCATTCATATGCTATCGAAGACGGATCTTTCTTAAGATTAAACAATGTAACTATAGGGTATTCCCTTTCTAAAGAGTTTACGAAACAGTTGGGTCTTACCAACTTCAGATTGTATTTTACGATGAACAACGTATTTACAGTTACAGGATATTCCGGATATGATCCGGAAGCCAATACAAGAAGAAATCCTTTAACACCTGGTGTAGACTATGCTGCTTATCCGCGTAGCAGATTTATTTTATCAGGAGTTGACATTACTTTTTAAACCCTAATATTATGAAGAAAAATAAATTTTTAGCCATTGTATTTTCTATTGCAGGTTTAATATCTTTAAATTCCTGCGAACAATATTTGGATGTAGAAAGCTTATCCAATACGGCTGAAGCGCAGCAGTTTGATTCTGCCCCTGATACTTTTTCAGCTTTGGTCGGAGTTTACAACGCCACTATGGGTGATAATACCTATGGACAAAGAATGAATCTTATTCTTACACAATCCGGAGACGATTTAAGAACTTCGGGAGATTATAATGCCAATGACAGAAGAGGAATCAGTTGTTTCGGAGCCATTCCAACGAATACAGAACTTTTGAGACCTTTTTTAGATACCTATGCAGGAATTGAGAGAGCCAATCTTGTTATCAAGAATATTCCTCTTTCCCCTGTATATAAAACTGGTTCCGACGCAGATAAAAAACTAATGGACAGATATTTGGGTGAAGCTTTAACACTGAGAGCCCAGTTCTACTATGATCTCATTAAAAACTGGGGAGATGTTCCGTTTCAGGATGTTCCGTCAGCAGATCTTCCTGATTTATATCTTCCAAAAACAGACAGAGATATTATTTATGAAAAAATTCTGGCCGATTTATTAAAAGCAGAAGATCTTGTTCCGTGGAGATCAGAAGGTGGTACAACTGCCCAGAGGATCTCAAAAGGTGCCGTAAAAGGGTTAAGAGCAAGAATCGCTTTAGCAAGAGCAGGATATTCATTAAGAAGAGCTCCACAACAAATGTTACAGGGATCTAATCCTCAGAAATATTATCAGATCGCTTACGACGAATGTAAAGATATCATCAATTCCGGACAGCACCAACTTAATCCTAGCTATGAGGGAATGTTCAGAGCATTACACACTAATTCTCAAGATGCAACCAATGAAGTGATCTATGCCATCGGAGCATTTGGAGGGAACTCTAAGACGGATAGTAAAATTGGTTATTACAATGGGTTGAGACATGACGATACGGACTGGAAATCCTCAGGAGGTATCAGTGCAATTCCTGTATATTTCTATGAATTTACTAAATATGATCTGAGAAGAGACGTAAACATTGCCATTTTCAGAGTAAATACTTCAAAACAGGAAGAACTTCAGACCTCCATCAACTGGAATGACGGTAAATTCAGAAAATCTTGGACTTCCATTACGGGAACTTCTCAGAACTTAGGTATTGACTGGCCTTTATTGAGATACGCTGACATTTTGTTAATGTTCGCCGAAGCAGATAACGAACTTCATAACGGACCTTCTACAGAGGCAATAAATGCAGTTTTATCAGTGAGACAAAGAGCTTATGCAGGAAACTTAGGTCAGGTTGGAACCATCCCTACAGACAAGACAGGATTCTTTAATTATATCGTAAAAGAAAGACAATTGGAATTCGGTGGAGAAGGGCTTAGAAAATATGATCTGATCCGTTGGAATTTATTGGAAACAAAAATTAACGAAACAAGAACCAAGCTTACCCAATTCATGAATGGTACAGGAGCTTATGCCAATGTTCCGGAATATATTTTCTATAAAAAAGTGACATATACTCCAACCAAAACGGCTCAGCAAAATGTTTCGGATATTGATTTCTACACGGCTACAGGAGTTGCGAAAGCAGATGTTTTCTACAGCCCGAACCAAAGTGTTGCCACGCCTTCCGGCTATACAAAAGTAAACTGGAGACTTGCCATGACACAGCCATACATCAGTGGAGATCCAATCAAAAGTTATGCATACTATTTCCAGGCAAACAGGAAAGAATTGCTTCCATTAGCTTTGGACGTGGTCAATTCTAACTATAATCTTACACAAGATTACGGATACTAGATAAAAAATTCACATTCATATCAAAGAAATACAGGCTTCATCTCACCAAGAGAAGTCTGTATTTTAACTAAAAATTTTTCAATGAAAATTTCCGCTTTTCTTAGAAATTTAACATCAACTGTAATCCTTTCGATCATCTTGTCAGGTCTTCTTTCTTTTAAAACTGCCGATAAAACAATCGTGGTTTCAAAAGACGGAAAAGGCAACTTTACTACAGTACAGCAAGCCATCGATGCCGTTGAAAACGGTTCTTCCACAAGAACAAAAATTGTAATTAAAGCAGGAACTTATAAAGAAAAAATCATCATTCCTGAAACAAAAGGAGCGATATTGCTGGAAGGAGAAAATCCTCAAAATACAATCATTACTTATGATGACTTTGCCTCAAAAAAGAATTCCGAAGGAAAAGACATTGGAACGACAAACTCTTCCACAATTTTCATCCATTCCAATAATTTTATAGCAAAGAATATTTCGTTTGAAAACAGTTCAGGAAGAGTTGGACAGGCTGTTGCTGTTTTAACTTCAGGAGACAGAATTGTATTTGAAAACTGCAGATTTTTAGGAAATCAGGACACTTTATATTTAAAAGGAGTTCAGGATTCACCGGACAAAACAAAACCTTCAAGAAATTATTTTAAAAGCTGCTATATCGAAGGCACAACCGACTATATTTTCGGCGCCGGAACCGCTGTTTTCGAAAACTGCACTATTTACTCAAAAGAAACTGCAAGCTATGTTACCGCAGCTTCTACTCCACAGGAAAATGAATTCGGATTTGTTTTTATCAATTCAAAAATTACCGGAAATGCTAAAGAAAATTCGGTCTATTTAGGAAGACCATGGAGACCCTTTGCTAAAACCGTTTACATTAATTGCGAGATCAATTCAACCATAAAACCTGAAGGATGGCATAACTGGAACAAACCTGATGCTGAAAAAACCAATTTTTATGGAGAGTTTAATTCAAAAGGTTCTGGAGCAAATGCTACAAAAAGAGTTTCTTGGTCACATCAAATAACCGAAGAAGAAAGTAAAAAATATACAACACAGAATATCCTGAAAGGAAAAGATAACTGGAACCCATCAAAAAGTTTAAAATAAAATAAACCTAAAAACACCAAAGATTTTCAGTCATGAAAAAACACTTCACAAAACTATTCACGATAGGAATTTTATGTGGTATTTCCATAGACATTAATGCTCAAAACGTGGTAAGTTTTCCTGGTGCAGAAGGCTTTGGAAGATATACAACAGGCGGGCGTGGCGGAAAAGTATATGCTGTTACAAAACTTACGGATGATGGTTCAGAAGGAACTTTAAGATATGCTTTGAATCAAAAAGGTCCTAGATATATAATCTTTAAAACAGGAGGAACCATTTACCTCGAATCGCCTTTAAAAATAAAAGAAGGGAACGTTAC
This sequence comes from Candidatus Chryseobacterium colombiense, assembly GCA_029203185.1. Lineage (NCBI taxonomy): Bacteria > Pseudomonadati > Bacteroidota > Flavobacteriia > Flavobacteriales > Weeksellaceae > Chryseobacterium > Candidatus Chryseobacterium colombiense. Next base: position 3,716,893 of record CP119310.1, on the reverse strand, counting down.
GATTGCCGGACAAACAGCTCCCGGAGATGGAATTAGCGTTGCCAACTACGAAACTTTTGTAGGCGCAGATAATGTAACCATTCGTTATATGCGGTTCAGAATGGGTGACCAGAAAAACTTTGAAGGTGATGCTTTAGGAGCAAGATTCATCAAAAATCTGATAGTGGATCATTGTTCAATGAGCTGGTCAACAGACGAGACCGTTTCTATTTATAATAACGAAAATACAACGCTTCAGTGGTGTGTGATTGCAGAAAGTTTAAGAAATTCTGCCCACCAAAAAGGAGCTCACGGATACGGAGGAATTGCAGGAGGAAAATTCGCCTCTTTTCATCATAATATCTACGCTCATCACGACAGCAGGAATCCAAGATTGGGAGAATATGCCGGAAGTAAATTTGCATTGACCGACCTTACCGACTTCAGAAATAATGTGATCTACAATTGGGGACACAACAATATCTACGGCGGAGAAGGAATGAATGTAAATATCGTTAACAATTATTACAAACCCGGCCCTGCAACAAGAACCAAAGAAAGAATTGTTGCTATAGATAAAAATGAAAAACCAGAAGCCGAAGCGTACAACATCTGGGGAAAATATTACATCAACGGAAATGTAATTGAAGGAAATCCCGAAGTTTCAAAAGATAACTGGACAGAAGGTGTTTTTGCACAGATAAAAGCAACATATAATATAACTGAAAAGGATAAAAATACTCTAAAGATCAACCAACCTCACGATATTCAGAATAATGTAAAAACAGATTCACCAAAAGATGCTTATGACAAAATTTTAAATATCGGAGGAGCAAGCTTGGTAAGAGATGCTGTTGATCTTCATGTCTTAAAAGATGTAAAAGACGGAAGTTTTACTTACAATGGTTCAAAAGGAAGTTCCAACGGAATCATTGATTCTCAGAAAGATGTTGGTGGATTTCCGGACCTGAAACAGGGAACACCTCTACTCGACTCCGACCATGACGGAATGCCTGATGAATGGGAAATTAGAAATAAATTAGATCCGAAAGTGCCCAATACCAACGGAAAAAATCTACATAAAGACTATGACAATATTGAAGTGTATTTTAATGATATTGTTAAAAAAATTACTGAGACGCAATAAATACCAGAACTGAAAATTTAGATAAAAATCATTTTTAAAGTTTAAAATCATGAATTTCATTAATCACAACATAAAATTATTAGCATTTGCAGCATTAGGTTCAGGAATGTTAGCCTGCGCACAAACCAAAACTGTGGCTGCAAAAACTTCCACAGAAACTTCAAAGCCAGGAAAAATCGTTCCTGTCAACCTGAAATGGTCAGAAAGAATGATGCTTTCCGAAATGCACCGTTTTCCGGAGGCGTGGATGCTGGATTTCAGCAAAAGCCCGAAATGGACCTATCCGTCAGCAATTGTTCTGGATGGCGCCGAAAAATTATATGCGAAAACCGGTAAAAAAGAATACTACAATTATATCAGTGATTTTGGTGAAAAATTAGTCAAAGAAGACGGCAGTATTTTAACCTATGAACTAGACAAATACAATATTGATCTCCTGAACAGTGGAAATGTTCTTCTTTATCTGTATGAAAAAGAAAAAAAAGACAAATATCTGAAGGCACTGAAAACGCTTCGTACCCAGATTGAAGGACAGCCAAGAACATCGGAAGGTTCTTTCTGGCACAAAAAAATATACCCAAACCAGGTATGGCTTGATGGTCTTTATATGGGAATGCCGTTCTACACGCATTACACTTACGATTTTGTAAAAGGAACAGAGGCAATGAAAGCCTACGACGATATTCTTTTACAGTTTGATTCGGTACAAAAGCATCTTTTGGATAAAAACACAGGATTGCTGTATCATGCATGGGATGAAAGTAAAAAAGAAGCCTGGGCAAACAAAGAAACAGGACTTTCTCCAAATTTCTGGGGAAGATCAATGGGTTGGTACGGAATGGCCATGGTAGATGTGCTGGATTTCTTACCGAAAGACCATCCGGGAAGAGCAAGATTAATTTCTTACATAAAATCTTATGCAGATGCAGTCATTAAAGTTCAGGACAAGAAAAGCGGACTTTGGTATCAGGTTTTGGATAAACCATTGGAAAATGGAAATTATGAAGAAGCAACAGCATCGGCGATGTTTGTTTATACCATCATTAAATCTGTGAACAACGGTTATCTTCCAAAATACTATAAAGCTTACGCTAAAAAAGGCTATGACGGAATTATCAAAAATTTAATTACAGTTGATGAAAATGGTGTTGTCAATCTAAATAAATGCTGCGCAGTTGCAGGTTTAGGCGGAAAACCATACAGAGACGGTTCTTACAAATATTATGTAAATGAAGAAATTCGTTCCAATGATGCTAAAGGAACAGGACCTTTCATTCTGGCAAGTCTGGAATTTGAAAAATAATTGATGAGTATTGATTGTCATTCTGAATATAGCGCAGCGATATGAAGAATCCTTCTTAAACGGATTTCTCCTATCGTCGAAATGACAAACAGCAAAAACATCCAACCTTTGCTGAGTAGAACGCCTTTGCGACCGAAAAATATGCAGTAAGCAATTAAAAAAAACTTTGCGCTCATTACGTTAAAATTTAAACCAGACTAAAAATCTGATTTATGAAAACAAAAAATATTTTAAATATACTTTCAATAACTGTTTTCTCCATTGCATCAAGCTATTTGAATGCACAGGAAAAAAACTATGTTTCCGAAGTATGGACTGCCGATCAGGGAAAAAATTACAGAAACCCGATCTTGTATGCAGATTATTCTGATCCCGATGCCATTCGTGTAGGTGAAGATTATTATATGACCGCTTCCAGCTTCAATGAAACTCCGGGATTACCGATTCTTCACTCAAAAGATATGGTCAACTGGAAATTGGTGAATTATGCGATTCAGGATATTTTGCCTAGAGCACATTTTTCGGTTCCAAGGAGAGGAGATGCAGTTTGGGCACCGTCAATTCGTTTCCATAAAGGAGAATTTTACATTTATTGGGGCGATCCCGATTATGGAATTTATATGGTAAAAACCAAAGATCCACTTGGAAAATGGGAAGAACCTGTTCTGGTGATGGAAGGAAAAGGCTTAATTGATTCCTGTCCTTTCTGGGATGAAGACGGAAATGCTTATTTAATTCATGGTTGGGCGGGAAGCCGCGCCGGAGTGAAAAGTATTCTGACCCTGAATAAAATGAATCCTGAAGGAACAAAAGTCTTAGATAAAGGAGTTCATGTTTTCGATGGTCACGATTCCCATCCAACGGTTGAAGGTCCGAAAATATATAAAAGAAATGGTTACTACTACATTTTTGCTCCGGCAGGTGGTGTGGCAACAGGTTGGCAATTGGTATTAAGGTCAAAAAATATTTACGGTCCTTACGAAGAAAAAGTAGTATTGGAACAGGGTTCTACAAAGATCAACGGACCTCATCAGGGAGCATGGGTAGATACGCCTTCGGGTGAAGATTGGTTTTATCACTTTCAGGATGTGGATGCAGGAGGAAGAATTGTTCACTTACAGCCAATGAAGTGGGAAAAAGACTGGCCAGTCATAGGAATTGATAACAATAAAAACGGAATTGGGGAACCGGTTTTAACATATAAAAAACCAAACGTAGGACAAACTTATTCGATCGTTACTCCGCCTGAAACGGATGAATTTGATGGAGATAAATTAGGATTACAATGGCAATGGAGTGCCAACGAAAACATCGTGTGGTCTTCGAAACTTCCCGGACAGAAATTTTTAAGATTATTCTCAATGAAAGTTCCTGAAGGTGAAAAAAACCTTTGGAACGTACCGAATTTATTAACACAAAAATTCCCGGCTCCGAATTTTGCAGCTTCAACAAAAGTGAAATTAACACCCGAAGATGCCAAAGAAGGAAAAACTGCCGGACTTTTGGTGATGGGACTGGATCATCAATCGATCGTGATCACCAATAAGCCGGACGGCTTTTATCTTCAATTAAGAAGAGCTGAAAAAGCCGATAAAGGAGGGGAAGAAAAAATATTATTTGAAACCAAATTAAAAACAAACGAAGTTTATTTAAAAGTAAATGTAAACGAACCGAATGGCCTATGCCAGTTCAGCTATAGTGAAAACGGAAAAAACTTTACAAAAGCAGGCGAAGTTTTCCAAGCTAAGCCGGGAAAATGGATTGGAGCTAAAGTCGGTTTATACAGCATCAGCATAGAAAAAGCACCTCGAGGCGGATATGCAGATTTTGACTGGTTTAGAATTACTAAAAATTAGGATTGGTTGGTTAATCGCAAAGACACAAAGCTTTTACTTTTTATACTGTTTCAAGACGCAAGAAAATCAAAGATTTTTAGCAAATTTTGAACTGTAAAATTTTATCGAAGATGAAATCCTTGCGTCTTAAAGCATAAAGTTATAAAATAAACTTTGCGTCTTTGCGATTAACCAACAATTAAATAAATAATGAACAAAAAAATAAAATGAAGAAGTCTCTTAAAGTGATCGGTTTAGTAGCGGCAATGATGTTTTCAGGGCAAATCTATGCCCAGAACCTTGATATTTATAAAAACATTGAGTTTAAAATGCCTCAGGTTGCAGAAACTTCATTTGCGGCGAACACGGTTTCCATCACACAATATGGTGGTGTTGCAGGCGGAAATGTAAAAAATACGGAAGCTTTCAAAAAAGCAATCGAAGATCTTAACAAAAAAGGCGGCGGAAAATTAGTTGTTCCCCGCGGAATGTGGTTAACAGGTCCTATCGAATTGAAAAGCAATATCAACTTTCATGTAGAAGAAGGCGCTTTCATTATTTTCAGTAAGGATAAAGCAGATTATCCATTAGTCGATGTAAGTTTTGAAGGGTTGAATACCATCCGTTGCCAATCCCCGATTTCTGCCAAAAATGCAATCAATATTGCCATCACAGGAAAAGGTGTGATCGACGGAAGTGGTGATGCATGGAGAGCTATCAAAAAAAGTAAGGTTTCAGAATCCGAATGGAAAAATATCGTAAAATCGGGTGGAATTTTATCTGCGGACGGAAAAAACTGGTATCCTTCAGAAAGCTATAAAAAAGGATTTGAAAGCAGTTCCAACTTCAATGTTCCTGATAAGATTTCCAAAGAAGAATTAGTTACGGTTAAAGATTTCCTTCGTCCGGTAATGGTAAGTTTAGTAGGTTGCGACAAGGTATTGTTAGACGGACCCACTTTCCAGAATTCTCCTGCCTGGAATCTTCACCCTTTAATGTGTTCAAATGTAATTTTAAGAAATCTTACCGTAAGAAACCCATGGTTTTCTCAAAACGGTGACGGTGTAGATTTAGAATCCTGTAAAAATGTTTTGATCTACGATAATACGTTTGACGTTGGTGACGATGCCATTTGTATTAAATCAGGGAAAGATCAGGACGGGAGAAAAAGAGGAATGCCTACTGAAAATGTCATCATCAAAAACAATGTAGTATATCACGGTCATGGAGGTTTCGTGATCGGAAGTGAAATGTCGGGAGGAGCGAGAAATATCCATGTTTCAGACTGTACTTTTATTGGGACAGATATTGGTCTTCGTTTCAAAACAACCCGCGGAAGAGGAGGAATTGTTGAAAATATTTATATCAAAAATATTGATATGATTAATATTCCGACTCAGGTAATCGGGTTTAATATGTTCTACGAAGGCGCATCTCCGGTGCTGGAGGACGGGCAGAAACAGGAAGGAAACAAAGCGCCTGAAAAAGTATATCCTGTAACGGAAGAAACGCCGGTTTTCAGAAACATTTACTTTAAAAACATCACTGCAGTAAATTCTGATGAGGCAATTACATTATTTGGTTTAGCCGAAATGAATCTTAAAAATATCGTAATCGAAGATTCTCAGTTTGATACCAGAAAAGCTTTGACAATCGTAGATGCTGACGGAATTCAGCTAAAAAATGTAAAACTGAAATATGCTGAAGGAGCGGGAGCTACCATTTACAACAGTAAAAACATCAATCTTTCAACAGTAAAATTTGAATCTGCCAATAAACCTGTTGTGAAAGTATTAGGAAACAAAACGGGAGCAGTATTGTTGCCGAAAGAAATAGCATCCGATAAAAATTTACTTTCTATTGGGACGGATGTAGCGAAAAATGCAATTAAATAGTTGGTTAATCGCAAAGACGCAAAGTTTTTTTGATTTAAATACTGTTTTAAGACGCAAGAAAATCAAAGATTTTCAGCAAAGTATTGAGTATTAAATTTTATCAAAGATAAAATCCTTGCGCCTTAAAATATAAAGACAGTAAATTGCTTTGCGTCTTTGCGAAAAACCAACAACAAAAAAATAAAAATCAGTATTAAAAAAATTCCATAAGCGAATGATTTTTAACAGAAAACATACTTATATTTCTATTTTTTTTGTGGGGACAATGGCATTCGGGCAGGTAAACCGCCCGAATGCTACTCCTTACACGAATGAAGGTACCTTTGAAAAATTCAGAAAAAAAATTTCTTTTACCACACCTATTGACCGCCCTATTCCACAGAATATCGAAATTGATAAAGATGTGGAATATGCCAATATCAACGGACTTTCTTTAAAAGCAGACGTATATTATCCTCTTGATTCCTCAAAAAAATATCCGGGAATTGCAATGGTTCATGGTGGTGGATGGATTTCAGGAAGTAAGGAAAATGAAAAATTTATGGCAATGGAACTGGCATCAAAAGGCTATGTGGTGATCGCAATCGGATATCGGTTGGCGGATGTTGCCAAATTTCCCGCCGGAGTTGAAGATATTGAAACAGGCATTCAATGGCTCAAGAAAAATCATAAAAAATATTCTTTAAACAAAAAGAAAATGGTCGTTTTGGGAGAATCTGCGGGAGCGCAAATTGCGACTTTGGTCGGTGTGAAATCCAAAAATAAAATTCAGGCAATTGTGAATGTTGATGGAATCGTCTCATTTATCCATCCGGAAGCTGAAGAAAGTACCTACGCTGCTTATTGGTTGGGAGGCGACAAAGATGTTAACTTAAAAAACTGGACCGAGGCCTCTCCATTAGAATTCGTGGATAAAAATACCCCTCCTACTCTTTTTATCAACAGTTCGCAACCCCGGTTTCATGCGGGAAGAGACGATATGATGAAAAAATTGAAGGCTTATCATATCCCGACTGAGTTTCATGAGATCAAAAATACTCCGCATTCATTCTGGTCGGCAGAACCCTGGTTTACAGAAACTTTGAATGTAACGGTTGATTTTTTAAATCGAATCTTGAAATAATATTATTAATGATTTTAAACGCAAAGTTTATTAGTAAATATGTTAAACTTTAAGGAGCAAAGAGGAATCAACAAGTTGATTTTATGAAGCAAACATTTTAACGACAGCTTCATAAGCGACATTGTCGCAAATCTTTGCTCCTTAAAATAACACCAAAACAAGAATAAATCTTTGCGTTAAAAAATAATTCAACCTATGAAAAAATTATTTTTAATATTTCTCATTTCGATGGCAAATTTTCTCTTTGCAGGAAATGAGCCATACATTAAAATTACCGTTGCCAAAGACGGAAGCGGAGACTTTACTTCTATTCAAAAAGCCATTAATTCTATAAGAGATTTAGGCCCGGCCGAAGCTTTAGTTTTAATAAAGTCCGGAACATATAATGAAAAAGTGATTATTCCTTCTTCAAAGCACAAAATCACATTAGAAGGCGAAAATAAAGATAACACGGTCATTACCAACAATGATTTTTCAGGAAAATTGGATTCGTTTAATGAAAAAATGACCACGTTCAATTCCTATACGCTTTTGGTGATGGGCGATGACATTAAAATCAGCAATCTCACCATTCAAAACTCTTCTTGTAATGAAGGACAAGCGGTTTCTCTTCATGTGGAAGGTGACCGTTTTATAATTAAAAACTCGAATATTTTAGGTTGCCAGGACACCATTTATTCCGCAACCAATCACAGCAGACAATATTTTGAAAACTGTTATATCGAAGGAACAACAGATTTTATTTTCGGACAGGCGACGGTTGTTTTTAAAAATTGTACCATTAAAAGCTTAGCCGACTCTTACATCACCGCAGCGGCAACGGAAGCCGACAGAAAATATGGTTTTGTCTTTTTTGACTGTAAATTAATTGCTAAAGATAGCATTACTAAAGTTTACTTGGGAAGACCATGGCGGCCTTATGCCCAAACAGTTTTCATCAACACCGAAATGGGAAAACACATTCTTCCCGAAGGCTGGAATCCGTGGAAAGGCGACAAAATGTTTCCTGATAAAGAAAAAACAGCCTATTACGCAGAATTTGGAAGTAAAGGAGAAGGCGGAAATATTTCAAAACGGGTGAGCTGGTCACATCAACTGACGAAAAAAGATTTAAAAAATTATACTATTGAAAAAATATTCAATGGCTGGAATCCAAATAAATAATGAAATGAATTATTGAGATGCTTCGACAGGCTCAGCATGACAACTCTAATACTAACTGCTTTAATTTAGCAGGGAATTTGTCGCAATGTCATGCTGAGCCTTCCGAAGCATCTTTCAGATTTAAATAAAAATAAATTGTAAAATGAAAAAAATACTTTTACTATTCAGCATAGCCGTTTCAACTTTAATTCTGGCTCAAAAAAAGCCGACTCTATTCCTCATCGGTGATTCCACCATGGCCAATAAAGAAAATCCTGACAAAAATCCGGAACATGGATGGGGACAGATTTTGCCGCAATTCATGACCTCTGGAATCGAAATTCAGAACCATGCGATGAACGGAAGAAGTTCAAAAAGCTTCAGAACCGAGGGAAGATGGGACAAGGTTGAAAAACAATTGAAAAAAGGAGATTTTGTAATTATTCAGTTTGGACATAATGACCAGAAAGTAAAAGATTCTACAAAATTTACCAATCCTTATACTCAATACAGAGCTAATCTGGAAAGATATGTAAATGAAGCTAGAGCAAAAGGAGCAACGCCAATCTTAATGACTTCCATCGTGAGAAGAGACTTCAATGAAAATGGGGTTTTAATTGATACTCATAAAGAATATCCTTTGATAGTAAGAATGGTAGCCAACGATCTGAAAGTTCCGTTTGTAGATATGCAGTTATTAACCGAACAGCTGGAGATTTCTTACGGTCCTGAAAATTCTAAAAAATTACATCTGCATTACAAAGAAGGAGAAGATCCGTATTATCCGAAAGGAAAAGATGATGATACCCATTTATCAACACTGGGCGCAGAATCTGTTGCTAAACTCGCTGTAAAAAATTTGAAGACTTTAAAGATTGGTTTGGAAAAGTATATTAAATAGCTTCCCACTGATTGCACAAATTTTCACAGATGACATCTTTAAGAATTTGAATCTGCATAATTTGCAAAATCTGCGGGACAAATAAACAGCAAGTTTGTCATTCTGACACAGCCTGAAGGGATGCGAACGAAGTTCAAAGAATCTATACAAATAAAGATGATTCAGATGGAGTTGAAAAAGATTCTTCACTGCACTTTCGTTTCGTTTAGAATGACAATACAAATGAATAACTTAGTTTTAAAATTCAAAAAACAGACAAAATGCATTTCAAAAAAGAACCGTTTTTCGAGGGCAACTGCGGGTGGGAAGATTTAGGAGAAGGAGTTTCGAGACAATTTGTAGGGTACAATTCTCAGGTGATGATGGTGATTGTAAAATTTGAAAAAGATGCCATTGGTGCTTTGCATCAACATTTTCATTCTCAGATTACGTATGTGGCTTCAGGAAAATTTGAAGTGACGGTGGATGGTGAAACAAAAGTCTTACAACAGGGTGACGGATTTTTTGCTCAGCCCAATATTTTTCATGGAGTAAAATGTCTGGAAGCCGGGCAATTGATTGATGCCTTTACCCCGTTCAGAGAAGATTTTCTTAAAGAATAATTTTAATAAAATCTGGAAAAAATACCTTCTAAAAAGTTAACGGTTATGAAAAAATTTACTTTCCTGCTCTTACTTTCTTTTTTCGTTCAGATATCCGCACAGGAAAAAATAATGGTTTGGCCAAAAGGTCAGATGTCTAATTCTAAAGGATTGCCTTTAAAAACGGAAGAAAAAGACGGAAGAATTATACAGATCAAAGAAACCGAGATGTTTGCTTTTCTGCCACCAAAAGAAGAAAGGAAACAGATGGCAGTCGTTGTTATTCCTGGAGGTGGATACTACAAACTGACTTATGATTTAGGAGGTTATCAAATTGCAAAATGGTTTAATACCCAGGGAATTTCAGCATTTGTTTTAAACTACAGATTACCCACTTCTCCCGATTTAAAGCAAAGAGAAATTGCTCCCTTACAGGATGTTCAGGCAGCCATCAAATTCCTTAGAAAAAATGCAGAACAATATGGAATTTCATCTGAGCAGATCGGTGTGATCGGAACTTCTGCAGGTGGTCATTTAGCAGCTTCAGTAAGCAATATTTCTACAGACTATACTGAATTAAAAGGCGACTGGACATCTATTCCCACTATTCCCAATTTTGCGATTCTGGTTTCTCCGGTGATTGATTTTGGAGAATATGCACATACAGGAAGCAGGAACAGTTTACTGGGTGAAAATGTTTCCCCCGAAAAAATCAAAGAATATTCTATGCAGAATCGCGTGACGGAAAAAACGCCACCTACGATTTTATTTCATGCCCAAAACGATAAAACCGTTCCTGTGATGAACAGCATCCTGTATTATCAAGAAATGATAAAAAACAAAGTAAAAGGAGCATTGTTTATTTTTCCTGAAGGTGAACATAAAATTGGAATTACCAATAAATCTGAATTGACGGACAACTGGAAAAAACTATGTTCAGACTGGCTGAAGACGATCAATAATAAGTAATGGACAATTAATAATTATATCTTGATTAATCGCAAAGGCGCAAAGAAGTTTACACGGTTCATATTTTAAAGACGCAAATATTTTATCTTCGATAAAATTTAACACTCAATATTTTGCTGAAAATCTTTGATTTTCTTGCGCCTTAAAAACGATATTTAAGATAAACAATCTTTGCGCCTTTGCGATTAGCCAACAAAAATACTTTAATTAACAAAATGCTGAAAATCATCCAACATAAAATATTCTTACTGGCTTTCGGAACGATTATTTCCGTTTCAGTACACGCACAGCAGAATTTAAAACTGATCTACAACAAACCTGCAGAAAACTGGAACGAAGCCTTGCCTATTGGAAACGGAAGATTAGGAGCTATGGTTTTCGGAGGAGCTTCAAAAGAACATCTTCAATTGAATGAAGAAACAATCTGGGCAGGAGAACCCGGAAATAATGTTCCGAAAAACACATTCGACAGCATACAGAAAATCAGAAAACTGTTAAATGAAAGTAAATTTCAGGAAGCTCAGAATGTGTCCAATAGAACCTATCCAAGGCAGGCTCCGAAAGATTTAAATTACGGAATGCCGTACCAGACGATGGGGGATCTTTTTTTAGATTTCAAAGATCATGAAAATTTTAAAAACTACAGCCGAACTTTAGATATTGAAAAAGCAGTAAGCACAGTTTCTTACGATGTAAACGGAGTGACTTTTAAGCGTGACATTTTCTCGTCTTTTGCCGATAATGTGATTATAATCAAGCTCTCTTCTAGTAAAAAAGGAAACTTAAACTTTTCCATCAACGCTTCCACTCCACACTTGCAAAAATCTATTTTCACAGAGAAAAATCAGCTGGTGATCAATGGAACAAGTTCATCGATGGCCAATAAAACTGGGAAAATTAATTTTAAGACAGTCGCTTTTCCGGTATTAAAAGGCGGAAAACTAACCTCATCAAAAGATAAACTGGAAATTTCCGGAGCGGATGAAGTGGTAATTTATATCTCTATTGCTACAAATTTCAAAAATTATAATGATCTTTCGGCAAATCCTGATGTAAGAGTTTCGGAATATTTACAATCTGCTTTAAATAAAAAATATGATGCAGAATTAAAGGCTCACATTGAAAAATACCAAAAATATTTTAAGCGTGTAAGCTTGGATCTGGGAACTACCGAACAGGCAAAAAAGACAACAGATATCAGAATTAAAGAATTTGGAACCTCAAGTGATCCTGATTTAGTAGCACTATACTTTCAGTTCGGACGTTATCTTTTGATTTCGTCATCACAGCCGGGAACTCAGCCCGCAAACCTTCAGGGAATCTGGAATTACCAACTTCATCCTGCTTGGGACAGTAAATATACCGTCAATATTAATACTGAGATGAATTACTGGCCTGCAGAAAACACCAACCTCAGCGAAATGCACGGGCCTTTATTTGATATGATCCAAGATCTGTCGGTAACCGGACAGGAATCTGCCAAAGAAATGTACCATGCAAGAGGCTGGAATACCCATCACAATACTGATTTATGGAGAATCACGGGAATCGTTGACGGCGGTTTCTACGGAATGTGGCCTATGGGCGGCGCATGGCTCACACAGCATATCTGGAATCATTATCAATACACCGGAGATAAAGAATTCCTGAAGAAAAATTATGCAGCTTTAAAAGGCTGTGCTTTATTTTACCTTGATGTTCTTCAGCAGGATCTCACAAAACAATACCTCGTTGTTTCTCCTTCCATGTCTCCCGAAAACACCTATATGAAAGATGTGGGGATTACAGCGGGAACAACAATGGACAATCAGTTGGTCTTTGATGTTTTTAATAATTTCATTAACGCTTCAAAAATTTTAAATGAAGAACAAAATCTTTCGGATAAGGTGAAATTGGCTTTAAACAAACTTCCGCCTATGCAGATCGGGCAATATGCCCAACTGCAGGAATGGCTAAAAGATATGGATAGAACAGATGACAAACACAGACATATTTCGCATTTGTACGGCCTTTTTCCTTCCGGACAAATTTCTCCTTTCAGAAACCCGGATCTGACGGAAGCTGCTAAAAACTCGATGACCTACAGAGGCGATAAATCTACGGGCTGGTCGATGGGCTGGAAAGTGAATTGGTGGGCCAGATTATTGGACGGAAACCGTGCTTTTAAATTAATTTCAGACCAACTGACACCCGCTCCTCTAGATAATAAAGGAGAATCAGGAGGAACCTACCCGAATCTTCTGGATGCACATCCTCCGTTCCAGATCGATGGAAATTTTGGCTGTACTTCAGGAATTGCAGAAATGTTGCTGCAAAGTTATGACGGTTATCTTTATATTTTACCTGCACTTCCTGATGCCTTACCAAACGGCTCGGTAAAAGGATTAAAAGCAAGAGGAGGTTTTGAAATTGATATCGACTGGAAAGATGCTCAACTGACCAAACTGGTTGTAAAATCTGCGTTGGGTGGTAATGCTAGAATCAGAATTGCAAAAGGAATTGCTTTAAAATCTAAAACGAACGTAAAGCCGGCAACAGGAGAAAACCCAAATGAATATTATCAGATTAATTCTATTAAAACTCCTCTGGTTTCCGAAAAAGCTCAGTTGAAAGGCTATCCTGTTCCCGAAACTCAGGTTTTTGATTTGAGTACAGAAAAAGGAGGAATCTATATTTTTGAAGGAAAATAATTTTTTACCTTCTTGTATTTTTTATACTCAAAGATTAATAGTTAACCTACAGATTATTCTAGAAAGCAAAGGCAAATAAATTTGCATCTCGAAGCTATTACGATCACTTCGCCAAATCAACCTATTGATTCTTAGCTCACTTCATTAAGCAGCAGCAAAATAAAAACTTTGCGTTAAAAAAAATTATTCTAGCTTTTAAAGTGTTTATATCTAAATTCAAAAAGTTTTTAGTTTCCAGCCTACTATTTTCTATTAAAGTTCCACATTGCTTGGGCTAACTTCAGAAATGATTTAAATACTATTTAGCACATAATAAAATGTAAATTTTCCATATAACTCAAAAATATACAGATTATTTTCTACAAATATTGGGTTATTCAGGGATTTCATTTACAAAAACCTAATTATTTAATTTTTTTGAATTAAAAACAAAATGCAACCGATTGAATTAATTAAATTAATAATATTATAATTATATAAATATTAATATATTAAAATATAAAACATTTAAATATTAATTATGTAATTTTAATTCGTAATCAAACAATAACAAATTACTACTATGAAAACAACATGTAAAGCTGCCTTTCTGACGGTAGCCCTGAGTTCAGTTTTTGCCTTAACCGGATGCGGGCAGGAAGACATCAGAACCGACGTAACGGAAAATCCAAACTCCCTTATTACGAATGACATTCTTCAGACGAATGCGGTCGTTCCTTTAGCCGACTGCGTTGCACCCGGATGGGCTTCTCAAAACGGAGGGACAACCGGTGGTGGAACTGCAGCCGAAACAACTGTAACTACGTATGCTCAATTAAAAGCAGCCATCGAAAATACAGCGGTGAAAGTCATTAAAGTAACAGGAACCATTACTGTCACAGCGCGCATCTCATTTCAGGATCAATCCGGAAAAACAATTTACGGAACCAGTGGAGCCAAACTGGTTTCAACAGACCAGACAAAAGACGGATCAGGAATTCTCAATATTAAAAGATGTGACAATATCGTTATCCGAAATCTTATTTTTGAAGGACCGGGAGCGTACGACACAGACGGTTGGGACAACGCTATTTTAGACGATTGCAGAAATGTCTGGATCGATCACTGTGAATTCAGAGACGGCGTTGACGGAAATTTTGACATCAAAAACAAGTCGGATTTTATAACAGTTTCTTATACTAAATTCCATTATTTGAAAGCTCCAAAGCCGGGTGGTTCAGGAGGGACAGATGATCACAGATTTTCCAACCTTATCGGATCAAGCGATACTTCCACAACAGATGCAGGAAAACTGAATGTAACCTTTGTTCGTTGCTGGTGGGCTCCGGGCTGCAGAGAGCGTATGCCGAGAGTAAGGTTTGGAAAAATACATATTGTGAACAGCTACTTCAACAGTACCGTAAGCAATAAATGTATTGCAGCAGGAGTTCAGGCCAACATTCGTGTAGATGGAAACGTTTTTGAAAATGTAAAAGAGCCTATCAATTTAATGAGTGGATACACCGCAGTAACTGTTACCTCAAACAATACATTTACCAATGTTACAGGAAATACGGCAGGAAGCGGAACGGCATTTACACCACCGTATTCTATCCCAACTTTATCACTATCTTCTGTAAAGTCTGATGTAACAGCCAATGCAGGAGCTACCCTTACAGGAAATATCTGTAATTCATTATAATTAAATAATTTAAATAAAAAAAGACTGAGAAATATCTCGGTCTTTTTTATTTAACTTGTAATTTGTTTAATGATCTGCAAAATTAATGATCAGAAATATTATTTTTTTTCAGCCATTTAGGATATTCTTTATCCAGAAGCTTCTCCGCAAAATCTCCATACCAACTGTACCCGTTTCTTCTTTCCTCTGAAACTTCATTGTAATTATACTTTACACTTCCGTCACGATCACCAAAAATAGGTCTGTTATTATCTATATCATAAAATCTGGCCCAGATCACAGAGTTTTTATCTTCTGTCAACGTTCGGACAGCTTTTCCATTGACCTTTGAAACATTATAGCGGTAACCTTCAATTTTATTTTGTTTAAACCATTTTACAGCAGATTTTATAGATTTTTCGATGTCCTGAGTTACCGGTTGAAGCATTAAAAACCTTACAATCCCAACAGATTCACCTGTAGCTAAAGAAACAGGCTCAAAAGCTCGTGCCTTGTCCGGCTGTAAAGTAACCTCGTTGTATTGATCTCCCCAAATCGCCGGAAGTCCTTTCTGTATAACCTGGGTTTTTAAAATACAGTCAATCCCTCTTTTGACCGCATCTTTTGACTTCTCTTTTAATTTTGAATTAACTACATCGAAATCATTTTTCCCTTCCGCAACATTATACAAAACCGTCAAAGCATTGATCATCGCGTTATCATTATACGTTACCTGCTTTCTGTATAACCCTGTATTCGGATAATATTGAGGAAAACCTCCATTTTTGTATTGCATTAAAAGAAGATAACTAATCCCTTTTTCCGCTGCTTTCAGATATTCAGGATTTTTTGTCGTCGAATAAGCCTTAATCAAAGCATTAATTTCTTTAGAAGTCGCATTATTGTCGATGGTAGCATGATCATCACCTGTAGATTTTATCTTTCTTAAAAGATCTTTATCCAGAGGCAAACTGTAATTGACCACAGATTTATCTTCCAGCTGCTTTCCCCAACCTCCGATCGGAAGCTGATAGATCAACATTTTTTCGGCTAAGGTATCTTTTACCTGAGCGGAAAGGTTAACGGCAGTTAACCCAAAAGCGAATACGTATATTTTCAAATTCATCCTTAAAATATTATTTAACCTTTATCTCTAAAGGATTTGCTATAATCTGAGCTTGTTTTTCCAAAATATCTTCCCAATCTTTTTGTGTTTGAATCTGTCCGCTTTTCTGCCAAGCAAATCCGGCATAATAAATCAGTTTTTTCTGAGGTTTTGTAATGACCAACAAATTACTCTGATCCGAAATTTCAGATGTAAAAGCAATTGATTTTTTTACAATCTGAGGATCAACAACTATTCCTTCCCCCACAAAAGCATCATCAATTTTTTCCCAATGAAGGTAATATCCGTTCTTATTATTCAATTTTGCTTCTCCTTCATTCTTATGAAGCGTAATTCCGATCGTATAATTCGGAACCTGTTTTTCAGCTTCAAAAGTCGATTCAAATTTTGAAAAATTAGAACCTAAATCCAAAGAAATTCGCTTCGTTTCTTTAACTCCAAATTCACTCCACGGATTATAAGTTAATTCAAAAACCGTTCTCAACGGACCTTCTGCAATCGTTTTTGACATAACAAAGTTTTGGGAAACCTGAAGCTTACCATCTTTCCATATTCCAATTCCTCCGGTTCCGCGACTATCTCCTACCTGATAAGGATCATAGCCTTCTCCTCTCGTATCTCTGTGATAATACATTGAATCCGTCAAATAACCCTTGTACCAGTTATTAATGATTGATTTCTCAGTTCTTTTCAGCCAAATATCTACTCCGCTCGAAAGCGTACTTCCTTTTACTCCTGCCAAAGCTTCCTGTTGTCCTTTCGGACCATATACCCGAAACGCAATTTTATCATTTTCCCAGGTATAATCATCTGCACGTTCAGGAACCAATCTTGAATACGTTGTCACATTACTTACCGGAACCGGAGTTTTTGCGTCCGCAACGATAGTATAAAAAGAGGTCTTCTTCGCATCTACTTTTGTCTGAAAAAGAAGCTCATCATGCTGTTCGTCTCCATTATGATCAATCCACTGAATGATAAGGTAATTATTCTGAGCATCTTTAATTCTAAGATCCGATTCTTTATTTTTCCCTAAAAACGACTTCAGCTGGCTCACCGGAACTGCAACCACTTCATTCCGTGCAAAATTCAGATTATTTTTAACTTGAACAGAAACTTGTGCATTCATAAAATTTGCACCTATGCAAACGATTGCATAACTTAATCCAAGTTTTGATTTTTTATTCATAACTCCAAAAGTTATTTTCTCAAAAATAGAAATAATTCGGTGAATGGATCTATTATTTGCTTAAAAATTTGTTTTTTTGAACTAAACATTCTATTTAAATTTAATTCGCTGAAATAAAAAAACACCTACATTTCTGTAAGTGCTTGATTTAAAAAGTGGTCCCACCTGGGCTCGAACCAGGTTATATTTTATCTTGATTTTTAGTAACTTAAATATTTATCTTAATCAAGGTACGCCTAAATTTAAGCCTTTATTGCTATAAATAATCTACAATAGTCCTTCATCATTAAAACTCACATAATGTTCTTTTGTAATGATGATACTGTCAAGAAGAGCTATGTCAAGTAGCTTACAAGCTGTATTAAGCTTCTTTACTATAGCTAAATCTGCATTACTTGGATTAAGATTGCCACCTGGGTGGTTATGTACTAATATTAATCCAGTTGCTAAACATTTCAACGCTACTGATAAAATCAGTCTAATATCTACTAAGCTACTTGTAATACCTCCTTTGGATAAACTATAAAAACCAATGACAGTATTTGAAGAGTTTACGAAGAGTATTTTTACCTCTTCCTGCATTTCTATTATCCTATTATCCCAGATTGTTCTGATAACTTCTATTACATCAGTGCTCATGGTGAGCTTAGTTTGAGATATTTTGAAGGGGTGGTATGTTACCTGTATCTCTGATACTGTTGTTTCTGTATTCATTTTTTTTTGGAGTATGTGAGGAAGCTTATTTCACATTTTTTGTTACCCCAAAATCATAAAACTTGTTTAGTACTCTTTTCTGATACATTAAGGTAGTCACATTCTCTTCATCATGATAGAAAAGTTTCAAAGTTATTGAGTTAGGAAAATAGACTAATAATTCTGTTAGTCTATTTTTAAGGTTCTCTACCTTATTCTCTTTGTATTTTAATTCAACCCTCATAAGCCTGTCAGCATTAAAGTACAATAGCACCTGTTTTACTTTTAAACCAAGGACTTCGTTTATCTCTCCAAAGTATTCATAAGGAACTAAAGACAGGTTATTTTCTATGAACTCGTAAGGAGGTACAGATATAATCTCAAACTCGAAATCATTATGCTCATCATCCAGTCTGAATTTTAGGTACTCGTATATGTCATTCTTCATTTATTTTTAGATAGTTAAAGCTACCTTATTAGAGGTTGCTGATTGTTGTTTATCAAAAGGTTTATTATTCGTATTCTGCAAGAATTGGTCTGCATTCTGTAGCTTCCATATATCCACCTTTGATTTTATTTCCTCAGCTTTATTAAAGCTAGGAATGAGGTTACCTGGGACTAAGATGTCACAATTAATCCAGTCATGAAATACCTTGTTATCATCTTTAAGAATTTGATTAACATAAGGTTTCTGATAAGTTTCATCATTAAATCTGCTGTATATCTGACAGATGTATAACTTACCTCTGTTCAGTTCCCAGGTTACAATACTGTTACTAAGGAAGAATGTAGAGGCAGTTATTATGGTAAACATGCTCTTTTTAAGGTTTTCACCAAAGTCAACATTACCTGGGACACTGTATGAATAACTTCTAATACCATGCTATCAGAACAATAAGCAAGATAATACTAATCATACTTGTAATTAATGATAGCCTGACATCAACTCTACCTGGGATGTATAATGGTGGTCTTCTAACTATCTGATATTTGTACACATAGTTATTAGCCATTACCATTGAAATCAATAACCCTGCAACTACGTAGATTATTGCCCAATACCATTTGGTGTAAAGAAACATTATAATAATAGGTACTATTAAGCCTGTAAGAAAAAACCAAAAGTTTAATAGTACTGTATTTGCTCCTCTGTAAATAGTAGGAATATCTCCATCCTCCTCTGCAACATTCCTTGTCGCATTATATAGGCTTAGGCTTAGAAAAGCCAAAAAACAATAAACTAAGTACATATTATATTAATGCTTTTCATTGGAGTCTTTGGCTGTGCTGTTTGTGTTGATTTTCTTACCATGTTCATCATAAAATGCTATATAGAGCTTGTTCTGTCTCTTGTTGTAATAACCAACAAGATGGCTTTCTGGGCTTATTTCTTTATAATCTTCAGGTAAAACCACTTGTACAGGGTAATTGACAAAATTATACCCTTCTATGTTTGATTCTTGATAGAACTTAATCCCAAAGACTGCTAAGAGTATTCCCAGAACGAAGGTGATTGTAATTAGTAATGGTTTTGTTTTCATATTTGAAGTTGTTAAAATGTAAGCTTATTAAGGTTTGATGAAAATTTGTAATGAGGTATCATCAACAACCCAAATACCCCAAAAGATAAAGGAATGCAGATAATACTAAGAATGACTGTATTTATCCTACTTCTATTCTTGAACTTCTTAAAGGCAGGAGCATTAATAGCCCCCTCACTGAATTGAAGGTATCTCTTGTAGAGTTTTCTGATAGGATTAAACAGTAATGTAAATATTGTTATGTAGAATCCAAAGGTTGTTAATCCTGCTAATATAGTCCCTGCAAGGTAAGCCTCATCACTTAGATTATAATTACTTCTATTGTTAATGGTATATACCATTGTGAAGAATAGTAAGAATGTAAAGGTTAAGATATACAGAAATAGATTAGACTTTTCAGACATCTTTCCATACTTCTCAAGGTTGGTACTAGTTTCTTCATCAATATTCAAGGTTGGATTATGAGTACCAATGGTATTAATATCAGAAGTCAGTATTAATTTTTTGTCATTATTTCTTGACTTGATAATTAGGTAAATAATCAAGGTTGGTATACCTAGTATAATGAATATAATTACAAGGTGTTGAAAACTCAATGTTAAGGTTGTTATCATAGTTAAAAATGTTTAGTTAAGATTAGACAAATATATATAATTATCAAAAATGATAACGATAATATTATCATTTTTGACCACTTTTGACATCAGTTTTTGTGCTGATGGAAAAAATAGATTTTCAAATAGCTTTAGGTAAGAGGATAAGACAGCTAAGAGAAGAGAAAAAAATGTCTCAGGCTGAATTAGCCCTGTTATGTAATTTCGAGAAGTCTAATATGAACAGGATTGAAACAGGTAAAACCTGCCCCAGTAGTTTTACCTTATACAAGATTTCCATTAGCTTAGAAGTGAAACTTTCTGAAATTACAAATGTGATAGAGTAATCCTCATCTTTAACCATCATCTCTCTACAACAAACCAAAAGTTAGTGCAATTTTCCAGTAAGAGGTTACCTGGATGCTTCTGATAGTATGTTCAATAACCTGTATTAGAGTTTGGTATAAATGGAAACTTCAGCTATTTAATAAAATCTTACCCAGTCATTAATTATTTTCAAAGTCAAAGTTACCTGGGCATATTTAAAAGTAAACATCAGTAAACAGAAAAAAATAGAGTAAAAGAAAAGGACAAAATTTACTCCCTTTCTTTATAGGCTCCAGGTAAATTTTGTCCTGGAATAAGTCCCATTTTTTGTTTCTGTATATATACATTTTACAAAAACTAGGACTTATTGATTTTTACTGAATAGTATTCACAAGGTTACCTGGAGCTGTATAATTCTCTAAATAATTATTTGTGGCTAATTGTGAACTTTCATCAGGAGTGTATTCATATCTGTGATTCAGGGTGATAAGTTCTCCTGTTTCTTTGATAGTATACTGATAAGGTTCACATTCAACCTTGATAATGTCACCTTTCATCATAGTGCCCTTTAAACTTCTGCATACAGCTTCATCAAAGGTTGCAGGAATGTAGCATTTCTTGGCAGTGGCATAATATTGCCCTGTGGTCTGACTTTGTATAAGTTCAATACCACTGTTGATTTCAAGGACACAAAACATAGTCCCATCTTCTCTTTTTCTTTTGGTGTAATTCGTAATCGTTACCATAGTCTTTTTGATTTTGAGTTAATTGTTAATTATTGAAACAAGACACAAGCCTTTACACCACCACTATTACCTGGGGTCTAAAGGCTTAATGTCTGTTGCTTCTCCACAAGTGAGGGTTATTCAGGAGTGTTTCATTGTAAAAGAGAAAGATTGATATTCTCATTTCCATCCCAGGTTCAGTAGTGGTGTGAGATGAATAGAAATCAGTATAGGGAGGTGCAGTGAAAGCAAATTCACAAGAAGTCATAGTGTTATCACAAGTAAAGAACTGAAATTGAAGTAGCAGGTGATGACTCAAATAATAATAGAACTGTGAAAACTTTCAAGTTCCTTTATCGTGGGGAGGGGGATTTCCCATTCATGAGAAAAGGGCTAGTATTGTCTAGGATATATATAAACATATCTATTTTTTTTCTCAAAAAAAATTAAAATTAAAAGAGGATTAATATCTTTGTAGATTACATGAAATTGTGATTTTGGATTATAAAAAAAATTTTGAAAAAATATTGGTTAAATATCAACAAGATAACGCACCTATTTTTGTTGATTTTAGAGAATTAGTAGACTCTGTTAAATTTACAGAAAGAGCTACACACTCTATTCATTCTTATACTGCTAAACTATTGGCTAATATTCCATACTTCTTTTTAAATAATTCATATTTTGTTAAACCAAGGCAAAAAGTTTTAGACCCATTTTGTGGTTCTGGTACAGTTTTATTGGAAGCTAAACTTGCTGGCTTAAATCCATATGGTAGTGATGCAAACCCATTAGCTCGAATTATAACTACTGTCAAATGTAGCAACTATAATATATCAACTCTTAAAGTTTATAGAGATGAATTGAAAACAAACCTCAACAACCAAAAAGATGAAATAGAAATTTCATATGCTAACTTAAAATCTTTAGATTTTTGGTTTGAAAAACATATTCAAAAACAATTAAAATCCATATATCAAACAATCACAGGTATTCCAGACAAAAAATATTTAGATTTTTTCCTGGTCTGCTTTTCAAATTGTGTCAGAAAAGTAAGTAATGCAGATTCACGAATTTCTGTTCCTGTAAAAATAAACCCATCTAAATATTCAGAAACATCTCAGCATAGAATTGATTCTCAAAAAAAATTAGAAGAGTTAAAAACTGTAAATGTTATTGAAAAATTTTTTGATATTGTCGATCAAAATATTAAGAGAGAGAGAAAAAAAAATGAAATTAATTCATCAAAATATATAGGTAAAATAATTTCAAATGATTCTAGAAATTTAAAAAATCTAGTTAATGAATCAATTGATTTGATATTGACCTCACCACCTTATGCAGGTGCTCAAAAATACATTAGAGCATCAAGCTTAAGCTTATATTGGTTAGGATATAACAGTTTAAGTGACTTAGATAAAGAAAATATTGGAAGAGAAAATTACACAAAAGATGAATATAATTTCTTAAAAAAAACAGGAATTAAAAATGCAGACTATTTATTAGAAAAAATTTTTGATATAAACCCTTTGAGGGCTTATATTGCATCAAATTATCTACTTGAAATGACTGATGCATTAAAGGAAAGCACAAGAGTCTTAAAAAAAGGTAAACATTTAATACTTGTAGCATCTAATAATATGGTTTGTGGATTTAATTTTAAAACTCAGGAGTATTTAAAAGAGATAACATTAAATTTAGGGTTTGATCTTATATGCGAAATGGTTGATGATATTAAATCCTATGGGCTAATGACAAAAAGAAATAAAACTGCCAGTATAATTACTTGTGAACATATTCTAATTTTCAAAAAACATGAATAATGATAAAGATAAAACTGAGGAATTACTTAGTAAAATAAAAATTTTCAATGAAACAGCCTGGGATTATAAAGTTTCAGTGAATAAAATTAATTTATGGCTAGAAAACTTTGCAGCTGAGGAAAGAGAAAGTTTATTATTTTTATTAACACAGTTTATTTTCTTCAGTAAGTTTCAAGTAAATAATATGCTAAAATCTATTTATAGAGATTTTATAGAATATTCAATAGTTGAAAATTTCAGAATAAATAATTCAAATACATTAGACAAAGACTCAATTGAGAAAAACCTAGAGGAAACCTTAAATAAAACTAGGTTTGTACCTATAGGTAACCCTTCTGAAAGTAGCGCAAGTCTAATGTATGATTTCAGAACAATTAACAAATTAAAAACAAGCTTATTTATTGAACAAGGTGTTGCTGATTCAACAACAGATACCATTGAAAATTTTATCTTCATAGATGATATTTGTGGAAGTGGAAACCAAGTAAGAAAATACGCAGGGAGTATAGTTACTAGAATCAAATCTAGATTTCCAAGTGCTAAAATACATTATTACACCTTGGTTGCTAATCAGAAAGGTATAGATTATATAAGTGGACTAAAATGGTTTTCATCCATAGACAGTGTCATCAGATTAGATGATAGTTATAAATGTTTCGAATCAAATTCAAGATTTTTCAAAAATCATCATGATATAGATGTAAATAGCCTAAAAACAGTTTGTGAAAAACAGGGGTATAAGCTTATGGCATCTATTTTAGAAAAGCAGGGAATTGACGAAAAAAATGCAATCCACTGCCAACTTGGTTATGATAATAACCAACTACTATTAGGTTTTGATCATAATACTCCAGATAATACGCTTCCTATAATATGGTATGATGAAGATATGGTTCATTGGTCTCCAATATTTCCAAGAAAGCACAAAATTTATTAATATGAATCCATTTGATATAACAAAAGCAGTTGATTATTCAGACACTGAATTATATAATAATTGGGTAGACTTCCCTAAAGATGGTTTTAACAATATAATAAGACCTACATTGGATATGCCAATGATTATATTAGGGAGTAAAGGAAGTGGTAAAACTCATATCATGAAGCATTTTAGTTTTAAAATGCAACAATTAAGAAATAAGGAAATATACAAAGGCATCATAACTGATGGATACATTGGCATATACTTAAGATGCTCTGGATTAAATGGTTATAGATTCTCTGACAGAAATGAGTCACCAGATACTTGGGAAGCTATTTTTTCATATTATTTAGACTTATGGCTAACTCAATTACTATTAGATTCAGTCGTTGAAATTTTTAATTCAAATAATGAATTAAAAAAATATGAAAATAGGATTGTTATGGAAACTATGGCTATTTTCAATTCGAATGAAAAATTAGAGAACTATAACTTTAAATTATTAAAAGAATATATTAACCATCAACAAAGGAAAATCGACTATGCAATTAATAACATAGCTTTGAGCAGTGGTTCAATAAAAGACAAAATTGAAATTTTAGCTAACCCAGGTCAACTAATTTTCGAAGTCCCCCTAATAATCACTAAGGTAATCAACGAATTTTCTAAAATAAAAATTCTTTTTCTACTTGATGAATTTGAAAACTTTTCAGAGAGTCAACAAAAGTATTTTAATACCCTAATAAGAGAAAGACAAGATCCTGTATGCTTTAAAATAGGAGCAAGAAGATATGGTATTAAGACTAAGATGACATTTAGTGGTGGTGAAGAAATTAAAGTTGGTTCAGAATATGAGCTTTTTGACTTAGATGATATTTTTAGAAAAAACTTAACTGATTATAAAGAATTTCTAAAAGAAATATGTATTAAAAGGATTGAAAATTCTAATAACAAGCTATCAAATGATATAATTAAGCACTTCGACACAGCTGATTACAATAAAGATATGCAAGTAATAAGGGTCAAAAGTCAGCATATAGAAAAGTTTAAAAACAAATTAAAAAAATACAAAGTTGAAAATTTTGACAAAATTACAGCTAATATTAGATGTCAAGAAGATCCATTAATTGAAAGAGTAAACATTTATTTAATATATAAAGGGTTCAAGAAAAAAGAAAATCTCTTCGAATTATCAAAAAATTTAAAAAGAGATACAAAGAAATATTTACAAGGAGAATCTATTGAGGACTATGATAGTGTACTAGATAAATATAAGCAAGATTTAATTGATGCCTTATACAGAGAAAATAGTTTAAAAATAACATCATACTGTGGATTTGATAATCTGGTTAGAATCTCTAATGGAATTCCAAGACATTTCTTAATGATAATGAAACATATTTTTAGATGGAATAATTTTTATGAAAATAATAGCTATAAGGACACTATTAAAACAGATATACAACTTTTAGCAATTAAGGACACTGTTTTATGGTTTTTAGAAGATGCAAATACTAGAAATAGTCTCTATAATTTTAAAGACTGTATAGAAAGATTATGTAATTATTTAAGAGAATTAAGATACTCTGACCTTCCTCCTGAGTGTAGTATTTCAACAATTGAATTAGAATCTTCAAATTTAAAATTGGACGTAAAAGAAATCATTGATTTTTTAGAACAATATTCGTATTTAATCAAAATAGAATCTGGTAGGAGAGATAAAAACTCAAATCAGAGAAATGATATTTTCCAAGTAAATGGCTTAATATCTTGTTTGTGGGAACTTGCAATTGCAAGAAGAGGAATCGTAAAAATAAGTGAATCAAACCTTGAAATAATATTAACTAATAGTGGTGAAGAATTAAAAAGATTTTCAAAATCAGAATTGATAAAATATAATATCCCATTTAAACATTCAAATGAATTACCATCTTTATTTTAATAATTATGGAGTACCAGTATTTATATAAAAAGAAATATGAAATAAGGAATAATTTTATTTCCAATAAATTTTCATTACCTACTTATGATATTTTAATATCAGCCTATAATGCAAGTGAAAGAGTTAACTTCATAATTAAAGAGGTAGAAGCAAAAGAAAAGCATATTTTTATTCTTCAAGAATATGGATTCTTAGATACTGAAACTGATAAAATTGATAAAGACTTAAAAATTTTTGATTTTACATCTTTATCTGATGAAGCAGAAATCCTAAATGATTATTTTACTGAGCATATATTACCTAGAAAAGACGATAAAATATTATTTGACATAACAGGTTTTTTAAGACCACACATTATTTACTTTTTAAGATTATGTCAAGCCAACAATATTAAAGAAATTGATTTCCTTTATTCAGAACCTAAAAACTATAAGAAGAAGGAAGATACTCAATTTTCAATGAACTTTCAAACAATTAGAGAAATTAAAGGCTGCTCAGGAAGTCATAATCATGATACCTCAAACGATTACTTAATATTGGGTTCTGGTTTTGACTATGATTTAATTTTGAGAGTCGCAAAAGAAAAAAAACAAACAAAAAAAATTCAGATTTTAGGTTTTCCTCCACTACAAGCAGATATGTTTCAACAAAATCTATTAAAAGCATCTAAAGCAGAGGAAGAAATTAATTTAAAATTGGAATTGGATTCAAAAGATGTAATATTAGCACCTGCTAATGATCCATTTGTAACAGCATCTTTACTAAGTAAGACAATCGCAAAAATTAATTCACACAAACAAATAACAAATTTATATTTAAGCCCACTCTCAAGCAAAGCCCAAACATTAGGTGTTGCTTTGTATTATGTGAAAGAATGCTTGGATAAACCTGCAAGTATAATATTCCCTTTTTGTGAAGGATATGAAAAAGAAACATCCCAAGGAATTTCTAGATTTTGGATCTATACAGTAGAATTATAGCCACTTAAATCAGTGGCTATAAAAAACTAACTTAAAAACCAATGGTACTTATTATCACCATTATGTACTTTCTGTATACCTCTTGAGAATTCAAAAGCATTCAAGTTCCTGTCAAGGAAAGTATCTATATAACTACTCTTATTAGCCTGTGTAAAGAGATTATACACATTCCATAGGCTAATGTTTCCATCTTCATTCCTGCAAAAGCTTTCATCTTCGTAATAGTCTTTTGCAACTGTATTAAGCTGACTGTCATTAAAGTTCAGACTTGGAATTACCAATTTCTCCTTTTTGGATAGATGTTGGTATAACCTTGACCTACCTAAGAGCTGGGCAAATTGATGTTCTGTAAGGTGACTATGAGATAAAGATTTCATAACCTCCAGGTGGCTTTCTGCATTGTAGTTTTGAATCACATGAGTAATTTTCTCCTGTAGTTCACGATAATTTCCAACTCTCATTTCTTCTACAAAACCATCAAAACTAACACATAAATTACAGCAAACCTTATTTTGAAAGCCAATGAAGAACTTGAATTTTTCAAAGGTTTTCTTGTTGTAAAGGTTCTCCAGGTTATAACTTCTTACTCCTCCCAAAGTAAGAGCTAATTCATTACCATTGATAGTATCTACAATAGATGGTATTTGAATAATAAAAGCCATTCTTTCATAGTAAATGGTCTTCTCATGGTCTAATAATTCCTTAGCACTTTTATAGATAGCATCAGGAGTTCTGCCTTTTATTTGATGTGACACCCTTATTTCAGGATTACTGATACTATGGTGAGGAAACAGTTTCAACACTGTATTAATAACAATCTCTATAAACTCTTGGTGAGCAATGGTCTTTTCATTGTCCTTACTAAATACAGGAATAATACACTCACTTTTAAGATGATTTAAATCTACCTGTAAGGTATTAGCTTCAATAAAAGGTTTATGAACATAGGTAGAGCCTGTTGTGCTAATGATAGTATTGACTGCATTAGAAATCAAAAGAGGCTGAACACTTCTTGGTTCAACCTCCTTAATTTCATTCATTCTGCTTGGATAAAAGACCTCTGCCTCTTGGATATTTACAGCCTCCAGGTTAAGGTGACTGCTTCTTTGAACATTGTGCAGTTCCATTACTGCTGTATTATCTGTGTACTCCATTAGTTGAAAAGTTTTGTGGGTTAGACAGTTTGATTAAAAATGATTTTCTGGCTTCATATTCAGGCTTTAACTCTTCCTGATATTGGGGATATTGTTTGTAAAGAGCTAAAAGGTCACTAATTGCATTACAGTCTCCTATTTTATTAATTAGAGCGTTAATCTCATTAGTGCCCAGGTAACTTTGTTTAGGCATAGAAGGGGTTACCTGGGCTTGGTTAATTGTTCCTGCATTACACCAGTCAAGAATCACCTTACCAGTTTGAGGGGTTATCAAAAACTCAGGTTTATTCATGAACAGCCCTGTTCTATCCTTACTTGCTTTAGCCAAATGATTATCATTAATTAATTCGAAGTTGATAGTTAATTCGTATTCAAAGCCATCCCTAGTGATTTCTTTGGTTCCATGTTTGACTACTTTTGTTTTACCATTAGAACCAATATCTAAAGAATAGTCCATCTTCCTTCTTGTAGTGGTAATGATATGACAGCTTGACTGTAATATCTTGTTGATGAACGCTTGATGTCTTGGAGTTACATTAGCCCAATCCTGAAACCTACCACCTAGTTTCTCATGTATTTCAAGACATCCACCAGAACCATTCCATTCATGGCTGGCTGAATCTATGATAATGACTTCAATTCCTGACTTTTCACACAATTCTATAGCTTGTATATATCTTTCTGGTGAATAAGGAGCTTGTAAGTCCAACACCTTATAGCTACCCAGGTCAGAATACAGGGAAGCTGAGGAGTTTTCTGTGTCTATGACTGCTATTTTATTCCAGTCCTGTGTCATTCCATAGGCTAATAATAAAGCTGATTTGGTCTTTCCAAATCCACTAGCTCCTGATAATCCTAATCTGAGCTTTACTTGTTGTCTTTGTGACTGTTTTAATTGCATAATATTTTGTATTTAAAATTGTTAAGATTAATTTGAAACTTCTATAAGATTTCTTTTTATAGAGTTCCTAAGGTGTAAACTTTAAAGTGTTTTTGCTGTGTTGCAAATAAAGAAGCCAACCTTACTGAATTGTAGGTTGGCTGAATTTTTTCAGAATAAGGACAAAATTTACCCTGTACCTTATAGAAGTAGGATTATATTTTGTCCTTAATTATGTTAGTCTTCTTTAGCCTCCAGGTACTCCTTTGTATACTCTTCCTGATAGCTTTTCACTAAGCTGACAAAATCAATGTGTTTGTAAATTAAGTTGGTCTTTCCATGCTCATCATCTGTAATATCCCTTTTAATGTAAGTCTGTTTACCTGAGCCTGAGTTTATACTTGTTCTGTCTGTTTCGAAATACAGTTTTTTCAAAAGACTATAAACCTTTTTCTCACTAATACCAGTCTGCATAAAATTGAAAACATTTTTAAGAGTGGGGTCATGTTGTTTCAACCTATCAATTAAGCTTTCCAGGTAACTGAAATCAGTGCTGTTGAATTTAAAATCCTTGTCTTGGGGTAGTATTACTTGTCCATTAGCATTGCTCTTGAGATAACTTGTCAAAGTATCCTTAAAGTCATATAGTTTTGAATACAGGTAGATTAAACTGTCCTCATTCTTTGAAATTGTTTCTGTTTTTAAAGAAGTATTCTTAGCAAAGTACATGGAACTTCTGATGTATTCTTCAGTAGAAATTACATAATCATCTTGTTTGTAATGCTTATAGTTTAATAGGGCAGTCTTCTTATGAGGCTCTAATTTTTCTATAGTGTCTATTGTTTCCTTATGGCTCATTGTATCAACATAGTTCTCATAATTAATACCTAGATAGTCTTCCAAGTATGGGATAGGACTGTTGTATTGCTGAATAAACTTAATTATATTCTTTTCAAATTCTACTTTACCATAAGGTTTGAGCTCTTTAATACTGTTATCTTTTGATTTAATAGTTACATAATTTGAAAAAATAGATTCTCTAAGTTGTTGATACTGCTCTGATGGAGAAAGGTATCTAAACATCTCACTCTCATAAAAAGCTGAGTTAAAATAATCCTTAATACCTTGTAACATCTTACCTTCTTCTATTTCCAGATCAAGCTTAAAGAGATACTTAAGTTTACAGTTAACAAACTGATTATTTCTTGCAGCCCAGTTGAAGTAGTTAGAAAGATTCTTTCCAAAGGCATCAAAATAGACCCTAAAATACTTCTCACCTTGAGACAGCTTAAATTGGTCATAGTCAGGAAACCTTGCATTAATCAAAGTATGCCCATCTTCAAAATATCCAATTTCTTCCTTAAGTTTTTCTTTGGTCTGGTCATAGAACAACCTTAGGAGCCTATCTTGTTTGTTGATGTTGATTATAGCATTGGACTTTGGTATTGGGTCATTTGACGTTACTAATACACTAGTAACATTGGGTGTTATCACATAAATTCTTGCTTTCTCTCTTGGTCTTGCCAAGGCTTGGATTAAGGTATTAATGCCTTCTGTAAAAACGCCCAACTCCCCAGGTAACTTTTCATAAGACCTTTTCTGTGGTAGAAATATAAAATAGGCTGTATCTTTCTTATTGATACTTATTCCAGTCTTAAAGTTAGTTCCCATATTACATTTGGAATCATCAAAAATATTTCCAGTATCAGAAGTACAGATATTAATATCTCCATAAGATTTCCTGATTTCTTTACCTATTATACTCTTACTTAATCTGTCTGTAAGTGCCTTGGTGTAAGTCAAAATATTAATTTTAGAAGCCTTACCAATCTCACTCCTGAAAAGATTAATCAGATTAATATTATCAACATCATAGGTGCTGTGGTCATATATCATAACATTAAGCTCACTAAGATTGTCTTCATCTTGCTTTCTTAGAGACTCGAATATTTTAATCTTCCTGTCAGTAAGCTCTGCAAAATACTTGATTACTACTTTTGAAGCTTCATTATAAGTTGCACTTGATACAAAGATTTTGTGTACATATTTCCTCCACCTGAACAGATTGAATACTAACTCTTCTTTGAAATTGTGAATAGCATCATGTACCTCATCAAAAATGAGAACAACCTTTCTGTTCTCTTCTTTGCATTTCCCCAGTATTTCATCTATAAACTCAGTCTTTTTAGAAGACTGCTTCAGATAAGTTTCTCCTGAATTTCCAAGTAGGAAATTAAAGGTTATAAGCTGTATTCTTCTATTAATAGGGTCAGAGTTTTCATCATCGAAATTCTCATCTTCTAAAGCTCTATAGTCGAATATGTCTTTGTAAGGAATGCCCTTACTAAGTAATGATGAATAATATTGGTCAAGCAAAGACTTAAAAGGAGAAACTAACAAAACCATGTAATTGTTATCCTGATGGTATCTTTTAACCATGTCTACCAATGCTGTTGTCTTACCCTGCCCAACACTTGCATTGATGACTGTTGTATCTTTAATGCTTAAATCAATGTTTGATCCAAGAAAATCAGAGATATATCCTTTTTCATCTTCCTTGATTATTATTAAATCTTCATCAGAAATATTATAGCCTTCAAAGTCAGTAGGTCTGATTTCCTTGTACTGAATTGGAGTGTTTTCAACTGTTAGTAGTTTTTTATACATAATCTTATAAACTGACTTGTAAATTTACTACAAAGCATTTAATATCAGGCTATTTCAGCTTAGAATTTAACTTACTCATCTGCTCCCCAACCTTCTTTTTAACAACCTTTGCATAATGCTGTTGAGTAATACCAATCTTAGAATGCCCTAAAAGTTCTGACACTATTTCCATTGGAACATCATTAAAGAGCAATACAGTTGTAGCAAAGGTTCTTCTTGCTAAATGGTGAGTTAATCTTTTCTCAATATCAACAATGTCTGCTATTTCTTTAAGGTAAGAATTAAACTTCTGATTACTGAACTTAGGTAAAACTCGTTTGTTATCGACATAATCATATTTTTCAATTATCTTCTTAGCCTTAGTAAGCAAAGGTATTGATAACATATTATGAGTTTTCTCTCTCATCATATTTATCCATTCATTATCATCTAGACCTTTTACAATGTGAGACTTTTCAAGATTAACCATTTCATTATAAGCTAACCCAGTATAACAACAAAATACAAACATATCAGCAATCATTTGTAATCTTTCAGCTTTAAATTGGTAATCTTCAATTTTAGCTAATTCTTCCTTCGTTAAATAAATAATTTCTTTCTTTATATGTTTAACTCTATAGTTAATAAATGGTTCCTTGTATATAATATCTTGAGATATAGCTATCTTTACAATCTTCCTGAATCTCTGTATCATTTTATTCGTAGTAACAATAGCTAAAGACTTTTCTGTCTTCAAGTAAAACTCATAATCCTGAATAAATTTCAAGTTTAAATCTTTGAAATGATAATCAGCTTTGTTGAAATAAGATTTAAGAAAGTCTTTTAATAACTCTTTTGCCTGTTTGAATTTCCATAAGGTTGCTATAGAATACTCCTTCCCTACCAATTTTTCAACTCTTTCGTTATGCTCTTGAAAAAGCTGGATTATACTTTTATCTTTTTTAGGAGCATGTCCCTTGTATTGTGAATAAATATCTTCAATATTAAAATCACTGCTACTGACCTGTAGAAATAAAAAAGCCTGATTAATTTCATTTTTAATCAGGCTTAATTGAGAGTTGATAAAAATACTTTCATCATTGGGTGGTTTAGCTTTCTGCTGTTTGCTATTCCAGTAATTGGGGTTTATGAATAATCCTACAGAAAACTCTTTTCTGTCTTGTTGAAATGTAATCCTACATCTGAGAGGACACTTTCCTTGTTGATTCACTTTTGCTTTCTGCAATAGAAAAAGTATTGATAATTTATTGTTATTCATTGATTTAAATTTTAGAAAATGGGTCACCAAAAAGTAGAAGTGGGACACCTAATAGGACACCTTTTAATAAGCATTCTATACATCTGATTATATAGAACAAATTGAATTGTAGTAATTAAGACAATACTACAACACCCTAAAATAAAGAATAAAGCACAAAAAAAGCACCTACATTTCTGTAAGTGCTTGATTTAAAAAGTGGTCCCACCTGGGCTCGAACCAGGGACCACCTGATTATGAGTCAGGTGCTCTAACCAACTGAGCTATAGGACCTCAAAACTTGGTTAAATTTTGTGTTTGCAAAAATAGCAAAAATTCTTTCACTACAAAATTTTTTATTGCTTTTCTTGGCATAATTCTACCAGCACTCCATTGGTAGATTTAGGATGTAAGAATACAACTAATTTGTTATCAGCACCTTCTTTCGGTTCTTCAGAAATAAATTGAAAGCCTTCATTTTTCAGTCTTTGCACTTCAGCGTAGATATTTTCTACTCCAAATGCCAAATGATGAATACCTTCTCCCCTTTTATCTATAAATTTTGAGATCGGACTTTCAGGATTATTGGCTTCCAAAAGCTCTATTTTACTTTCTCCCGTCTCATAAAAAGAAGTAACTACCCCCTCCCTTTCTACGGTTTCTTTTTTGTAAGATTCTTTCCCCAGTAATTTAGCAAAGAGCTCATCAGAAACTCCTAAAGACTTTACGGCTATACCAATATGTTCTAACTTCATAAATACTAATCAATAATTTAAATTGTAATTTTGATACTGCTTCCGAATTTCAAAGCATCAATTCAAACAAAAGTACTAAATTTGCAGAACTTATGGAAAGTAACAGACAAAGAAAAGTAGCACAGATTATACAGGAAGACTTCGCAGAGCTTTTCCGCAAGCAGGCTGCCAACAGCAAGCAAAACATTTTAGTAACCGTTTCTGACGTAAAGGTAACGGCAGATTTGAGTATTGCCAAAATCTATTTAAGCATTTTCCCACAGGAACACCGCAATGCAGTGATGAAGGAAATAGAAGAAAATAAAGCTCAGTATAGAAATTTCATCGGCCAGAAAATGGCAAAACAAGTACGTGTAATTCCCAATCTTAATTTTTACCTGGACACTACTCTTGATGATGTAGAAAAACTTGAAAGAGAATTAAGAGGCGAAGGTGACAATCCTGTTTTATAGTACATTTTGAAGAACATTGCATTTTATATCGCATCCCGCTACCTTTTGTCAAAAAAAGGGAGTACTGCCGTTACGTTTATTACGTGGCTTGCTGTGGGAGCGATGACTGTAGCCGTGACAGCAATGTTCGTTATTATTTCTGTTTTCTCCGGACTGGAAGATTTTAATAAAGATCTTATTGCCAATCTGCATGCCGATCTTACCTTAAAAAGCAGCTCAGGAAAAACCATTAAAAATATACAACAGACCGAAACCGCTTTAAAAAAGAACAAAGAAATTGTAAGCTTTTCTAAAGTGATTGAAGAAAAAGTTTATATCAACTACAATGGCAAAGGGGATATTGCTTATTTACGAGGGGTAGATTCTTCTTATACTAAAGTAAATCCTATCGATAAAAGTATATTCTACGGAACCTATCCAAGCTTCAAGTATTCCAATGAAGTTCTTATGGAGCATTCCCTTAAAAATAGACTTTCTATTCCTATAGATTCCACTTCTGATTTTGCTACAGTTTTCATGCCTAAACCCGGTACAGGAATCATCAATAAAGAAGAGGATATTTATAACAAGAAAAATATTTTTGTAACGGGAGTTTTTCCGGGGAATGATCAGCTTAACAACTATATAATAGCTCCGATTGAGCTTACCGAGGAACTGCTGGATCTTCCCAAGCAATCTGCCTATCAAATTGTGATTAAACTCAAAAATCCTGAAAACGCAGACCTTGTAAAACAAAATTTAGTTTCGCAACTTGGTAAAAGTATTGAAGTCAAAACTAAAGAAGAGGAAAATGCTGCTTTCTGGAAAATGATTAATACCGAAAAGCTATTTATATACCTTATTTTTGCTTTAGTTATTTTCATTACTACTTTTAATCTTGCAGGCGCAATCATTATTCTCCAGCTTGATAAAAAAGAACAGGCCCGTTCATTGATTTCTCTTGGATTTCCTTTAGCGCATTTAAGAAAAACATACTTCTATACGGGAGTTCTTATTGTAGTCTTAGGAATTATTTCCGGACTGATTCTAGGTACGCTCTTATGCTACTTCCAGCAGTATACTGAATTTTTCAAAGCCATAGGAACACTACCCTTCCCTATTAAAATCGTAGGCAATAATTACATCATCGTAGCTCTTACAGCAGCCGTATTCGGGATACTTATTTCATGGTTCTTTTCAAAAATAAGCAAAGACTATATTACTAAAAGTTAATACATAACATTTCATTTTTTTGTATCTTTACGCCCCCAATTTTAAAAAATGAAACGAATATTATTTTCTTTGTTGTTTGCATTTGTATTCATCAATGCGTTTGCACAAATTCCGGCAGGATACTATAACGGAACAACAGGACTTACTGGCGCTGCTTTAAAAAGTAAGCTGAATCAGATTATCACCAGTGGTCATATTGATCACGGCTATAACGGGCTTTGGAGTGGCTATCAAACTACAGACCGTGATTATTATTATGAAAACGACGGAACAATTTTAGATATTTATTCCGAAAACGCCAATGGTCCCGATCCTTACACATTCAATTATGGAACCAACCAGTGCGGCTCTTACACTACAGAAGGAAACTGCTACAATAGAGAACACGTAGTACCACAGAGTTTATTCAACAGTGGCTCTCCTATGGTTGCAGATATTCACTTCATTAGAGCTACTGACGGAAAGGTAAACGGAATGAGGTCTAACTATCCTTATGGAAAAGTAGGTACAGCATCTTTTACTTCCTTAAACGGATCTAAACTTGGAACTTCTGTGTCTCCGGGATATTCAGGAACTGTTTTTGAACCTGTTGATGCCTTTAAAGGAGATGTGGCAAGAATGATCCTTTATTTTGTAACAAGATATGAAACACAGCTTTCTGGATTCAGCTCTGGAAATATGTTGGGAAGCTCAGCTTTTCCTGGTCTTCAGACTTGGGAACTTAATCAGCTGTTGGCTTGGAATGCATTAGACCCTGTTTCTCCTGCAGAAATCGGAAGAAATAATGCTTCTTATGTATATCAGGGAAACAGAAATCCTTATATTGACCATCCTGAATACGTTGATCAGATTTGGGGAACACCAGTTGTTGATACTCAAGCTCCTACAGCACCAACTAATTTAATTGCGAATAACCCTACAAGCAATTCAATTTCTTTGAGCTGGACTGCAGCTACTGACAATATTGGAGTGACAGGTTATGATATTTATTTTTCAAACGGAACTTTCTATGCTACCGTTACAGGAACTACCGCAACAGTTCAGGGATTAACCCCTTCTACTACCTATACATTCTATGTTATTGCCAGAGATGCCGCTGGGAACTCATCGCCACAGAGTAACACTGCAACAGAAACGACTCTTGCAGGACAGCCGGGCGGAGGAAGTTGTGGTACTGAAGACTTCAGCAATATTCCGGCAGCCTCTTCAAGCTATGCGACCCAAACGTGGACTAACAACGGAATCACATGGAATGCAACAGATGCAAGAACAGACCAAACGATTACTGGAAAAGCAATCACGATAAGAGACGGTTATTTATTAAGCTCTACCCTTTCCGGAGGAATCCAAAGCTTAACTGTAAAAACTCAGTTGAAATTCAACGGTTCTGACAGTGCTTTAAATCTGTTAGTAAATGGTGTTCAGGTTGGAACCATTCCCTACAGTGCAACAGCAGGAACATATACAATCAACAACATCAATGTAAGTGGTAATGTTACCATTAAACTAGTTAATCCGGTTTCAGCAAACAGAGTGGCTATTGATGACCTAAGCTGGACTTGCTACACCAGTTTGTCGACTTCAGAAACTTCAAAAGATAACACATTCTGCATCTATCCTAACCCTGTTAAGAATAATGAACTGTTTGTGAAGGGTGAAAATATCAGTAAAATCACAAAAGCAGAAATTATTGACCTTTCAGGAAAGCTTATTCAGGTGATTCATCATCCGTTTAAAAATTCTAATAAGATAGATCTTAAAAACTTATCGAAAGGAGTCTATATTCTGAAAACAGATATAAACACAACAAAATTCATTGTACAATAAATACAAAATTAATTTATAAAAGACCGAAATTCTCGGTCTTTTTTTTATTTTTGAAGTATGATTTCCAATACAAAATTAGGCTTAATAGGACGTAACATCTCGTATTCTTTTTCAAAAAAGTTCTTTGAAGATAAATTTCAGAAACTCATGCTGAAAGATTTTTCTTATAGTATTTTTGACTTGAATGAAATACATGAGGTTGAGCAGTTATTTTCCACCTCAGGCCTTTTGGGATTTAATGTAACAATTCCGTACAAAGAAAAAATAATTGATTATCTTGATGAACTGAGCGATGAAGCTCAGAAAATAGGTGCTGTTAATTGTGTTCTAATTCAGGACGGAAAGAAAACAGGATATAATACGGATGCTTTCGGGTTTGAAAAAACACTGCTTCTTCATAAAAAACCCCATCAAAACACGGCTCTTATTCTAGGTAACGGCGGAGCTGCAAAAGCCGTACAGTATGTTTTGAACAAGCACGGAATCAGCTCTATTACAGTTTCCAGAACTACGGAAATCAACTTTGACAATTTAGATCAGGCAACGGTGGAAAACCATCCTATTATTATTCAATGTACCCCCGTAGGAACTTTTCCGAATGTAGAAGACTGCCTGAAATTTCCTTTTGAAGGACTCTCTAAAAACCACCTGGTTATTGACTTAATTTACAATCCCAATTACACCCAATTCATCATCAATGCCTCTGAAAAAGGAGCAAAAACCGTGAATGGATACTATATGCTGGAACAGCAGGCAGAAAAAGCCTGGGAAATTTGGAATTTTCAAAAAAAATAACATAAATTAGTGTTTTAATTGGCTTTTTGCTATATTTAAAAGATATTAATGCCACTCACATAAAAGACTTGCTATGACTACAGAAAACAATCTTTCTGAAAACGAAGAAAAGAAAAATGTTCAAGAAGTATCTCAACAGAATCCATCAGAAGAAGCCGTTCCTTCTCATGAGCCTCCTCATGATGAAGATGCAGATTCTGTAGAAGATCAGGAAGAAGAAGTTGAAATTTCTTTAGCGGATGCTTTAAAAGAAATGGAAAAAATCATCAACTTACCTAATGCTGGTGAAAATTTCAAAAAATTCAACCTTTTAAAAGAAAAAGCAAGTCACTATATTCATGATGAAACAGAAGATAAAAAACATGAATATGTGGAAGGAGGAAACGCTCCTGAAAATTTCAGTTATGAGCATCCTTCACAGGCTAAACTTTCTGCTTTAATCAATATCTTCAGAGAAAAGCACGATTCTTATCAGAAAGGACAGGAAGAAGAGCAAAAGAAAAGCCTTGAACACCGTCAAAATATTATCGAAAGACTTAAAAACCTATATACGAATTCAGAACCAGGAACCAACC
The DNA here is from genome assembly GCA_029203185.1 of Candidatus Chryseobacterium colombiense. Taxonomy (NCBI): domain Bacteria; kingdom Pseudomonadati; phylum Bacteroidota; class Flavobacteriia; order Flavobacteriales; family Weeksellaceae; genus Chryseobacterium; species Candidatus Chryseobacterium colombiense. The sequence goes on along the minus strand of CP119310.1, from coordinate 3,678,252 downwards.
TTTTTAAATCAATCCGTGAAATAAAAGAAGAATGGTCAAAAGCCGGACAGGTTGCCAAATCTGAATTTAAAATTCTTAACAACAATTACTTCCACCATCTGAATCAGTTTTATCAGATGCTGGATTTAAATAAAGAGTTTCTTGAGCAGGAATACAGCCACAATCTTGAGAAAAGACAGCATATCATAGAACGTGCAAAAGAACTTGAGAATGAACCTGTAATTCAGAAAGCACTTAATGAACTTCAGTATCTTCACAAACTTTGGAAAGAAGAAGCTGAACCGGTTGCTGAAGAATTCCGTGAAAAAACCTGGGAAGAATTTAAAGAAATTTCCAACAAAATACACGAGAGAAAATCTGAACTTTCTGCTGCGATAGAATCTGAGCAAAGCGTTAATCTGGAGAAAAAGAACCAGATCATTGCTGAAATCAAGAAACTTTCGGAACCTGCAGAAACTCCTAATCATAATTATTGGCAAAATGCCATCCGAAGAGTCGAGGATCTTCGTTCAGAATTTTTGAAAACCGGAAGCGTTCCAAGAAAGCTTTCCAATCAGAACTGGACTGATTTCAAAACGACATTAAGAAACTTCAACACAACGAAAAACAATTATTACAAGTCATTAAAAGGTTCTCAGCAAAGTCATCTGGAAGAAAAGCTAAAACTTATCCAGACCGCTAAAGACAATATGAATAGTGAAGAATGGGACATCGCTGTGCCTCTCTTCAAAAAACTTCAGGAAGACTGGAAAAAAATTGGTCACGTCCCTAAAAGCATGACGAATAAGATATGGGATGAATTCCGTGATGCTTGTAATACATTTTTCAATAATTACAGAGAAAAAAGTAATACTTCTACCGATAACTGGAAGGAGAATTACAAACATAAAAAAGAACTTCTCGAAGAGCTGAAAACCGTTACTAATGAAGACGGCAGCATCGAAAAGATTGAAGCGATTAAAACAGCATGGAATAATATTGGAAAAGTTCCTAGAGAAAAAATCTCCATCAATTCTGAGTTTAATAAAGCGTTGAGAGAAAAATTAAAATTAAATAAAATCAACGAGCTGGAACTTAAAGAAGAAGGATTATCCGAAAACCAGCTTACTGACAAAGCCAGAAAAATCAAGAGCCAGATCTCGGATCTTGAAGCTGAAATCGTAAAGCTGGAAAACAATTTAGCTTTCTTCAACAAACCATCGAGAGAAAACCCTCTATTGAAAGATACTTTCAATACAATTGACGAGAAAAAAGCTCATTTAGAAACCTTAAGACAAAATCTTCACAGCATTATCGCAGGAGAATAAACTTATAAAAAATCTAAAAAGGCGGAGCAAAGCAATTTGACTTCGCTTTTTTCATTCAATATGCAAGACGAATTTTATATCAGAAGATGTATTGAGCTGGCTCAAAAAGCCATCGGCAATACCTATCCCAATCCTTTGGTAGGAAGTGTAATTGTTCATAACGGAAAAATAATTGGTGAAGGCTATCATCATAAAGCAGGAGAACCTCATGCGGAAATCAATGCGATCAATTCCGTTAAAGATAAAAGTTTAATCCCGGAATCTACAATCTATGTTTCGCTGGAACCCTGTGCACATTACGGAAAAACACCGCCATGTGCTTTAAAAATTAAAGAATTAGGGTTTAAAAAAGTAGTAATCGGAGCTATGGATTCTCATGACAAAGTAAATGGAAAAGGTAAAAAAATCATTCAGGATGCAGGTATTGAAGTGGTTTCTGGAATTCTAGAAAAAGAATGTACTGAACTCAACAAACGTTTTTTCACCTATCACGAAAAGAAAAGACCTTATATCATTTTGAAATGGGCAGAGTCCGGGGATGGATTTTTGGATAAAGATTTTAAGCCCACTTCTATTTCCAATGCTTTAGTCAATCAATTCGTTCATCAGTTAAGAGCCGATGAACATGCGATTTTAGTCGGAACGCAAACCGCACTGAATGACAATCCAAGTTTAACAGTAAGAAATGTAAAGGGTATTAATCCTGTAAGGATCTTAATTGATTTTGATCTGAAAGTTCCTCAGGATTTCAGCATATATAATAAAGAAGCAAAAACGATTGTTATCAATACTGTAAAACAGGAAATTCAAAATAACATTCATTTTATTAAAATTAATAAAGAAAACTTCCTGAATGATCTAATGAATGCTTTATATAAAGAACAGATCCAGTCCGTTATTATTGAAGGAGGAAGATTTACTTTACAGCAATTTATTGATGAAAATCTTTGGGATGAGGCAATTATTATTAAAAATGAAGACCTGAAGCTTGAAAATGGAACAAATGCTCCTATTCTAAACAAAATGAAGCCTTATAAATCCGAAACAATCAGAAATAACACTATTGAATCCTATCAACTCAAGAATTAACCAACTAATTATCAATAATTTAACATAATAAATATTTAATATTTTTTCACCATACTTTGAAATGAATTATGTAATTTCATGATGAAACTAAAAATTATTATCATGAAAAATCTAAGAAAATTATCAAAAAAAGAATTAAAGTCCGTAAACGGAGGAGCTCAAACTTGCTATTACTTAGCTAACGGAACCAAAGTTTGCCCATGTCCTGCAGGAGAAAAATGGTGCCCAGATGGTTGCAGGCCTACAAATACATTCTGCTAAATTTCTTAAAACAATTAAAACATAGGGGAACTTAACAGTTCTCTTTTTTTGTACGGTATTTAAAAAACTTTAAATTTGAAAATTAATTCTAAATTCAAGGCGCCATCAGCTTTCTTTATAAAATATGTTCAGTTTTAAGACGATAGAATCTGCAGTAGAAAACACCCTATTAAAAGAAAAGGGAAGTAAATTCATTGGGTTTGCCTATCCTGTTAATAATGAGAATGAACTAAAAGACGCTTTAGAAAAAGTAAGAACAGAACACCCCAAAGCAACGCATCATTGTTATGCATTCCGAATAGGCTTGAATGGCGAAAATTATCGAGCCAATGACGATGGAGAACCTTCCGGAAGTGCTGGTTTACCAATTTACAATCAATTATTAGCTAATGAAATTACCAATGTTTTAGTGATATCCGTTCGTTATTATGGAGGCACAAAACTGGGTGTTTCAGGATTGGTAAAAGCCTATAAAGAATCGGCGAAAATTACATTAGAAGAAGCCAATATCATTACCAAAGAATTAGAAACAGAAATCGAGATTCAGTTTCAGTTTAATCAGCAAAATACCATCTTTACCCTTCTTTCAAAATTTGATGCTAAAGTGTTGAGTTTTGACACTCAAGAAAATTGTATTCTTACAGCTTCACTAAAAATTGCGCAAAAAGAAAACATCTCGGACAAATTGTCCGAGATGCAGTATGTTTCATTTAAATTTAAAGATTAATCTCTTCTTCCGCCCATAAATAAAGAGAGCCAGTAGAGAAGTTGCGCGAGTGAACCGATAGCAGCCACAACATAAGTTCTTGCCGCCCATTTTAAACTATCCTGTACTCCGACATATTCTTCAGAAGTTACAGTTCCTGTGTCTTTCAGCCATTTCATCGCTCTGTTACTCGCATCATACTCCACAGGAAGTGTCACAAAAGCAAACAAAGTCGTAAATGCAAACATCAGAACCCCTATTCCCAATACCAGTCTATTTCCCGTAGGATTATCAATTGTACGGGTTGCAGCCATAATCATAATCCCCGCAATCAGAACGAACTGCATTAAATTAGAACTTATACTTACTACAGGAACAAGCTTAGAACGTAGCTGGAGCATGGAATATCCTTTAGCATGTTGAACGGCGTGTCCACATTCATGGGCAGCAACTGCGGCAGCGGCAGCATTTCTCTGCATATAAACACCTTCGGAAAGATTTACTGTTTTATTTTCAGGGTTGTAATGATCCGTTAATTGTCCCGGAACCGAAATTACCTGAACATCTGTGATCCCGTTATCTCTTAACATCTTCTCTGCAACCTCCTTCCCTGAAAGCCCGTTGTGAAGATATACATTGGAATAATATGCAAATTTTGATTTTAATTTCGATGAAACCCACCAGCTTACCAGCATCGAAATACCGATAATTATATAATAACCTATCATTTTATTAGATTTTAAATGTGTTTTTTTTACTATTTTGATGTAAAAACTGTGCCAAAGTATTGTATTTAATTAATTATATTTGTCTGTCTAATTAGCGTCCTACATTATGTCGAAAATCTCCATTATTGAAGTAAAAACACCGGATCAGGCCAAGAAATTTGTCCGATTTCCGATGGATTTATATAAAAACAATCCCAACTATGTTCCGGCATTCATCAATGATGAAATGAACATCTGGAATCCTAAGCAAAATCCTGCCCTTCAATATTCTGAAGCCAAACAGTTTTTAGCATATAAAAACAACAATATCGTTGGCAGAATTGCCGTAATCATCAACCACAAGGAAGAAAAGGAACTGGGAATCAGAAAAGTCCGTTTCGGATGGATCGATTTTATTGATGACGAAGAAGTTTCTCAGTCGTTAATTCAGACCGCCATAGATTTTGCTAAGGAGAAAAATATTGACACTATTGAAGGACCAATGGGCTTCACCAATCTGGACAAAGCAGGAATGCTGACATTAGGTTTTGACAAATTGGCAACGATGATCGGAATTTACAATCATGAGTACTATCCGAAACATCTTGAAAAACTCGGCTTGGTAAAAGAAAAGGAATGGGTGGAATTTGAACTACAGTTTCCGGAAACACTACCTGATAAAATACACAAGTTCAACGAATTGATTTCTCAAAAATATCATCTTAAAGTTTTAGAATTTAAAACTAAAGAAGAGATTATTGAATACGTTGATCCCATGTTTGACCTTTTGGACGAGACCTACAAGCATCTTTCAACCTACACTCCTATTTCCGATGAACAGCGCAAAACATATAAAGAAAAATATTTTAAGCTGATCAACAAAGATTATATCGTATGTGTTGCCGATGCATCTAATCAACTGGTTGCCTTTGCGATCACAATGCCTTCCTATTCGAAAGCCTTACAAAAATCTAAAGGAAAACTTTTACCATTCGGATGGTGGCATTTTTTACAAGCAGGCAAGAAAAATGACAGAGCTAATTTTTATTTAATCGGCATTCATCCGGATTACCAAAGAAGAGGCGTAACTTCTATTATTTTCAAAGAAATCTGGAAATTATTCAGACAAAAAGGAGTAAAATATCTGGAAACCAATCCTGAACTGGAAGAAAACAAAAGCGTACAGCTGCTGTGGCAGGACTATAATCCTGTAAATCACAAAAGGAGAAGAACTTATTCACTCAATATTGGTAACAAATAAAAGGCAATTGCTTCGCCTTAACATTTTAATATTTTTTAATGAAACCACATCTTATTGTTTTCGCCATTTTAATCGCAGGATTTATTGTTTACAATTTCTTTTTCAGAATAGAAGATGACAGAATGAATACTGTAGTTAACATAATGTATGCAAGCGTCTTATTTGGCTATATAGCATTTATGGCCTTTGCTCTGCTTAAAAAAATGAAAAAATAACCGCTATTTTTATTGATTCTAAATTATCAGTTTTTCCTATTTTCATCCTATTTTAAAGCTGATAAATTTCATGCTTTCTTGTTTATTCGCTAAATTTGCAAATTGAGATAATAATGCAAAAATGAATTTACCTGAAAGTTATATTCCAATCCTTTTACAAGCAGGTGTTGCGATAGGTTTCGTAGCCATTTCTTTGCTTGGAGCGCATTTTTTAGGACCCAAACAGAAAAAAGGAAATTCTGTGAAAAACCAAAGCTGGGAATGTGGTGTCCCGGTAGAAGGAAATGCAAGAACGCCGTTTTCCATCAAATACTTTTTGACAGCGGTATTATTCGTATTATTCGATATTGAAATCGTATTTTTTTATCCATATGCAGTTAACTTCAGAGAATTCGGAATGGAAGGATTCTTAGCAGTACTTACATTCGTGGCGATTTTCTTCATGGCATTTTTTTATGTCTGGAAACGTGGCGCATTAGATTGGGATAAATAAGAAATTATAAATTTTAAATTACAAATTTTAGATGGTGATTTTCGATTAAGGTTAACATTAACAATAATTTAGAATCTAAAATTTAAAATCTAAAATCTACTAAAATGTCAGATAACAAACCAGTAATAAGAACAGATGCACCTGCTCCGGAAGGATTTGAAGGAGAAGGGTTTTTCGCAACGAAACTGAGCAGTGTAATCGGGATGGCTAGAAAGTTTTCACTTTGGCCGTTACCTTTTGCAACCTCTTGTTGTGGTATCGAGTTTATGGCTACCCTGAACCCGACGTATGATGCTTCAAGATTTGGTATGGAAAGAAACTCTTTCTCACCAAGACAGGCAGATATGCTGATGGTTTGCGGAACTATATCTAAGAAATTAGGACCTGTCCTAAAAGAAGTTTACACTCAGATGGCAGAGCCGAAATGGGTGGTAGCAGTTGGAGCTTGTGCTTCCAGCGGTGGTATTTTTGATACGTATTCTGTATTACAGGGTATCGATAAAATTATCCCTGTAGATGTTTATGTTCCTGGATGTCCTCCAAGACCGGAGCAGATTATTGAAGGGGTAATGCAGATTCAGGCTTTGGCAGAAAGCGAAAGCATCAGAAGAAGAGATATGCCTGAATATCAGAAATTATTAGATTCTTACAACATAAGCAACTAACGGAAATGACAAACGAATTTGTATTAGAAGCAATCACAAGAGAATTTCCGGAGTCTGTAATCGCGAGTTCTGAGCCTTATGGAATGCTGACAATCGAGGTAAAAAAAGAAGACATCAAAAAGATCATTCATTATCTTAAAGATTCATCTTTGGAAATTAATTTCCTTACCGACATTTGTGGAATCCATTATCCGGAATATCCTGAAAAAGAAATCGGAGTGGTTTATCATTTACACAATATGATGACCAACTTCAGATTGCGTCTGAAAATCTTCATGTCCAGAGAAAATATAGAGGTTGATTCTTTAGTGGAATTATATGCTGGAGCTAACTGGATGGAAAGAGAAACTTATGATTTCTTCGGAATTAAATTTAAAGGACATCCCGATCTTAGACCTATTTTAAATATGGAAGATCTTGGATATCATCCAATGTTGAAGGAATATCGTTTGGAAGACGGCACAAGAACCGATAAGAACGATAGCATGTTCGGAAGATAATAGCGGAAGGCAATTAGCCAAAAGCAAATAGCTAAAAGCAAACATTATGAAAGATAACTCATTATCTAATATACTAAACCAGTACGACAGTAAGGAGCAGATTGATGGTCAATTATACACCCTCAATTTGGGACCAACCCACCCTGCAACGCACGGGATTTTCCAGAATATCTTAACGATGGACGGAGAAAGAATCCTTCACGCTGAGCAAACCGTGGGATACATCCACAGAGCATTTGAAAAAATTTCAGAAAGAAGAAACTACTCTCAGATCACTACCCTTACCGACCGTATGAATTACTGCTCTGCCCCTATCAACAATTTAGGTTGGCACATGACAGTAGAGAAGCTAATTGGCGTTGAAGTTCCAAAGCGTGTAGATTATATGCGTGTCATTTTGATGGAATTAGCAAGAATCGGTGACCACCTTATCTGTAACGGGGTAACGGGAATGGACTCCGGAGCAATTACTGGTCTTACTTATATGTTCATCGAAAGAGAGCGTATTTACGATATGTATGAGCAGATCTGTGGAGCGAGAATGACGACGAATATGGGAAGAATCGGAGGTTTTGAAAGAGATTTCACACCGAAATTCCATGAGTTGATTAAGGATTTCCTTAAAACTTTCCCTCCAAGATTCAAAGAATTCTGTACTTTGTTGGAAAGAAACAGAATATTCATGGACAGAACCATCGGAGCAGGAGCAATTTCTGCAGAAAGAGCGTTAAGCTATGGTTTTACTGGTCCGAACTTACGTGCAGCAGGAGTAGATTATGACGTAAGAGTTGCACAGCCTTATTCTTCATACCAGGATTTCGACTTTATTATTCCTGTGGGAACATCAGGAGATACCTACGACCGTTTCATGGTTCGTCAACAAGAGATTTGGGAATCAATTAAAATCATCAAACAAGCTTACGAAAATCTTCCGGAAGGACCATTCCACGCGGATGTTCCAGATTTCTATCTTCCTGAAAAGGCAGATGTATATCAAAAAATGGAAGCTTTGATCTACCATTTCAAAATTGTAATGGGAGAAACAGAAGTGCCTAAAGGTGAAGTTTACCACGCTGTAGAAGGTGGAAACGGAGAATTAGGATTCTATTTGGTGAGTGATGGTGGAAGAAGTCCTTACAGACTGCACTTCAGAAGACCATGTTTTATCTACTACCAGGCGTATCCTGAAATGATTACAGGTTCTGTAATTTCTGATGCGATCGTAACGATGTGTAGTATGAATATTATTGCGGGAGAATTAGACGCATAACTGGAATTATAAATTTTGAATTATAAATTATAAATTGATTTTAGGCCGTTATTCATTTAAAATCTAAAATCTAAAATTTCAAAAATGAGCGAAACAATAGCTTTTAAACCGGAAAGTTTAGCACAGGTACACAAAATTATCGCAAGATATCCTGAAGGAAGACAGAAGTCTGCCCTTCTTCCTGTACTTCACTTGGCACAGAAGGAATTCGGAGGATGGTTAGACGTTCCTGTGATGGATTATGTTGCTGAATTATTAAGTATTAAGCCAATTGAAGTATATGAAGTAGCAACTTTTTATACGATGTTCAACATGAAGCCGGTTGGTAAATATGTTTTGGAAGTTTGCAGAACGGGACCTTGCATGGTTTGCGGAAGCGAAAAGATTCTTGACCATATCAGAACCAAGCTGAACATTAAAGACGGACAAACTACAGAAGACGGAATGTTCACATTGAAACCTGCTGAATGTTTGGGTGCTTGTGGATATGCTCCAATGATGCAGTTAGGAAAATTCTTTCATGAAAATTTAACAATAGAAAAAGTAGACGAAATCCTTGATCTTTGCAGAGAAGGACAAATCGCTTTAGACTAAAATAAATTTTAAACTAATTAAAAAAGGCGCAAAAGCTGTCACACTAAGCCTGTCGAAGTGTAGAAGCTATTCGCCAAAAGCATATTACAATGAGTAAAAAACTTTTACTTAAAGACGCACATATAGAAGGTATCCGCTATTTTGAAACCTACCGTAAACAGGGAGGTTATACCGCAGCAGAGAAAGCCTTGAAAATGACACCTGACGAAATTCTTGAAGAAGTAAAAGCTTCTGGTCTTCGTGGACGTGGTGGAGCCGGATTCCCAACTGGGATGAAATGGAGCTTTTTGGCAAAACCAGAAGGTGTTCCAAGACACTTGGTAGTCAACGCCGATGAATCTGAACCGGGAACTTTCAAAGACAGGTATCTGATGGAGTTTCTTCCTCATTTATTGATTGAAGGAATGTTGATATCATCTTACTGTTTAGGTTCAAATGTTTCCTATATCTACATCCGTGGAGAATATTCTTGGATACCGGATATTTTGGAAGAAGCAATTGAAGAAGCTAAAGCGGCAGGATTTTTAGGTAAAAATATTTTAGGAACTGGTTTCGATTGCGAAATTTACGTTCAAAGAGGTGGTGGAGCCTATATCTGTGGTGAAGAAACTGCATTGCTGGAATCTCTTGAAGGTAAAAGAGGAAATCCAAGACTTAAACCGCCATTCCCAGCTGTAAAAGGACTTTGGGAAAGACCAACAGTAGTTAATAACGTTGAATCTATTGCGGCAATCGTTCCAATCATTGATATTACAGGAGCTGAATACGCTAAAATCGGGGTTGGAAGATCTACAGGTACGAAATTAATTTCTGCTTGTGGAAACATCAATAAGCCAGGAGTTTATGAAATCGACATGACCATCACGGTTGAAGAATTCATTTACTCTGATGAATATTGCGGCGGTATTAAAGACGGAAAAAGATTAAAGGCTTGTATCCCTGGAGGAAGCTCAGTTCCGATTGTTCCTGCCAATTTATTATTAAGAACCGTAAACGGAGAACCAAGATATATGAACTATGAATCATTAGCCGATGGTGGTTTCGCTACCGGAACAATGATGGGTTCAGGAGGTTTCATCGTGTTGGATGAAGACCAGTGTATCGTAGAACATACTATGACTTTAGCGAGATTCTATAATCACGAAAGTTGCGGACAATGTACTCCTTGCCGTGAAGGAACGGGATGGATGTATAAGATTTTAAAGAAAATCGAGAAAGGAGAAGGAAAAATGGAAGACATCGATCTACTTTGGGATATCCAGAGAAAAATCGAAGGAAATACGATTTGTCCTTTGGGCGATGCAGCGGCTTGGCCTGTTGCAGCGGCTATTCGTCACTTCAGAGATGAGTTCGAATGGCACATTAAAAACCCTGAGTTGTCTCAGACTCAAAACTACGGATTAGCACATTATGCAGATCCAATTCCTGCTGTTGAAAACAATGCTTAGAATGAAAAATTTATTGGTAGCCGGTATTTTAATGTCGGGGATTGCCTTTGGACAAGTCAAAAAAGATACATTAGAAAAGGAATATAAATTAGAGGTAGCTCCTTATAAAGCAGAAAAGAAAGAAAAACCTTTACCGTTAAGCAAAAAAGGTCAGGTGTTCGCTTTCTTTGGATGGAACAGGGGAGCATTCAGTAATTCTGATATTCACTTTACAGGAAATGGTTATGATTTTCAGTTGAGTAATGTATCTGCAAGAGATAAACCTACAAAATTTGGAATTGTTTATTTTGATCCAAGTTGGTTTACAGTAACGCAATATAATTTCAGAATAGGATATTTTATTAAAGATAATTTAGCTCTTGTTCTTGGAATTGACCATATGAAATATGTAATGAAACAAAACCAGACGGTTGATTTTTCAGGATATATTTCAGATCCGAAATATGCAGGGATGGTACAGAACGGTCAGGTAAATTTAGCTGATGAACAGTTTCTTACTTTTGAGCATACAGACGGATTGAATTATGAAAATTTGGGTATTGAGAAATACAAAAATCTTATTCATAAGAAAAATATAGATTTAGTATGGTCTTACGGAGCCGGAATCGGAGTAATGTTCCCGAAAAGTAATATTAAACTTTTTGGAAATGAGAGAAGCGACCGTTTTCACGTTGCAGGGATGGGAACCGATTTAAGATCAAGTTTAAACTTGGTTTTCTGGAAAAACTGGATGATCAGAGCAGAAGCAAAAGCTGGATACATTAATATGTGGGACATTAAAACCACATTAAACAATAAACCGGACAAAGCTCGTCAGGATTTTGTTTTCGGACAGGTACTTGCGGGGATCGGATATACATTTAATACAAAAAAGTATAATTAAAATAGAGCTTAAAGCTTTTAACAGCATAAGCGAAAAGCATAGAATATGAGCGAAGAGGTTAAAAAATTCAAAATAACTATAGACGGACAGACTACTGAAGTTTTGCCTGGTACTTCTATTTTGGAAGCAGCAAGACAAATCGGTGGAAAATCTGTACCTCCTGCAATGTGCTACTACAGCAAGTTGGAAACTAGTGGAGGGAGATGTAGGACTTGTCTTGTAGAAGTTTCTAAAGGATCTGAAGCGGATCCTCGTCCTATGCCAAAATTGGTTGCAAGCTGCAGAACTAACGTAATGGATGGTATGGAAGTAAAAAATCTTACTTCTGAAAAAGCTCAGGAAGGCAGAAAAGCTGTAACTGAGTTTTTGTTGGTAAACCACCCGTTAGACTGCCCTATTTGTGACCAGGCCGGAGAATGTCATCTTCAGGATTTAGGATATGAGCATGGTGTGGAAAATACAAGAACTGAGTTCGAAAGAAATACTTACGAAGCAGATGATCTTGGTCCTCACATCAAATTGAACATGAACCGTTGTATTCTGTGTGCAAGATGTGTATTGGCTGCCAACCAGTTAACAGGTCAAAGAGAACATGGAATTCTTTTCAGAGGAGATCACGCTGAAATTTCAACCTATTTAAATAAAGCTTTGGATAATGATTTCATCGGAAACGTAATCGACGTTTGCCCGGTTGGAGCTTTAACAGACAGAACAGCCCGTTTTGCAAGCAGAGTTTGGTTTACAAAACCAATGAACGCCTCTTGCAAATGTGATAAATGTTCAGGAAAAGCTACGGTTTGGATGAAGGGTGACGAGATCGTAAGAGTTACAGCAAGAAAAGACCAATGGGGTGAAGTGGAAGAATTCATCTGCGATACTTGCCGTTTCGAAAGAAAGAGCTTAAGCGACTGGAACCTTGAAGGTCCTAGACATATCGACAGACATTCCGTTATTTCATTGAATCACTATGAAAAGCCTAAAGATGAACTAAGAGTTTTAGACAATCCGATGGCTAAAGAAATCAGTGAAAAAGACGAAAAATAATTTGAAAATTTGATAATGAGTGAATTTGAAAATGAAAGCTTAGCTCCCATCTTCAAACCTCTAATATCTAACATCTATAAAAATAAAAATGGATTTACTTACATTTAAACTTATACTTGTATTAGCGCTTTTCCTGCTTTCATTAACGATTGCGGCCTACTCTACCTGGGCAGAAAGAAAAGTTGCCTCTATCATGCAGGATAGAATTGGTCCCAACAGAGCTGGACCTTTCGGATTGCTGCAACCTCTTGCTGATGGTGGAAAGTTTTTCTTCAAAGAAGATTTTACACCTGCCAATGCAGAAAAATTCCTTTTCGTATTGGGACCGGCTTTGGTAATGTTTATTTCATTAATCACGGGAGCGGTTATTCCTTGGGGTAAAAGTTTAAATATTGCAGGTACTTCTTATGATCTTCAGGTTGCTAACATCGATGTTGGTGTACTTTTCATCATCGGAATGGCTTCAATTGGTGTTTACGGAATCATGATCGGAGGTTGGGCTTCGAACAACAAATATTCATTATTAGGAGCAATCCGTGCTTCTTCTCAGATGATTTCTTACGAACTGGCAATGGGATTGGCTTTACTTTCTATCATTATGATGACAGGAAGTTTGGATTTAAAAGAAATTACAGCTAGCCAGACCAATGGAAAACTTTGGGGATTCATTCCTTGGGTTTCAGGGCTGAACTGGAACATTTTTTACCAGCCGATTGCTTTCCTTGTTTTCATTGTAGCCGCTTTAGCAGAAACCAACAGACACCCTTTCGATTTACCTGAGTGTGAATCTGAATTGGTAACAGGATATTCTACAGAATACTCATCAATGAAGTTAGGATTATACATGTTCGGTGAATATGTGAATATGTTTATTTCCAATGCATTCATGGTAGTTCTTTTCTTCGGAGGGTACAACTATCCTGGAATAGAATGGGTAACTCAGCACTGGGGTGAAAACACAGCAGGTATCTTGAGTATCGTAGCATTCTTAACGAAAACAATAATCGGAATTTTGATCTTCATGTGGATCAGATGGACGCTTCCAAGATTTAGATATGACCAATTAATGCATTTAGGTTGGAAAACTTTAATTCCAATGGCATTGGTAAACTTGCTGGTTACAGGAGCTGTAATTTTAGCATTTGGAAACTAAGAGATAAGAATATATTTTTAAATGCTGGATGGAAGTTCAGCCTAAAAAATTAAAATAAATGAAACTTACGAACAGATCAAAAGTTGTTTCTAATAAAGAAATGACCCTTGCTGAAAAAATCTACTTACCTGCGATTTTTACAGGAATGGGGATTACATTTAAGCATGCTGTAAGAACCGTATTGAAAGGTGCTCCCGCAGTATATTCGTATCCGGAAGTACAGAAACCGAGAGCAGAAATCTGGAGAGGTCAGCACGTTCTGAAAAGAGACGAGGAAGGCAGAGAAAGATGTACCGCTTGCGGACTTTGTGCGGTGGCATGTCCTGCAGAAGCAATTACAATGACTGCTGCTGAAAGAACTAAAGAAGAAAAACACCTTTACAGAGAAGAGAAATATGCATCAGTATATGAAATTAATATGCTAAGATGTATTTTCTGCGGTATGTGTGAAGAAGCTTGTCCGAAATCAGCCATCTATCTTACAGACAGATTGGTAGATGTGGAAACCAACAGAGGTTCTTTCATTTACGGAAAAGATAAATTGGTTGAAAAAATAAATGAAAGGATTGATATCACTGAAAGACAATCCGAGAAACAAAAAAATGCGGTAAAATAATGGATCAGTTTTTATTTTTCTTGGTGGCGTTTTTAGCAGTGGCAAGTGCGGTGTATTTCGTATTTGCGAGAAATCCTTTATATGCTATTTTGTCATTAATTGTTACAATGTTTTCTATTGCGGGTATGTACATCCTTCTGAATGCACAATTCCTTGCGATTATCCAGATTATTGTTTACGCCGGAGCCATCATGGTATTATTTCTTTATATCCTGATGATGCTTAACCTTAATAAACAAGACGAAAGTAAGAAGAACAATACTTTAAAATTTGTTGGAGTTTTTACAGCAGGTCTTTTATTAATTGGAGTTTTAGGGGTATTCAGAGGAGTTCAGGACAACCATGTTGTAGTTGAAAATGTAGACAGAGGAGTTGGTCTAACGAAAAATCTGGGTAGACTTTTGTTTAATGAATATGTTTTACCGTTTGAGCTTGCATCCATTCTTATTTTGGCAGGTATCGTAGGTGCGGTATTAATCGGTAAAAAAGATTTATAAAATTATGGGAGAAGTAAATACATTTATACAAAGCATCCCTCTGAATTACTTTATCATACTTTCATCAGTTTTATTCTGTTTGGGAGTTTTGGGAGTATTGCTGAGAAAAAATGCAATTGTTATTTTGGGTTGTGTAGAGCTTATGCTGAATTCTGTAAACCTTTTATTGGCTGCGTTTTCTGCATACAAAGGTAACGGCGACGGACAACTATTAGTTTTCTTCATTATGGTGGTTGCTGCTGCGGAAGTGGCGGTAGGTTTGGCAATTATTGCTATGCTATATAGAAATACCCGTTCTGTTGATGTAAGTATATTTAATAAATTAAGAGGATAAGAATGGAGAATTTAGTATATGCAATAGTACTTTTACCACTTTTAGGGTTTCTTATTAACGGTTTATTCGGAAAAAATCTTCCAAAAATTGTTGTGGGTAGCTTGGCTACAGCAATGGTTTTTGCATCTTTCTGCATCGCAGTGAGTATTTTTATGAATTTTGATTCCGAAAGCCAGCCTGTAATTGTAAAAGCTTTTGAATGGTTTAGAGTAAACGGAGTTCAGATCAATTTCGGATTCCAGATCGATCAGTTATCATTAATGATGATCATGATCATCACAGGAATTGGTTCTTTAATTCACCTGTACTCTATCGGATATATGAGTCACGATAAAGGTTTCTATAAGTTTTTCACTTATCTGAATTTATTTATCTTCTCAATGTTATTATTGGTAATGGGAAGCAACTACCTGATCTTATTCATCGGATGGGAAGGTGTAGGATTGTGTTCTTACTTACTTATCGGATTCTGGTATACCAACGAGGAATATGGTAAAGCAGCAAGAAAAGCTTTCATCATGAACAGAATTGGTGACCTAGCGTTACTGATCGGTATCTTCATGATCGCTTCTCAGACTAACGCTGTTGATTATCTTACCGTATCACAGAATGCCGGAAAATTTGAATTGGACGGAAACGTAATTATCTTTATTACGGCGAGTTTATTTATCGGAGCTACTGGTAAATCTGCTCAGGTTCCATTATATACTTGGTTACCGGATGCAATGGCGGGTCCAACTCCAGTTTCTGCGTTAATTCACGCGGCAACGATGGTAACGGCGGGTATTTATTTAGTAGTAAGATCTAACTTCTTATTTACTTTAGCGCCTACTGTTCAGGGAGGAATTTTATTCATCGGATTCTTAACAGCTGCTTTAGCTGGATTCTACGCACTTCGTCAGAACGACATCAAAAAAGTATTGGCTTATTCTACGGTTTCACAGCTTGGATTTATGTTCATTGCCTTAGGTCTTGGAGCGTATACAACAGCTATGTTCCATGTAATGACACACGCTTTCTTCAAAGCATTGTTGTTCTTGGGAGCAGGTTCTGTAATCCACGCTATGAGCAACGAGCAGGATATGCGTTTCATGGGAGGATTGAAAAAATACATCCCGATTACTCACGCAACTTTCCTGATCGGAACATTAGCTATCTCTGGATTCCCTTTATTATCAGGGATGATTTCAAAAGACGAAATTTTAGTAGCAGCTTTTGCTAAAAATCCAATGTATTGGGTATTATTATTCATTTTAGCGGCTATTACTGCAACTTATATGTTCAGATTGTACTATTTGACTTTCCACGGAGAGTTCAGAGGTACTGAAGATCAAAAACACCACTTACACGAAAGCCCGTCTAATATGACGTTACCATTGATCGTATTGGCTATTCTTTCTGTTGTAGGAGGATTAATTAACCTTCCTCACTTCATCGGTCACGGTCATTATGCAAAATTAATGGAATGGCTGAAGCCCGTGCTTACTGAGGAAAGCTTTAAACAAATGGAAGCTACCTTATCAGGAGTTCCGTTTGGTACTGAAATGATACTTTTAGGAGCAACTGTTCTGATGTTCTTCTGCGTTTGGTTCATTGTTAAAAACACTTATGTAAATAAGAAAAAACAAGCATTACCGGAAGAGCAGTATACAGGATGGGAAAAATTGTCTGCTAAAAAATTATATGTTGACGAACTTTACAATGCATTAATTGTAAAAACTGTTGAAGGATTAGGACGCGGAGGAAAGATGTTTGATAAAGGTATTCTTGATCGTTTTGTAGACTTCGTAGGCGAAGGTGCTGAAGACAGCGGAAAAGCGATGAAGCGTATCCAGAATGGAAATGTAGAGAACTACATTCTGATCATGTCTTTGGCTGTGGGAATTATACTGATTGTTAACTTTATATTACAATAATGTCTGGTTTATTATTAACATTATTACTATTACCTCTAGTAGGTTCGGGATTAGTTTTTGCATGGAAAAATAAATCCAGCAAATATTTGGCACTGGGAATTGCATTGGTTCAAATGCTTATAACGTTCTATATTGCAGCGGATTTTGATTTTAATCCAACGGTAGACAGCGTATTGCAGCATGAGATCAATTACCCTTGGTCACAATTCATTAAAAGTACTCTTCACTTCGGAATCGATGGAATGAGCTTACTTCTTTTGTTGTTGACAAATATTTTAACGCCGATCATTATTTTATCTTCTTTTAATGAAAATGTAAGCTACAGAAATACATTCTACGGTTTGATCCTGCTGATGCAGTTCGGGCTTGTAGGAGTTTTCACATCGCTTGACGGACTATTGTTCTACATCTTCTGGGAAGTTACTTTGATTCCGATCTGGTTTATTGCCGGACTTTGGGGTCAGGAAAATAAAAGATTTGAATTCACTACGAAATTCTTCGTCTATACATTCGTTGGGTCATTATTCATGTTAGCCGGGTTGATTTATGTGTATAACAACTCTGCATCTTTTGCACTGACAGATCTTTATAATGCTCAACTGAACGAAACACAACAGACTGTGGTATTCTGGTTTATCTTCTTTGCTTTTGCAGTGAAATTACCGGTATTCCCTTTCCATACTTGGCAACCGGATACATATACGTATTCACCAACTCAGGGTTCGATGCTTTTATCTGGTATTATGCTTAAAATGGCAGTGTATGGAGTTATCCGTTATTTATTACCGATCACTCCCCTTCCGATCGCAGGAATTTCAGGACAGATTGTAATTATTCTGGCAATTGTAGGAATTGTACACGGAGCTTTGATTGCAATCATCCAGACCGATATGAAGAGAATCATTGCGTATTCTTCTTTCTCTCACGTTGGACTAATGGTGGCAGGTATTTTCGCTTCAGCTGTAATTTCTTTAAGAGGAACTTTCAACATCGAGGGTGCTGAAGGTGCTTTAGTACAGACTTTCGCTCACGGTATCAACGTAGTGGGTCTATTCTACTGTTGTGATATTTTATATAAGAGATTTAAATCAAGAGACATCAGACAAATGGGAGGTTTGGCGAAAGTTGCTCCTAAGTTTGCCGTATTGTTCTTGATCATTATATTAGGATCAATGGGAGTTCCATTGACTAATGGATTCATTGGAGAATTTATCTTATTGAAATCTGTTTATGATTTTAATGGATTAGCAGCGGTAATCGCTGGTCTTACAGTAATCCTTGCTGCCGTATATTTATTGAGATTCTACGGAAAAGCAATGTTCGGGCAAGGTGATGATGCTGTGCTAAGTACAGTGAAAGATCTTTCTGCAGTAGAATTCTCTGTATTGGCAAGTTTAGCGGTTTTTGTGATTGTATTTGGTATTTTCCCACAACCGATAATCGAAATGGTGAATAGTTCGTTGAAGTTTATCTACCAATCAATGGTAAGCTAATTTGATATTTTAAGAAATGAGTGTTTTAATTATTGTTTTCCTAACGGCAGTTGTTGCGTTATTTTCAGGAGTTTTTGAACAAGGGAAATTCGCAAGATACATTGGGATTTTGGGATTAATCATCGCATTATGGGTAAGTTTCATGCCTGAATGTGCTTTCTTCGGACAGTACAAACACATGTATGACTACACCGCTAATACTGCGTTATTCACAAAAATATCAATCGTAACGACATTATTATTATTCTTTTTGGGAGGTTTTGCATTCAGCAACCACAGAAGCCACCAGTCAGAATTATATGCATTGATGCTTTTTGCTCTTTGCGGAGGAATTATCCTTTTTGGATACCAGAATTTAGTAACGCTATTCTTAGGAGTTGAAATTCTTTCTATTCCTTTATATGTAATGGCGGGAGCTAACAAGACAGATCTAAGATCAAACGAAGCTTCAATCAAGTATTTCCTGATGGGTGCATTTGCAACAGGTTTCCTGTTGTTTGGTATTGCATTTATCTACGGAAGTACAGGAAGTTTTGATTTATATAAAATCCAGAGTTTCGGAGTTTCAAATCCTCATGATGCTATGTTCATCTTGGGAGTATTATTGATTCTTTGTGCATTGGCATTCAAAGTAGCATTGGCTCCTTTCCATATGTGGAGTCCCGATGTTTATTATGGAGCGCCTTCATTGATCACTGCTTTCATGGCAAGTGTTGTGAAAATCTCAGGATTCTTTGCCCTGTTCAGATTAATGACGATCGGATTTGGCGGTGTTACAGCAGAATGGATCAATGTTTTCGGAGTATTCTTAATTATTACATTGCTTTTAGCAAACGTTATGGGTCTTGCTCAGACAAACGCGAAAAGAATGTTGGCCTACTCTTCAGTTTCTCACGCAGGATATATCGGATTGGTATTCTTCGGAATGACAAGTCTTTCTACTTACAATTTAGCGTTCTATTTGTTTGCTTACGCTTTATCTACAGTGGGAGTATTCATGTGTTTGATCTATGTTGAAAAACTGAAAAGAGAAACCTCTTTCGGAGCTTTCAGAGGATTAGCAAAAACAGAACCTTTACTAGCTACAACAGCGGCAATTTCTATGCTTTCCATGGCAGGTATTCCGTTAACGGCCGGTTTCATGGGAAAATTTGCTTTATTCTCTCAGGCAATGAATTCTAATCATGGAGTTTTCCTGGTATTGGTAGCGGTTTTAGGATCTGCAGTTTCTATTGCGTACTATTTGAGGCTGATCATTTCCATGTTCTTCTTCAAAGAAAGCTCATTCAAATCTTCAGAGAAAGTAACTCTTACTTACAATATCGTGGGAGTATTTGTTATCGCTTCAATCATTATCTTAGGAGTTTTCCCTGATTTATTTGCAAGATTAACCGGGTTCTAAAAGCCTTACCATTATAAAATTTAAAAACCTTTCAAATTACTTGAAAGGTTTTTTTGTTATTTTTTTATAAATTTCCTATTGAAAATTAAAAGCTTCATTCTTTTAATTCAAACCTATAATAATTAAACAGCAATTATTATAAAACGCAGCACAAAACATATGATTACCTATATAGCCCTTCCCAACGATTCATTAGAAAAAATTGCATCCGATCTTAAAATCGAAAACCCAATCTATCTCAGAGAATTTCATAATACCCATTGTGCTAAGCATGAACGCTTTTTTGATGATTTGAGAACGGGACAATCTCTCCTGCTCCCATTTGGAAATGAAATAAAGGAACTTAACAAAAAAATTATTGAAAACGGAGATAGCTTATATTACCATCCGCCTCAAGGTAAAATTCCCTTTCCAATTGATTTATTAAAAGGCAAGTATACAATTAATCATCAGAAGTTTTTAAATGACGCTCTATTAACAGATTACGAGTATCAAATTGATCTTAACTATA
The DNA here is from genome assembly GCA_029203185.1 of Candidatus Chryseobacterium colombiense. Lineage (NCBI taxonomy): Bacteria > Pseudomonadati > Bacteroidota > Flavobacteriia > Flavobacteriales > Weeksellaceae > Chryseobacterium > Candidatus Chryseobacterium colombiense. The sequence goes on along the minus strand of CP119310.1, from coordinate 3,657,887 downwards.
TCCAGCTTGATAACAGTGAACATATTTTCAGCCTTCAAATGTATGATTTTAAAAAAGAAGGAATAGAATCGGATACCAAAATGTCCAGTTTGGCAAAAGCATGTGTTGAAGTCTTATATCCTTTACAAATTATCATTAATGAGGAAACTGAAATTAAAGATATCCGCTTAACCAGTCCTGAAAATTTAATTAAAGATCACCTCGAGACCCTGAAAAGTTATTTCACGGATGAATATTCCAGTTCATATATTAATCAAATGAAATCGGTCATAGAAAATAAAAAAATTCTCTTAGAAAATCTCAAAAATACATTACCTGTCCATTTTCTGACAGGTACTTTCTATAGAGCAATCTATGGTGACTGGACAGATTCACAAATCTATTATGATTTTGTACCCTGGATTACCAATGCCTCTCCTATCCGATTCGAACTCCGGAATACAATCCAGCCCAAAGAAAATGATGCTGTCTTAAAAATTATCCAAAGTGGACGTTCGTCAGATAACCGAAGTATGGATCAGCTCTACTCCAAGTCTTCCATTTTTGATACTAAAGCTCCTTTAACAGAAAATGCTGTTAATTGCGATTATTTTTCAGAGTACAGCTTTAACCGAACAGATTTATCTTTTAAGAAAATAGAAGCTGCTTTCAATATATATATTGATGATGTAACGGAAAAAGAAATCTTCATGATGGAAAAACAGGAGAAGTAAGCAATACTATTTTTAACAATTAGTGTATGAGGTGAATATTTAAAGTTTTAAAAATGTAGTAATTCTACTACTTTTTTGCTCTTAATTTTTTTATAGATTTATAAAACCAAATCAATACACACAAAATATGTCCGGTTCATCTCCACACGACGGAAAGCATTTCGTTGTACAAAAAGGGAAAGCCCAATGTAATCAGGGCAATCAATTTCCGCAGTATAAAGTAACTTCTCACCAAAAACATTATTGGAACAGTGAGGAAGGAGAAGCTGATTATTTAGCCGTTACAGAAGACGATGTGCAATTTACTCCTCCAGGCCCAAGTTTTGGACAATGTAAACTCAAGCCTACATCTGGAGGATATCTTCCTTGTGCATTTGCACCCGCCGGAAAATGGCAGAAAACTTATGAACAGGTAAAAATCATGGGCAAATCCTGTGTCACAGAACTTTCCGAACTTATGTGTACAACAGGCGGAAAAATTACAATAAAAGAACACGGGCAAACTGCTGCTATGAATAATCAAAATGTTCAGAATGCAGATCCTCAGGAACAACATAACATTAATCCTTTTATGGACTTTAAAGAATTCCAAAAGGAAAATAGTGACAATGAAGCCGATGCCATCTAACCCCAAATTGCAATGTTATGTCAAAACAAGGCGTTTATAAAATTTCCGGTAATACCCAGCCCAAAATAGGAGAAACTGTAACCTATACCATTGATGAATGGTATCCGGCAACCCCTAAAGAAAAAAGAAATCCGACATTGGTTACATGGCAACTTTTTAAGAAAGTAAATGGAAAATTTGTTCCTACCAATATCAAAAAGAAAGGAATCAGCAGTTTTACATTTCAAAATAATGCCTATCAGAATACTTATAGAATTGAAGCATATCTACACGAACCGGAAGGCAAGGCTCCAATGGCTCTTGAAATAAATCCTCAGCCTGGAGATACTCCAAAGATAAATAGAATCCAGCTAAAATATGTAGACAATACTCCGGGAACAGTCTTCAATTTTACGGAAAAGCTTATCGCCGAAGCACAATGTGTAGGTTTAGAGGGAAAATATCTCAAATTTACACTTTGGGAAGATGATGCCAAAGACAGTGGTCATAATGCTAACAATTTGCAGGTAGACAGTAAACAGGGAAAAGTAATAAACGGAGCGGCTAAAGCAGAATTTATACTTACCTCAGCTTTGATGAAAAAAGCTATACAAAGTGAAACTGATGTAAAACAACTGGAATTCTACGTCACTGTAGAATATTATGAAAATAAAAAACATGCTTCAGAAAATGTAAACGTCAATACTCCTCCCGGAATCAATACCCCTCCAGGAAAACCTCAATCTAAACCCGCTCTTCCTACTTCCCAACCCAAAGTTCCAGGTTCTCCGGCTGCCAAAAAGGGAGAGAGCAAAAAAGAACAAAACGGAATCATAGAAACAACTACAGAGGTCATTTCAGGAGTTGTTACACAAATTAGTAAAAAAATTCACGATTGGGCGGAAGTAAAAGGGACAGTAAAAAAGGATCAAAAACCAGCCCCTTCTAATCCATCGGGAAAAAGCCCGACAGTAGTAAATGCGGATAGCAAAGCACCTAGTACCTGTATTTGTAAAGAACAATATAAAGATCTGATATGGGGAGGAAAAGTAAGCTGTGAGTTTAGAAAAAAAGTCGTTGAAATAGCCAAAAGGCTAGGAAAAGATCCCAATCTCCTTATGGCAGGAATGGCTTTGGAAACAGGAAAAACCTTCTCACCTACTGCCGGTAAAGGAACAAGCTATGTGGGTCTGATACAGTTTGGAGATTCGGCAGCAAAATCTGTTAAAACCACACGCGAAGCATTACTGAAAATGACTGCTGTTAAGCAATTAGAGTATGTAGAAAAATATCTTGAAAAGAAAAAAGATAAAATAAATACCCTTACAGATTTTTATCTATCTATCCTGATGCCTGTTGATGTAGGTAAAGGGAATGAGCCAAACCATGTCGTTTTTGATAACAAATATCCTCTTGCCTATACCAAAAGCGGAAACCTGACCGATCTAAGCAAATCAAGACATTATGGTTACCGTCAAAATCCCGCATTCTATTATGAAGGGGAGCTCCACAAAAATATTAAAGTAAAAAGAAGTAACGGAAAAACCCAGACTTTCTCTGAATTGTATGATGAAAAGAAAATATGGTTCGAAAATGGAGAAAAACAATATGACGGAGAAGGTAAAACTTATATCTGGGAAATCGAAAAAAGCATTTCAAAATTTTATGAAGAAGGAAAGCAAAATAAAGTGAAATTTTTTGAATGCAATAAAAGTGAACCTGCGGCTGCACAGCCTACCTTGGATAAAAGTACATGGAATGTCGTAATCACAGAGAAATATACAGGAAGTAAATGTACTCACATAGAAAGAACTGCAGTGAGAAACAATTGTAGAAGAGGAAAAATTGAGGTATATGATCATAACCAAAAAATTGTCTTAACTTTCAATGACTGTTTATTGGAAGGAATTGCAGGTGAAGATCATATGAAAACCAATTCGGATGTTCCTTTTGGAGAATTTCAGATCAACCAGAGCACTCCTTTTTATCAATCCAATAAAGAGAATAGAAAATCATATGGCCCCAATCCTAGACTTGTTTTTGAGCCTATCGCCGGAAACAAAGATGAAGCTGCAAAAAGTGGAAGATCTGCCATAAGAATTCATGGAGGGCGCCAGGAGGGATATGAAGTTAAAACATTAAAAAGAACCCAAGGTTGTATAAGAGTCTGGGATGATGATGCAAAAGCTTTCTATGATTGGTGGGTAGATTTTAAGAAAAATAATCCTAATGTGAAACCCGGTAAAGTAACTATAAAAAAATAATATGAAAAGTTTTATAAAATTTTTTCTTATACTTTTTTTGCCTTTAATGATAAGTTGTAAGGACAAAAATGACAAAATCTCTGAAACCTCAAAAAATACAACAGCTCCAATGAATATAAATGACAAATTAAAAGATGGAATTAATGTTTCCAATTCCTTTATTGAAGATTTAGATTTTAATAAATACAAGTATAACGGAGAATACATAGAACAAATAGAAGTGAGTTCTTTGGAGGATCAGTCTTTCAGAAATAGCTTTTTTAAATTTTTAACCAGTAGAAATTTTGATCAGGGTCAATACGAACAGGTATTTTTTATCAAACTGCTGCTCGTTCGGATACAGCAATTGGATGATATAAGATCTTATTATTTTTTATCACTCATTTTCAATGATCAGAATTTAGGATATTATCTGGAAGATTATGAGCTGGATTTATTCCAGTTATTTCTCTATAAACCTTCTTATTTTATTAAAGGAGAATATAAATACAAGCAAAATAAACTCCTTGATTATATCAACCAGAATCTTCCGCAGGCATTTTTAACCAATAAAGACTATTTTGATAAGAATATTGTGGATATTAATTTTCAAAAGGATGCGTTGTTAATCAGTGAAGATGCTGTTAATAAATTTTCAATTCCAGAGCTGAAAAAACAGATTGAGAAATCAGATAAAGTGGAAGCCATTTTTTCTCCGTCATATGATACAGGCTGGAAAAACAAAACGGTTATTTACTATAATTTATACCACTATATCGATGATAAAATCGTTAATAAGCTTGATAAAAATGAATTGTCCCTTTACAATGTAAAATATAAGCCGTTTTTTAAATCTTATATCATTAAAGGCGAAAATACAGAATACTATATCCACGATAGTGATGGATATACTAACCTCAGAAAAGATAAAAATACATCTTCCGAAATTGTAGAAAAAATAAACTCGGGCGAACAGGTAGAAGTTTTAGATCAATCCGGAGACTGGTGGCTTGTTAAAACGAAAAATGGAAAACAGGGCTATGTCCATAAAAGCAGGATAAAATAATTGTTTTTTGACTTCCTTTAATCAATAGCACATCTCCATAAATCGTAAGATTTCCCTTTAAGCTATCACAATAACAACAGTATTACTTTTTTATCGAACACATAAAGCATAATTTCATTTAAGTTTAAATACATTCGTAAATCTCACATATCTCTGACTTTTCGTTCCTGAAAAAATCTATTTTTTTCATAACTTTACTCTAAATTTCAGTTGTTGGCAAACCTTTATAAAAAAGACGCTCCATTTCAGGTTTACATATCGTTCAAAAAATATTTGGATGTGTTGGAGCATATCCGTTATAACGACAGATTAGAATACCGGGCGAACTATGCAGAATCACTTATCGAAAAAACCAATAATTTTCAGGAACTGAAAAATGGTTTTCAGGATGTATCTTTATTAAACAAATATGAAGATATCATCCAGCTTTTACTTGCCGATCTTTTTCCAACAGGTTTAACGAATAATGAAATCAAAGCAGCAAGTATTCCACTGTCCAATATTACATTCAATTATACTGAACGGTTCAAGAATATACTGAAAGAGGCCGGAAAAGACTTTGAAATTGAACTCAGAAACATTGATGATGATGAGTTTTATGTTTTCTGCTGTTGTCTTATCCTGCAGACTTATTTCAAAAGAGATATCAAGACCACACTTCCCTTTTATTATGATATTCCCAATAAACAGGGAATCATGAAACATTACAAAATTACGGTAAATTCTGATTTCTCGGAGGTTTATCCCACTCCGGATGCGCCAATTCCTCCAGACACAGTTATAGATATGCTTCTGGAAAATCTGGATGATACTGCGCTATGGAAAAAGTATTTCCCTTCAAAATCTTGGATATTAAGTGGTTTTACTATTATTTCTCTGGTAGACTGTACCTCGGAAGTGGCTTTATCAGACTTAAAATCCACCATGATTAAAATTGATCCGGAGAATCTGGTTCCCGATGATAATCTAAAGGAAATTTTCAAATCCTATTTCGATGTTCCTGAGCTTAATTTTGGATTAATGCTTTTCAACAAAAAGGAAAAAAGACTGGAAAAGGTCCCGATCTATGAAAATGTTTTCACCAATCATATTCTCGATTTCTGGATCAATACTTTTGATCAGGAAGTCAGGGAAAGTACTTTCAATAATTTAAGCCATAATTCCAAGCCGGTTGTCATTTCAAATGTTGATCATTTGGATCATGAGATCCAAAAACTTCCTTCATTCAGTATTTTAAAAGATAATAATATCAACAGCTTCATGGTCATCCCGATCATGAAAGACAATGAACTTCTTGCCATCATGGAATTCACGTCTCCTTTGGCATATAGTTTTAATGGTTTAAAGCTTAAAAAACTTGAATTTTTCGCTGATATGATTCTTTTCTCTCTGAGCAGATTCAGTTTTGAAAGAAATAACCAGATAGAAGCCATTATTCAAAGAGAATACACCACGATTCACGACAGTGTAGTCTGGAAATTCAGAAATGAAGCAGAAAAATATTACAATGCATTTTTAGGGAGAAAAATGTATACATTGAAGCAGATTTCATTCAAAAATCTTACTCCGCTTTTTAGCTTTTCTGATATTCGTTCGTCCTCTGAAAAGCGCTATAATCTAATGCTTGCAGACTTAAATGAGCAGATAGAAAACCTTCATGATCTTTTTTCCCTTATCAATTCGGATTCGGAAAAATATTTACTGGCTTTAGATATTTTTGAAAATGAACTGAATAATGATATTAAAGCAGATACAGAGCAACGTTTTCAAAGGCTTTTAAGAGATGAAATTCACCCTTTTTTGCAGGGAAAACTGGAAATAAAAAGTACGAAAGAAGTAAAATCAAAAATTAAAAACTACTTCTCCAAAGTTTTCGCTCAGAATCACCTTTTTTATGGCCACAGAAAAAGCTTGGACGAATCTATTACGCTAGTCAACAGAAAGCTTGCAGATATTCTGGATGAAGGCCAGATTAAAGCACAGCAGATCTTTCCGCATTATTATGAAAGATTTAAGTCAGATGGCGTTGAGCATAATTTATATATTGGCAACGCAATTGCTCCTGAATTGCATTACACCTCAAAAGTAGTTCACAGGCTCAGATACTGGCAGCTGAAAACTGTTTGTACATTGGAACAGGAGTTTCAAAATTTCAAAACAAGCTTACCCGTTCCTCTGGATATTGCTTCTTTAATATTTGTCTATAATGAGAAGGTGGACATCCGCTTCAGAATGGATGAAAAACGTTTTGATATAGATGGTGCTTATAATTCTTATTATGAGATCATCAAAAAACGTTTAGATAAAGCTCACATCAAAGATTCTTCCGACAGAATTACCTGTCCGGGAAAAATTACCATTGTATATTTCGGAATGGAAAATCAAAGAGAATATTTGGAGTATATCAGTAAGCTACAGAAAAAAAATATTCTTCACCATGATGTAGAATTCTTAAAAGTAGAAGATCTGCAGGGAATTACAGGACTTTTGGCTTTAAGAGTTTCCCTTGTTCCGCAGGATCAATAAACGACATAGCCACCAAGCTTTTTTAAATCTCTTTGCGACTGTTCAAACTCTACAGCGTAAGAAAGGCATATCCGAAAGACAATACAGAAATGATGATTCCTGCCATAAAAATTTTATAGGTTATAGACAAAAGCCTGTACTTTCTGTCAAGCACTTTCCCAAGATAATATAAATCTTTTACCATCGAATCGTAGATATAATCACGATCTTTGATCAATACATTCATCGCGTTCTGATAATCGTCAAAAATCATCCTGTTAAAATTACCAAAGAACAAAAGATTTACTTTTCGGTCGGCAACGTCCTGTAAGGTAAATTTAGCCTGTGTAACATTAGGTTTTGTAGATAAAATCGCAAATATGATCGTTAAAACCGCGGATAACAAAAGAATAAAGCTCGGAATAATCAAATGTGAATTCTTTGGAGCATCCAGTTTGGGAACCAAAACAGAAAGACAAACCGAAATGATAATAGCATTTACAGATAACAAAATATTGGCTTTACTATCCGCAATATCACTTAATCTCGTATGATTACTCAGCGTTACTCTGAACAAAGTATCCACACTTCGGTCAGATTTTGGCTCCTTTTCTTTTTTATTCCCTGAATTTTCTTTTTTGCTTTCCTTTTCATCTTCTTTTTCCAACTTTTTCTCAATTTTCTTGATATTCTTCTCCTTTAAAGGCTGCCACGCCATTTTGGCATACTCTGTGTAAAATTTATGTTTATTTTTAAGCATTTCCAGATTTCCGGCATTCCATTCATCATTGGAAAAGCATCTCACATTGGTAAGCTCCCATTCTTTTCTGAGCGCATCAGAAATATCATTATAATCATGGCTCGCAAAATGGCTGCAATCCGAATCTTTTACAATCTGTTCCAGCAGATTCTGGGGCTCATAAGTAATTTTAGTAGCTAAAATAAGCTTGGCAATATCTTCGATCCCGTTTTCAGGATAATTTTCTTTTTTCAAAAAATCTTTCATGATTTCAACGCCTTTTTCTTCATGGTTCTGCGCACATTCTATGTACCCTGTATCATGAAACCAAAGAGCAAGCAGCACTTTCTCCTGATCTTCTTCAGAAACCGGTGTATGCTTCAAGATTTCTTCAGCCTTGTTTACTGTGTAAGTAGTATGAATAAAATTATGATAAAAGTATACCGAAGATAACTTATCTTTGAATAAGATTTCAACATAATCTTTGGCTTTTTGTAAAATGCTCATCACTGAAATTTTGTTATTGTAAATTTATGAATTTATCCTTTAAAACTCATTTAAAAAATACGTCCGTCGTCATAAGAACGGTATTATCCGCAGGAGTACTCTATTCCTGCGCAACATATAACGTAAAAAAGGGTAAAAACTTATCTGAAATACAACATTCTGACAACAAAGCTGAAAATGATTTCCAGATTTTTCTCATAGGTGATGCCGGTAATGCGGATGAACCACAATCTCAGCAAACCTTAAACCTGCTTAAATCCAAGCTTGACTCCGCCAGTAAAAATTCTATGCTGATTTTTTTAGGAGACAATATCTATCCTAGCGGAATGCCGAAAAAATCTGATGAAAATTATGCTTTGGCAAAGAAAAAACTGGAAACCCAACTGGATATCACCAAAAACTTTCAGGGAAAAACACTGGTAATTCCGGGAAATCATGACTGGTACAGCGGACTGGATGGCTTAAAAGCTCAGGAAGAATTGGTGAAAAATTATTTTAATGATAAAAAAGCTTTCTTGCCAAAAAACTCGTGCCCGCTTGATGATATCAGCTTAACGAAAGATATTAAATTAATTGTAATCGATACAGAATGGGCATTGGCAAACTGGGATAATTATCCGGGTATCAATAAAAATTGTGACATTAAAACCCGTGAAGACCTCTTCACCGACTTTAAAGACCTGATTACTAAAAATCAGGATAAGAGAATTATTGTTGCACTCCATCATCCCATTATCAGTAGCGGAACTCATGCAGGATACAATTCTGTGGCTTCTCATCTTTTTCCTTTAAACACGAAGATTCCTCTTCCCGGAATTGCAAGCATTATCAATATTTTAAGAAGTTCTTCAGGAGCAAACCCGGAAGATATAAACAATCAACACTACGCTGATTTAGCCAACCGGTTAAAAAGTATTGTTCAGGATAAAGAAAATATTATTTTTGTTTCCGGGCATGATCATAATCTTCAATATCATGAAGAAAGAAACATCAGACAAATTGTAAGTGGAGCTGGTTCAAAAGTAGATCCTGCAACCATTGGCTCAAGGACAGATTTTTCCTACGGAGGAAGCGGCTTTGCCATATTGAACATCAGAAAAGATGAGAGTTCGGATATTGAATATTTTTCAACAAAAAACAATACTCTAAAAAAGCTTACCCATGTTCAGGTTATTGAAAAACCTCAAAAATTTATCAATAATTATCCCGATTCTTTTCCAGCCACTGTTACTTCCACTATTTATCCTAAAAAATTAACACAGAAAGGACCGATTTACAGATGGCTTTGGGGGGAACATTACAGAAAATATTACGGAATGCCGATTGAAGCTCCTACCGCCAATCTTTCGACACTTGACGGAGGCTATACCCCTTTCAGAGAAGGCGGCGGAAACCAGTCGAATAGTTTACGCCTTAAAACTCAGGACGGACAGGAATTTGTCATGAGGGGAGTCAAAAAAAGCGCAGTCCGTTTTCTGAACAATATGGCCTTTAAGAAAAGTACTTTCGGAAACGAGCTTAATAATACTTTCCCGGATAAATTCTTACTGGATTTTTATACGACCAATCATCCATTCACCCCTTTTTCTGTGGGGAATATGGCCGAAAAACTTAATATACCTCATTCCAATCCAAGATTATATTACATTCCTAAGCAACAGGCTTTAGGTGAATATAATCAGAACTATGGCAACGAAATGTATATGATTGAAGAGCGTTTTTCTTCAGATCCGAAAACATTGGCTTCTCTGGATAATGCAAAAGACCTTCTTTCTACCGATGATGTTTTAAAGAACTTAAATAAAAGTTATAAATATTCGATTGATAAGGAATCTTATATCAGAGCAAGAATCTTCGATATGCTGATTGGTGACTGGGACAGACATTCTGATCAATGGAAATGGGCAGAATATGAGGATGGCAAGAAGGTTATTTACAAGCCGATTCCACGAGACCGGGATCAGGCTTTCAGTAAATATGACGGAGCTGCTTTCAAGATTATTATGAATATTCCGGCTATCCGACATATGAAAACGTTTAAAGAGGATATTAAAAATGTAAAATGGATGAATATGGAACCTTATCCGTTAGATTTAATATTCTTAAAAGGAGCGACTCAGGAAGACTGGATTGCACAGGCAAAATATATTCAGGAACATCTTACGGATAAAAATATCGATGAAGCATTTACCAATATTCCTAAAGAAGTACAGGATGAAACACTTGCTGATATACAGCGAAAGTTAAAAATCAGAAAAACAAAACTTCAGGATTACGCTTCCCAATATTATGATGTTTTACAGGAAAAAGTACCGTTAGCCGGAACTGTAAATCCTGACAAATTTGTCATTACCAAGAACGGAAATTCCGTTCTTGTACAGCAGTATAAGCTTGATAAAAACCAGGAAAACCCTGAACTTGTTTTTGAGAAGACCTATGAGGATTCCAAAACCAAGGAACTCTGGATTTACGGACTGGAAGACGATGATATTTATGAGGTTTCCGGGGAAGGCCATCCAAAAATGAATATCAGATTAATCGGAGGCTATAATCATGACACTTATACCGTTGCCAACGGAAGTAAAGTAAAAATCTATGATTTTAAATCACAGAAAAATACATACAACGGTGAAGGAGCCAAAAAGATTTCGGATGATTATGATATCAATACCTACAATTACAAGCATCCGAAATATAATTTTGTAGCCGGTTATCCTAATATAGACTTTAATCCTGATGATGGCGTTATCATTGGTGCATTAGTCAATTATACCGTCAATAACTTCATTCGTGATCCTTTTACACAAAAGCACAGCTTAAAAGCTAATTTTTACACTGCTACAGCTGGCTTTAATCTTGCATATAAAGGAATATTCAAAAAAGCAATCGCAGGATGGGATTTTAATATTGATGCATTGTACAGCACTCCCCGATTTTCTGAAAACTTTTTCGGATTATCCAATGAAAGTGAATACGATAAAGAAAACACAGACCGAAAATACAACAGAGCAAGAATATCAAAGTTAAACTTTGCACCGTCTATTTCTAAGAAAAGCTGGATGAATCTGCAACATCAGTTTCAGCTTACGTTTGAAAACAATAAAGTACAAAGAAAAGGGAATCGTTTTGTAGACGTTTCTCCGGATGTAAACCAAGAGGTATTCAGCAGTCAGCAATTTGCCGGAGCGAATTATACTTTCAGCTACAAAAATTTAGACAATACCGCTTTTCCTACTTTAGGAATGGAGTTTGTTGTAAATGCAGACTGGAAAACCAACCTATCAAATATTGAAAAAAGTTTCCTTATTCTCAACGGTTCGCTTTCTATCGACCACCGACTTGATAAAAGAGGAAACTTTGTATTGGCGAATTCTACCAACGCCATGTGGATCAATAATAACAATTTTGAATTCTACCAGGCAGCAAGCATTGGAGGTAACAACGGAATGAGAGCTTTCAGAAATGACAGGTTTTCAGGAAGATCTTATTTTACCAATAACTCTGAAATCCGATGGGATTTCGGAAGGGTAAGAAATCCTATTGTTCCTGCAAACATGGGAATTCTGATAGGGTATGATATCGGTAGAGTCTGGAATGATCATGAAGATTCAAGAAAATGGCATCAGTCTATTGGTGGTGGTTTCTGGATGAGCATTGTAGAAACATTCTCGGCAAGATTGAATTATTTTACAGGTTCCGATGGCGGAAGAATCTCCGGAGGAATAGGAATGACGTTTTAAAAATAAAATCGCGCACCAATGAGTCCGCGATTTGTTTTTTATAATGAAAATTTGTAGACATTTCCACCTGTATCCTTATTTTTTTCGTCGGCAATCAACAATGTCTTGTCATCAAGAAAAACAACCGATTCTTTTTGGGAATTATGATTCAGAGAAACTTTTTCAATTTTTGCGTTACTAAAATCATTAGCTGTAAATCCTGAAAGAACGTGAATATTTTTATGGCTTAACAAAACAATTTTATCTTTTGTACTGTTGATGGCTGCTGAAGTTATAGCCGCATCACTGTATTTCCCCTCAAGCCTTAACTTTCCTATTAATTTCGCTTCAAAATCACCTTCTTTATTAGGAACCTTAAAAACCAGAAAAGTTCCGTCAAAACCTTTGCTTCTGTTTTTTGTGAAGAGGTAAAAATTACCGTCCATCTCTACAAAGGCTTCACAATCATACAACAATTTTGATTTTTTAGGAGGAAATTCAGTCTGTCCTTCATAATGAAACCGGGTAGTCTGAACAACTTTCGTAGTCGCCTGAGAAGGTGTTTTCAAATCTAATTTTAAGATCGAAAGATTCTGTCTGTCATTATCATTGTTTCCAAAATCCCCTAAATAAATATTCCCATGTATATCTTTTGTAATATCTTCCCAATCATTGTTTTCGGCATTTTCCACTAAAATATCCGCCACCAGTTTACCCTGCTTATCTAAGCCATAGACTACATTTTTATTTCCCTGGTCTTCTATAACCCAGATTATTTTTTTGTCCTGAGATAAGGCGATCCCTGAAACCTCTTTCAGCTTTTTAGGCAGCGAAAATTCTACTTTTAGCTCATTCTTCTGGGATGAATCCTGTGCCTTTGGATTGCAGCTCCATAATAAGAACGCTGATAAAGCAACGATGCGTAACATATCTATTTTTTTAGTTTTTTAAATTGAAAATAAGAAAACCGGATATTTTTCTCTAAGTTATTAATAATCTGCTGATGATGAAGGAAAAATCCAGCTGCCAAACCAATTAAACTTCCAATAATGGTATCAATAAGTCTTGCGCGCATCAGATTTTCAATATCATGATGAATCTCACTTGCCGTTTCCGCTAGAAGAATCGTTAACGGAGTAATAAAAACTACTGCAAAACCGTAATTCCTTACGACCAATAACTCGATGATAAATTGCAAAACTGTGATGATCAAGATCATGACAATCTTTTCAGGATCGAATAAAAGAATCAGCCAAGCCAGGCCAAGCCCGATGAAGGTTCCTAAAATCCGGTGTGTATTCCTCTGCCGGACATGTTCAAAATTCCTTCCCTGAATGATAGCCACTGCTGCGATAGAAATCCAGTAGGTATTTTCAAATTTCAAAAGATGTCCGATAATTAAAGTCGAAGCCATGAAAAATCCAATAATAGTACTCTCCACAAATTTGGTATACCTCCTCTTATTGAATGATCTTCTTGAAATGACCACCATCTCACTTTTTTCGATAAAAACAGAATATAAAAAGGCAAATGAACAGGATAAAATAGCTCCCATTGCAACGAGCCCCACTCTGAGAGGAATTAATTCTAAATCAAATTTATAGGTACTTGCCATTGCGGCAACCATAATGAAGAAAAAGTTTCCCGGCGGAGGAATTTTAAAATATGATGTAATAAAATGGGCCAAAAACGAAACAACTCCCAATGACAATGCTGCAAAATAAGCATTAAAGCTAAAAAATGAGCTTATGGTAAATGAAAATATAATTCCGAAAGCGCACACCACTAAATGGATCATTCTCTGTGTAATCGGAGCCGATGTGAAATATAAAATCGTTAGTGCTCCCAAACTTGAAAGCGCTCCGTAATTTGGCTTTCCTAAAAAATATCCGATAAGAAGACAGCTTCCTATACACAATGCTGCAAGAAAGGGAAAATGCCATTTCCTTTCCGTTTCTTTGAATTCCAACAGGTATTGAAATCTGTGATGTATCGGTTTTTGTACCTTCATCTATTGCAAAAGTTTAGCTTTTTCCCATAGAACATCCATTTCTTCCAATGTCATATCCGCAAGTTTTAAGCCTTCTTCTGCAGCTAAGATTTCCATTTTCTGAAATCTAGAAATGAATTTTAAATTGGTTCTTTCCAATGCAGAGTCCGGATTGATGCCGGAAATTCTTGCATAATTGATCAAGGAGAAAAATACATCTCCCAATTCCTGCTCTTTTTTATCAGGATCTGTTTCCTCATGAAACTCCTGAATTTCTTCGTCCACTTTTTTCCAGGCATCTTCCGCATCGTGAAATTCAAAACCTATTCCTTTTACCTTATCCTGAATCCTGTACGCTTTTACCAAACTCGGAAGACTTTTAGGCACTCCTCCCAAAATAGATTTGTTGCCTTCTTTCAGTTTCAGTTTCTCCCAGTTCTGTTTTACTTCTTCTTCATCCTTCACTTCCACATCTCCGTAAATATGAGGATGACGGAAAATCAATTTTTCATTCAATGAATTAATGACATCTGCAATATCAAAACTTTCTTTCTCTGAACCGATTTTAGCATAAAAAACCAAATGCAGCAAAACATCTCCAAGCTCTTTTTTAATCTCCTGCAGATCATCCTGTAAAATAGCATCCGAAAGTTCATACGTTTCTTCCAAAGTTAAATGGCGAAGTGATTGTAAGGTCTGTTTCTGATCCCACGGACATTTTTCACGCAAATCATCCATAATATCCAATAATCTTCCGAAAGCTTCCAGTTTTTCCTGTTTGGTATTCATAGTTTGAGAATTCAAAGTGATACAAATTTAAGGAATGAAAACTTAGGCAGAGAAATATTAAACTACAATTTTATTTATTGTCATTCTGACGAAGGAAGAATCTCTACATTTTACAGATTCTTCCTTCGTTAGAATGACAGACAACTGTTATAACTATTATAAACAAAAAACCTCGTCCAAAAGACGAGGTTATATTTTAGATTCAAAGATTAGATTATCCTTGTTTTCTGTGTGTGCTTTTCGGAGCGGCTTTAGCTGCTGAAGTTGCTTTTACTTTTGGAGCGGCTGGCTTTTCAGCTTTTGGAGCAGCTTTTTTAGGAGCTTCTTTTTCTACGCTTACTTCTTCTGCAGACTCACCGTCTAAAGTTTCAGGTTCTGCTTTTACAAAGCTTTCCGGAGTGATATATCCTGCTTTATGAAGAATGTTATACCACTGGGCCAATTTCTTGATATCAGAAGCATATACTCTTTCCGTATCATAGTTCGGAAGAGAAGCCGTCATGAATTCCTTCAATTCAGCATCGCTTGATTTGTGAGGAATAGCTTCTTTAAAATCGTAGTTTTTAGCAATATTTTCAAAAACTTCGAACAAAGGAACTTCTTTATCAAATGTAAACATGGCGATATTATCTAGCAAACTTACCTGGCTAGAGTTACCGATGCTCACTTTTTTCTTAGTGGTAACATCTTCAATAATGAATCCGTTTCTTAATTGAGAAACTAATTTGAAAAGTCCTGGTTTTCCAGAGATTGAAATTATTTTTTCTAACAGCATAATTTTATTGTTTGTGAATATAGCAGTCTGCTTAAGGCTTTCTGCTGTTTAATATTTCTTTTTGTTTTTATTTAAATTATTTAGGGAATCTCATTTTATAATTGATACTTACATCACCCTGGGTAATTTTTGTAAGCTTCCCCTTTACCAGCTTCTTCTTCAAAGCACTTAAATGATCGGTGAACAATGTTCCTTCTATATGATCATACTCATGCTGAATTACGCGGGCTCTAATATCGGAAAAAGTTTCTGTATGCTTAACGAAATTTTCGTCATAATATTCGATAAGAATAGTACTTTTTCTTTTTACATCTTCTCTAACATCAGGAATGGAAAGACATCCTTCATTAAATTTCCATTCTTCGCCGGATTCTTCCAGAATTTTAGCATTGATAAAAACTTTTTTGAATTCTGCCAGTTCATCCTTAATATCTTCATAATCTTCATCTTCTGCCAAAGGAGTAACGTCAATTACAAACAAACGAATATCCAGTCCGATCTGCGGTGCAGCCAAACCAATCCCGTTGGCACTGTACATGGTTTCGAACATGTTATCTATCAACTCTTGTAACTCGGGATAATCTTTATCTATATCCTTACCTACTTTTCTCAAAACAGGATCCCCAAAGGCTCTTATCGGTAAAATCATCTTGTTCTTTGTTCTAAAAAATTCTGCAATATGATGGTTGCACTTACTTTATCTATTAATCCTTTTTCCTGTCTTTGCTTTTTACTTTTTCCACTTTGGGAAATAAAAAACGAAGCCATTTTGGATGTAAATCTTTCATCGAAGCGGTTAACTTTTATCATTGGAAATTCTTTTTGAAAAACTTCTATGAATTTTAAAATATCTGTTTCCACTTCGGAAATATTTCCTCTCAAATCTACAGGAAGTCCGACTACCACTTCATCCACTCTGTTTGCGTTAAAATATTTTTTCAAAAATTCAATCA
The DNA here is from genome assembly GCA_029203185.1 of Candidatus Chryseobacterium colombiense. NCBI lineage: Bacteria > Pseudomonadati > Bacteroidota > Flavobacteriia > Flavobacteriales > Weeksellaceae > Chryseobacterium > Candidatus Chryseobacterium colombiense. The sequence continues at coordinate 3,641,281 of CP119310.1, read as the reverse complement.
AAACAGGAGTCTGAACGGTATCTAAACCACTCGCAATAATCTGCATATCATCCGTTGCAGCAATACCACAACGAGCCTTTCCATAGTCTATTGCAAGGATTTGTCCCATAAGTTTGCAAATTTAGTAAATTTTAATGATTTTATTCCACACACAGTTTTTTTTATAAATCATGTTTTATTCCATTATTTTTTTTATAATTTTATTCTCCCAAACTACTTAAATTATGAAGAAAATCATACTCGTTAGACATGCGAAGAGCGACTGGCCGGAGGAAACCGAAGATTTTGACAGACCTTTGGCTGATAAAGGATTGGAAGACGCAATGAATATGTCAAGGTTTTTAAAATCCAATAATATATCTATAGACTATCTTGTTTCCAGCCCTGCTGTAAGAGCATTAAATACATGTAAGATTTTCAATCAGACCTACAATCTTAATTTTAATACTGATGAGAAATTGTATAATCCGTCGGAAAGAAATTTTGAGTCGGTGATTTATGATTTAGATAACAAACATAATTCAGTCGCTTTTTTTTCTCATAATAACGGAATTTCCAATTTTGCCAATTCAATTTCCGAAGATATTTTTCATTTTCCAACCTGTGGTGTAGCCGGTTTTGAAATAGATTGTGATTCCTGGGCCGATTTTGACGGAGCCAACAAAAAGCTTTTATTTTTTTATGAGCCCGGGAAGATTTAACAAAAATAATATACGCATAAAAAAACTCCAACAGCTTGTTGGAGTTTTTTATTTATTTTCTTTTAAGATCTAAATCATCAAAATCAAAACTGAAATCCGTAACATCAGAAATCGGCTTTAATCTTGCAGACTCAGCTTTTCCTGTTTCATCATAATTAAAAATAATATAAGCATCCGCATCATAGCTTCTGTCGTCCCATTTAATGATAAAAGAATTATTTGAATAAGGTAATAATTCGCCTTTCAGTCTTGGAGAGTTTTTACACAGAATTCTGTATGTATTTCCCTGTTGAGAAACTTCTACATCACCAAACCATTGGTCATTATAAGTTCCAACAAACTGTTCCGGCTTTGGCTGCAGATTTTTATCTTTTCTGAAAGCTTCTGATTTTGCAAAGGCTTCCTTCTTTTGCTTATCAAAAACTTCTTCCATTTTTTTCATTCGGTCACCATAAGTTTTCAGCCAGTTTCTGTCTGCAATGCCCAAATAAGAATCTTTAACCGTATTGGTAATGGTATTGAAAGCTGCTCCGGACTGTTGATTGGTCAAAACGACAATTCCCAGTTTCATATCCGGAATTAATGTAAACTGAGTTACCGTTCCGATCAATCCTCCTGTATGCTGGATTTGTTTGTGACCTTTTACATCACTTAAAAACCAGCCCATTCCATACCCATAAAAGCTTGTATCATACGGATTTTTTGCTGACACTCCGCTTGGAATCTGTAAGCTCCAAAGCTGTTGAACATTTTTATCTGAAACTAATTTCTTTCCGTCTTTTGTCGTGAAATTATTCAACAAACATTCAGCCCAAAGTGTCATATCTTTAATATTACTCATAATTCCTCCTGCTGCATTGGCCGTTTCATTCCAGTCATGAGGAACTGCAACAGCTTTTCCGTCTACAGGAGCATGGGCATCAATTTTATTGGCAACTGCTTTTGCTCTGTTATAACTCCCAAAACTTGAAGTCATTCCTACAGGTTTCATAATTCTTTGCTCGATAAATTCTGCCCAACTCAGCCCTGAAACTCTGTGAATTACTTCTCCGGCAACAATGAACATGATATTATTATAATCCAGAGTGGTTCTGAAAGGATTTTCAGGCTTTAAATACCTTACATTATGAACAATATCATTCACCGTTAAATTTCCTCCTTCCGGAAAAAACATTAAATCTCCCTGTCCTAAACCTAATCCGGCTCTGTGAGTCACCAAATCTTTAATGGTAACATTTTGGGAAACATACGGATCGTACATTTGAAATTCAGGAATATATTTTGAAACTTTATCATCCCAGTTCAATTTCCCTTCATCCGCTAAAATAGCCAGTGCTGTACAGGTAAAACCTTTTGAATTGGAAGCAATTCCCACTAAAGTATTGTCATCCATCGGTTGTTTTGTGGTTAATGAGCGTACTCCAAAACCTTTTGAATAAATTAATTTCCCGTCTTTGATAATTCCTACAGACATTCCGGGAACATCAAAAGTTTTTAACGTATTCTGGACCAATTCATCCAGTTTTTTTTCCTCAACCTGTGCATTGGCAATACCAACGGTCAAAAGAAAAAGGAAAAGAGAAAGTTTCTGCTTCATTTTTTTATTTTTTCAAATGTACTAAATATTAAGATTTTTATTTAACCCCTATATTTGCAAAAAGTTTTAAGCATGAAAAATGATGATTATTACATTTTAAATTTTTTAACTGAAAAGAGAAAGTGGAATCTAAAGATTTCAGAAAGAACCCTTAGATAATGACCAGAATATTACTACTATCCGACTCTCATTCCTATATCGATGACCGAATTTTAGAATACGCTCAGCACTCTGATGAAATATGGCATGGCGGAGATTTCGGAAGTATGGAAGTCATTGAACAGCTTGAGAAAATCAAACCTTTGAAAGGAGTTTACGGAAATATTGACAACGCTAAAATTCGTTCTGAATTTCCTGAAGTAAACCGTTTTTTCTGTGAAGAAGTTGAAATTGTGATGATTCATATTGGTGGATATCCCGGAAAATATACTCCTTTAGCTAAAAAAGAGATTTCTGAAAAAGCACCGAATTTATTTATTTCCGGACATTCTCATATTTTGAAGGCGATGTTTGATGAAAAAAATAATTTGCTTCACCTCAATCCCGGAGCTTGCGGTAAGCAAGGTTGGCACAAAATGAGGACCATGATGCGTTTTGTGATTGATGGTGCAGAAATAAAGGATCTGGAGGTCATTGAGCTGGGACCGAAATAAATTATTAAGAAATGAAGATTGGAGACAAAGTTTCTGTGGTAGATGAAGATTTAAACGGAGTAATAACTTCCGTTCATGGAAATATTGTAGTGTTTAAAGATGAATATGGCTTTACCCATCAATATCAGAAAGAGAAACTGGTTCCGAAAATTTCAGATTTTTATGAAAAGGTAGAAATCATAAAAAAAGCCGAACCTAAAAAAAATATTTCTAAAAAACATCAGAAAAACCATTTGGTGTTAGACCTGCATTTTCATAATTTAGTTAAGAATCCTAATGATTATGATAGTTTTGAAAGATTGTTTATTCAAAAGGAAAAACTGGTGGAAACCCTGGAATTCTGCAGAAAAAATCATCTTAAAAGGCTGGAAATCGTACACGGAATTGGTGACGGAATTTTACAGAAGTTGGTTTGGGATACTTTGGAAAGTCAGACCAATCTCGATTTTTACAATAAGGAAATACTTCATCATCAATCGGGTGCAGTAATGGTAGAATTTCACTAAATTTGCAGGAATTGAAATATGAACGTACTTAATTTACTTTTTACCAAAGACGGACTGATCTTCCAAATTGCTAGAAATAAAAGCATTGTGGAAGAAAAATCTTATTTCGTAGACGAAGAAACTCCGGAAAATTTCATCTCACATAAACTGGATGAAGTGTTGGGTAAACAAAAATTTGATGAAATTCAGGTAATTTCAGCCTTGAATCACTTTACTTTAATGCCGGAAGGATTTTCTGAGCATGATGCAGGATTTGACTTAATTGCTTTTAACGCTCCTGTTGATAAGGATAACGAAGAGCTTATGCTTTCTGTCAATAAAAAATTCAAGGTTCAGTTTTATTACACTTTTCCAAAACATTTTTATCAGAAAATAAAGAGTCTAGGGATACCTGTTCATTTTAATTTTTCAGGGGAAAAGTTTTTAAATGCTATTCATAATAAAAGCAATAAAGAAATTCACATCAACCTATACCATAATCAGTGTGAGTTTTTTGCTATTGATGATAAAAAAATCATCTTATATAATAATCTGGATGTCAATTCAGAAGTTGATTTTCTTTATTTTGTGATGTTCACTTTAAGTAAAATAGGTTTTGGAATTAATGAAACCAGCTTTTTTGCCTACGGTGAAACCACAGAGAATGAAACCTTTATTTCAGAATTACAAAAGTTTGTAAAGAATCTGAAAATCGTTTTTGATAATATTCCTAATAAAAATTTTATTTTAAATTAGGTTGCAGTAACCAGATAACATGTGTTTAGTATACCTGTTACCTACGATCTACAACTTAAAACCTACCATAATATGTACAGAATCATCTCGGGAAAATGGAAAGCTAAAAAAATAGCCGCTCCGAAAAATTTTGATGTAAGACCAACAACGGATTTTGCAAAAGAGGCGCTATTCAGTATTTTGGAAAATACATATGATATGCAGTCGGTTTCCGTGCTGGATTTATTCGCAGGAATTGGCTCTATAACCTTTGAATTTGCTTCCAGAGGATGTCAGGACATTACTTCTGTAGAAATGAATCCCAAACACACCAGCTTTCTGAATTCCACAGCTTCTGAATTAGGATTTAGCTTACAGGTTAACGTTCAGAGAGGGGATGTTTTTGACTGGCTAAAGAAGTTTAGAAATAAAAAGTCATTTGAGGTCGTATTTTCTGACGCCCCTTTCGAAATGGAAGAAAAAAAATACCACGAATTGATTTCTTTAGTATTAAACAATAAATATCTAAAAGAAAACGGCATACTGATCGTGGAGCATCAAAGCCGAATGAAATTTGACCATCCGAATTTAATGGATACCCGAAAATACGGAAACGTAAGCTTCAGCTTTTTTAAACCTAATCAGGAAGCGACTACAGAAATAACAGAATAATCAGGATTTTTTCTTGATTATTTTTTTTTGAATCTTTCAGAAGCTTCAATTCCCCATTTTGTAATTTCTTCCAAAACAGGAAGTAATGTTTTCCCAAAATCCGTCAATGTATATTCTACCATTAGCGGCGGTTTTTCTGTAAAAACCTTTCGATCAATAATATGGTCTTCTTCTAATTGCTTCAGTTGTAGGCTTAATGTTCTTTCTGTAATCGTGGGAATCAATTTTCTCACTTCATTGTATCTTTTGGGACCATTCTTCAGATGGACCAGAATTACCGCTTTCCATTTTCCTCCAATAAACCGCATGGTAACACTTGTACAACACGGATATACTTTATTATCTATTGTATACATTTTTATACTATCCTTTTTTACCGTTATTGCAAATGTATTAAACTTAAATTAGTTTTGCAACTATAAAAAATATAGTATAAAATTATGAGCTTTTTAGAAAAAATGAAATCGAGATATACTGTGAAAAAGTATAATCCTCAAGGAACAATAAGTGAAGAAAAAATTCAGCAGTTAAAAGACATTTTACAGCTAAGTCCTTCCTCTATCAACAGTCAGCCATGGAATTTTATTTTTGTAAATAATTTTTCCGATTTAAAGCAACCTTTGGCAGAAGCCTCTTACTGGAACAAGGAAAAAGTTTTGGACAGCAATTATTTAATTGTATTTCAGGTCATGAAAAACCCTGATGATTTTGAAAATAAGATTGAAGGTTATCTTCCTGAAGGAAGTGTGAATTATTATAAAAATTTTGTAAAACCGAAGGGCAATGCTGCCATAAAATCATGGCTGGGTCATCAGGTTTACCTTTCATTGGGAGTCTTCCTTTCAGCATGTGCAGAAATGGGAATAGATTCTACACCAATGGAAGGAATTGAACCAGAAAAGTATGACACTATTTTAAACAATGAAAAGTATGAAACTCTATTTGCGGTTACCATTGGTCTAAGAGCTGAAGAAGACAGCAATCAGCCGACCATTACTCCCAAAACAAGACATGAAAAACAAGAAGTCATTCTTGAGATATAAATAAAAAAAAGACTCTTTTTTGAGTCTTTTTTTATTTATAATACTTTCAGTTCCAGATCTATTGTTTTCCCGAAGAATTTCTTTGAGATTTTTTCGAAATTTTTAGTCAGGTCAGATAAGTAGAAGTGATAATTAGGCTTCGGATTGTTTTCATTTAAAAGATTATATTTATCTAAAATAATTTTTAAATGATTCGCCACAATATTCGGTGAATCAATCACACGAACACGGTTTCCATAATACTGTTTGATTTCATCGATCAATAAAGGATAATGAGTACATCCTAGAATCAGCGTTTCAATATTTTTCAGCTTGCTATTGCTTAAGTAATTATAGATAATAGCATGGGTAATCGGATGGTTTTTAAAGCCTTCTTCAATAGCAGGAACCAATAAAGGTGTCGCCAATTCATCTACTTTAATCCATTTATTATGTTTACGAATACTCTTTTTGTATAATCCGGAATTCACCGTAGCTTTTGTCGCGATAACTCCAACATTATTATGGATTTCATACGAAACTTTTTCCGCTACAGGGTTGATAACATCAATAACAGGAACTCTGCCTGCAACAGATTGCATTACTTGGTCTAAAGCATTGGCCGTTGCTGTGTTGCACGCAATGACAATCGCTTTACAGTTCTGTTCCAATAAAAAATTGGTAATCTTTGTAGAATATTCTATAATGGCTTCCTTAGATTTTTCACCATAAGGAAGATGTTTTGTATCACCAAAATAAATTAAATCCTCATGAGGAAGAAGCCTTTTTATCTCTTTAGCTACCGTCAAACCTCCTACCCCGCTATCAAAAATACCGATAGGCTGGTTGGATGAAAGATGCGAATAGTCTGGTTTTTTATTTTTCAAATCGAGCTGAAATTTTATACAAAAATAAGGAATAGAATCGTAATTAATTAAGATTACTGATTGAATAATCTTTCGGATATCTTACTTTATAGCTTACTCTTATTTTTTTAGTTTCATTAGAAGATATTTTAAGATTCCAGGTTAAAAAGCCTTTTTCTTTATCTACTTCAGCTTTATCAGCTTGTAATAATTCTATTTTAACTGATTCATCCTTACTTAAAGGATATTGGTCTTTAATTTCAATATCAATCGCATCTTTTTTATTATTTCGTACCACAATATCATAAGTAAAGGTTTTCTCCTGATAAGAAGAAAAGAATTTTACGCTGGCTTTATCATCGACAATTTCTTTTCGAATACTTATTTTTTTGTCATCTCCAAGTGTAATATTTAATTCATCTGTTACCTGATTTGGGTTAATTCTCGTCTCTCCGATAAACATATTTTCAAAAATTACATTGGCAGAACCTGAGATCAAATTATATTTATTAAAATCTTTAATAGTAGCAATTAAATATGCATCATTTCCAGCTTTAGGTGCAGTATAGTATTTATAATCAGCAGGTATTTTAATCTGCTTAAGATTAATAAAATGATCCTGATTATTAGAAAGAATATCGTAAGGAACATCTACATCGAAACTCATATTCAATTGATTCTCAATAATTCTTACACCATACCCAACCACCACAACTTCTTCAATATTTTTTTCTTTGGCCGAATCAGAAAATGAAGCTTGCCTTCCTGCATTTATAATATCTTCATTTTTTTCAGATTGTAAAAACCAGGGTCTAAGAACAGGAGCCATATTATTTCTTGAAGATCTGGAATTAATCAGGGATAATTTTACTCCTTTCCAGTCTAATCCTGTATTTTGTCTCAATTTCGCTTTAAAAGTCACATCTAAAGGCTCAGAAATCTTATTTCCTCTTACTTCATAAAATGGTTCCCAAGAAACGCTTTCTGCAAGATAACCAATATCTAACTTCGTACTTGAGGCTGTACTGCTCATTACTTTTAAAATCAGAACTCCATCAGATAGATTTTCTTCCAGTTCAGAATTTATTTTAAGACTGCTTTTTAAACGGTTTAATTTCTTTTGTAGCTCCTTCGTCTTTTTATTGATCGATGAAATCGTTTCGCTTACTTCTACTCTTTTATTTTTGTAGTAGTCTGTAAGTTGCATAAGCTGGGCAACATTAGAAGTATTACTTCCTACCAAAACAGTCTGATTTTTATCTAAAAGTTCAAGGGTTTTATTATTTGCATCCAGCTCAATATTTGCTTTTGCTAAAAGATTTTCTACAATAGTAATACTGTCCGTCGCCTTTTTGATTCTCGGATTGGTTTTATCCATATCATATTCAGAGACGTAGTTATCGGTATATTGAGCCGAAAGAATTGCAATATTCTTATTATTAAAATTGATTTGAAGTGATCTTTCATTTATTTCATTGGAAATATTGGTCACCACAATTTCAGATGTTCCTGCCGGTAATGATACATTCACAGAGCTTTGTAATTCTGCTGATGTTCGGTATACATTTACGGCATTCACTTTTGCTTTTACAAAAATAGGTTTCTGAGCATACATTAAAGCCCCTATAAAAAACAGGAAGAAAAACAATTTTAGTTTCATAGTTATACTTGTAGTTTATTTTTGATGATCAATTTAAACAAAAAACAAATCGGAAGCAATTCCATCGGCCATAAACCAATGTTTTTCTGGAATTTTCAAATGGTTATTATCAATGGTTAACATTCCTTCCTGCAGCTTTGTTTTAATTTCGTTTTGAAAATGTTCAAGAATATTTTCACTGAATGTTTCTTTCAAGCTTACAAGATCAACGCCCCATATTGTTCTTAAGCCTATCATAATCATCTCATTAAACTGGTCTTCCTGAGAAAGGATTTCTTCTTCTTTAGCCAGAAGGTTTGAATTCAGTCTTTTAATATATTGTTGATTATTGGCAACATTCCAGCTCCTGATATCAAAACCATTGTAAGAATGTGCAGACGGGCCAATTCCAAGATATTCCTTATATTTCCAGTATGCAGAATTATGTCTTGAGTAAAATCCAGGTTTAGCAAAATTGGAAACTTCATAATGCTCAAAACCATTATCTTTTAAAAAGTCTGATAAATAATAGAATTCCTTATTCTGTTCCTCTTCTTTTGGACTGACTACTTTTCCTTTTGAAATCCAGTTTTCTAAAGCAGTTTTTGGTTCCACAGTCAAAGCATAAGAAGAAATATGAGGAACTTCAAGAGCTATTGTTTTATTCAGATTTTCTTTCCAGATATCAAGATTGGAAGTCGGTGAACCATAAATTAAATCAATACTCAGATTTTCAAAACCAAAATCCTGCGCTCTTTTGATAGAATCTTCTGCTTCCGATGCTGTATGTGCACGATTCATCAATTTCAAATCTTCTTCAAAGAAGCTCTGAGTTCCTATTGACAATCTGTTTACAGGAGAAGTCGAAAGTCCTTTCAGAAAATCTTTCCCTAAATCATCCGGATTAGCTTCCAGCGTAATTTCAATATCTTTTTCAAAACTGAAATATTTTAAAACTTCATCTATTAAAGATTTAATTTCATCAGGAGAGAGAATTGACGGAGTTCCGCCACCAAAATAAAGGGAATGGAGGTTTTTGTTTTGCAGCTCATCTTTTCGTTTGAAGATTTCTTTCTTCATCGCAGCAAGCATTTCATCTTTAAAGTTTAAAGAAGTGGAAAAATGAAAATTACAGTAACTGCATTTTTGCTTACAAAACGGAATGTGTATATAAATCATAAAAAAAGCTCTGAAAAATTCAGAGCTCAAATTTATTTAAATTAAATTGATTAATATCTATATCCTCTACGGTTAATGAAATTATCGAAGTTATAACCTACACTTACCATGAAGCTGTTTCCTCCATAACTCTGGATATCAGATAATCCTAAGTTGTAAGTAGCTCCTACCATAAACTTGTTAAATTTAACTTTAACAACCGGAGCAATCTGTAACTGCTGATTATCAAATCTATTCTGAGCAGCTCTATAACTTACCCCGAAAGAGAATGAGTTGATGTCATTAAAGAAAGTAGCCATCAAGTTATAATCGATAAGTCTTGTAGAGTTGGTATTCAGGTTTACCAATACTGACGGAGAGAAATACATATTATCACCTACATGCCAGTCATATCCTAAATTTAAGAAGAACTTAATCGGAGATGGCTCATAGTTATTAACAATAGATTGGTCATTACTCAAAGCAATATCATTAACAGACACCCCTCCAAATAAGTTTCTATAGGTAGCTGCTAAACCGAAGTTAGCATACACCATGAAAATATTGCTTTCGTTCCCCTGTAATAATGGATCATAACCTTCTTCAGTATTGATTTTTGAATAATCAAAATTCATATTGTAAAAATTAACACTCGTACCAAAAGAGAACTGATCTTTTCTGTCTCCTTCACTACTTAAAGGAATAAAGTAAGAAGCTCCTGCTGTGATACCTCCAGCAGAAATAGGGCCGTTGCTATCTCTAAATACAGAAATCCCTGCACCTACTCTATCAAAGATATTAGCGTTGATCCCCACTGATTGTACATTGGGAGACTCGCTGAACTTTGAAAATTGCTGTTGGTAGTTGAGATTAAGTTGTACGTCATCTGTTTTTCCATACTGAGCAGGGTTGAACAGGAAATCACCATCCAATAAGTATTGTTGATAATATGGAAGTGATTCTTGTGCTTTGTATGCATTCGACAAAAGAGCTAAACATACGATAGCATATAGTTTTCTCATAACAAATCTTGATTTCAATTCAACAAATATAAAAAAATTCTCAATATATTTTTAGTTTTCTAAATAATTTCTCCATTTTTTTACAGCATCCGCCATATCTTTTGGCATTGGGCTCTCAAAATATAATTCTTTCTTCGTCGTCGGATGTATAAATCCTAAAGTATGGGCATGAAGCGCATGTCTAGGCAAAATTTCAAATACATTTTTTATAAACTGCTTATACTTAGGCAGATTCACTCCACGAAGAGGCGTATGCCCCTCGTATCTTTCATCATTAAATAAGGTATGACCAATATGTTTAAAGTGTGCTCTGATCTGGTGAGTTCTTCCGGTTTCCAGTTTACACTCCACCCAGGTCATATATTTAAATCTCTCTAATACTTTATAGTGTGTTACCGCATGTTTTCCCTGACTTCCGTCTTCATAGGTATGCATCTGCATCCTGTTTTTGGGATGTCGCCCGATATGACCTCTTATTGTTCCCTCATCGTCCTGAACATTTCCCCATACAAAAGCCCAGTATAGCCTCTTTGTTTTCCTGTCAAAAAACTGTTTTGCCAGAAAGCTTAAAGCATATTCATTTTTGGCTATAACAAGTAACCCGGAAGTATCTTTATCGATTCTGTGCACCAATCCTACTCTGTCCAGATCAGATTTGGAACCATTTTTTTCAAAATGAAAAGCCAATGCATTTACCAAAGTTCCGTCCCAATTTCCAAATCCGGGATGAACAACCATTCCGGGATCTTTATCTACTACTACAAGGTCATCATCTTCATAAACGATATTAATAGGAATATCTTGTGGAATAATTACATTTTCTCTTGGAGGATGTGCCAATAGCACAGAAATCTGATCTCCTGGTTTTACACGGTAATTCTGTTTTACTGCAGTTCCGTTCACAATAACATTCCCCGCCCTGCAAGTCTGGGAAATTTTATTTCTTGAAGAATTCTGACGAAAGATCAATAAAAACTTGTCAATTCTTAAGGGTTCCTGGCTTTTATCAACAGTGAGATTAAGATGTTCATACAATCCTTTATTTTCTTCATCAATATCGATATTATCAATGCTGTTCGCATTTAATAATTCTTCATCTAAAAAATCTTCGTTATCTTCTGTCATTGTTTTATTTTTTATGCAAAAGGCTTCAACATAGTAAAGTTGAAGCCTGTAATTTTTATAATAACGGTAATATTATTGAATAATTACCTTTTCCTTTTTAGCTTTTGGTCTTTCAGCAGGTTGCTGTGTAGTTCCTTTGATATTGCTTCCTGTCGTTTTTGCTTTATCCTCTGTAGCAGTTGCCGGCTTTACATTCGTAGTAGTCTTTTGAGGTTCCGACTTGGCTGGTTCTGGTTTAGGAATTTCTTTTTTAGGAGCCGGAGCAGGTTCAACCGCATGAGTAGGTTCTACCGCCACTTCTTCATATCTTACAGGAGGAAGTGCCGTATCTACTTTCATACGATACATAGAATTAAGCTGGTCAATTTTATTTCTTAACTCTGCCGGCGTTCTTTTGCTCGCCCAAATATCGATCTGCATTCCTTGATCCCTGACATCTCCTGCTGCAGGATCCTGATAATATACAATATCAGATTCATCTTTACCTCCATCTTCAAACTCTATAACTCCTACTTCAAACTTACTTCTGATAATAAGTGCTTTTGCCTCTTTTATCGTTAACCCAACGACACTAGGAATTCCGATATTTCTCATCGGTCCGGAGCCGATCACCACGTCTACAATGGAGAATCTTGGCAGTTTGGTTTTAGGCTTTACTTCTACTCCTTTAAATAGAACTCTAAGAACCGCATCTTTCTGAATACTTGGTTCATAGATTGTATCACCCACTTTTAAACCTACCTGTTCCAATCTCTGGAAAGCCAATCCGGAATATTTATTGATTACATCCGGCAGAGCAATCGCAGCCCAGGTCTTAGGATTCACTTTCAATCTCACCGTTCTTCCGTCTTTTACACGGGAACCTGGCGAAGGAAATACCTGAAGAACCTGAAAAGGTCTGAACTTAGGATCATATTTTGAACTGTCTACTTCATATTCCAGTCCTGTATCATCTAATATTTTGATTGCTTCATGTACGGTTTTATTAACCACATTCGGGACAGGAATTTCCTGACCATGATTAGTATGATATTCCAACCAACGGAAGGTAAGCCAAACCAACCCCACAAAAACACCGATGGCTACTAATAAATTCAGTAAAACTTTCCAATTGAAAAGTGATTTAAACATACTTAAAATGACTTTAATTATAACGGCAAATATAGCTAATAATTTTAGAATGTACTTTTATTTAACACAATTCATTCAGATTTTAAAATTTCTTATTTTCACGGTTCAGATTCCATAAAATCATTAAATTTGCTTCATTGATACTATATAGATATGAGCAAAAAAAATGTTGCCGTAGTAATGGGAGGCTATTCCGACGAATACGTTGTATCCTTAAAAAGCGGTCAATTAATCTTTGATTCTTTAGACAGAAACTTATACAATGTATATAAAGTAGTTATCCTTAAAAAGGAATGGTATTTTTTGGACGAAAATGACACAAAATACAACATTAACAAGGGAGATTTTTCTGTCACATTAAGTGATAATGAAACATTACAATTTGATGTATGCTTTAATATCATCCACGGAACGCCCGGAGAAAACGGAATACTACAGGCTTATTGGGATGCCATCGGACAAAAATACACGGGTTGTGACTTTTATCAAAGTGCTTTAACATTCAATAAAAAAGATACATTAGCTGTACTTTCAAAATATGGAATTCCTTCCGCAAAAAGTGTTTACTTAAGAAAAGGAGAAGAAATCAATGTTGATGAAATTATAGAAACCCTTGGTCTTCCCGTTTTTGTGAAGCCGAATCAGTCGGGATCTTCTTTAGGAATTTCAAAAGTTAAAGAAAAATCTGAATTGATTGCAGCAACGGAAATTGCATTTAAAGAAGATGATGAAATCTTGATCGAAAGTTTCCTTGACGGAATGGAAGTTTCTGTGGGAGTGATTGATTATAAAGGGGAAACTATTGTTTTAGGAATTACAGAAATCGTTCCTCAAAACGAATTCTTCGATTATGAGGCAAAATATGAAGGTGCTTCCGAAGAGATTACTCCGGCAAGAATTGATGATGAAACCAGACTGCGAGTGGAAGAAATCTCTAAAAGAGCTTATAATTCTTTAGGAATGAGCGGTTTCTCAAGAAGTGAATATATTCTGATGAACGGAATTCCTTATATGCTGGAAATGAATACGAACCCGGGATTCTCCCCTGCAAGTATCCTTCCTCAACAGGCAAAAATATATGGAATTTCCATCACTGATCTTTGCGGAAATGAAGTTGAAAAGGTTCTTAACAAATAGAAATAATGAAGAATTTTTTAGCGATTTTATTTTTAATTCCTTTTTTAGGAGCCTCTCAAAGTTTAGAAACTCTTAAATTAGATATTCCTAAAACGAATCTTGAACCTAAAGATGTCAGCTTTAAAGAAGATGCAATTTATTTAGATAAAAAGAAGTGTTTTATATATATCATGAAGCACGATATAGTAATTGACAACGAAAGAGTTCCAAACTATTTTGAAATTACCTCTCTGGATAATAAAGTATTATTTTCAGGAATTATTAAAAAAAATGAATCGGGGAATTTTGAAAACATTATTAATTTCAGACCAATTGAAAAATTGTATAAAAATTCAAAAATTATAGGAAGAAATAAACTAATTTTAAACCTATCTTCCAATCAAGTTTTAAATAATGATTGTACCTTAAATATTGATAATTTGAGGCTATTTTACGAAAAATCAAACGAAAACAACTAAGAATATGAAAGTTGCTGTTTTCCCGGGATCTTTTGATCCCATTACTCTAGGACACTACGATATTATTGAAAGAGCAGCTCCGCTTTTTGATAAATTAATTATCGCAATTGGTCAGAATTCTCAAAAAAAATATATGTTTCCTCTGGAAAAAAGAATAGAATTTATTCAAAATTCCGTAGCAGAATTTCCCAATGTAGAAGTTGATTTTTTTGAAGGTTTAACGGTGGATTTCTGTTTTGAAAAAAATGCTCAGTTTATTTTAAGAGGCTTGAGAAATCCCGCAGATTTCGAATTTGAAAAAGCTATTGCCCACACCAACAGAACACTGGCTCACAAAAAACTGGAAACGGTATTTTTATTAACTTCATCAGGAAAATCTTTTATCAGCAGCAGCATTGTAAGAGAAATCATCAACCATGGCGGAGAATATGAACTGCTTGTTCCCGATTCCGTTAGAGTATAAATATTATTAGTATTAAGTAATGGGCAATGAGTAATTTTTACTACTATGGATTTTAATCAAACATTTAGAGATATAACTAAAAAAATTTCTGTCTCTATTATTAAATCTTTATCGCCATTAGCTTATTCTGATGATCTTTCAATAATCAGAAAACAAATTATCAGATCTGCAACATCTGTTGCGGCCAATTACAGGGCCGCTTCAAGAGCAAGATCCGAAAAAGAAAGGTTTGCAAAAATTTGTATTGTTGTTGAGGAAATTGATGAGACTCAATTCTGGCTGGAAATAATTGAGGAATTAGGATATTTAAATGAGGAAAAAATTCTACATTTAAAATTGGAATGTGAAGAATTAGTAAAAGTAATGACCAAATATAAATTATCCCAAAATATAACGGCATAATTTTTATTACTCATTACCCACTACTTATTACCCATAAAAACATGCACGAACAGCTCAATTTTGCCATAGAAGTACTTGGAACGATTTCCTTTTCAATGTCCGGAAGTTTTGCCGCCATGCAAAAACGCCTGGATCCTTTTGGAGTGCTTATTATTGCATTCGTGACCTCTGTGGGAGGCGGAACTGTAAGAGATTTGTTACTGGACATTCCGGTGTTCTGGATGCATGATCTTCTGACTTGCGCATTGATTATCCTGACCAGTATTTTTACCATGATTTTCAAATCTCTTGAAAAAAACTTTCAGGTAACTTTATTTATTTTTGACAGCTTCGGACTTGGATTATTTACGATAATCGGGATTCAGAAAGGATTGCATGTAGGTATACATCCTTTAATTTGTATTGGTCTGGGAACGATTACAGGATGTTTCGGAGGGATTATCCGGGATATTTTGCTCAACAGAATTCCTCTGATATTCAGAAAAGAAATTTATGCAACAGCCTGTATTGTGGGTGGCTCCATATTTTTACTGTTAACAAAATTCACTCCTCTTTCTTATACGGTCATTCAGATTTTTACGATTTTATTAATTGTAGCTATCAGAACATTGGCCGTAAAGTATCATTGGCAAATTCCCAAATTTTATGGATATAATAATGATGCTGAAATGTAACTTATGAAATCTTTTATTTTTTTATTTTCTCTCTGGTTTATTTTCTCTTGCAAACAGCATGAGAGTAAATTTGACATGAAAAAAGATTTGTATCAATTCTCAGAGAAAATGGAAGACGGAGATACCATAGTGGTAAACATTAACTATTCTGCGTGTATGTATTCTGCTCATGAAGTTTTCACTTTCACAAAACAAAAGGATATTACATACATTCAAACGTATTCTGAAATTAATTCATTTGAACACAAAGAACAGAACTTACCAAAAATAATTTACAAGATCAGGTCTTCAGCCCCGCTATCTTTTGAAAATTATTTTAAATATTTAAAGAGAAGAAATAGACCTAAGAAAGAAACACGTTCGCCACTTGTCACTGTTTCCCTCAAAAACAGACCTTATTCTGAAGCTTTTTATGATGATGGCTTAGAAGATAAATTTGAAAAACTTGAGCAGTTTTCGCTAGTCCGAAAAAACATATATCCTGTAGACCGATTTTTTAAATCTCCAGAACCACCTCCACCACCTCCTATAAAATAAAAAAACACCTAAAATATAGGTGTTTTTTTATTTTATAATCGGATCCGAAATTTTTCTTTCAATTAAAAGAATTTCCCTCTGTTTCTCATATGAGGATTATGCATATGCTTCTGCATTGTTGGCATTTTCAGCTGGTCTTTCATCATTTTGATCTGATCGGTCATCATTCCTGCGCTGTCTAATCTCTTTGCTTCTTCCAATAGTTTTTGTCCTTCCTGTTTTCTTCCTTTGGAAATTGCTGCAGCAGCTAAATTCAAGGTAGCCATTGCCCTGTCGTGCTTCATATTCAATCCGTATTCCAAAGCTTTTCTCATTAAAGGCTCCACTTTTGTCGGATGATCCTGAGCTTGTGTTAATCCTAATAGATAATGATAATATCCATATTGAGATTTATGAAGCTGAGTTTGATAATTGGTGACGCTTTGTAACCAAACAGCCGCCTTTTCCATGTTTTGTTTTCTCAATTGCCAGAAAGCCAAAAGGATATATTCATTTTTAAAGAAAAGCAAAATAGGTGCAGCAGCAACAACAACCAAAACAATACCCCAACCGATGTTTCTGTTCATCATCAGATAAACCGCTATTGCAATAATAATCGCAGAGATTACGAATTTTATGTATTTATTCATTTTTAAATTTTAGAAGTGCAAAGATAAAACATTTAACTGTTAGATGCTAGAAGTTGGAAGCCAGAATTCTTACAACTATTCACTCTTAATTTTTTCATAAGTCTGAAAACAAAAATCATATTGATTTTTTTCATCTTTCTCATGGCAAACTTCATCCACTTTTCTCCAAACCTTAGGATCAATTTTCGGAAAATAAGTATCTGCCTGTAAATCCGCTTTTACTAAAGTCACCTCCAGCTTATCCGTAACATCCATCGTCTGCTCATAAATATTTCCGCCTCCGATAATGAAGACCTCTTCATCAATCTTTTTGGCAAATTTCACAGCCTCTTTAATGCTTCCTACGATTAAAATACCTTCTTCAAACCAGTCTTTTTGTCTGGATACAACAATATTGGTACGGTTAGGAAGAGGTTTACCGATGCTTTCATATGTTTTTCTTCCCATAATAACCGGGTGCCCCGACGTCAGATCTTTAAAATGTTTTAAATCTTTCGGAAGATGCCAAAGCAACTGGTTTTCAAAACCAATTTCATTTTTCTCTCCCATTGCCACCACTATTGTTGTCATTCAAATAATTTTCTGCAAAATTAGCACATAATTTGTATATTTGGTTAAGACAAGAATTTAAAAAAAAATAAACTATGAAAAACAAGGGCTGTCTGAGCGCCGGAACCATCGGTATTGCTCTTATCATTATCGTTGCTGTATTATTTTTCTGGGGTAAAAACGGATATAATAATTTCGTAGCTCAGGAGCAGGAAGTTATTACCAAATGGGCCAACGTAGAAACTGTGTATCAAAAGAGAGCAAATCTTATCCCTAATTTGGAAAGAACGGTAAAATCTTATTCAAAATTTGAACAGGAAACTCTTACAAAAGTAGTTGAAGCCCGTTCAAAAGCTACCTCCATCAATATTGACCCGAGCAATATGACAGAACAGGATCTTGCAAGATTCCAGGCTGCACAGGGAGAATTATCAGGATCTTTAAGCCGTTTGATGGCTGTCGTGGAACAATATCCGAATTTAAAAGCCGATCAGCAATACATTAACTTCCAGAGAGAATATACTGCCATTGAAAATAGTATCAGAACTGAAACGGTATATTATAATCAGGCTGTACAGAAATACAATACTTCGATTAAACAGTTCCCTAACAATATTTTGGCAAACTTCACCAATTTCAAAGAAAAGCCTGCATTTAAGGCTGAAGCGGGAGCTGAAAAAGCACCTGAAGTATTCTCAGAATAATAATGAAAAGTTTCCTTACAGATCAGCAAATCGCTTCCCTTGTGGAAGCGATTCAGTCAGCAGAAGAACATTCTACCGGTGAGATTAGAGTGCATATCGACTCGAATACTGAAAAAGATCATGCTAAAACAGCATTTCAGATTTTCGAAAAACTGTGCCTTAATAAAACCACCGAAAAGAATGCTGTGCTCTTCCATGTGAATTTTGAACAGAAATACCTCACCATAATTGGCGACACAGGAATTCATGAGAAAGTGCAGCAGTCGTATTGGGATCATCTGCATGACTATATTACTGCTGAATTTGCTAAAGGAAATTATTATAAAGCTTTGAAAAGTGCAATCCTGAAAACAGGACTTGAGCTTAAAAAACATTTTCCCGTAACAGGAGAAAACCCCAATCAATTGCCTAATGAAATTACGTTCTCTTAAAATAGTATTTTCATTTTTACTGCTTTGCTTTTACAGTTTTGTATCAGCACAGTACACTATTCCTGAAAAGCCATCGACTCTCTATCCTGTTTATGATAAAGCCAATTTATTAAGTCAACAGGAAATAGATAAACTGAATGACAAACTCATTAAGTTTGCAGATTCCACCTCAACGGAAATTGAAGTAATCATTATTCCTTCTACAAAGGGAGAAGATGTCAACTTTTTAGCCACCATGTTCGGCGAAAAATGGGGAATCGGAAAAAAAGATATTGATAACGGAATTGTTTTCCTTATTGCCACCGAAGATCATACCATGTCGATACAGCAGGGGAGAGCCGTTGAACAGTATTTAACAGCATCAGTTGCCGGACAGATTTTAGATTATATTGTTACTCCACATTTTAAAAAAGGAGAATGGTATGAAGGAATCAATCGGGGAACTTCTGCACTGATGGAAGCCGTTCAGGGAAAATTCAAACCTATTGCCAAAGAAGAAAGCGGAGACGGAAATGCGCTAAAGATATTACTCATTGCTTTTGTCATTTTAGTTATTCTTGCCATCCTTTTCGGAAACAGAGGAGGAGGAAATGGCGGAAACGATGATGATGACGTTCTTATTACAAGACGTGGCAGAAGAAACTATCCCGGAGGATTCTTTCCATTTCCAGGCAGCTTTGGCGGAGGGGGATTTGGTGGTGGCTCCGGCGGAGGCGGTGGATTTGGAGGTTTCGGCGGAGGCGGAAGTTTTGGCGGAGGCGGTGCATCTGGCGGATGGTAAAAGCCTGAATTATTATATAATTACAAATCAATAAAATATAAAATCGCTCAATGATGAGCGATTTTTTCATTAATAAAAAACAAGAATATTAAAGAAAATAAAAATTAAACTATTATTCTTTACTTTATTTTAACATAAGTATCATTTTTAATATTAAAAAATCAACAAATCCACTCAAAGCCTACCTTTAATTCAAAAAAAATTTATTAAATTTACTGAAAACAGGTTTATGAAGAAGACGTTGGTAGTTTTTGCACACCCTTATTTGGAGCACTCAAACTCGAATGTAGAGCTCATCAATTTCTATGTACGTCATCAGCATTTTACCCTCAGAGATCTTTACGAAGAATACCCCGACTTTCATATCGCTGCTTTTAGGGAAAGAAAAAGATTAAAAAATTATGACCGTTTTGTTTTTCAGTTTCCCTTGATTTGGTTCGGAATCCCTCCTCTGCTGCGACTTTGGATTGACGAAGTTTTTGACCGTGACTGGCTTAAAGAAGGAGAATATAACCCATTAGAAAATAAAGAAGTTTATATTTTGGTAACGACTGGTGGAAAAGAAAGGTCTTTCAGCAGACATGGCACTTATAAATACACTGTAGAAGAACTCATCAGCGGCCTTATCGTTTCGTTAAATGTTTTTAAAGCTAATCTTAAAAATATTAAAATTGTTTACGAAGCCAATAAATTATCCAAAAAAGATATCATTCTACATAAACAGAAATTTACAGAACTTTTGAATCAATAATGCATGGAATCTAGCTTAGCAATGAATACCCTTATTTTTTTAGGCGTTGCCATCATTATGGTTCCGCTTGTAAGAAAATTTGGTCTAAGTTCTGTAATCGGTTATCTTGCAGGAGGTATTATTATCGGTCCTTATGTTTTAAAACTAACCGGTAAAGATGTAAATGACATTATGCACGCCAGTGAATTCGGAGTGATTATGCTTTTATTTCTAGTCGGACTAGAACTTGAACCCAGAAAATTTTGGGAGATGCGGAAGAAAATTATCGGACTGGGACTCACACAAATGCTTCTGACCACTTCCCTGCTTTTTTTAGTATTTATCTGGGTCGATTGGAAAATAGATAAAGCTTTCGCCATTGCGATGTGTTTTGCACTCTCTTCCACAGCTATTGTTTTACAGACTTTACAGGAAAAAAATAATTTAAAAACATTAGCCGGAGAAGCTTCATTTTCCACGCTTTTATTTCAGGATATTGCAGTGATTCCTATATTGGCAATTTTACCACTTGTTGCCAATTATAAAGCCAGGCATCACGATAACGAAATTCAGGTTTTGATACAAACACTTCCGGAATGGATGCAGTTTGCAACCGTAATTCTGGGAGTTGCTATTTTAATTTTATTAGGACGATATGTTTTCGTTCCTTTTTTAAGATATGTTTCAAAGTCGGGAATGACGGAGCTTTTAACGGCTTCTTCTTTATTTTTGGTAATTGGTGTTTCAGAGCTTATGGTCGCAATTGGGCTATCTCCTGCTTTAGGAGCTTTCCTTGCAGGGGTAATGCTCGCCAACAGTGAGTTTCGGCATGAACTTGAAGCGCAAATCGACCCGTTCAAAGGATTATTATTGGCGGTGTTTTTTGTAAGTGTCGGCTCTACCATGAATTTTGATATTATCCAGAAAGATCCGGTCTTTATTTTCAGTACCGTTTTTGCTGTTTTAAGTATAAAATTTATTGTTTTATTTTTTATCGGGAAGTTTTTCAAAATTGATACTCCTCAGAGCTTATTTTATGCTTTTGCTCTTTCTCAGGTGGGAGAATTTGCTTTTGTATTAATCAATTATGCTTCCAGTCTTTATCTGATCAGTCCGGAACTGAACGCACAAATGATGGCGGTAACGGCAATCACCATGTGTATCACTCCGCTTCTTTTAATTATCAATGATAAAATCATAACTCCTAAATTTATTAAAGAAATCCCTGAACAGGATAATGCTTTTAACATTTTAGACAACAATGTCGCCCAGAAAAAAATCATAATTGTTGGTTTTGGCCATTTTGGAAGTACGGTCGGACGATTGCTTAAAGCCAATAAAATAACTGCAACTGTTTTGGACAGAGATTCGGATCGTGTCAAATTATTAAGAAGTTATGGTTTCAAAGTATATTATGGGGATGCGACAAGAATTCCTATTCTGAGAGCAGCAGGAATTGAAGATGCCGAGATTCTGGTTCTTTGTCTTGACGATCCTGATGATAATAAATTCATTGCAGAGCTTGTGCGGGAACATTATCCTAATGTAAAAATCTTCGTAAGAGCTAAAAACAGAATTGATGCATACAGTTACCTCAACAACGGAATTGATAATATCTACCGTGAAACACTGGGTACTGCGGTTGATATGGCAGTAGATGTTCTGCATGAAACAGGGATGAGAAAATATGCAGCAAGAAGGCTCGGACAAAGGTTTATGGCTATAGATAAAGATTCTGTAAGGAAATTAGCTAAAATCAAAGAAGAAGGTGATCTCAATATTTTTACGACAAAAGAAATGCTTCAGCGAGAAGAAGAACTACTCGCTTATGATAATCTTAATTTCGATACCCGAAACTGGGAAGGTTCATCATCTGCAGATGAAGAAGATGAAGATTAAACTTTCTTTTTATTATACGTTTTTTTAAATGGTCTAACACCAAATCAGAAATCAATTATTAAAAAGTCCATACATTTGAAAAATAGTTATTATTTTCAAAAATGAGCGTAAATAAAAGTGTTTTAGAGAAAAAATCAAATCAAGAATTAGCGCAATACCTTTTACCCGAAAGTAAATTTGTAGACGAAGCAAAAATACAGGCTTTTGAAATATTAAAATCAAGAGCCTATGAATTTACTTCCGAAGAAATTGAAAGAAATCAGGAATTATTAACTCTTAAAACGGAAAGAAAAAATACGGTTATTCACTCCAATTATAAAAAAACGGCAGAACTTATTTACCTTTCCGGAGCTTTGGAAATCGGAAATTTAATTTGGAAATATGAAACACTGGATAGTGGAATAAAAATATGTATTGCTCTATTTTCTCTAGCTATTATATTTGGAATTGGATATTTAGTAAGTAAAGGAACCGAGTGGATAAAATTTGTACTTTTAATTCTGTTATCTCTTGGGCTTTTCAGTATTATTTTTATAATTGCCAATTTAGTCAATGATCCCATTGTCGGAATTATCAATATTATACAAATGATTTTACAAATCTGGGCTTTGGTTTTATTATTTAAAACACCTAAAACAGAGAATCTATAGATTACATTATAAAACAATCCTCCGCTGCAATTCAACGGAGGATTGTTTTATATAATCAATAATAATTCTTACTCAATCGATACACTTCCGCCACTACTCTCTTCTTTCGTTACAGAAGTTACATTTCCTCTTTTATATACATTCACACTCCCTCCTGAAGAAGCATCTGCTTTAATGGATGAAGAAGCACTGATTTGTATATTTGCCCCACTTGAAGCTTCTGCACTTACATGATCTGCTACAAGCTCTTTTGCTGAAACGCTGCTTCCTGAAGAAGAGGTAACCTCAGCTTTTTTGGCTTTCCCGGAAATATCTATACTTGCTCCTGAGGAAGCCTCTATTCCTAAATCTACAGCCCATATTTTTCCTTTAAAATTACTGCTGCTGTCTACGGAAATATCGAAATCATTCGCTTCAAGATCTCCGGAAATACTTGCTGCACTGGACACTTCAATATGTGTTTTCTCCTGAACAAATTTGTCCTTAACAGTAATATTTGCCGCAGAATTCGCATTAAGCTTTGAAAAATCTTTGGTATAAATTTTAGCGGAAACGTTATGGGTATTCATTACCCTTATTCCTTTTTTATAATGAATATGAAGATTTCCGCCGTCGTTATCTACCAATACCTCATCAATAATATTCTGAGGGGCATAAATGACTACTTTTTCAACATCAGCTTTTATAATTTCAGCATCAATCGCCTGGGAAACTTCAATTTCATCAAAATCTCCGGTGACCTCCCTTTGCTTCATGGGTCCGTTGTCGGTGGTAACCACTTTTTCAACCCAGTTGCTTTTTTCTCTTTCACCATTTCTTCGTTCTTGCTTATCGCACGAGGCTAATAATAGGAAGGCAGAAAAAATAAAAATAGTTTGTGATCTCATGTTTGGTTCTTTTATAAATTTTAGTTTTAATATCTTTATACTTTTAATAACAACTAATTTATGAAAAATATTACATCGGTATTATTAATTTCTGCATTAGCATTTAACTACTCTTGTACTACAATGAAAAAAGCCGATACTCAAAAGGAACTTTTTATTCCTGCCTCACTCGCATCAAACCCTTTTATAAAGAAAAGCAAGCTTCAGTATGAAGCTCCCGAGTTTGATAAAATTAAAAATGAACATTTTAAACCTGCTTTTGATTTCGGACTCAAGCAACATGATTCTCAGATCTTAGGTATCGCCGATAATCCTGATGCTCCTACTTTTGAAAACACCATCGTTGCTTTGGAAAAAAGCGGTGAAATTTTAAAAAGAGCCATGATTGTATTCTCAAACCTTACAAGTGCGAATACCAATCCTACTTTACAGGCTTTAGATGAAGAATATGCTCCGATTTTTGCGGCTCACTCCGATAAAATGTATCTGAATGAGAATCTTTATAAGAGAATCAAAGCGATTTCTGAAAACGGGTTAGATGCTGAAAGCAAAAGACTATTACAATATTATAAACAAAACTTCGAAATTGCGGGCGCAAACCTTTCTTCTGCTGATAAAGAGAAATTAAAGCAGATCAATCAGGAATTAGCATCCCTTTCTACCCAATACTCAAACAAGTTATTGGAAGCGAGAAAGCAGGGTGGAGTTTTCTTTACCGATGCAAAAGAACTGGACGGACTTTCTGCTGATGAAATTGCTGCCGCTGCAAGTGATGCTAAAAATGCAGGAAAGCCTGGTCAATATTTATTAGCTTTACAAAATACTACACAACAACCTCTTCTGCAAAATCTGAAAAACAGAGCAACAAGAGAAAAATTATTCAAAGCATCCTGGCTGAGAGCTGAAAAAGGAGACGCAAACGATACCAGAGAAACCATTGAAAAATTGGCTAATCTGAGACTTAAAAAAGCTCAGGTGTTAGGTAAAAAAAGTTTCGCAGAGTGGAAATTACAGGATCAGATGGCTAAAACTCCCGAAGCTGCCACCAAATTAATGAACCAGATTGCAACACCTGCTGTAGAAACGGCAAGACGTGAAGCTAAAGATATTCAGGATCTGATTGATCAGCAGAAAGGAGGTTTCAAACTTGAACCTTGGGACTGGAATTTTTACGCGGAACAGGTTAGAAAGGCAAAATTTGATCTTGATGAAAGTGAAATAAAACCTTATTTTGAAATTACAACCGTGTTGGAAAAAGGAGTTTTCTTCGCGGCTGAAAAATTTTATGGATTAACCTTCAAAAAAAGAACGGACCTTCCGGTATATCATCCTGATGTTGTGACGTACGAAGTCTTCGACCACGACGGTAAGTCTATCGCCATTTATTACCTGGATTTCTACACAAGAGATTCTAAAAACGGAGGTGCATGGATGAGCAATTTTGTTGAGCAGTCTTATCTTTTAGGAACAAAACCAGTCATTGTCAACTGCTACAATTATCAGAAACCTGCTCCGGGAAAACCTTCATTAATCAGCTATGATGATGTAACCACAATTTTCCACGAGTTTGGTCACTCTATTCACGGGATGTTTGCAAGCCAGAAATACCCTTCTCTTTCAGGAACGAATGTACCTAGAGATTTTGTAGAATTCCCTTCGCAAATTAACGAACACTGGGCTTTAGATCCGGTAGTTCTGAAAAACTACGCCCTTCATTACCAAACGAAACAACCCATTCCACAGGCTCTAGTTGATAAAATTAAAAAAGCAGCTACCTTTAATCAAGGGTACATGACCACTGAATTGGTTTCTGCCGCTGAATTGGATATGGATTGGCATACGGTAACCAATGAAAGCGAACTTATTCCTGTTTTGGACTTCGAAAAACAATCACTGGCAAAACACGGATTCACTTTAGCAACAGTTCCTCCAAGATATCATACGCCTTATTTTGCACATATTTGGGGAGGAGGCTATTCAGCAGGATATTATGCTTACTTATGGTCAGAAACATTGGATAATGACGCTTGGGAATGGATTTCAAAGAATGGCGGACTGACCAGAGAAAACGGAGACCGTTTCAGAAAATATATTCTTTCTGTAGGAAATTCTGTTGATCTGAACCAGGCATTCAGAGATTTTACAGGACACGATCCTGATATTAAACCTTTATTGAGAAACAGAGGTTTTATTAAATAAATTTTTAAAAGCATTCAGTTTTGGATGCTTTTTTTATTGAAACATTAATGACATAATCATTTTTCACAAATGACATGATATATCTTTTCTCCCACAGATCTCACTAATTACACAGATTTGATAGCATCATAATTTTACACAAACATCTGTGCGATCTGTAAAATCTGTGGGAGAAAATAAAAAACGGAACTTATTTTTCATAAATGATATGACAATATCTATTGTCTCGCGGATCTCGCTAATTACGCAAATTTAAAAACACCATATAAAATTTAAACACAAGCATCTGTACGATCTTCAAAATCCATGGGAGAAAATAAAAATCAAAACTTCTGAAAAAATATTCGCGTAAATTTGTGCTTTAAATCCAGAAAAAATGAATTGTCCCTGCTGTTCAGGAAAATCTTACGAAGACTGCTGTAAACCTTATCATACCGGAGAAAAACATGCTCCTACCGCAGAAGCATTAATGCGTTCAAGGTTTTCTGCATTTGCGATTCCGAATGGAAAATATTTAATAGAAACAACTTCTCCCAGCAAAAGGCAATTTCATAACACGAAAGATTTGCAGGAATGGGGAGAAATCAATGAATGGACAAAACTGGAAATCGTAAGCAAACCTTCGATGAATAAAGTTGAATTTAAAGCCTTTTATACCGACGAAGACGGAAAACAGCAGGTTCATCATGAATTGTCGCAGTTCAAAATGATACAGAACCGATGGTATTATGTGACCGGTGAGTTTTTAGATTAAAATAAAATTGCCAATTCGTTTTCAATCATATTTTTAGAGATGTGTCATTTCGACGAAAGGAGAAATCTATTATTAAAGATTCTTCATTACATTCACGAATGACAGTTACACGACAAAAAGAAGATCAGAAATATCAATAAAAATGTCCGACTGAAAAAAGCCGGACATTATATTATAAAAAAGAGCCTCTTAGTGAGCTTCGTTTCCGTCAATTCCATGAGCATGACCGTGTGACAACTCTTCTTCTGTTGCAGGACGTGTATTTAAAATCTCCACCTGGAAATCCAAAGTCTTCCCTGCCATAGGATGATTAAGATCTGCTACTACAGCTTCCGGAGTTACCTCTACAACAATAGCCTGGAAATTATTCCCCTGATTGTCTGATAAAGGCAAAATAGCTCCTACCGGCGGAACTCCTGCTTCGTTGAACATCTCAAGAGGAAGCTGCGCAATAGAGTCAGGATGTCTTTCACCATATGCTTCTTCCGGCTGAATCACAAATGCAGCTTTATCACCTGCTTTCAAACCAAGAATATTCTGTTCGAACTTCGGAATCATCATTCCTACACCATATAAAAATGTAAGTGGATTTTCTGCTGTTGTTTCCTCTACTAAAATCTTACTTCCATCTTCTTCGATGGTGTGAAGAATGTAGCTTACCGCTACAACATGATTGTTTTCAATTGTCATATTTTTTCTTTTTTTCGTGATCTGCTCACGATTAATTTTGACAAATATAGTCTTTTTTGAAATGATTGATTCTGATAAAATACTCTGAAAAAACTTAAGAAAATCTTATCTAGCTCTAATCTTACTTATTTTTTTCTTCCTTTTTTTTCTGTCTTAAAACGAAGAGATACAAACTCTCCACTTTGGTTCTTGCCCAGGGTGTTTTTCTCAGAAACTTCAAAGATGAACTGATACTTGGATTATCCGTAAAGCATTTGATGTTGATCTGCTCACCCAGTTTTTCAAATCCCTGATAATACTCTACCAGTTCCTCAAGAATAGCATCCAGTCTTTTTCCGTGAAGCGGATCTTTTGATTGTTGTTCCATCTATTGTTATTTTACATTATTATTTCCCTTTTCTCTCAACTTATTTGTTCATCTTTTCAAAATCTTCAGTTTTCATAATCACAAGATTATTATTCGCATTCCAAATACTCGTATATTTTTTAGACGTAGTAAAATAACTTTCCCAATCTGTAAACTTATGATATAACATTAGTGTACAAATATCAGTTGGAGTCATCGCAAGCCAATTTTCTAAAATATGGGTATGTACTCCACTGATTGTTTTCCCTACTTTTTCATCATTAATGTTTTGAACAATCAAGCTATTATGGAGCTTTTCAACATTCTTCACCTGATCTTTATTATCAAAAGTAATCAGATAGTCATTCCCAAATACAACAACGTTATTTACAGAAGGTCCTGTAAGTACATATACTTTTTTTACTTTATTTTTAATAAGCGGAACAATATTTAGGCTTGTATTTTTATAGACTTTAAAAATTGTATCGTTCTGAATTCTTTTTAAAGCATTCTGTCTGATTGTAAAATATTCAGCTTCTATCGGAGTAAAACCCCTTTCTTTTAAATCAAGATTGGCATTTTTGGGATCATAATTGGTAGGAAATGAGATAGTACCAATCACTTTTTGATCTTTTGAGAAAAAAATACACTTCGGAACATCATCAACATATGAAAAATACCCGCCAATATTTTCTTTTTTTCCGTAATTAGCAATAAAAAGATCTGTCCCATACCAGCTTGCCATTTCACTTCGGTACAAAGCAATCCCTTCTTCATTAATTTCCTTCGAAATTTTTTCCAGATTTTGAGCATTGAATAAAACTGCAAACAAAATAAAAAGTACAGATAGAATATTTTTCATAAAATTAGTTTTTTCAAAAATAGCGAATAACATTTTCAATCGGAAATTTCACTTTGCCTTTTTAGTTTCTTACATTTACCCTATGAAATCGCTGAGGTTAAATATTCCATTTTACCGTTCACCTAAAACCAGCTAAGATGAGTAGAAATACAGACGCCAACAGAAAATTGCATAAAAAGAAAATCGACAATAAAAAGCGGAAGATACAGAATGCGGAAGCCGAAAGAAAAGCACGTCTGAAACAAATCAGAGAAGATTTTAAAGCGAGAGAATCTGATAATACATTATGAAAATCCTGCACACCGCCGACTGGCATTTAGGGAAACGTCTGGATCGTTTTTCCAGAATAGAAGAACAGGTTTCGGTGATGAATGAAATTGTCGAGATTGCCGATGAAAAAAATGTTGATCTGGTCCTGATTGCCGGAGATTTGTTCGATAATTTCAATCCTTCAACTGAAGCTGTTGAACTTTTTTATAAAACCTTAAAAAGACTTTCTCTTAACGGGAAACGTCCTGTAATTGCCATTTCTGGAAACCATGATTCTCCCAGCTTTATTGATGCTCCGGATCCTTTGGCAAGAGAATGCGGTATTATCCTGATCGGTTATCCCAAAGCAAAAATTACTCCTTTTGCCTTGGGAGATTTTAAAATTTCAAAATCAGCGGCGGGATTTTTAGAATTGCAGTTAAAAGGTCATTCTTCCCCTGTCCGTTTACTTCACACCCCTTATGCAAACGAAATTCGTTTAAAAGAATATTTCGGTGAAAATAAAGAAGCAGAACTCAATAATATACTGGAAAAACACTGGAAAGAAACGGCCGATGAATTCTGTGATGGCAACGGAATCAATCTTTTGATGACTCATTTGTATATGAATAAAAAAGGAGCTCCGCTTCTCGATGAACCCGAAGGAGAGAAACCTCTCAAAATAGGAAATGCAGATCTTGTTTTTTCGGACAGTATTCCGGATCAGATCCAATATACTGCTTTGGGGCATCTTCATGGTTTTAAAAATATAGGAACAGAAGAAAAGCCTGTTGTTTATTCTTCCTCACCTTTATGTTATAGTTTCAGTGAAGCTGGACAGACGAAATATGTTTCGATTATTAACGCGGAACCCGGACAGCAGATTACCTATGAAAAAGTCACATTAAAAAATGGAAAACCATTAGTCCGAAAAACCTTTCAAAGCGTAGAAAGCGCTATAGAATGGCTGAGTGAAAATCAAAATGCTCTGGTTGAACTGACGTTAGAAAGTGAAACTTATTTAAAAGCCGAAGAAAGAAAATTACTGTATCAATCCCATAACGGAATTGTATATCTGATTCCCAAAATAAAAAATATGGATACCGATGAAAATCAACTTGGTGACATCAATCTCAACCAGGATATCCAGACGTTGTTCAGAGATTATTTTAAATCTAAAAATGGCGGACAGGAAGCCAATGAAGACTTGATCAATCTGTTTAATGAAATTCTTAATCCATCATGATTCCTATTCAACTTACTTTAGAAGGTCTTTATTCTTATCAGGAACGTCAGAAAATCGATTTTCAAAACCTTACAGAAGCAGGGATTTTTGGAATTTTCGGTTCGGTAGGTTCCGGAAAATCGTCTATTCTGGAAGCCATTTCTTTTTCACTTTATGGAGAAACCGAGAGACTGAATGCAAGAGACAAACGTACCTACAATATGATGAACTTAAAATCAAACAGATCCTATATCGAGTTTGATTTTATTAATTATGAAAATAAAAAATTCCGTGCTACAAGAGAGTTCAGACGTAATTCTAAAAACTTTGAAGATGTAAAGACCCCGAATGTCGTATTCTACGAATGGAAAAACGAAAACTGGGTTCCACTGGAGCATTCCAACTCAGAAAAGCTGGTTGGACTGAGCTATGCCAACTTTAAACGGACCATCATCATTCCTCAAGGACAATTCAAAGAGTTTATAGAACTCGGTGCAACCGAACGGACCAATATGATGAAGGAAATCTTCAGCCTTCAGCGTTTTGATCTGCAACATAATGTTTCTGCCTTACATATAAAAAACAGATCGGAGCTGGATCAGCTGGAAGGACAGCTTAAAGGTTTTGAAGAAGTAAATGAAGAGCAGATTTCAGCTCAGAAAGAGTATTTAAAAGCCGAACAGTTGAAGTTTAATGAGATACAGAAAGTTTTTAAAGAAACAGAAGAGAAATATTCAAAACTCAAAAACCTGAAAGCCGATATTGAGCTTCTTCAACAAAAAAAAACTGATTTTGAAAAACTGGCGCAAAAGAAAACTGAAATTGACATCTTAGAAAGAAAAACTGAAATCTACGATGGTATTTTCAGGATTTTCACACCTTTGCTTTCTGAAAAGGATAAGCTTGAAAAAGAAATTTCGGATCAGCAGAAAAACAAAGAACATCAGTTCAAAATTTTACAGGAAACCGAAACTCAATTTGAAAATACAAAAAATAAACTTTCTGCGATTCAACCTAAATATGAGGCGTTAAATGAATCCAAATTTCAGGAACAAGATTTGAGTCTGGTTCTCCAGATGCTGAAATTCTCTGAGGAAATTAAAACTTTAAAGGTTCGAACTGAAAAAGGTTCAATAAAAGTAAAAGAAGTTGAAGCCGGTCAAAAATTAATTCAGCAAAAAATTGAAGGGCTTTCAAAAAACATCGAGCTTTTAAAACCGAAAAAACTAGATTCCCATTTGCTATTGAATGTAGGGAACTGGTTCCTGGAAAGAAAAAAACTGACTGAAACGCTTGAAGTACAAATTAAAAAAATTGTTTTAAAGAAAACTGAAATTGAAAAAATATCGGAAGAGCTGAAACCCTTTGAAATCAATCCTGAAACGTTCAGAAATGATTTTAACCTTCAGATTGAAACTCTAAAAAAACAGAAAAAATCTCTTTCTGACAAGAAAAACCATCTTGAAGTGCAGCAAAAACTGGCGCACTTTGCCAATGAATTGCATGATGGGGAATCTTGTCCGCTTTGTGGAGCTCTGGAACATCCGAATATTGTAGCGTTTGATGATGTCAACTCAGAAATGAATGAAATTCAGAAAAAAATTGAACAGATTGACATTGATGAAGAAAACATTCAAAAACAGTTTCTGGATCTTGAAAAGATTCTTGACCGGAAGAAAATTTTTGAAGAACAGCTGAAATCTGAAGAAGACATCCTGAAACAAATTCAAAATACGATTGAAGAGCATCTTAAAAATTTCAACTGGAAAGAATTTAATCCTGAAAATCAAAATGAGTTTGAAGAAAAACGCCAACAATCCTTTTCGATTGAAAAACAGATTGATGAGCTGAATCTTCAAATCGCTCTGGAGCAGAAAAACCTTGATAAAGAAAGAGAACATCTTGACAGTTACAATAAAGCACTAGAAAAATTCAGACTTGATGAAGCAAAAAAAGAAGAGCAGATCAAAACAAATGAAGGGAATTTAAAAGTTTTACAGTGGCTGGATTACAAGAAAAAAACCATTGCAGAAGTTGAAGAAATTTTCAACACATTATCCCGTTCCAATCTTGAAACTGAAGAGAATTATCAGCAGCTTATAAAAGAGGAAAAAGAAATTGCTCCCCGCCTTGCAGAACAGAAAACAATGGTTTCTCAACTGGAAAAAAGAATTTCTGAACTGGAAAAGGAAATCTCGGATAATAAAGATCTTTTGGGAAAAGCTTTGGCAGAAAAACAGTTCAATCATTTAGATGAAATTCAGCAAATTCTTGCACAACAGATCAATGTTCAGGAAACGAGAAATACAATACAGCAATTCAGAATTCAGTTTGAAACGCTTAAAAACAGCATCCTTGAATTTGAGTCCAAATTGAAGGACTTTTCCTATAATGAGGAAGAATTTTTAGCCGTTGAAAATCAATTCAGGTCTTTTGAAAATGATGTAAAAACAGCCAATAATGCAGTGGTAAAAATCACAGCGGAGATTGAAAGGCTGGAAATCGAGTTTAAGAAAAAAGAAAATCTTTTAAAGAATTGGTCGGAACTGCAAAAGCGTGCAGAAAACCTGAAAATTATGACCAATCTTTTCAAAGGAGCTGGTTTTGTACAATATGTTTCATCCATTTATCTGCGTCAATTGTGTGATCATGCCAATGTAAGATTTCATCGGATGACAAGGAATCAGCTCAGCTTGCAATTAAATGAAAACAACGATTTTGAAATTATAGATTATTTGAATGAAGGCAGAAGCAGAAGTGTGAAGACTCTTTCCGGAGGACAGGCATTTCAGGTTTCTCTTAGCCTTGCCCTGGCTTTGGCAGAAAGTGTTCAGAGTAATGCACAATCAGAATCTAATTTCTTTTTCATAGACGAAGGTTTCGGAACCCAGGATATTGAATCGGTGAATATCGTATTTGAAACTCTGATGAATCTTCAAAAGGAAAACCGGATGGTCGGCATTATATCTCACGTGGAAGAGCTGAAAGAAAAAATCCCTGTTGCACTGAATATTATAAAAGATGAAGAGCGTGGAAGTTTAATTGAATTTATTTAGAAAATTCATAATTTCTTTTTTATACATTTGAATTATTAAAAACTACAATGCAAAATTTACCCCTTACTTTAAGACCCGGAAAATTAAAAAATATTATCCTGATTCTCATCAGTATCGGATTTATCTGTATGGGAATTACGCTTATTGAGAGAAATCTCTGGATTGCCATTCTTACTATTTTTCTTTTCGGAATCAGTTTAATTGTTTTTTCCATCAATCTTATTCCCAATACTTCTTATCTGAAGATTGACGAAAGGGGTCTTGAAATGAAAAGCCTTTTCAGAACCACATTTATTCCGTGGCAGGTTATAAACGGCTTTACAACAAAACAGATCTTTGTTAACAAACTGGTTATGTTTGATATTGATGAAAAGTTTTTAAAACTGTCTAAAATCAAATCCAAACAAGGAGCTTTTCCCGACACTTACGGAATGTCTGCAAAAAAACTGGCAGCACTTTTAAATGATTATAAAAATCAATTGAACAGCCATTAATTATTTCATGTGAAAAAAATCTGGCCTCATATCATTCTGATTCCCCTACTGCTAACCATTCCGATCGTTTCTTCTCCTGATTTCGACGGAACATTATCGGTTTTCAGGGTTTCTCCATTTCAGAGGGAATTTATCCGTTTCATACTGGTTATTATTTTTTTCTACCTGAATCTCAATATTTTTCTTCCCCGATTTTACAGCAAAAAAAAATATTTACCTTTAGCAGCCTGTATTTTGATATGTTTCGGAATTATGGTTTTTATTCCTAATTATCTCAGTTCTGCGAACATCTTTTCTTCTCAATCCTCTATGATCCAGGTGAGACCTCCTCAAATGCATCCTCATGAAAATTTTCCTCCTCCACCTATCGGAAAAAGACCATTTGAACATTTTGGTCCCAGAAATGAGACATCTTATCTGCAAATGATTTTTCCTTCCGTTCTCCCTTTTCTTTTCTCTTTTCTATCTTCACTATTTATTTATAGGAATATTGAAAAAAAGGAATTGGAACGTTCTAAAGCTAAGGCGGAGTTATTAAACCTAAAATATCAGCTTCAGCCTCATTTTTTATTTAACATACTAAATTCTATTTATTCTTTAGCTTTATTAAAATCTGATGACACTCCCAACGGAATTTTAAAACTCTCGAATGTAATGCGGTATGTCGTTCAGGAAAGCAGCAAAGATTTTGTAGAGCTCAGCAAAGAAATTGAATACCTTAAAGATTATATAGCTCTACAATTGATACGAACAGACAGCAGCTTAGATTTTTCTTATACAGAGATCGGTGAAAATAAAGATGGGCAGATTGCTCCTTTTATTTTGGTTAATTTTATTGAAAATGCTTTCAAATACGGTTTCAATGCTGAAAAGAATTCAAAAATATCCGTAAAGATTATTATTCAGGAAGAAGTACTACACTTTCACATCTTTAATAATATTGTCAATCAAAACATTACAAATGAGAACAGCCTGAAAATTGGTTTAAAAAATACGATTGAACATTTACAACAGGTATATCCTTCAAAACACACTTTAAAAATAAACAATACGGGAAATACCTTTGAAGTAGATTTAAAAATTAATTTGATATGATAAAAGCCATTGCTTTGGACGACGAAATTCTTGCCTTGAGGATTATTGAGAATTATGCCGGAAAAATTGAAAATCTTTCACTTGAAAGAACATTCAATATCCAGAGTGATGCCCAAAAATACCTCAACAAATTTCCGGTTGATCTTATTTTCTTAGACATAGAAATGCCTTCTAAAAACGGCATGGATTTTTATAAAAGTATTTCTCAGAACACAAAGGTGATCTTTACAACGGCTTATTCGGAATATGCTGTAGATGCATTCAGCATTAATGCCGTAGATTATCTGCTGAAACCTTTTTCTTTCGAAAGATTCAAAGCCGCGGTAGATAAAGTAAAAATCAATCCTGAAACCAATGAAGTTAAACATCTTTCTATTCGTGCGGATTATAAGCTTCATAAAATCAATTTCGATGATATTCTATTGATAGAAGGTCTGGATGATTATATTCAGATTCATTTAACCGATCATACTAAAATAACAGCACGTTCTTCTATGAAAAATATTCTGGAAAAACTTTCTGATAAAGATTTTGTCCGTGTTCACCGCTCTTATATCGTTCCCATAAACAGTATTAAAACCATAGTCAACCGTAATATTCATATCGGAGGCTTTATTATTCCCATCGGAGAAACCTATAAAGACACGGTAATGAAAATCCTGAACAAATAACAGGAACACCAACAAGCAAAATTGTTTGTCCTAAAACATTTTAAAGTTTTCATATTTCTCAATTTTGTTTCAACAGTAAATTTACCGACACATTTACATCGTTTACCTCATAAATTTCTGAAGACCGTTTTTTGAAAATACATTTGATACAGGAAATTCAAACAGATGAATATTCATCCTTATTGATTTTCAGTATTAACCCTAAAAACCCGTATTATGAAAACGATGTCAAGAAAAGGATTTTTGAAAAATCTGGGTTTAGCAGGTGTAACAGCAGTTGCAGCACCCATTTTAATCCATTGTGGAAGTGATGATGATGTCATTACCGATTCCTCTTCTACCGTTTCAGGATCATCTTCAACAGGATGCTCTGTTACGAACACTGAAACTGAGGGGCCCTTTCCTACAAAGTCACCTTCAACTTTGGTTCAGAGCAATATTGTAAGTGACAGGACGGGAGTTGCTTTCAGCATCACGATTACCGTCCAGAATGTAAATGCCGGTTGTGCAAATTTGCAGGGTGCTATTGTAGATATCTGGCATTGTGACAAAGACGGAAATTATTCGGAATACGGAGGAACTTCAATGCAGTCTGCAAATTATACGTCTGTACATTTTCTAAGAGGAAGACAGACTACTGATGCTAACGGGCAAGTGAGTTTTACTTCAATTTTTCCAGGTTGGTACAGTGGCAGAGCAACTCATATTCATGTACATATTTACAATACTTCAGGGCAATCGCTTTTGGTAACACAAATTGCATTTCCTGAAGGAAGTGACAGCGCTGTAGCTTTAGTCGCGGCAAGTACCGGATATAAAGGAATGAGCGGTTATACTTATAATGCAAGTGATAATGTATTCAGTGACGGAACATCAAACGAAATGTCAAGCATTTCGGGAAGTGTTAGCGGAGGTTTTGCTCTGACTCACACTATAAAAGTTTCGGCTTAGATCTAAGAAGAGAGAGGTATTAATATTAGTCGTTTCCACAAAAGCGCAGATGTGTACAGGTAAAAGCTGAGAGTGTGTGTTAAACTAAAAGCAAAGTATTTGTCTGTGCTGTGTGGAAATTTTAAGATGTAAAATTATGTTAGTTCAAAGTCCATCAAGAATATTTAAATCTGATTTTTCAGTCTGGAAAGAAGTTAACTCTTGTGCAGTAAATGAGTTCTTTTCCGGTG
The DNA here is from genome assembly GCA_029203185.1 of Candidatus Chryseobacterium colombiense. Lineage (NCBI taxonomy): Bacteria > Pseudomonadati > Bacteroidota > Flavobacteriia > Flavobacteriales > Weeksellaceae > Chryseobacterium > Candidatus Chryseobacterium colombiense. The sequence continues at coordinate 3,604,722 of CP119310.1, read as the reverse complement.
AAGATCCCTTAAAACTAAGAAAAGTCACAGAAATTGTTTTGCCCGAAAGTGGAAGTTATGAATTTGCCTACAGAGAAAAAAACAATCTTCTCATCATTATTTTGTATGGCGAAATTCTAATCAATGATTTTGAAAAAGCGATTTCCCCAAAAGAAACTTTCTCTTTACAGTCCATTGAACAAAATGCGATAACGATCAAAAATAATCTTACGAATGAAAAAGCCGACGTTCTCATTTTAGAATTTAAAAGTAAAAATCTTGAGAACGCTTTTACTATTGAAGGGTTAGATTTAAATAGAAGAAATATTCTGCATCAGATTTCCAATAATTTAAAGATTCCCAATTTTATAGGACTTTATGAGGGACGAAAAGAACAGAAATATGCTCTTCATACTAAAGGAAGTTCCATTTTCGGAATGGTCATCAACGGTGCTTTTGAATTTCAAAACAGGCTTCTGGAAGCCCGTGATGCGATTCTTCTTTCAGAAATTGAAACTTTAGAATTTGAAGCATTGAGTGAAAATGCACTTTTAATTTTTTTAGAAATTTAGTCTCACAAAAACAATAAACAATGGATAGAAAAAATTTTTTAAGAAATTCCCTAGGATTGGCAGGTGTTGCTGTTGCTGTTCCCAGTCTGCTTAGATCTGAAATATTTCCGGAAGAAAAACCTTTGACAGAGGTATTAAAAAATACGCTAAGCTGTAGTGTTACAAACTCGGAAACGGAAGGCCCCTTTCCTACCCATACTCCATCAAGTCTTGTACAAAGTAATATTGTAAGTGACAGAACAGGAGTCGCTTTCACGATGAATATTTATATCAAAAATACCAATGCCAACTGTGCAGCATATCAAGGAGTACTGGTAGATGTATGGCATTGTGATAAAGACGGAAACTACTCCGAATACGAAGGAACTTCAATGCAGTCTTCCAATTATACCAATTATCATTTTCTTCGCGGCAGGCAAACTACCGATGCTAATGGTCTGGTAACTTTTACCAGTATTTTTCCGGGATGGTACCAAAGCAGAGCAACACATATTCATGTTCATATCTACAAAGCAGACGGAACCTCTTTGTTGGTAACTCAAATTGCATTTCCTGAAGGAACTACGAGTGCAGTGTACGACGTTAATGTGAATGGGACTTCTTACGGATATACAAAAGGAATGACCGGATACACCTACAACAGTACAGACAATGTATTTTCTGACGGAACAAGTAATGAAATGAGCACTGTGACAGGTTCGCTGTCGGGTGGTTATACCTTAACTCATACGATATATGTTGCAGGGGCTGTTCTTGGAACACAAGAAGTTTCGAATCCAAAAAATCATCAGGTGAAACAAAATTATCCCAACCCTTTCCGTGAGGAAACAGTTTTCCCTCTTTTTCTTGATGAAAAATCGACAGTGAGTATTAATTTATTTGACGCAAGCGGAAGAAAGGTTTTGGGAGTAATTGACCATCAAAATCTTTCCGCTGGAAAACAGGAAATAAAGATGAGCAGAAATCAACTGAAATCAGGAATGTATGTAGCAAAAATTACTATTGACAATTCAAAAGGAACATTAATCGAGAATCTTAAAGTTCTCGTTCATTAATACTTTTGAGTATTAAATTCATATCATTTATTTAAGAGTCAGGGTGGAATTAAAACCGCCCTGTTTATTTAACATTGTAATTCATGAAAGCGAAAATAAAGCTAGCATTTCGGATTTTGATCGATCAAAGTTCCACAATGGTCTGGGACAAATATATCTTTGAAGATACTTTCTTTGAATATAAAGTTCAGCATCAGGTTTTCGACGATAAAGAAAATCCGGTGAAAAACTTTTGGGAGCTGTTAGCAAAAAATCCGCACGCCGGGAGAATTCCATTTTTACTGAGCGCTTCAGCAACCAATTATATTTCTCAGCTTAATGGGGAAATTAAAAGCCTTCCGGACGTTTTAGGAAATACATTTTTTCCTATTGAAAATTTTAAACTTGACCTCATCAGTTCCAATATAGAAGATCCTTCAAAACATAAAATAGGCATCACCTTCTACTCTCCACAATTATTATTGATCGATATTATTGACAATAAATACCTCTTAAGTAAAAATGTATCTGGTGAAAGTTTTGAAACATTTATGTTTGCTTTTCATCCACAAGTAGCCATTTCCAGTTACACTCCTTTTTAATATTTTTTCATTATAAGTACGATAACTGTTTTTTTAAGAGAACCGCCGCTGAAAATTTCAGCGGCGGTTTATTTTATAAGTTTTTAATGAGTGGCTTCACGTCATTACCAAACAATTCGATTGATTTCATCATGATATCATGTGAAGGATCTCCAACATCCATATGACCGATAAATCTTGTAATTCCGAAGATTTCTTTCATATACGTTATTTTATCAGCTACTTCAGCCGGACTTCCGATAAATAATGCTCCATCTTTGCTTCTTCCTCCGTCATACTGCATTTTTGTGTAAGGTGCCCAACCTCTGGAAGCACCAATTCTGTCCATCTGAGATTTATAATTATGGAAATATCCGTCCACTACTTTTTGATCATCGCTCACAAACGTATGCGAATGGATCGCAATCTGCATTTTATCTACATCGTGACCTGCTTTTTTATATTCCTGCTTATAAAATTCAATTAAATTTCTAAACTGGATAGGCATTCCACCAATAATGGCCACCACTAAAGGCATTCCTAACTGTGCAGCACTCAAAACAGATTGTGGAGTTCCTCCAACCGCTCTCCAGATCGATAATTTTCCGTCATTTTTAGCTCTCGGATAAACCGTTTGATTTTGCATCGGTGCGCGTAATTTTCCAGACCAGGAAACATTTTCTTCTGAATTGATCTTTAGCAACAATTCTAATTTTTCATCAAAAAGCTGTTCGTAATCATTCAGAGAATAGCCATATAAAGGGAAAGATTCTATAAAACTTCCTCTTCCAACGAAAATCTCTGCACGACCGTCAGAAATCAAATCTAAAGTCGAAAAGTCCTCATATACTTTTACCGGCTCGGATGAACTTAAAACCGTAACACCACTTGCCAATTTTATATTTTTTGTAATACTTGCTGCTGCTGCCAAAACAATTTCAGGGGACGAAACGGCATAATCGGGACGGTGATGTTCTCCCATCGCAAAAACGTCAATTCCTACCTCATCCATGAATTTTACCTGTTCAAGGATTTCATGAATTTTTACTCCTGCATCTCTATATTTTCCGGTTGTCTGATCTAATGAAAGATCTCCAAACATTCCTATTCCTAATTCCATATTGTTGATTTTTAGTGATACAAAATTAAGTTTCTTACCTTTCAGATGCATTGATCTTTGATAAGAATGATTCATACTTTACTATTGTTCGTGTCATTCTGAATAAAATGAAGAATCTATTCATAAAAGAAGTAGGTTCCTCTTTACTCGGAATGACAGCGGTGTTATTAATATTACACGATGACATATTATGGATGAGAAACAAAAAATCCAACCTCATTGGCTGGATTTAACTATTTATTTCTTTAGGTTCTGATCAAAATAATCTGTGATTTTCTGCATTAAATGTACCCTGTCTTTTCCGATTACATTATGCGGATGTCCGGGATAAACAAAGTAGTCCAACTGAACACCATTATCTACTGCTGCTTTGATAAATTTAACCGAATGTTGCCAAACGACCACATCATCCTGCGCTCCGTGAATCATTAGCAGTTTTCCTTTTAAGTTCTGAACTTTATCTAAAAGATTAGCCATTGCATAGCCTTGTGGATTTTCCTGTGGAGTATCCATATATCTTTCTCCATACATGATTTCATACATGCTCCAGTCAATTACAGGTCCTCCTGCTACTCCTACTTTAAATACATCCGGTTTACGAAGCATAAAACTTGTCGTCATGAATCCTCCAAAGCTCCATCCGTTGATTCCCAACCTTTCAGAATCTACATAAGGAAGTGACTGTAAATATTCCACTCCTTTCATCTGATCGTTCATTTCTGTTGTTCCTAAGTTTCTGAATACAGCCTGTTCGAATTTCAGACCGCGATTGGCAGAACCTCTTCCGTCCATGGTGAAGATGATATACCCGTTTTGAGCCATATATTCATACCAAAGGTTTCCTGAAGCCGGGAATGTATTGGTAATTAATTGCAAATGTGGTCCGTTGTATAGATAAACGATAGCCGGATACTTTTTACTGGCATCAAAATCTGTCGGAAGAATCATTTTCCCATACAGGATCGTACCGTCATCCGTTTTGAAATTCACACTTTTGATCTCCGGTCTCTGGTAATTTTTTAATGTATTTTCAGCAGTAAGAAGATTCGTTGATTTTAATGTTGTTGTATTAATAACATTTACAATTCTCGGTGTGGTAGCGTTGCTGTAAGAATCGTAAAGATAATTTCCATCCTTACTTAAAATTCCTGCGTGAACTCCTTCTGCATTATCCATTCTCTGCATTTTGAAATTCGTCCAGTTGATTCTGTATAAATGTTTTTCTAAAGGAGTTTCTTTAGTAGAAGCGAAATAAATTTCCTTTTTACTTTCACTAAATCCTAAAATATCCGTTACCAACCAGTCTCCTTTCGTAATCTGTGCGATCAAGCCTTTTTCTAAGCTATAGTGGAATAAATGATTGTACCCTGTTCTCTGACTCTGCCAGATAAAATCCGTATTGGAATTCGGGAAGAACGTTAACGGATGTTGCGGTTCAACATATTTATCGTTAGTTTCCTCAAATAAAGTTTTTACTAAATTTCCGGTAGCAGCATCATACTGATTCATTTTCATATGATTCTGGCCTCTGTTCAATACCGCAACAAAAATATATTTTGAATCCGGACTCCAGGTAACAGCAGTTAAATACTGATCTTTTTCTCCTTCAATATTTAAGAAAGTCGTTGACTGCGTTTTGATATTAAACACACCTAACGTTACCTGGTGCGAAGTCTGCCCCGCCATCGGATATTTAATATTGTGATTGACAGCCGGAGTTACTGACCAGTCAATGATCGGATAATCTGCAACCATGGTCTGATCCATTCTGTAAAAAGCTACACTTTCAGAATTGGGCGCAGGGAAAATTCCTGTATCAATTCCGAATTCGTTTCTGTGAACATTGGCTGCACCGTTCAGAATGTTTTCGTTAGAATCATTCGTTACCGCAATGGTCTTTCCGCTTTTATTAATAAATAGATTGTTTTTTGCCGTGAAAGCAAAAGTCTCATTATCTCCGAAGATCTTGATATTTGAAGCATCTTTATCTATGGTAACCGCATTTTTTACTTTCCAGTCGTTTCCTGATTTTTCAACCCAGATCATCTGATTATCAGAATTGAAATAACCGCTAGAATTGCTTACAAATTTAATCTGCGGAATCGCTTTAAGCTTATTATTCGCAAGGCTTTTATTTAACTGTGACAAAGACACTAACGTATCCTGTCTGCTTGTTTTTAAATCGGTGATTAGATATCCGCCATTCACCGCCTGAATATATGATTTCCCGTCATTCGACCACGAAAACTGAGAAATATTTTTCACTGCAAGATTGCTTCTTAAACCATTAACAGCCTCCGCCATCGTAAATTTTTGGGTCTGAGCAAATGCTGAACTCCCCAAAACCAGCATCAATAAAGAAAACTTATGTAATTTCATTGTAAAAAATTGAATCCATCAAAAATAAGAAATAAAACCCACACGTTAAGAAATGTTAAAATAAAAGATTATAAAACGATATTAATAAGCAGATAGAAATTTATTTCTTACCTTAATGGTGAGTTTATCAGACATATGATTGTCCGTTTTTTGTGCTTGTCATTCTGAATGAAATGAAGAATCTGTTGATCGTAATTTAGATTTCTCCTATTGTCGAAATGACAGCGTCGCGGAAATCTATTTTAATAAATAATAAATGTCCCATTAAAAAATAAAAACAGAAATCATTTCTTATCCTAAATCAATGACTTGTATCTGTCTCTTGATATAAATTTGCATCATACAATAACAATAAAAACATTTATACAATGGCAACAAAATGGAACCTAGACCCAGCGCATAGTGAAATTACTTTTAAAGTAAAACACATGATGATTTCTAATATCAAAGGAAACTTCACTAACTTCAATGCAGAAATCGAAGCTGATGATGATAGATTTGCTAATGCTAAAACGACTGCAACGATTCAGACTGCCTCTATTTCTACGCACAATACAGACAGAGATAATCACTTAAAATCTGCAGAGTTTTTTAACGCTGAAGCTAATCCTACCATCACTTTCGATGCTCAGTCATTGAACGGAAAAGTTACAGGAAACCTTACAATCAACGGAATTACAAAACCTGTAAGCCTTGACGTAGATTTTAACGGAGTTAACGTAGATCCATGGGGAAATACAAAAGCAGGATTCTCTTTTGAAGGAAAAATCAACAGAAAAGATTTTGGATTGAACTGGAATGCAGCTCTTGAAGCAGGAGGTGTAATGGTAAGCGATGAGGTAAAATTGGCAGGTGAATTACAGTTCGTAAAGCAAGCTTAATTTTTAACAAATATCTTAAAAGGTTCAGGGATTTTTCTAAAACCTTGAACCTTTTGTTTTTTCTATACTATCAATACAATGAACCTAAACGATTTACAAAACATAAGCGAAAACTTCGGGAACACCCAGAGAATGCCCGTTCTTTTTCTTGGGCATGGCTCACCGATGAACGCTATTGAGGAAAATCAGTTTGTACAAGGTTTCAGAAAAGCAGCCACTGAAATTCCGAAACCGAATGCAATTTTGTGTATTTCTGCACACTGGTTTACTCACGGAACGAAAGTTACGGCGATGGATATGCCCAGAACAATTCATGATTTTGGTGGTTTTCCACAGGCTTTGTTTGACGTTCAGTACCCCGCTCCCGGAGATCCTGGACTGGCAAAAGAGACAGCAGAACTTTTAGCTCCTGTTGTAGTGGAAGAAGACCATAATTGGGGATTGGATCACGGAGCATGGTCCGTTATTAAACACATGTATCCTCATGCAGATATTCCCGTGATTCAGATGAGTATTGATTATACGAAGCCTTCACAATATCATTTTGACCTGGCTAAAAGATTACAGAAGCTTCGTGAAAAGGGAATTCTGATCATCGGTAGCGGAAATATTGTTCATAACCTCAGATTGATCGACTGGAAAAACATCAATACGGTAGGTGCTGGCTGGGATTGGGCGATTGAAGCCCGTGAGAAAACCAACAACTGGCTTTTGGACGGAAATTTTCAGAATATAATTGATTATCAAAAGCAGGGAACTTCACTACAATATGCTGTTCCGACTCCAGATCACTATTTTCCTTTGATTTATACGTTAGGATTGAAAGATAAATCAGAAAGCTTAACCTTATTTAATGATGAATTAATAGGAGGCTCTTTAAGCATGACGAGTGTGAGAATTGGATAATAACTTATTCTCCTCTATTTTTTATCACTAAAAATTTAGTAATATTGTTTACCATGAAAAAAACAGTATTACTTTTTTTATTTCTGTTTCCGTTTTCCTTTTCCATTGCTCAAATAATACAAGGGACGGTAGTGAACGATGTGGAACAAAAAATTCCCAATGTCTCAATTTATATTGATGGAACAAAAATCGGGACAACTTCTAAAGAAGACGGAAGTTTCAGCCTCAATTTGCCTTCAAAAAATATTGGGAATATTATTTTTCAGAAAGAAGATTACGAAACTTTTGCAACTCCTGTTTCAGAAGTTTTAAATAAAAAATTAAAAGTTGTTTTACTCAAGACCAATACCATTGAAGAGGTAACCATCATTCCTTTCACTGAGGAAGCATATAAGAATTACATCCATTATTTCCTCAATACTTTTATCGGCAATGATCAGGAAAATGTGAAAATTAAAAATCAAAGATCTTTAAAATTCGCGTACGATAAAAAGAATAAAACACTGAAGGTAAAAGCCCCGAAAACATTAATTATCGAAAATAAAAATCTGGGATACGAGATCGAATATAATCTCATGAGCTTTTCTGCAGATTTCAATTCTAATATGGTTAACTATACAGGAACAAGCTTTTTCAAGGAAACCAAAAATTCTGATAAAATAAAACTCAACAGAATGAATGCTTATGACGGAAGTATGCTTCATTTTTTCAGAAGTATTTACAACAATACGATTTCAGAAGATAAGTTTATCGTAAATCATGTTGTCCAGATTCCTAATCCGAAATATCCTACCGCAGAAGAACTGAACATCCTGAAAAATTTCATGGAGATGACCCGAACTTCAAAAATAATAGGAAAAATTTCGGAGGAAATCAGTGATATTTCGCACAGGAAAAATACCCAAAAACCTTACGCGTTAGCGATAACAAAAACCATGATTCCGGATTCTGATTATGTAAAAAGAGATGGGAAAAATGTTCTTTTCAGTTTTAAGGATATGCTACAGGTTAATTATTCTAAGTATTACTATGAACTGAAAGGAAAACAGTTTATAAAAACGACAATTCCTGTTGTGATATCGTCCTATTTACATCCTGAAGGTGAAACTTTTGAAGTTTCAAAAGACGGAAACATCTCCACTCCTGATTTACTGATTGCTGAAGGAGACTTTACCAAAAATAAAATTGAATATATGCTTCCTTTAGATTATCAGCTGGGAGATTAATCTGAGATACTTCCGCCTTTTTGAATATTTTTTAATCTAATATTTTTATTGAACAGCCTGTAACACATTAATATTTCCATATCCGTAATCTGAATTCGGAGTCGGATAATAGGTAGCTGACTGTCTCATTTTATTAAGAACCTGATCTCTCGTCCAGGACGGATTTTTAGCCCAAACCAAAGCTGCAATTCCCGCCGTAGAAGCTGTTGCTACAGAAGAACCTCCCACATAATCGGTTTGTGCATTGTAATAGCTCAACACCGGAATACTGTTTCCTGAAGCTCTTTCCATTTGATAGGTAAAATCAATTTCAGCGCCTGAATGGCATACATCACATTTTTGATTAGATGTATTTTCTTTTACTCCTGTGATTGCCTGTGTTTCAGGCATCCATGCCGGAAAGATCACCCCCACAAAATTCGTAAAACTTGTAGAAGTTCCTCCTGCGCAAAAAATCAGTTTCCCTTTTGAATACGCATATTTTACCCCATCTTCGATTTTCCCGACAGAGAAAATATGTCCCATCGACATTGAAATGATTTTAACACTGGTATTGTTTCCCAGCTCCGTAAACGCAATTTTCACCCCGTTTTGTTCGTGGTACCCATCCAATACAACGTTTGAAGCTGCTCTGTACGTTACCAGATTCGCATTGTAAGCAACACCAACCGGCTGTCCCTGATTGTTTCGGGGAGCTGCCATTGCCGAAGCCATGCTCGTTCCGTGGCCGCATTGATCTGCAGGACCGTCGTAACCTGTACTCCACGGCCAAACCGAATCTACATAGACTCCATTTTTGCTGATCGTTCTACCCGAGGAAAGCCCGTTATTAAAACTGCTTCCCAGTAAAGTTTGCTCAGGAGAAACCCCGCTGTCAATCACACCAATAGTAATTCCTGCACCTGTACTGTAGCTCCAGGCGTTGGTGATATTATGTTTCGCAAAAGACCAGGGTGCTTTTGCATTAGGAGTTACGGTTGTATAATCTGAAGTACTTAAGGTTGTTGATTCAAATCCGCATCCTGATGAACCGCTGCTCGATTTTGCCGCAGTTCCGAATTTCTGTTCATTTTCAAAATAATGATAATCTGCAGGCTCCAGATAACGGATATTTTTCATTTTTCTAAGAGCAATCACCGTTTCCTGCTTTTCTATCGTTACATCGATTTGATTTAAATACTGATCTGAAGATAATAAATTTCTTCCCGTTTTTCCTTCGTATTGTTCAATTACTTTTAAAATTTCTTCCTCAATCGCTTTATTATCCGGCGTCAAGCTTCTGTCAAAAGAAGAACCAAATCCGATAGAAGCAATTTTATTCCCCTGGAAAATGGCACTCCACACCAAATGATCTGAAGATTGGTTCCAGGAAAACCTTCCTTTCGTTTTAATGGTTTCATTAATTTTTTCATTGATTTGTTTGGCCGTCAGAGGATCTTTCTGTGCCACTTCAATGTTTGCGGGATTGTTTTGAAGGTCTTCTCTGTTACAGGCAGTGAAAACAAAAAACAATAGCAGTAGATAAAAGACATTTTTTTTCATATAAAATAATATTTGATTGGCTTAACCAAGATATCACTTTACATTGAATTAAAAAGATTTAAAATTTAAATTACCATTAATTTTATTATACTAAAAATAACAGTAACAAAATGAATCACAGCATCTTTTTATAACAAACGCTATTCTCAACCCCGATATATTGCCCGTAATTAGGTATAAGATCGTACCCATTTTTTTTGTACAAGGCAATAGCTTCCGGTTGTTTAAGTCCGGTTTCTAAAATACCAAATCGAAAACCTTCGTCTTTCGCCCAGATTTCCAGTTCTGAGAGTATTCTAGATGCATATCCATTCCCTCTGTGTTCAGGCAGTACAAACATTCTTTTAATCTCCACGGTATCATCTTCAAATTTTTTAAATGCTCCGCAAGCGACAGGTTTTTCATCTATATAGAAAAGAACACAGTTTTTCAATGTATCAATTGAATTGAACTGATGATAGAAGGCATGTTCATCACCATCACGAATCGCCAAATCCTGATCTAAAAATTGGACTAAATACTGAAAATCTGAATTAGAGGAATCTGTTCTTTTAATTACCATTGAATGAATATTTATACAAAATTACTTATTTAAGATGGCTTTTGATTTTATAATCTTTTAAATGTTGTAAACAATTAAAAAGCTCCCGTTTCCGAAAGCTTTTTTAATTTATTTTATTTATGCATAGGAGGGTTAGGACTTGATTCCATAGGAGGTGGAGATTGTAAATAACCCATTTTTACTAAATCCCCATTAATTGTTTCGGTAATATTCTTAGCCCAATTGCCTGCTGCCGTTTGAATTTCAGACATAATGCTTGGTGTATTTTGAATCACCTTCTTTCCCAAATCCGATTTATAAAAACTAAGCAATTGATCAATTTCCTTTTCAGAAAACTTACTCCCGTAAATTCCAGCCACATTATTGATCAGATTGTCAATATTCACTTTCTTTTCAATGGATTCCCATGCAGAATCAGGAACATTACTGTATTGCTTCTTGTAATTAGCGATCAAACTTTTTTCAGCTTGTTTTGTAACCGGGAAAGCACCACTTAAAGAAATTAATTCTTTAACTTTATCCTGTTTTGTTTGAGAATAAGAAAATATCCCCAATATAAGCATGGCTATGCAAAAAGCTTTTTTCATCAATAGTTCGATTATTAATTAACTACAAATTTTCTTTCATTAATCAATTCTGCAATGGCTAACATATCCTGTCCGATCAATCGGTCATCTTCAAGCTTAGCCACTTTTGAACGGAGAATTCCATAGTTTTCTTCAATGATTTTTGAACATTTTGAAGGTCTTCTGAATTCTAATCCTTGTGCCGCAAACATTAATTCAACAGCTAAAATATTAACCAAATTTCCTAAAACCTGATTGAATTTTCTTCCTGAGATACTTCCCATCGAAACGTGATCTTCCTGCCCTAAACTTGTCGGGATAGAATCCGCTGAAGCAGGGAAACATAATGTTTTATTTTCTGTCACCAATGCTGCAGAAGTATACTGAGGGATCATAAATCCTGAATTTAAACCAGAGCTTTCTGTTAATAATCTTGGCAACCCGTATTTTCCTTCCAATAATAAATAACTTCTTCTGTCAGAAATATTTCCCAGTTCAGCAGCAGCTAACGTTGCATAATCTAATGGTAAAGCCATCAACTGACCATGGAAGTTTCCTCCTGAAATAGATTCTTCAGCACTTAAAACAATTGGGTTATCTGTTACAGAATTCAATTCCGTATCTGCCATCATCTTTAAATGTTCAAAAGCATTTCTGCTCGCCCCGTGAACCTGAGGAACACATCTCATTGAATAAGGATCCTGAACTCTTTCACAATCTTCGTGCGCTTTCAGATTTTCAGAACCTTTTAAAAACTTAAGCATTCTTGCTGCCACTTTTTTACTTCCTTCAAACGGTCTGATTTCATGAAGTTCTTTTTTAAACGGACTTGCAGAACCTCTATACGCTTCAAGACTCATTGCCGCTGTCATATCCGCAAGATTTAATAAGTATTCGAATTTTTCTAAACCTTTTATAGCATGAGCAAGAATAAACTGAGTTCCGTTGATTAATCCTAATCCTTCTTTTGGACCTAAAACCAATGGTTGAAGATCATTTTTTTCTAAAACTTCAGCCGTTTCAAAAATTTCATTTCCTACCCACACTTTTCCAAGTCCTAAAAGAGGTAAAACAAGATGTGATAAAGGTGCTAAATCTCCCGAAGCTCCAACAGAACCTTGTTCTGGAACAACCGGAATAATATCTTTTTCCAACATTAAAATCATTCTCTCGATCACGTCTAAAGAAACTCCCGAAAATCCTTTTGACAACGCATGAACTTTAGCAATCATCATGATTTTTGACAGTTCTTTATCAATAGGTTTTCCCACTCCTACTGCGTGAGAGATAATCAGATTATATTGTAACTGAGCCGTTTCATCAGCTGAAATTTTTGTATCACAAAGAGGTCCAAATCCTGTATTAATTCCATACACACAACGATCTGAGTCTACAATCTTCTGAACATTTTTCTGTGATTTTAAGATTTGTTCTTTCGCAGCTTTGTTGAGTTTAGCTTTATTTGGAGCTTTACAGATTTCCAAAACATCATGGAAACTGAAAACATCTACACCGTATATCATTCTCTAAATTTTGTCTTAAAATTACACATTTAACAATAATTGGAAAAACTAATTTTTCGACGTCATATTTTTCTCAGAATAAGTCATTTAATTTGCTATTTTAGCGCCTAAATAAAAAAATTAATATCCATATGAAACTTAAATCTTTACTATTTACCTTGTTTCTTGTAAGCACTGCTTCTTTCGCGCAGAAAGTAAAATACTCTAAAGAAGAGATCAAAAAGATGGAACAATACCTTTTTAATGAAGGGTTTTCTGGCCCCTCTCCTAAAAAAATATCTACCATTGTTTTAAAAGATGGGGCAATCTACAAAGGGTTCTGTAATGATCTAGAAACTAAAAAAGGCCAAATCTATTCCATTTCAATAAAAGACAGTGCTACAAAAAAACCAATGACATTTGATGCCGAAAAAGTTAAAGAAATGTATGTTTTTCCAAGTAATTTCGAAAAAGGTTTAAAAGTAGCTAGACATTACAGCAGTTTGAAAAGTATGACCACAAAAAAAATAAATAAAAGTACTACAAATGAACATATTTATTTTGTAAATCAAACAGTTTCATTGAAGAATAAGAAAGATGATAAAGAGTTCTTAATGCAGGTTATTAATCCTCAATTCGATGATATTATCTCTGTTTATCATGATCCAAGAGCAAAAGAAACTGGTGGAATGTATGTCGGGATGGGACCGCGCCTTACCGGAGGTGTTACCAAATCTTACTATGTGAAGAAAGGCGATAAAGTAATGTGGCTTCACAAAGATGATTTTGAAGACAACTATGATTTTCTTTTTGGAGACAATGCAGAATTCATGAAAAAATATCCTAAAAACTCTGTAGAATGGGATTATTTCAGCTTCTTAGTGTATCAGTATACTGAAATGAGCAACGGATAAAATTAATATTAACATATGTTATAAAGCTGTAGAAATTCTGCAGCTTTTTTTATGGCTTTAAATTCCTTAATTTTGTTATATGAATCCTTCTTTAGAACTGCAGCTTAAAACTTTACCTTCCGAACCTGGTGTTTATCGTTATTATGACAAAAACGACCAGCTTTTATACGTTGGTAAGGCTAAAAATTTAAAGAAAAGGGTTCTTTCTTATTTCAACAAAAACCTTTCAGGATACCGGATCAAGATCATGGTCGGGAAAATCCAGCGCTTGGAAACCACTATTGTAAACAGTGAATATGATGCCCTTTTATTAGAAAATAATCTGATCAAAGAACATCAACCTTTTTACAATGTCATGTTGAAAGATGACAAAACCTATCCATGGATCTGCATTAAAAATGAAGATTTTCCAAGAATTTTTCTGACAAGAACAGTAATTAAAGACGGATCTGAATATTACGGTCCTTATGCGAAAGTACGTCCTGCAAAAATTTTGTTGGATACCATTAAGCATATTTATAAGCTCAGAACCTGTAATCTCAATCTTGCACCTAATAAAATTGATGACGGAAAATATAAAGTCTGTTTAGAATATCATATCAAAAATTGTGAAGGACCTTGTGAAGGACTTGAAAGCAAAGAAGATTACGACGAGAAAATCGATGCTATTCGGGGAATTATCAAAGGAGATTTCCGAAAAGCAAAAGAATATCTGATTAACCAGATGATGAAGCATGCAGAAAATCTGCAATTTGAACAAGCTCAGCTCATTAAAGAAAGACTCGATATTCTTGAAGATTATCAGGCTAAAAATACGGTTGTTAACCCAAATATCGATGATGTGGACGTATTCGGAATGACAAGTGATGAAACTGCAGCTTACGTAAATTTCTTTAAGATCAGAAACGGAAATATCATTCAGAGTTTTACCACTGAGATCAAAAAAATCCTTGAAGAATCTGATGAAGATATCATGGAAGAGGCCTTAATTGAAATCAGACAAAAATTCAGTTCAGATTCAAAAGAAGTTCTTCTTCCCTTCCATTTATCTGTGGAAATTCCGAATGTGAAACTAATCGTTCCGAAAGTGGGAGATAAAAAACGTATCGTTGAACTCTCCGAAAAAAATGCAAAAGAATACCGTTTAGAAAAATTGAAACAGGTTCAGATTGTTGATCCTGAGAGGCACACTAACAGGATTATGGCAGAAATGCAGAAATTACTGAGAATGCCTGTTGAACCAAGACATATTGAAGGCTTTGATAACTCAAATATTCAGGGGACAAATCCCGTTTCGGCCTGTGTTGTGTTCAAAGACGGAAAACCAAGCAAGGCTGATTACAGAATTTTTCATCCTAAAACAGTGGAGGGTCCGAATGACTTTGCCACTATGGAAGAAGTGATTTATCGCCGATATAAAAGAATGTTGGATGAGGGTGAAGGCTTACCCCAATTGATTTTGATTGACGGAGGTAAAGGACAATTATCTTCAGCTGTAAAAAGCTTGCGTTTACTAGGATTATATGGTAAGATTACCATCGTTGGAATTGCAAAAAGACTGGAAGAAATTTTCTTTCCTGAAGATCCTATTCCTTTATATCTTGATAAAAAATCGGAAACATTAAAAATTCTGCAAAGAGTAAGAGATGAAGCCCACCGTTTCGGTGTAAAACACCACAGAACAAGAAGAAAAAACTCTACCATAAAATCGGAATTGGAAGAAATTCCTGGTGTGGGAGAAAAAACGATTGAACTACTGCTTTCAAAACTGAAATCTGTGAAGAGGATAAAAGAATCTAATTTGGAAACTTTGGAAGAGATATTGGGAAAAAGCAAAGCAAGAGTAATTCACGATTTTTTTAACAAATAGTTTAACTAAAAACAATTATCATTTGTTTTATTTAATAATATTTCATAATTAGTGTTTTTTTCATAATTTAGCTTAAACATTTAATTATCAAATATTATTACTATGAAAAAGAACTACTTTTTAGCAAAATTATTTGCCGGAATCATCACGTTTACACTAGCTAATTTTTTTAACGCTCAAACGTATTGTAATCCCAGTTATTCCAGCGGATGTACAAGCTGGAGAATTACTCAGGTAACCATTCCTTCCGCCAGTTTTGATAACACGTTTGCCTCTGGAACCTGTACATCTGGAAGAGACCGCACCTCTGTAACGGTAAACCTGAGTACAGGAACTTCTTATGCCATTAATATAACTACTGTGGGGTGGATTGCTTGCGGAATGGCTATAGACTTCAACAAAGACGGAGATTTTGATGATGCAGGAGAAACATTATTTTTACCGGGTTACATTGCCAGTGACACTCAAATGTATTCCGGAAATTTCACTATTCCAACTTCTGTAACCGCAGGGAATTACAGAATGAGAGTATGGAACCGCTTAGCGAATTCTGCAAATGGAACACCTGCAGATTCTCCTTGTGGAGCATATAACTACGGAACATGGACAGATTACACCGCAAATATCGGAACATTAGCTACTTCAGAAGTATCGAAAATTACTGCAAAAATCTACCCTAATCCTGTCTCTGATTTTTTAACCATAGAAGGTAAAACTCCCATTGAATCAGTTGAAATTTATGATATGAATGGAAAATTACTTCAAACGGTTTCTGCAAAAAGTGAAACCGTTTCAGTTAAACTTTCTGATCTTACCCCAGGAATTTATTTTGCGAAAGTGAATGATCATAAAGGCCATCAAAAGATTAAATTTATCAAAAAATAATTTTGATATCGTATCATAAAAAAAGCTCTCAAAACTGAGAGCTTTTTTATAATTAAATACTTATAAGTTATTTCTTTGAAAATACTTCTTTGGAATATTCTCCGTTAGATTGTGGAATTTCAATCACAATGTTTCCATTTTCAAAATATCCCAATGTAGATTCTCCGTTTTGCAGCTTTACTCTGAAGACATCATTTTTTGTTGTAGTCTTAAACGTTGCAAAAGGGGATGAACTGTTTGAATTCGCCAGGATAAACTGTCCTTTATCAATTTGAATTTTCTGCAGGTCCATTTTTCCATTACTATACTTCTGTGCAGAATTATCTTCTGATGCCGAGTTGCCTGTATTTGCAGATTTTTCTTCCGGAATATCAACCGCCTTTGTTACTGTCTGAGCTTGTTCAACAGGTTTAGCCGGAGAAATTGATACATATATTTGTTTCAGAGCATCCTGATAACCTTCTTTATATTCTTTAATGCTAGAGGATCCTTTGATTGATTGTATTTCTTTATCATTACAATCCTTAAATTTTACCAATACTTTATTTCTCAAAAAGCCACTGTCATTAACGATATCAGCCAACAAAACATTACAAGGATTATCTTTTGCTTCTGACGGCCATTGTAATTTATCTGCAGGAATGACAATATAATTTTTACTGCGTAAGGTCTTCGTTAACAATTCTCCTAAACCGAAATCTTCTTTAAAAGTTTCAAACTTAGCAGGAAGTGTCACATATTTATAATCAGATACTTTTTGTGCAAAAGTCATTAAAGAAGAAAGTGTAAGAAGAAATATTGCTGTTTTTTTCATTTTCATTAAATTTTAATCGTTTCTAAATTCTCCCATATCCAGTTTTAATGAGAAGAAATTGGAGTAGAAATTGGAACCTCCAATTCCTGAATTGCTGATTGCATAATCCAGAGTAAGACCTCTGTATCTGATTCCTATACCCGCACTTGGCTGAAAGGAAACTTTTCTTTTTAAATCTTCAATATCCGTAATGGATTGAAACCTGTTGACTCCCAATCGAACAAAGATCATTTTTTGGTACCCTAATTCCGCTCCTGCATAGGGCGTAATACTTGCAATATCCGAAGAAATAAGCGCGGCCGTTTTCGCAAAGTCAACATTAATTCCTGCCTCTGGTAAAACATACACACTGCTGTTAATTTCAAATAGTTTACTCGCTCCTACGTTCAGTTTAGGCATCGAAAGTTCCATTTTATCAGTAGGAGCAGGGTTAAATTCTTCTCCATTTACAACGGTTGATAATTCTTTTTGGTTGATACTCCAGAAGTTGACCGTTGTTGTAGCATCACGAAGCATTCCTCCAAACTTCCATCCATTATCTCCTTTATAGATTGCTCCCACATCAAATCCGAAACCATAGCCATTAGCAAATTTTCCAACATTTCGATAAACAATTTTAGCATTAACCCCAACATCTAATCTTGGATTTCCTCCCGGATGAAAAGCATACGAAAGCAACGCTGCATAGTCTGACTGAGAAAATTTAGTAATTTTATCATAATCAATATTTCCTTCTGCATCAATCATTTGAGTAGTATTCAAAATGTTATCTACTCCTAATCTTACGACAGAAACTCCAAAAACACCTTCTTCCAATACTTTTGCGTAAGCTAGATAATCATACTTAGCAATAGATTCAAAATATTCTGCGTGCATTGCTGCTCCCTGCCAATCTCTTTCAATTGACAAAAGACCGGCCGGATTCCACATAGGGGAATATACATCGTTCTGATTGGAGATTACTGCTCCTCCCATCGCTAATCCTCTTGCGCCTGCTCCAATATTTAAAAATTCGTTGGAATATTTTCTGATAATCTGAGACTGAGAAAGTCCAAAAGCGAAGGAAAATAGTACTAAAAGGTATTTTTTCATCATAATCTAGGCGATGCTTAATTAAGTTGTTTTTGTTTTTTTGCTTTTATTAATCCATTAACAATAATTGCCAATATCATTACAAATGATGCTATATAAAAAATGGGACTCATATGCTCTGATTCTCCAAAGATAAAAAAAGCTAATATAATTCCGTAAACCGGCTCTAAATTAACTGTTAAAATTAAAGTAAAAGGTGAAATATATTTCATCAGCTTCACAGATTCTAACATAGGAAAAGCTGTAAAGACACTCGCCAACAAGCATATTAATGCAATATCTCTATAACTTATTTCATTCATGTGGAAAATTTGCCCGGAGAACAAATAAATTATCATCAACATAAACCATCCGCAAAAAATTTCATAAAAAATGATATTTCCGGAACTTGTTTTCCCAAACATTTTCCCATTAAAAACCGAAAATATGGTTCCAAATATTGCACATAAAATTCCGTAAAAAATTCCTTCTTTATACTGAAACTCGGTTTTAAATATTAACAATATGCAGGCAACAATTACCAATCCCATTATTACTTCGGAAGCATCTATCTTTCTTTTAAAAATAATCGGCTCCAAGATGGAAGCAAATAATGTGGATAATGAAAGGCAGCTCAAAGCTATTGAAACATTCGACACTTTAATCGAATAAAAAAAACAATACCAGTGAAGCGCCATTGCAAAACCAATTGCAGCCAACTGAAAAAAAATTTTCTTCGAAACCTTGATACTTTCTTTCTTATAAATCCTGATAAAGGCATACAGAAAAACAGCTGCGAACAGCATTCTGTAAAAAACCAGAATCTGTGCATTGGCATGAATAAGTTTTCCCAAAATTGCCGTAAATCCCCATAAAAAAACAATCAAATGCAATCTAAACAGTGCCAACTTATGCATACCCTACTTCTTTTTAATTTTAATAGGCAAATTTACAAATCGCTTTAACATATTGGGCAGATTTATTCATTTTTTACAAAAAAAAACCCTGAAAATTTGTTCAACTTTCAGGGCTTTCAAATAATAAACTATTAAAAAAATAAACTAGGAACTTAGAGTATTTTTCAGAGAATATACCTCCAATACTCTATTGTAAAGTTATAAAAAATCTCAATAATATAAAAATATTTTCATGTTAAAAATTTCACAATTTTCTGAAAACCAATATTTTAAACACTTGTTTTAATTCAGTTTAAATTCTTTTTAAAAATAGTATCTTTAGCACTATATAAAATGAATTTATTTTTATGGACCTTGAATTCAACAAAAGAGAAGATCAAAACAGATTAAAATTATCAGAGATCAATCGCCTGCTTTCCGAAATAAAAAAAGGGGGTGGTGAAAAAAGACTTCAAAAACTTCGTGATGAAGGAAAAATGACAGCAAGAGAAAGAATTGAATATCTTCTCGATAAAAATACGGATTCAATAGAAGTGGGTGCATTTGCAGGATTTGAAATGTATCAGGAACATGGAGGCTGCCCTAGTGGAGGTGTTGTAGTAGTGATAGGATATGTTTCCGGGAGACAGTGTATCGTTGTTGCTAACGATGCTTCCGTAAAAGCTGGAGCCTGGTTTCCGATCACAGGAAAGAAAAACCTTAGAGCTCAGGAAATTGCTATGGAAAACAAACTGCCTATCATCTATCTGGTAGATTCAGCAGGTGTATACTTGCCTATGCAGGATGAAATTTTCCCCGATAAAGAGCATTTTGGAAGAATTTTCAGGAACAATGCAAAAATGAGTTCTATGGGAATTATTCAAATTTCTGCAGTAATGGGAAGCTGTGTTGCTGGTGGAGCATATTTACCCATCATGAGCGACGAAGCAATGATTGTTGATAAAACGGGATCTATCTTCCTTGCGGGAAGCTACCTTGTAAAAGCTGCGATTGGTGAAAGTATCGACAATGAAACTTTAGGTGGGGCAACCACACACTGTTCTATTTCAGGTGTTACTGATTATAAGGCTAAAGATGATAAAGATGCTTTGGACAGGATCAAAAATATTATGAAATCTATCGGAAGTACTGAAAAAGCAGGTTTCGACAGAATTGAAAGTTTCCCGCCAAAAGAAACCCCTGACAATATTTTTGGAATTATGCCAGTTTCCAGAGCTGAGCAATATGATACTTATGAAATCATCAAGTGTTTGGTAGACAATTCTGAATACGAAGAATACAAAGCTGATTATGGTAAAAGTATTGTTTGCGCAACCGCGAGAATTGACGGCTGGTCTGTAGGAATTGTTGCTAATCAGAGAAAATTGGTTAAAAGTGGTAAAGGTGAAATGCAATTTGGCGGAGTGATCTATTCGGATTCTGCGGATAAAGCAACAAGGTTTATTGCTAATTGTAATCAGAGAAAAATTCCTTTAGTATTCTTACAGGATGTTACTGGTTTCATGGTAGGCTCAAAGTCTGAACATGGAGGTATTATTAAAGATGGTGCTAAAATGGTAAATGCAGTTTCGAATTCTGTAGTTCCTAAGTTTACTATTATCACCGGGAATTCTTACGGCGCAGGAAATTATGCGATGTGTGGAAAAGCATATGATCCGAGATTAATTGTAGCTTGGCCTTGGGCTGATCTAGCTGTAATGGGAGGAGCACAAGCCGCAAAAGTTTTAGCTCAAATCCAGGAATCTACTTTAAAAAAGCAAGGAAAAGAAATTACTGAAGCAGAACACAACGAAATTCTAGAAACAATTTCAAAAAGATACCAGAAACAAACTGAAGCAACGTATGCTGCAGCCAGGCTTTGGACAGATGCTATCATTAATCCAACGGATACTAGGAAATGGATTTCTATGGGAATTGAAGCTGCAAATCATGCTCCTATTACAGAAAAATTTAATTTGGGAGTGATTCAGGTATAACTTCTATAAATGCATAATCATGAAAAAACAATTACTAATCTTATTAAGTGTCTTTATTTCAGGTATATCATTTTCACAATGCACTATAGCTGGTAAATCAGTCTTGAAAGTACAGGATGAAGAAACCTACAGCATATCTCCTGAGATAGCTCAATGTAAAGATTGCCATTTGTGGTCTAACTATGGCAAAAATGCGGCTATAATAGGTGATAACAAACTTAACAGCATTAAGCTGAAAGCTAATGAAGAGGGACGCCAGTTAATATCTATTTCGGTACTTACCTCACAAGGGATGGTTCAATGCAGTAAAACGGTCGAAATATTAGATGGTAAGAATTATGATAATGCCATAAATGGAACATCAGCTGATGTAAAACAAAATACCAATACCAGTAAAAATTGTGATATTCAGGTCACAGATTTTAAGCAGGGGAAATTTGGTGACGGAATCGTAAATTTCTTTCCGAACGTCTCCAACAATGAATATAGATATGCTTGGACGGTAAATTATTCTGATGGAAGCATTATGAAATCTGCAGATAAGACCTCTCAATTTCCATTTACCAAAGAAAAAGGGATAAGTCTTGTAAAGCTTCAGATCTTCTCTAAAAACTGTATAAAAGATCTCTCCAGATCCTATGAACCTATTTTCTGGGAACATTTTTAAACCTATACTTTACTTTAATAAAAAAACCGAAGAAAATTTTCTTCGGTTTTTTATTTATAGCTATTTATAAATGACATAAATCTTCAATAATAAATAAGCATTTTGTATTCATCCCTGACCATCTAATAGCCAGAATTCCTGTAATAAATCACTTCTATATTAGTAGCTATTTCCCGCTTTCGCTACTCGCTTTTTACCCATAATTTTTCCTTTTCAGTAAAAAGAATTCACAAACCATGCCGTTCAATCTGGGCTAGAGTCTAATAGTCAAATAACTTCAATTCCACTTCCGAATAATATATTTGAAATTAGATATTCTAATTGCTAAAAGAGGTCATCATATTGTACCCACTATATTCTTCCTACTTCTTATGGAAAAGTGTCAAAGTGTATAAAACGCAAAAAGTCTCATACATAACTGTATGAGACTTTTAAATAAAAACTGGCGGCGACCTACTCTCCCGCTTGTCGCAGTACCATCGGCGCTGGTGGGCTTAACTTCTGTGTTCGGAATGGGAACAGGTGAGCCCCACCGCTAAAACCACCCTAAAGGTTGTATATAGCTGTTGGCTATTGGCTGATTGCCATTGGCCATGAGCTTTTTATCGGTAAATTTCATCACAAAGGCAAAACCAGTGTTGCACTTATAAGGCTTGTTTTAGTAATAACCAATAGGCTATAAATCTACGGGTAATTAGTACTACTCGGCTATGCTGTTACCAACTTTACACCTGTAGCCTATCAACGTTGTCATCTCCAACGACCCTTAAAAGATGTCTCATCTTGAGGCGAGTTTCGCACTTATATGCTTTCAGTGCTTATCTCTTCCAAACGTAGCTACTCAGCGGTGCACCTGGCGGTACAACTGATACACCAGAGGTTTGTTCAATTCGGTCCTCTCGTACTAGAATCAAGCCCTCTCAAACATCTAACGCCCGCAATAGATAGAGACCGAACTGTCTCACGACGTTCTGAACCCAGCTCGCGTGCCACTTTAATGGGCGAACAGCCCAACCCTTGGGACCTTCTCCAGCCCCAGGATGTGACGAGCCGACATCGAGGTGCCGAACCTCCCCGTCGATGTGAGCTCTTGGGGGAGACTAGCCTGTTATCCCCGGAGTACCTTTTATCCTATGAGCGATGGCCCTTCCATACGGAACCACCGGATCACTATGTCCTGCTTTCGCACCTGATCGACTTGTAGGTCTCACAGTCAAGCACCCTTATGCCATTACACTCTACGCACGGTTACCAAGCGTGCTGAGGGTACCTTTGAAAGCCTCCGTTACTCTTTTGGAGGCGACCACCCCAGTCAAACTACCCACCACGCAATGTCCTTCTTAAAGAAGTTAGGCTCCAAGTAAGTAAAGGGTGGTATTTCAACGTCGACTCCACCAACACTAGCGTGCCAGCTTCAAAGTCTCCCACCTATCCTACACATTACTTACTCAAAGTCAATACGAAGTTATAGTAAAGGTTCACAGGGTCTTTTCGTCCCATTGCGGGTAATCGGCATCTTCACCGATACTACAATTTCACCGAGCTCGTGGCTGAGACAGTGCCCAGATCGTTACACCATTCGTGCAGGTCGGAACTTACCCGACAAGGAATTTCGCTACCTTAGGACCGTTATAGTTACGGCCGCCGTTTACTGGGGCTTCAGTCAAACGCTTCGCTTACGCTAACGCCCTTCCTTAACCTTCCAGCACCGGGCAGGTGTCAGACCCTATACAGCATCTTTCGATTTAGCAGAGTCCTGTGTTTTTGATAAACAGTCGCCTGGGCCTCTTCACTGCGGCCAGCATTGCTGCTGGCGTCTCTTCTTCCGAAGTTACGAGACTATTTTGCCTAGTTCCTTAGCCACGACTCACTCGAGCACCTTAGGATTCTCTCCTCGACCACCTGTGTCGGTTTTGGTACGGGTTGCTTCACTTCGGCTTTTCTTGGATCCGATTTCACTATAACAGCTTCGCCCGAAGGCTAGGCCTTGACACTTCCGTCCGTCTTCAATAGCTACGTCGAACCGTCCCCTTTTTAGTGTGAGCAAGTATGGGAATATTAACCCATTGTCCATCCACTACCCCTTTCGGGTTCGCGTTAGGTCCCGACTAACCCTCAGCTGATTAGCATGGCTGAGGAAACCTTAGTCTTTCGGTGAGGGGGTTTCTCGCCCCCTTTATCGTTACTTATGCCTACATTTTCTTTTCTGTCCGCTCCACAATACCTCACGATACTGCTTCGGCGCAAACAGAATGCTCTCCTACCAGATGTATTAATACAAATCCATAGCTTCGGTAATATGTTTATGCCCGATTATTATCCATGCCGGACCGCTCGACTAGTGAGCTGTTACGCACTCTTTAAATGAATGGCTGCTTCCAAGCCAACATCCTAGCTGTCAATGCAGTCCAACCGCGTTGCTTCAACTTAACATATATTTGGGGACCTTAGCTGTTGGTCTGGGTTCTTTCCCTCTCGGACATGGACCTTAGCACCCATGCCCTCACTGCCGCAGAACATTTATTAGCATTCGGAGTTTGTCAGGAATTGGTAGGCGGTGAAACCCCCGCATCCAATCAGTAGCTCTACCTCTAATAAACTCATTTGCGACGCTGCACCTAAATGCATTTCGGAGAGTACGAGCTATCTCCCAGTTTGATTGGCCTTTCACCCCTACCCACAGGTCATCCGAAGACTTTTCAACGTCAACCGGTTCGGTCCTCCACTCTGTGTTACCAGAGCTTCAACCTGCCCATGGGTAGATCACAAGGTTTCGCGTCTAATCCTACTAACTATGCGCCCTATTCAGACTCGCTTTCGCTCCGGCTCCGGACCTGAAGTCCTTAACCTCGCTAGTAAAATTAACTCGTAGGCTCATTATGCAAAAGGCACGCCGTCACCCAACTTGTGGGCTCCGACCGCTTGTAGGCGTACGGTTTCAGGTTCTATTTCACCCTTCTATTCGAAGTGCTTTTCACCTTTCCTTCACAGTACTTGTTCACTATCGGTCTTTCAGGAGTATTTAGCCTTGGAGGATGGTCCCCCCATATTCAGACAGGATTTCACGTGTCCCGCCCTACTCATTTATCACTCAAATATGCCTTTCATATACGGGGCTATCACCCTCTATGGCTGTTCTTTCCAGAACATTCTATTAAACATATAAAAGCTTTTGGGCTAATCCGCTTTCGCTCGCCACTACTTACGGAATCTCTTCGATTTCTTTTCCTCCGGGTACTTAGATGTTTCAGTTCTCCGGGTTTGCTCCTCTTACGAGGTGACTAGTCTTCAACTAGCCGGGTTGCCCCATTCGGACATCTCGGGATCAATTCGTGTG
Organism: Candidatus Chryseobacterium colombiense; assembly: GCA_029203185.1. Taxonomy (NCBI): domain Bacteria; kingdom Pseudomonadati; phylum Bacteroidota; class Flavobacteriia; order Flavobacteriales; family Weeksellaceae; genus Chryseobacterium; species Candidatus Chryseobacterium colombiense. The sequence continues at coordinate 3,579,421 of CP119310.1, read as the reverse complement.
TGCCAATCCCCCGAGCTTTTCGCAGCTTACCACGTCCTTCTTCGCCTCTGAAAGCCTAGGCATCCGCCATACGCCCTTAACGATTTCTTTCCTATTTTTAGGTTACTCAAGCACTTATAAGTGCTCGGTTTTCTCTTTGTGATGTCTTTACCGTTAATGTCAATGATCTTAATTTCTTCTTTTCCGACTGATGAACAGATGTTGTTTTTGGCTCCATCCGTAACTTTTAAATCAGTCTTCCAAAACTGTGGAGAATAAGGGAGTCGAACCCTTGACCTCCTGCGTGCAAGGCAGGCGCTCTAGCCAGCTGAGCTAATTCCCCCTCTAGTTGCTGTTGGCTTATTGCTAATTGCTTCGGGCTTTTTTGCCATAAGCTATAAGCCATTTGCCAGCCGCCTTAATTAGTAGTCTCGGGCAGGCTCGAACTGCCGACCTCTACATTATCAGTGTAGCGCTCTAACCAGCTGAGCTACGAGACTTTGTATGAGCAATGGGTGATGAGTAATAAGTAATCCTTTTCCTCCTGTCCATTTCTCAATCTCTTTCCCTTTTACTAATTTCTAGTGGGTTTTATTTTTTATATATTTATAAGTAATTAGTAATGAGTAATTTTTTACGATCCAATTACTTGGCTCTTTTTACTTTTATCTTTTTACTTATAAACCAACCAAACAAAAAACTAAAGCTTTACTTTGAATAAGTACTTTGTGTCTAGGACACTAATTTTGTTTTACGTCTAAAGACGCTCTAAAATGAGATGTTCCAGCCGCACCTTCCGGTACGGCTACCTTGTTACGACTTAGCCCTAGTTACCTGTTTTACCCTAGGCAGCTCCTTTTACGGTCACCGACTTCAGGTACCCCAGACTTCCATGGCTTGACGGGCGGTGTGTACAAGGCCCGGGAACGTATTCACCGCGCCATGGCTGATGCGCGATTACTAGCGATTCCAGCTTCATAGAGTCGAGTTGCAGACTCCAATCCGAACTGAGACCGGCTTTCGAGATTTGCATCACATCGCTGTGTAGCTGCCCTCTGTACCGGCCATTGTATTACGTGTGTGGCCCAAGGCGTAAGGGCCGTGATGATTTGACGTCATCCCCACCTTCCTCTCTACTTGCGTAGGCAGTCTCACTAGAGTCCCCAACTGAATGATGGCAACTAGTGACAGGGGTTGCGCTCGTTGCAGGACTTAACCTAACACCTCACGGCACGAGCTGACGACAACCATGCAGCACCTTGAAAATTGCCCGAAGGAAGGTCTATTTCTAAACCGATCAATTCCCATTTAAGCCTTGGTAAGGTTCCTCGCGTATCATCGAATTAAACCACATAATCCACCGCTTGTGCGGGCCCCCGTCAATTCCTTTGAGTTTCATTCTTGCGAACGTACTCCCCAGGTGGCTAACTTATCACTTTCGCTTAGTCTCTGAAGCCGAAGCCCCAAAAACGAGTTAGCATCGTTTACGGCGTGGACTACCAGGGTATCTAATCCTGTTCGCTCCCCACGCTTTCGTCCATCAGCGTCAGTTAAGACATAGTGACCTGCCTTCGCAATTGGTGTTCTAAGTAATATCTATGCATTTCACCGCTACACTACTTATTCCAGCCACTTCTACCTTACTCAAGACCTGCAGTATCAATGGCAGTTTCACAGTTAAGCTGTGAGATTTCACCACTGACTTACAGATCCGCCTACGGACCCTTTAAACCCAATAAATCCGGATAACGCTTGCACCCTCCGTATTACCGCGGCTGCTGGCACGGAGTTAGCCGGTGCTTATTCGTATAGTACCTTCAGCTTTCCACACGTGGAAAGGTTTATCCCTATACAAAAGAAGTTTACAACCCATAGGGCCGTCGTCCTTCACGCGGGATGGCTGGATCAGGCTCTCACCCATTGTCCAATATTCCTCACTGCTGCCTCCCGTAGGAGTCTGGTCCGTGTCTCAGTACCAGTGTGGGGGATCACCCTCTCAGGCCCCCTAAAGATCACTGACTTGGTAGGCCGTTACCCTACCAACTATCTAATCTTGCGCGTGCCCATCTTTATCCACCGGAGTTTTCAATATCAAATGATGCCACTTAATATATTATGGGGTATTAATCTTCCTTTCGAAAGGCTATCCCCCTGATAAAGGCAGGTTGCACACGTGTTCCGCACCCGTACGCCGCTCTCTCTGTTCCGAAGAACAAATACCGCTCGGCTTGCATGTGTTAGGCCTCCCGCTAGCGTTCATCCTGAGCCAGGATCAAACTCTCCATTGTATGTTTGTCTGACTCACTCAAAGTTTTTAACGCTTTAGTTTTTCCTTACTTGGTTGTTATATTGTATGTCAATGATCTTCCAATCTTTCGCTTTTTCCGAAGCACTCTCTCTGTCAGTGGCGCTCCGTATTTGCGAGTGCAAAAGTAAAAAATTATTTCTTTATGACCAAATGTTTTTTGAGAATTTTTTAAAGTTTTTTGATGACCTTAATTTCTTTATTTACCATTCAATCCCACTCCTGCGCTTCCCGTTTTACCGGACTGCAAAGATACAAAAATTTTTAACTCCCGCAACTTTTATTTCTAAAAATTTTTGATTGTTTCTCTTCGTATCCTAAAGTGATTTTCTTAATCTTTTTGCCCATCTAAAGGCTCTTCTGCGCTTACTGATATACTCTCGTTTTCAGTGGGGCAAAGATAAAGACTTTAACCCTACACTTCCAAACTTACTTAACATAAAATTAAATTTAAATTCATATTTGAACTTAACTAGCTGACTCCGTGACCAAATATTTTTAAACTAACGTTTGATATTTTATGCCTGAAGATGGAAGAACATAAGTATTGGAACTTTTATTGGAGGCTTGGATAATTTAATGATAGAAAAATTCAGCTTATCTATTTTGTTTTAGTGCTACAGGTTTTGAGTTGGTTTATTCATAATAGAGAAGATCCTTTGGTTAATTGGGTTCCTGGACTTTATAATTTACTCTCGAAAAGATTTTTATTTTTGGGAGATTTTTTAGAAGCGGTAATGTATCAAAAGTTGTTATTAGATAAATCGTTTCGTACTAAGCTCAAAAGTGGGGACAATAACTGGGTCATAAATTTTACGCAAAGAATTTCAGTATCTAATGTTATAAAACGATGTAAAATAAATATACTTAGATTATTTTGATATGTCTAATATCTAATGTCTAGCATTTAAGTATCTAATGCCTTAAAAAGTTTAAAAAGGGAGAAGGATATAGTATAAACCAAACAACCTCATTCAAATAAATGAATGAGGTTTAATGTATATAGTAAATAGTATAAAACGCAAAAAGTCTCATACATAACTGTATGAGACTTTTAAATAAAAACTGGCGGCGACCTACTCTCCCGCTTGTCGCAGTACCATCGGCGCTGGTGGGCTTAACTTCTGTGTTCGGAATGGGAACAGGTGAGCCCCACCGCTAAAACCACCCTAAAGGTTGTATATAGCTGTTGGCTATTGGCTGATTGCCATTGGCCATGAGCTTTTTATCGGTAAATTTCATCACAAAGGCAAAACCAGTGTTGCACTTATAAGGCTTGTTTTAGTAATAACCAATAGGCTATAAATCTACGGGTAATTAGTACTACTCGGCTATGCTGTTACCAACTTTACACCTGTAGCCTATCAACGTTGTCATCTCCAACGACCCTTAAAAGATGTCTCATCTTGAGGCGAGTTTCGCACTTATATGCTTTCAGTGCTTATCTCTTCCAAACGTAGCTACTCAGCGGTGCACCTGGCGGTACAACTGATACACCAGAGGTTTGTTCAATTCGGTCCTCTCGTACTAGAATCAAGCCCTCTCAAACATCTAACGCCCGCAATAGATAGAGACCGAACTGTCTCACGACGTTCTGAACCCAGCTCGCGTGCCACTTTAATGGGCGAACAGCCCAACCCTTGGGACCTTCTCCAGCCCCAGGATGTGACGAGCCGACATCGAGGTGCCGAACCTCCCCGTCGATGTGAGCTCTTGGGGGAGACTAGCCTGTTATCCCCGGAGTACCTTTTATCCTATGAGCGATGGCCCTTCCATACGGAACCACCGGATCACTATGTCCTGCTTTCGCACCTGATCGACTTGTAGGTCTCACAGTCAAGCACCCTTATGCCATTACACTCTACGCACGGTTACCAAGCGTGCTGAGGGTACCTTTGAAAGCCTCCGTTACTCTTTTGGAGGCGACCACCCCAGTCAAACTACCCACCACGCAATGTCCTTCTTAAAGAAGTTAGGCTCCAAGTAAGTAAAGGGTGGTATTTCAACGTCGACTCCACCAACACTAGCGTGCCAGCTTCAAAGTCTCCCACCTATCCTACACATTACTTACTCAAAGTCAATACGAAGTTATAGTAAAGGTTCACAGGGTCTTTTCGTCCCATTGCGGGTAATCGGCATCTTCACCGATACTACAATTTCACCGAGCTCGTGGCTGAGACAGTGCCCAGATCGTTACACCATTCGTGCAGGTCGGAACTTACCCGACAAGGAATTTCGCTACCTTAGGACCGTTATAGTTACGGCCGCCGTTTACTGGGGCTTCAGTCAAACGCTTCGCTTACGCTAACGCCCTTCCTTAACCTTCCAGCACCGGGCAGGTGTCAGACCCTATACAGCATCTTTCGATTTAGCAGAGTCCTGTGTTTTTGATAAACAGTCGCCTGGGCCTCTTCACTGCGGCCAGCATTGCTGCTGGCGTCTCTTCTTCCGAAGTTACGAGACTATTTTGCCTAGTTCCTTAGCCACGACTCACTCGAGCACCTTAGGATTCTCTCCTCGACCACCTGTGTCGGTTTTGGTACGGGTTGCTTCACTTCGGCTTTTCTTGGATCCGATTTCACTATAACAGCTTCGCCCGAAGGCTAGGCCTTGACACTTCCGTCCGTCTTCAATAGCTACGTCGAACCGTCCCCTTTTTAGTGTGAGCAAGTATGGGAATATTAACCCATTGTCCATCCACTACCCCTTTCGGGTTCGCGTTAGGTCCCGACTAACCCTCAGCTGATTAGCATGGCTGAGGAAACCTTAGTCTTTCGGTGAGGGGGTTTCTCGCCCCCTTTATCGTTACTTATGCCTACATTTTCTTTTCTGTCCGCTCCACAATACCTCACGATACTGCTTCGGCGCAAACAGAATGCTCTCCTACCAGATGTATTAATACAAATCCATAGCTTCGGTAATATGTTTATGCCCGATTATTATCCATGCCGGACCGCTCGACTAGTGAGCTGTTACGCACTCTTTAAATGAATGGCTGCTTCCAAGCCAACATCCTAGCTGTCAATGCAGTCCAACCGCGTTGCTTCAACTTAACATATATTTGGGGACCTTAGCTGTTGGTCTGGGTTCTTTCCCTCTCGGACATGGACCTTAGCACCCATGCCCTCACTGCCGCAGAACATTTATTAGCATTCGGAGTTTGTCAGGAATTGGTAGGCGGTGAAACCCCCGCATCCAATCAGTAGCTCTACCTCTAATAAACTCATTTGCGACGCTGCACCTAAATGCATTTCGGAGAGTACGAGCTATCTCCCAGTTTGATTGGCCTTTCACCCCTACCCACAGGTCATCCGAAGACTTTTCAACGTCAACCGGTTCGGTCCTCCACTCTGTGTTACCAGAGCTTCAACCTGCCCATGGGTAGATCACAAGGTTTCGCGTCTAATCCTACTAACTATGCGCCCTATTCAGACTCGCTTTCGCTCCGGCTCCGGACCTGAAGTCCTTAACCTCGCTAGTAAAATTAACTCGTAGGCTCATTATGCAAAAGGCACGCCGTCACCCAACTTGTGGGCTCCGACCGCTTGTAGGCGTACGGTTTCAGGTTCTATTTCACCCTTCTATTCGAAGTGCTTTTCACCTTTCCTTCACAGTACTTGTTCACTATCGGTCTTTCAGGAGTATTTAGCCTTGGAGGATGGTCCCCCCATATTCAGACAGGATTTCACGTGTCCCGCCCTACTCATTTATCACTCAAATATGCCTTTCATATACGGGGCTATCACCCTCTATGGCTGTTCTTTCCAGAACATTCTATTAAACATATAAAAGCTTTTGGGCTAATCCGCTTTCGCTCGCCACTACTTACGGAATCTCTTCGATTTCTTTTCCTCCGGGTACTTAGATGTTTCAGTTCTCCGGGTTTGCTCCTCTTACGAGGTGACTAGTCTTCAACTAGCCGGGTTGCCCCATTCGGACATCTCGGGATCAATTCGTGTGTGCCAATCCCCCGAGCTTTTCGCAGCTTACCACGTCCTTCTTCGCCTCTGAAAGCCTAGGCATCCGCCATACGCCCTTAACGATTTCTTTCCTATTTTTAGGTTACTCAAGCACTTATAAGTGCTCGGTTTTCTCTTTGTGATGTCTTTACCGTTAATGTCAATGATCTTAATTTCTTCTTTTCCGACTGATGAACAGATGTTGTTTTTGGCTCCATCCGTAACTTTTAAATCAGTCTTCCAAAACTGTGGAGAATAAGGGAGTCGAACCCTTGACCTCCTGCGTGCAAGGCAGGCGCTCTAGCCAGCTGAGCTAATTCCCCCTCTAGTTGCTGTTGGCTTATTGCTAATTGCTTCGGGCTTTTTTGCCATAAGCTATAAGCCATTTGCCAGCCGCCTTAATTAGTAGTCTCGGGCAGGCTCGAACTGCCGACCTCTACATTATCAGTGTAGCGCTCTAACCAGCTGAGCTACGAGACTTTGTATGAGCAATGGGTGATGAGTAATAAGTAATCCTTTTCCTCCTGTCCATTTCTCAATCTCTTTCCCTTTTACTAATTTCTAGTGGGTTTTATTTTTTATATATTTATAAGTAATTAGTAATGAGTAATTTTTTACGATCCAATTACTTGGCTCTTTTTACTTTTATCTTTTTACTTATAAACCAACCAAACAAAAAACTAAAGCTTTACTTTGAATAAGTACTTTGTGTCTAGGACACTAATTTTGTTTTACGTCTAAAGACGCTCTAAAATGAGATGTTCCAGCCGCACCTTCCGGTACGGCTACCTTGTTACGACTTAGCCCTAGTTACCTGTTTTACCCTAGGCAGCTCCTTTTACGGTCACCGACTTCAGGTACCCCAGACTTCCATGGCTTGACGGGCGGTGTGTACAAGGCCCGGGAACGTATTCACCGCGCCATGGCTGATGCGCGATTACTAGCGATTCCAGCTTCATAGAGTCGAGTTGCAGACTCCAATCCGAACTGAGACCGGCTTTCGAGATTTGCATCACATCGCTGTGTAGCTGCCCTCTGTACCGGCCATTGTATTACGTGTGTGGCCCAAGGCGTAAGGGCCGTGATGATTTGACGTCATCCCCACCTTCCTCTCTACTTGCGTAGGCAGTCTCACTAGAGTCCCCAACTGAATGATGGCAACTAGTGACAGGGGTTGCGCTCGTTGCAGGACTTAACCTAACACCTCACGGCACGAGCTGACGACAACCATGCAGCACCTTGAAAATTGCCCGAAGGAAGGTCTATTTCTAAACCGATCAATTCCCATTTAAGCCTTGGTAAGGTTCCTCGCGTATCATCGAATTAAACCACATAATCCACCGCTTGTGCGGGCCCCCGTCAATTCCTTTGAGTTTCATTCTTGCGAACGTACTCCCCAGGTGGCTAACTTATCACTTTCGCTTAGTCTCTGAAGCCGAAGCCCCAAAAACGAGTTAGCATCGTTTACGGCGTGGACTACCAGGGTATCTAATCCTGTTCGCTCCCCACGCTTTCGTCCATCAGCGTCAGTTAAGACATAGTGACCTGCCTTCGCAATTGGTGTTCTAAGTAATATCTATGCATTTCACCGCTACACTACTTATTCCAGCCACTTCTACCTTACTCAAGACCTGCAGTATCAATGGCAGTTTCACAGTTAAGCTGTGAGATTTCACCACTGACTTACAGATCCGCCTACGGACCCTTTAAACCCAATAAATCCGGATAACGCTTGCACCCTCCGTATTACCGCGGCTGCTGGCACGGAGTTAGCCGGTGCTTATTCGTATAGTACCTTCAGCTTTCCACACGTGGAAAGGTTTATCCCTATACAAAAGAAGTTTACAACCCATAGGGCCGTCGTCCTTCACGCGGGATGGCTGGATCAGGCTCTCACCCATTGTCCAATATTCCTCACTGCTGCCTCCCGTAGGAGTCTGGTCCGTGTCTCAGTACCAGTGTGGGGGATCACCCTCTCAGGCCCCCTAAAGATCACTGACTTGGTAGGCCGTTACCCTACCAACTATCTAATCTTGCGCGTGCCCATCTTTATCCACCGGAGTTTTCAATATCAAATGATGCCACTTAATATATTATGGGGTATTAATCTTCCTTTCGAAAGGCTATCCCCCTGATAAAGGCAGGTTGCACACGTGTTCCGCACCCGTACGCCGCTCTCTCTGTTCCGAAGAACAAATACCGCTCGGCTTGCATGTGTTAGGCCTCCCGCTAGCGTTCATCCTGAGCCAGGATCAAACTCTCCATTGTATGTTTGTCTGACTCACTCAAAGTTTTTAACGCTTTAGTTTTTCCTTACTTGGTTGTTATATTGTATGTCAATGATCTTCCAATCTTTCGCTTTTTCCGAAGCACTCTCTCTGTCAGTGGCGCTCCGTATTTGCGAGTGCAAAAGTAAAAAATTATTTCTTTATGACCAAATGTTTTTTGAGAATTTTTTAAAGTTTTTTGATGACCTTAATTTCTTTATTTACCATTCAATCCCACTCCTGCGCTTCCCGTTTTACCGGACTGCAAAGATACAAAAATTTTTAACTCCCGCAACTTTTATTTCTAAAAATTTTTGATTGTTTCTCTTCGTATCCTAAAGTGATTTTCTTAATCTTTTTGCCCATCTAAAGGCTCTTCTGCGCTTACTGATATACTCTCGTTTTCAGTGGGGCAAAGATAAAGACTTTAACCCTACACTTCCAAACTTACTTAACATAAAATTAAATTTAAATTCATATTTGAACTTAACTAGCTGACTCCGTGACCAAATATTTTTAAACTAACGTTTGATATTTTATGCCTGAAGATGGAAGAACATAAGTATTGGAACTTTTATTGGAGGCTTGGATAATTTAATGATAGAAAAATTCAGCTTATCTATTTTGTTTTAGTGCTACAGGTTTTGAGTTGGTTTATTCATAATAGAGAAGATCCTTTGGTTAATTGGGTTCCTGGACTTTATAATTTACTCTCGAAAAGATTTTTATTTTTGGGAGATTTTTTAGAAGCGGTAATGTATCAAAAGTTGTTATTAGATAAATCGTTTCGTACTAAGCTCAAAAGTGGGGACAATAACTGGGTCATAAATTTTACGCAAAGAATTTCAGTATCTAATGTTATAAAACGATGTAAAATAAATATACTTAGATTATTTTGATATGTCTAATATCTAATGTCTAGCATTTAAGTATCTAATGCCTTAAAAAGTTTAAAAAGGGAGAAGGATATAGTATAAACCAAACAACCTCATTCAAATAAATGAATGAGGTTTAATGTATATAGTAAATAGTATAAAACGCAAAAAGTCTCATACATAACTGTATGAGACTTTTAAATAAAAACTGGCGGCGACCTACTCTCCCGCTTGTCGCAGTACCATCGGCGCTGGTGGGCTTAACTTCTGTGTTCGGAATGGGAACAGGTGAGCCCCACCGCTAAAACCACCCTAAAGGTTGTATATAGCTGTTGGCTATTGGCTGATTGCCATTGGCCATGAGCTTTTTATCGGTAAATTTCATCACAAAGGCAAAACCAGTGTTGCACTTATAAGGCTTGTTTTAGTAATAACCAATAGGCTATAAATCTACGGGTAATTAGTACTACTCGGCTATGCTGTTACCAACTTTACACCTGTAGCCTATCAACGTTGTCATCTCCAACGACCCTTAAAAGATGTCTCATCTTGAGGCGAGTTTCGCACTTATATGCTTTCAGTGCTTATCTCTTCCAAACGTAGCTACTCAGCGGTGCACCTGGCGGTACAACTGATACACCAGAGGTTTGTTCAATTCGGTCCTCTCGTACTAGAATCAAGCCCTCTCAAACATCTAACGCCCGCAATAGATAGAGACCGAACTGTCTCACGACGTTCTGAACCCAGCTCGCGTGCCACTTTAATGGGCGAACAGCCCAACCCTTGGGACCTTCTCCAGCCCCAGGATGTGACGAGCCGACATCGAGGTGCCGAACCTCCCCGTCGATGTGAGCTCTTGGGGGAGACTAGCCTGTTATCCCCGGAGTACCTTTTATCCTATGAGCGATGGCCCTTCCATACGGAACCACCGGATCACTATGTCCTGCTTTCGCACCTGATCGACTTGTAGGTCTCACAGTCAAGCACCCTTATGCCATTACACTCTACGCACGGTTACCAAGCGTGCTGAGGGTACCTTTGAAAGCCTCCGTTACTCTTTTGGAGGCGACCACCCCAGTCAAACTACCCACCACGCAATGTCCTTCTTAAAGAAGTTAGGCTCCAAGTAAGTAAAGGGTGGTATTTCAACGTCGACTCCACCAACACTAGCGTGCCAGCTTCAAAGTCTCCCACCTATCCTACACATTACTTACTCAAAGTCAATACGAAGTTATAGTAAAGGTTCACAGGGTCTTTTCGTCCCATTGCGGGTAATCGGCATCTTCACCGATACTACAATTTCACCGAGCTCGTGGCTGAGACAGTGCCCAGATCGTTACACCATTCGTGCAGGTCGGAACTTACCCGACAAGGAATTTCGCTACCTTAGGACCGTTATAGTTACGGCCGCCGTTTACTGGGGCTTCAGTCAAACGCTTCGCTTACGCTAACGCCCTTCCTTAACCTTCCAGCACCGGGCAGGTGTCAGACCCTATACAGCATCTTTCGATTTAGCAGAGTCCTGTGTTTTTGATAAACAGTCGCCTGGGCCTCTTCACTGCGGCCAGCATTGCTGCTGGCGTCTCTTCTTCCGAAGTTACGAGACTATTTTGCCTAGTTCCTTAGCCACGACTCACTCGAGCACCTTAGGATTCTCTCCTCGACCACCTGTGTCGGTTTTGGTACGGGTTGCTTCACTTCGGCTTTTCTTGGATCCGATTTCACTATAACAGCTTCGCCCGAAGGCTAGGCCTTGACACTTCCGTCCGTCTTCAATAGCTACGTCGAACCGTCCCCTTTTTAGTGTGAGCAAGTATGGGAATATTAACCCATTGTCCATCCACTACCCCTTTCGGGTTCGCGTTAGGTCCCGACTAACCCTCAGCTGATTAGCATGGCTGAGGAAACCTTAGTCTTTCGGTGAGGGGGTTTCTCGCCCCCTTTATCGTTACTTATGCCTACATTTTCTTTTCTGTCCGCTCCACAATACCTCACGATACTGCTTCGGCGCAAACAGAATGCTCTCCTACCAGATGTATTAATACAAATCCATAGCTTCGGTAATATGTTTATGCCCGATTATTATCCATGCCGGACCGCTCGACTAGTGAGCTGTTACGCACTCTTTAAATGAATGGCTGCTTCCAAGCCAACATCCTAGCTGTCAATGCAGTCCAACCGCGTTGCTTCAACTTAACATATATTTGGGGACCTTAGCTGTTGGTCTGGGTTCTTTCCCTCTCGGACATGGACCTTAGCACCCATGCCCTCACTGCCGCAGAACATTTATTAGCATTCGGAGTTTGTCAGGAATTGGTAGGCGGTGAAACCCCCGCATCCAATCAGTAGCTCTACCTCTAATAAACTCATTTGCGACGCTGCACCTAAATGCATTTCGGAGAGTACGAGCTATCTCCCAGTTTGATTGGCCTTTCACCCCTACCCACAGGTCATCCGAAGACTTTTCAACGTCAACCGGTTCGGTCCTCCACTCTGTGTTACCAGAGCTTCAACCTGCCCATGGGTAGATCACAAGGTTTCGCGTCTAATCCTACTAACTATGCGCCCTATTCAGACTCGCTTTCGCTCCGGCTCCGGACCTGAAGTCCTTAACCTCGCTAGTAAAATTAACTCGTAGGCTCATTATGCAAAAGGCACGCCGTCACCCAACTTGTGGGCTCCGACCGCTTGTAGGCGTACGGTTTCAGGTTCTATTTCACCCTTCTATTCGAAGTGCTTTTCACCTTTCCTTCACAGTACTTGTTCACTATCGGTCTTTCAGGAGTATTTAGCCTTGGAGGATGGTCCCCCCATATTCAGACAGGATTTCACGTGTCCCGCCCTACTCATTTATCACTCAAATATGCCTTTCATATACGGGGCTATCACCCTCTATGGCTGTTCTTTCCAGAACATTCTATTAAACATATAAAAGCTTTTGGGCTAATCCGCTTTCGCTCGCCACTACTTACGGAATCTCTTCGATTTCTTTTCCTCCGGGTACTTAGATGTTTCAGTTCTCCGGGTTTGCTCCTCTTACGAGGTGACTAGTCTTCAACTAGCCGGGTTGCCCCATTCGGACATCTCGGGATCAATTCGTGTGTGCCAATCCCCCGAGCTTTTCGCAGCTTACCACGTCCTTCTTCGCCTCTGAAAGCCTAGGCATCCGCCATACGCCCTTAACGATTTCTTTCCTATTTTTAGGTTACTCAAGCACTTATAAGTGCTCGGTTTTCTCTTTGTGATGTCTTTACCGTTAATGTCAATGATCTTAATTTCTTCTTTTCCGACTGATGAACAGATGTTGTTTTTGGCTCCATCCGTAACTTTTAAATCAGTCTTCCAAAACTGTGGAGAATAAGGGAGTCGAACCCTTGACCTCCTGCGTGCAAGGCAGGCGCTCTAGCCAGCTGAGCTAATTCCCCCTCTAGTTGCTGTTGGCTTATTGCTAATTGCTTCGGGCTTTTTTGCCATAAGCTATAAGCCATTTGCCAGCCGCCTTAATTAGTAGTCTCGGGCAGGCTCGAACTGCCGACCTCTACATTATCAGTGTAGCGCTCTAACCAGCTGAGCTACGAGACTTTGTATGAGCAATGGGTGATGAGTAATAAGTAATCCTTTTCCTCCTGTCCATTTCTCAATCTCTTTCCCTTTTACTAATTTCTAGTGGGTTTTATTTTTTATATATTTATAAGTAATTAGTAATGAGTAATTTTTTACGATCCAATTACTTGGCTCTTTTTACTTTTATCTTTTTACTTATAAACCAACCAAACAAAAAACTAAAGCTTTACTTTGAATAAGTACTTTGTGTCTAGGACACTAATTTTGTTTTACGTCTAAAGACGCTCTAAAATGAGATGTTCCAGCCGCACCTTCCGGTACGGCTACCTTGTTACGACTTAGCCCTAGTTACCTGTTTTACCCTAGGCAGCTCCTTTTACGGTCACCGACTTCAGGTACCCCAGACTTCCATGGCTTGACGGGCGGTGTGTACAAGGCCCGGGAACGTATTCACCGCGCCATGGCTGATGCGCGATTACTAGCGATTCCAGCTTCATAGAGTCGAGTTGCAGACTCCAATCCGAACTGAGACCGGCTTTCGAGATTTGCATCACATCGCTGTGTAGCTGCCCTCTGTACCGGCCATTGTATTACGTGTGTGGCCCAAGGCGTAAGGGCCGTGATGATTTGACGTCATCCCCACCTTCCTCTCTACTTGCGTAGGCAGTCTCACTAGAGTCCCCAACTGAATGATGGCAACTAGTGACAGGGGTTGCGCTCGTTGCAGGACTTAACCTAACACCTCACGGCACGAGCTGACGACAACCATGCAGCACCTTGAAAATTGCCCGAAGGAAGGTCTATTTCTAAACCGATCAATTCCCATTTAAGCCTTGGTAAGGTTCCTCGCGTATCATCGAATTAAACCACATAATCCACCGCTTGTGCGGGCCCCCGTCAATTCCTTTGAGTTTCATTCTTGCGAACGTACTCCCCAGGTGGCTAACTTATCACTTTCGCTTAGTCTCTGAAGCCGAAGCCCCAAAAACGAGTTAGCATCGTTTACGGCGTGGACTACCAGGGTATCTAATCCTGTTCGCTCCCCACGCTTTCGTCCATCAGCGTCAGTTAAGACATAGTGACCTGCCTTCGCAATTGGTGTTCTAAGTAATATCTATGCATTTCACCGCTACACTACTTATTCCAGCCACTTCTACCTTACTCAAGACCTGCAGTATCAATGGCAGTTTCACAGTTAAGCTGTGAGATTTCACCACTGACTTACAGATCCGCCTACGGACCCTTTAAACCCAATAAATCCGGATAACGCTTGCACCCTCCGTATTACCGCGGCTGCTGGCACGGAGTTAGCCGGTGCTTATTCGTATAGTACCTTCAGCTTTCCACACGTGGAAAGGTTTATCCCTATACAAAAGAAGTTTACAACCCATAGGGCCGTCGTCCTTCACGCGGGATGGCTGGATCAGGCTCTCACCCATTGTCCAATATTCCTCACTGCTGCCTCCCGTAGGAGTCTGGTCCGTGTCTCAGTACCAGTGTGGGGGATCACCCTCTCAGGCCCCCTAAAGATCACTGACTTGGTAGGCCGTTACCCTACCAACTATCTAATCTTGCGCGTGCCCATCTTTATCCACCGGAGTTTTCAATATCAAATGATGCCACTTAATATATTATGGGGTATTAATCTTCCTTTCGAAAGGCTATCCCCCTGATAAAGGCAGGTTGCACACGTGTTCCGCACCCGTACGCCGCTCTCTCTGTTCCGAAGAACAAATACCGCTCGGCTTGCATGTGTTAGGCCTCCCGCTAGCGTTCATCCTGAGCCAGGATCAAACTCTCCATTGTATGTTTGTCTGACTCACTCAAAGTTTTTAACGCTTTAGTTTTTCCTTACTTGGTTGTTATATTGTATGTCAATGATCTTCCAATCTTTCGCTTTTTCCGAAGCACTCTCTCTGTCAGTGGCGCTCCGTATTTGCGAGTGCAAAAGTAAAAAATTATTTCTTTATGACCAAATGTTTTTTGAGAATTTTTTAAAGTTTTTTGATGACCTTAATTTCTTTATTTACCATTCAATCCCACTCCTGCGCTTCCCGTTTTACCGGACTGCAAAGATACAAAAATTTTTAACTCCCGCAACTTTTATTTCTAAAAATTTTTGATTGTTTCTCTTCGTATCCTAAAGTGATTTTCTTAATCTTTTTGCCCATCTAAAGGCTCTTCTGCGCTTACTGATATACTCTCGTTTTCAGTGGGGCAAAGATAAAGACTTTAACCCTACACTTCCAAACTTACTTAACATAAAATTAAAACAGAATTACAATTGTGGGAAAATTATAGACATAATATATTGATACACTTTTACATAAATCAGAACACACACTTATCCACAATAACAAAATGAATCGTAATTATTTCTCAAAACGTACTCAGAGCTGGTTTTAAGAATGGATGCAGTATTTGTTTAGGTGAATATATCGTGAAATTTGAAACCTGACAGGTTTTAATTGTAGAAAAAAGTTACTATTGTAATTACCTCTTATTATATAGTATATTTATATAGCCCTGATCGCAGCATTTGTCTGAGCTCATTTTCTTTTAAAAGAAAATAGCGAGTGCGGAGAGCAGGATAAAGCTCCTAATAATTCATGAACATTGATGAAATGTACTTTTCTTTTGAGGAAATCCTATTTGTTAATCAGAAAAAACGTTTGATAAGTACCTTATATGTATAATAGCCGATCAAGCATCCAATGGTATCTGCAACAACATCGAGAGTTTCCATGGATCTTCCGAGCCCCATTTCTTCCTGAAGGATCTCTGTGAGAAAGGCGTAAATAAGAATAATTTGAAAAAAGTAAGAGAACTTAATTTTTGGGAAGACTGCCATGAAGCAGAAACCAAGCATTGCGAATATACTTAGATGTAAAACTTTGTCGATACCGTTGAACATGAACCAGTATTCGTGATTCTCTTCTCCGGGCTTAAGCAGCATATAAGTAAGAAATGCCCAATAAATGGGCAAAATCTTACTAAATATTTTTGATATCCTATCCAATGATAGCCTGATATTCTTCTGCAGAAAGTAATTCTGAATGATCTGCACCTCCAGCAATTTCTAATTTAATGATCCATCCGTCTCCGTAAGGGTCTGAATTTAATAATTCCGGCTGATCTTCTAATTCTGAGTTAAATTCAATCACTTTTCCAGAAATAGGTAAGAATAAGTCTGAAACTGTTTTTACAGCTTCTACACTTCCGAAAACGTCTCCTCCATTAAGCTCATCATCTACAGTATCTACATCTACATATACGATATCTCCCAACTCGCCCTGTGCGAAATCTGTAATACCGATTGTAGCAACGTTACCTTCAATCTTAATCCATTCGTGATCTTTAGTGTACTTTAATTCTGATGGTGTGTTCATTTTTATTTTTTTATGCCAACAAATTTATTCAAAATAGATAAATGCTCAAAGGAAATAGAGAAATATTTATCGGGAAGATTAAAGCTGTTGATTTACAGGGAAAATTTTAAGTTCATATCAATTATTCTTCTGTAATCTTGCTTTTATCCAGTAATTCATGAAATGTCTGACAGTCTAACTTTTTTGTACTGTTTTGTTTTCTTTTTATGGTGATATTGAACATACCGAAATATACCTCTTTTAATTCCGTGTTTGGGCAAAATAATTTATTAATATTATCAATGCTTGTATTTACTGCTTTAACTTCTTTGTTTTGGTAAAATTCTACCTGCCCTTCCTTTTCAAACAGTGAAACGTATTGATAGGTCATTACAAAATCATTGGTTTCTACTTTTTTCAACGTTCTGTCTGAGTTTTCATAGGCTATAATTGCAGTAGAAATAAGAGTCCCATTAACAAGAAAATGTACCAGTATGGAAGACCAAAGTCCAACATTAAGAACCAACCATATTAAAACCAAGGCCAATCCCGCAGTTCCAATAATGCTAGGATATGAGAAAATACTTAGTAAGTCGTAAAACTTGTAATGCATTAAGCTAAACAATAAAGCATTTACAAAGTAAGAGTATTTCAGAAAATTATTTTTAGTTTTTAATTCAGATAAAATAATAAACAGTATTAATAGAGGAATCAGAAAGTAGCTTTGCTGCATCATCACAAAAAATGCAATCCCAAAGTAGCTTATATATTTTAAATATTTTTTCCCCGTAAAAATACCCCGAAAAAAGAGTTCTTCAAAAACAGGTGCAAATAAAACACCGCCAAGAATCATAGTCATTACATTAAGATTATTAAATCTCGTTTCTCTGGAGGATGGATCCGTAATTTTAAAGTGATCGAGAATAATTGCAAGAAGGTTAAAGCAAATAAATGAAGGAATTCCAATCTTTAATAAATAATTTTCCCGGTACGTTTTCTTTTTTACGATTTCCATAGTTTGTAGTAAGAATAAAAGGCATACTTTAAAGTATACCTTTATATTGATTTTAATTGATAATATTTGATTTTCAAAGGTAACAAAACCTTCACTTAAGATCCAAGGAAGTGAATGGTATTTAAATAAAAACTCCCTGACTAACGAGTAGAAAGGGAGCAATTATAGTTTTTTGAATATTTTTTAGAATCCACCGGAATCACCAAATGTAAATGTAGCAGAAATACCTGCTCTGATCGTTGATAATGGGAACGCTGTGGATATTTTATATTTTGATGTCAATTGTTCATAGAACAGTCTTAAATTCAGATTTTGGGAAACATTATAATCTGCAGAAAGTTTGATATTCATTACTTTTTGACCTCCTGTAACCTGAGAGTCATTTAGCAAAATATTCATGATGCTTGTCTGTCCATCTCTCAATGAAATATCTCCTCTAATATTAAGATCGCTTCCTTTAGATCTGCTTCCTCTTGAATTGTCCATTCCCAATCTAAAGTTTCGAATAATATATCCTAACCTTACCACATATTCTGTATTGGCTTCTTCAGTAAGGGTATGGTTTACCAATCCTAAAAGCAGCATTCTGTTCTTATTGTACTGCAGTCCAAACTGCATATTATTTCTCATGGTAACATCTATCCCGATAAGTGGGGAGAAAGATTCTAGGTATGTTGCCTGAGAGAAAGTATAAGGATTGATATAATCTCCGTTTACATCTTTATTATTACCTGAAGTTCCAATATTATAATAATCGATACTAGACTGAATACCCGTTGCTGTATAGGTAGCACTATAAGCATGTGAGATATCAAACTTAGAAAACTGCCCGTTAATAATAGGAATATTTTTCAGTCCTGAATAGGTAATTCTCCAGTTAGGTATCGGCAATCCTGCTTTTTTAGCATTTCCTATTGCTTTCGGAGATTTCCCTTCAACGGCAGCCCTAAATGCTGGAATTAATACATAGGCATTTGCTATACTGTGTCCATCTGTAAAGCCATCAGCATTTAACGGTCCTCCCATTTGCTGGGAAATAGCAATCGCGTTTGCCCTGATTGACTGATAAATTGCCGCTCCGTCCTTGAATGATGTATTCAGAGCTACAACGGTATTGGAATAGGTCACAAAATCGTTTGCAAAAGCAAAATCATGATTGGCATAGGCTAAATTCTGAGGATCATTATACCCCGACTGTGAAAAGTTTCTGTTGAAAGTATGAAGAACATTGAAGTCTACTCTAAAATCACTTACAGGAACAAATTGAAGATCTCCCCTTAATTCTTTTGTTGTCATCTGAATATAAGGATCCGTCATCAACGAAGAACTACTCACCCAACCATTTTCTACAGCCACTCTTCTGATATCCGATTGCGATCCTAATAAGAATCCTGCAGTAGGTCCTCCCAAAGTCTGTCCGTACCCGTACCAGTTCGGAGCAGAAAGAAGTCCAGGAATTACAGTTCCATTAGTTTCTGTATAATTAAAGTTCAGCTGCTTGAATGAAGTCATAAAATTGGCTATCCCCTGTAAAGGCGTTAATTTATTTTTAAATTTATAGCCTTTGTATTTATATCTGTTTTTCTCCCATGCCAATGTGTAAACATTATTCAATGAATCGATCTCTCTTCTTCTTTTTTGTTGCTTGGCAGAGATTTTCTGGAAGTATTTAAACTGGCTAAAGAATTTCGGAATGTCCGCACTCGCCTTAGCTGTTATCACGTTTGTATTCTGACCAATAGAACCTAAACTTCCTTCCGGACTTGCAAGTAAAGCTGTAGATCTTGCATTCCAGTTATAAGTAAATCCATATCCCAATTCCGCTTCAACAAAATCCAGATATGGGAAATATTTGAATGGCAATTGATAGCTTAACTGTACTTTATGATTGTATAAAACAGGTCTTCCGGCTCTGAATACATTTCCAAAAATGGAGTTGTTATTCATTGTATTTACATCGATATTATCATTCAATGTTCTGGTAAGCGAGTTCACCTGAAGTTTCAATGATTTTGTAAGTCCAAACTCCAATCCATACTGCCATCCAAAATAGAAGTTTCTGTTTTTAATAACATCAAAGTTACTTCCGAAGTTTCCTGAAAGAATAGATTCGATATCTCTAAATTCAAGCTCATTATAATTTCTGTCAATCTCTGTTCTGAAAGATAGTTTTGTCGGGATTGGATTAAAATTAAATTCTTTCGCCCATCTCAGGTATTTTGTTGATTTCGCAGTATCGCTGATCATTTTATTAAAAGGTCTGATCACCCAAGGCTTGAATGCATAATTATAATCTATATATCCTCTGAAGTATTGTCTGTAATTCTTCTTCGTATAAATATCCCTGTAATAATCATCATTATAAACTGCAGTCATGGAAACGTTTTCTACATCATAGAACTTCGGTTTCTTAGTCTGGTTTACTCTTTCTTTATGCATATTTACAACACCAATGCTTCTTTGTTGTGTATATGTTCTGGCTACTTTTTTAAGCTCAGCTTTATTTGCAGCTTTATTAAATTCAACATCGGTATCCAAAGGATTATATTTTGGATCTTCAATCGTTTGGGAATATGAATAATTCAATGGAATTTTCATTCCGCTTTTCTCAGGTAATAGTTTATCAACATTAATTGCAGTATTGATACTGAAAGCAGATTGTGAAGACTGGCTTCTTTCAGCCGGTTTTGAATCTATATTTCCAAAACCTACAGAGCTGTAAGAGGCACTTGTATTTACCGTTGCGAAATCTCCAAGGTTGAAGTTTAAACTTGCATTTCCGGCATATCCGCCATCATTTTCAATTTCAGAAAGACGGATTTCATTCACCCAGAATACCCTTCCTTTACTATTAATATCACCTCGCGGCATGTTTCTTACCCCAATCATTATCGTGGTAATATTTCCAAGAGAAGGTCTACCCTTGATGTAGATATCTTTATTATCATGACTAAATTGTACGTCTCTAGTTCTTGCGGTTATATTATTCGGAAACTGCTTATCCCTTCTGATTTTTGCATCTACAAAATCCTGAATTGCAAAATCCACATCGTTTTCCACCGGCCAGATTTCTAAAGGAGCTGTTGCCGTACTTGCTGTATATTTTACTGAAGCCTCATATTCATAATAGTTATCTGTAGCATCGCTTCCGAAACGGATAAAGAATTTCAAATTTTCATCAACATTTGATGAAATAGGATTGTCCAGGTTTTCGGCGTGAAGGAAAAGTTTTAGTTTTTTATATCTTCTCATATCAAGACTTGTATTCTTGAATACACCCCTTGCTTCCTGACTCATATTCTTTACCTTCATGTATAATGAAGCTTCATTCTGTCTCTGAGCACCTGCATTTCCACTTAAAACCTGTCTGTTGATTCCCGGAGGAAGTACATATGGAGGTTGATTTAATCCGTTTTCTTCAATATTAACGCTACCTACCTCAAAATTGTCATTCATTGTAGTAATTCCAGCTGTACCTTCTGTAGTAGCATCTACGGTTTCACTGGCAATTTTGTTCGGATATCTTCTCCAGTCGGAACGAACTAAATCCATCGTACCAAATCTTAGGGTAGATGTATTATCAAATCCTGTTAACAATAATCTCGCGAATCTCACATTATTAAGAACAGATGGTGAATGATCTCCTTCCGTCGCCACATATTGTGAAACCGGAATTCTGAATAAATACCATTTCACATCAGACGACTGTCCATTCTGGAAATTGG
Source organism: Candidatus Chryseobacterium colombiense (assembly GCA_029203185.1). Lineage (NCBI taxonomy): Bacteria > Pseudomonadati > Bacteroidota > Flavobacteriia > Flavobacteriales > Weeksellaceae > Chryseobacterium > Candidatus Chryseobacterium colombiense. The sequence goes on along the minus strand of CP119310.1, from coordinate 3,558,364 downwards.
CTTTTACAGTTTTTACATCTACGATATTGTTTTGTCCTAAAGTAAGACTTGCCTGATCTAAGTTGACTTCATACTGGTTGTAATTTTCACTCTGATCTAAATTGTAATCTTTGTTAATATCTTCCGCATCCGGAGTCTGTGAGGAAACTTCCAGAGAATTGCTTTTAGAGTTTCCTTCCGGACCTCTGAAATATTTGTAACGCTCAACGATTGAAGCCGCCTGAGTTCCTGTAAATTTATCTGACATGTAGAATAAGAAATCATCTACAGCAGGGTCAGCTAAATTAGTCACAGGATTTATAAATGTATTTCCAAATCTAGCTGCTTCCTGATCAGAAGTCAAACCATCATATCCCGCATCCTGAACAGTTCTGTCTGTACCTTCACTTGAAAATGCATATAAAACAGGAGGCTGTTTTGGCTGAATTCCCCAATTGGAACTGGTCGTAGTAGAAGTTGAAGCTGGTGTTGGAAGCCCATTTTCATACTGCATAAATCCATCTTTCAGAATATCTTCGGACACGTTTCCTAAATGTAATAATAGCTTAGGCGTATTCCCAGGATTACTCAACGGTTTTCCATCTGCATAAGGATCCATCAACCAAAATTCAACATATTCGATATTTGAATTGACAAAGTTGGATACACTGATAGGTCTCATGATTCCTCCCCATCTCTGTTGTGTCGTTTCTGAACCCGGATTTACGTTATAAGGACCTTTTTCCTGAGGATAATATGAAATATCAAAGGTATTTGTAAAGGTTTGTTCACCCGCTACAAAATCTCTGTTGTTATAGATTTCAGAAAGCTGTACCCTTCTAGAAGCGTGGTTGGAAACCGACTGAGCGGTTATTCCTGCAGGAGCCTTACCTCCCACTCCCCAGAATCTAGGATCGATACTGTACCAAGACAGCAATCCTCTTCCGTATCCACCTGTAATATCATTATTTGGCGGAACTATATTGAACGGAAGCTGTGTGTTTTTTTCCGGTTTTGATGACAAACTCCAGGCTGCAGGTTCTTTTAATGAAATTTTCGAAGTGGTCTGTTCAAAATCATCAATGTAAGATTGATTATCTGTTCCTTTATTAAGTCCTGGTAACAAATAGGCAGCTTCCATTTTGAAGTTCAGATTGGAAGGAGCCTCAGTATTTACCAGAGGAATTTTATCGGTTAATCTTGTCAGGAATGGCAATTGATTATTATACATCAAATTCACTCCTGCCATTGTATTGTTTACGGCTTCCTGTCCATAATTTACCTTTTGGGTAAGCGGTGATTCGGAATAATTAACAAGAGTACCTCCTACAATGAAATTTTCACTGAATCTTCTTTCTAAATTTACCCCTAAAAATCTTTTTCTCTGTGTATTGAATGTTAATTGATTTTCTAAAGAAATATTGATAGCCTGACCAGATTGTTTTACCTGTTCGTTGATGATGGTCACTGTTCCCAGCATATAATCAACGGTATAATCTACTCCCTCCGTTAACTGTACTCCATTTGCCGAAACCTTTACAGATCCTTGCGGAACATTTACTGCTCCCAATGAAATACCTTGCCCAGTAGTTCCTTTGTAACGACCTTCCATCGTGTATCTTTGCGACAAGTTACTGTATGTAGCTGCTTGCTTCTGCTTCTCATACAAATCACTAAATACATACTGAGGATTGTTGCTTCCTAAAAGGTTCTGGATATTACTTCCAAATGGCTGTACTTTGGTAAAGATAACCTTTCCGGTTTCCGGTCTTATGGTAATTCCGTTGACAAAGTCAAAAATACCATCTCCCGTTGTTCCCCCACTATTTGACTGGAGGTCACCATTGGTATTCAAACGGTCCCAGTTCATTAATTTTAACAAATTGGTATCCTGAACACTCGTATTTGGAAGATAATTAACTTTACCACCGGTTTGTGCATCTCTATAATAAACATTTAAGATAAACCCATCCTGGCTTACCTGTCCTGCATCCAAAGAATAAATATTCTTCATCATCAGATCCCACATGGGAGATGCTATATTTACCGTACTATTTGATTTCAAAAGCTTAGCTACCAATACAGGGCTTTCTTCTGAAAACTCTCCCACTTTATAAACCTGATTCGTTCCGTTTAGGGTATATGAATATGAAACAGCCAGCAACTGCTGGTCGTTTAGTTTTTGATTTAATGAAATGTATCCAAGCTGCGGTTGGAAAGTATACTCGTTGGCATTCAGCCTTCTTGCTTTTTTATTAAAAATAAATTGCTCTCCGTTGCTGTATGGCTGCGTACTTCCGGGGAATGTTCCGCCTTGTAAGATATCTCCGTAGTTCGTTCCGGGATCTCTGGTTCCCATCGCCGTGGAAATTGCACTGTACAGTCCATTCTGAGAGTTATCCGGTGTTCCTGCCGCCCCTTCTCCCAAATCTCGGATTCCGACTATACTTTTCTGATAGGCAAGATTGCTGTTCCCCTGATCCAATACCCAAACTTCTAATCTCGTGATATTGATTCTGGAATTAATCTGAGGGTAATTCAACAATGCATTATCATATCCGTTTAAGAAATAATGCCCTAAAAAGTAATGCTGATTTTCTTCATAATCTATCGCATTGATTTTAAAAGTATTCATTACCCCTCCTCCTTGCACGACAATATTTCTGGCCTCACCTTGCTGTTGCGATAATACTACAGTTCCGTAAGTTTTACCCAACTGAAATTCTGTTTTTACCCCGAAAAGTGATTCAGAGCCACGAATAAGACTGGTAGACAAAGGCATATTCACATTACCGAATTCTACTCTTTTTATTATTTTATCTTCACCACCTGCTCCGGGAGAATTCACATCTCCCAATCCTTTACTTTGCAGGTCTTTCCAGCTTCCTTTTGCCTGCCATACCAAATTCATTTTGTTTTCAAATGCAAAACCGCTTTGAGTATCATAATTGGCTTTCAACTGAAGGTTTTCACCTACTTTTCCTAAAAGCCCAAGCTGAATTCTCTGGTTAATATCAAAAGTAAAACTGGTTCTGTTTTGAGGCAGAATCAGTGGATTATCTATTTTTTGATACAAGCCTCCAAAATCGAAAGAGGCAAATCCAGATGGAATAATTTCTATTTTATTGCTTCCGAAAATAGTTTCAAAAAGTCTGTTTCTGATGGTTAAAGCAGGAATCAATCCTTTCCTTAATGCATCATTTTTATCTTTTCTGAAAAGCAGACTATAGCGATCCGATTTCTCTTTATAATAAGCTTTTGACTGTGTTGCGAGCATAAACTCTCTATACTCTTCAGGAGACATTGCCGTAGGAACTCCGGTTACAATATTTCCAATCTTGGGATATACGAGATACATCCCGGTTTTTATATCATAAAATGCTTCGTATTGGGTAGGATCAGGTAATTCGTAATCCTTTTTTATAGAAATTCCCGTCGCAGGGTTTTCTTGTCCGAATGTATTGATGGAAATACACAGAAAAGACAGGAACAAGAATATGTTGAAATATTTATGAGTCGTCACCAAATGTTAAATGTTTTTTAAAATTTGTTTTACCAATTCTTCTACCGAAATACTTGGATTTTGTTTAATTATTTTATCTGCAATCTTCTCACTCATTCGTTTAGGAATCCCTAAAACTTCTAATGCAGATAACGATTCTTCCTTGATTTTATTATTTACAAATGTAGAAATATTTTCTTCTGAAGTGTTGAATTTTTGGACTTTATCTTTCAAATCAACAATAATTCTTTCAGCCGTTTTAGCCCCTATTCCTTTAGCTTTTTGAATCAACGCGCTATTGCCTGAAAGTACCGCAGAAGCTATTTCATTAAGGCTAAAAGTAGAGAGTAAGATCAAAGCAGAAACTGCTCCAACGCCGTTAACGCTTATTAACAAATTAAACATTTCTTTTTCAGAACGAGTGTTAAAGCCGAAAAGCAAATGGGCATCTTCCCGGATAATCTGTTGTATAAATAAAAAAGTATTCTGATTCAGGAGAAGTTGTTGGGAAGTTAGTAAACTGATTCCCACATAATAACCCACACCCTGCACATTAATGACTGCATAAGTTGGGGTAAGCTCCTGAACAGTTCCTTGTAAAGAAAATATCATGATTAATTTTTAAAACTCCCAAATATAGCAAATTAAACTAAGTTATGTTTTCATTTCACGGACGAATGATTTTTAACTTATTCTTTTATCAAAAACCCAACAGAATCTTCAAATAAAAAAAGACTCCAAAAATCTGGAGTCTTTTTTATTCATTTTTGCTATAAAGCTATGTCAATATTATTTTTTATCCTTTTTCTCTCTTCTTTGAGCATCTAAAACGGCAACGGTAGCCAAATTTACAATTTCATCAACGCTTGAGCGCATCTGTAAAACGTGAACAGGCTGCTTTAGCCCCATTAAGATTGGCCCAATAACCTGCGCCACTTTCATTCCTCTGATGATTTTATAGGACAAATTCGCTGACTCCAGATTTGGGAAGATAAAAGTATTCGCAGGAGTCGTTTCCAGTTTTGAGAAAGGATAATCACTCAAATGGTCTGAATTCATCGCAAAATCCGGTTGAATCTCACCATCTACAATCATTTTAGGGTATTTCTCATGAAGAATGCTTACTGCTTTTGCCACTTTTTTAGAAGTATCGGAAATCGCCGCGAAATTTTCAAATCCCAACATTGCAATTCTCGGTTCAATCGCAAAAGATCTCACTGTAAACTCTGCCATTTTAGCAATATTTACCAAATCATCTGATGTCGGATTTTGATTGATCGAAGTATCTGCAAAGAAAATAGGTTTTTTCTCGGATAAAATCATCATCATTGCCGCTACTTTGTCTACTCCTTTATCTTTTTCAATAACTTCCAAAACAGGTCTTAATACTGAAGTATAATTCTTAGAGAAACCGATAATCAATCCGTCTGTATCTCCATGCTTCAACATCAATGGTCCAAAATAATCTCTCTGGCGAACGAATCTTTTGGCTTTGTACTCGTTCATTCCTTTTCTTTGACGAAGTTTCCAAAGTGTTTCTCTATATTTCTTTCTGTTTTCCTTCTGATCATCATCACTTGGATCAATAATCGGAACATTAAGATTAATTCCGTAACGCTCCATCTGCTCCTGAATGTACTTTTTGTTTCCTAAAAGGCTTGGAAACGCAATTCCCTCTTCATAGAGGATTTGAGCAGCTTTCAATACATTATATTCTTCAGCATTTCCTAAAGTGATTCTTTTCGGATCTGCTTTCGCACGGCTCTGCATCATTCTTACCAACTTTTCATCTCTTCCCATTCTATCCAGAAGGTGATGTTCATATTCTTCGAAATCGGTAATTGTTTTTCTTGCCACACCGCTATCAATTGCGGCTTTGGCTACTGCACTCGATACTTTTGTGATCAATCTGTTATCAAATGGCTTCGGAATAAAATATTCTCTTCCAAATTGTAAATTCTGAACATTATAAGCCAAAATTACAGCTTCAGGAACCGGTTCTTTAGCCAAATTAGCAATCGCATGAACAGCTGCCAATTTCATTTCTTCATTAATTCCTTTTGCCTGAACATCCAATGCTCCACGGAAAATGTAAGGGAAACCAAGAACATTATTAACCTGATTAGGATAATCGCTTCTACCGGTTGCCATAATCACATCCTTTCGGGTTTCCAGAGCTAAATCATAAGCAATTTCCGGATCCGGGTTTGCCAAAGCAAAAACAATAGGATTTTCGTTCATGCTTAAAAGCATTTCAGGCGTCATTACATTTCCTTTTGACAATCCTACAAAAACATCGGAACCTTTTACGGCATCCTCTAAGGTTTCAATATCTGTGTTAGCAATGAAATCTAATTTCTCAGGAGTAAGATTTTCTCTTTTATGATTAATAACTCCTTTACTGTCGCACATCAATACATTTTCCCTCTTCAATCCTAAAGATATGTACAGGTTGGTACAAGCAATTGCTGCCGCTCCTGCTCCATTCACCACCATTTTTACTTCCTCGATCTTTTTGTTGGCAATTTGCAAAGAATTGATCAATGCTGCCGCAGAAATAATTGCTGTTCCGTGCTGATCATCGTGCATTAAAGGGATATCCAGCTCTTCTTTCAGTCTTTGTTCAATATAAAAAGCTTCAGGAGCTTTAATATCTTCAAGATTGATCCCTCCAAAGGTAGGTGCAATCCCTTTTACAATATCAATAAATTTATCCGGATCTTTTTCATCGATTTCAATATCAAATACATTAATATCCGCAAAAATCTTGAATAAAAGACCTTTTCCTTCCATTACAGGCTTCGAAGCTTCTGCTCCAATATCACCTAATCCCAAAACAGCAGTACCGTTAGAAATAACAGCTACCAGATTTCCTTTTCCTGTATAATCATAAACTGTTTCCGGCTTTTCATGAATTTCCATACAAGGAACTGCAACTCCCGGTGAATAGGCCAATGACAAATCTCTCTGAGAGGAATGCGGTTTTGAAGGAATAACTTCTATTTTTCCTTTGGGTTCTGTTTTATGATAGTCTAACGCGGCCTGGTTAAAGTTCTTCTCGTCGCGGTTATTTTTACTTGACATAGAATTTTATTTTTTATTTAAAGTATATATTTAATGTGGTAATCTACCAAGCTCTCGATAGGCTTTTGTACGATTCTTCCCACATTTAAATGAAGTTCTGCAGCTGCAGAACGTAGAATATTTTCATAATAATAAGCTATAGAACCAATAAAGTTGATTTCAGCTTCTTTTGATTCTTCATAAGGAAGAACCTGATAATCGAAAAAACTCATCATTTCTTCGAAAATCATTTTCTGAAAGTAAGGATGATCCTTTCTTTCTACAACAAATTTATTGAAATTTGCCAAATAAGCATTGGGTCTTGGAGTATGATACATGTTTTTCAAGGTTTCATCTACAGTAAGATTATACGTTTTTTCAAACTCATATGACAGGTCATCAGGAAGTTTTTGCATGAAGAATCTGCGTACCAATTGTTTTCCAATAGCACTTCCACTTCCTTCGTCACCAACAAGATAACCTAGTGAAGGAAGTTTTATTTTTAAATTTTCTCCGTCGAAATAACAAGAATTGGAACCTGTTCCCAAAATACAAACAATGGTTGGCTTACCGTTATACGCAGCATAAGCAGCAGCAGTAAGATCTTCTTTAACGAAAATCTCCGCATTGGTAAAAACTCTCCCTACTTCCTCTTCTATTGTTATGCAGTTTTGTTCCACACCACAGCCCGAACCATAGAAAAATATCCTGGTGATTGAATTTTTAACCGATATTAAACTTGTATTTTTCTCAATTTCAGGTACAATAAGCTCTTTGCTGATAAAATTGGGGTTGAAACCAATGGTTTCGGTTTTTAAGAAAACATTTTTAAAGTCATCCAGAATTACCCAATCAGATTTAGTTGAACCACTATCAACAATAGCAACCATATATTACATTTTAGTTTAAGGATGCTAAATTATGAATTTATCTTTAAACCGTCTTATAAACACACAGGAAGCTTTTTAAAATTACTAATGTTTTATATCAGTTTTTTTCTCGTTGAATTGTATAAGCCAATCTTCTATTTCATCTTCTAAATAGGAAGTCTGTAAAATCATTGCATTGATAAAATCATCAGGAACGGGTTCCCCGTTAGAATTCTCAAGATTCCATAATTCATCAGACATATTTTCGTACTCCGTATACACTCTTTTAAATCTAGAGCTTTGTCTTTCGAGAGCTTCGATATTTTTCTGTTGAAGCTGGAATTTTCTGTATTTGTTTTGACTTTTCATACAAATATTATTATAGTTTTTGATAAAAAAATTGGTAAAATACGTTCAAACCCGTATTACAAGATAGAAAAACCGCCCAACACAAGCTGTTGAAAATGAATTTATTATCAGGTTACTTTTATGTCACTTTGAATAATAAATTTAAAAAGATTTTTGATTCAAAAAAAATATTTAACAACTTTTTTCACTGTTTAACATATAGTTATAAATTTGCAGTTCATATCAATTGAATGAGAGACTTACTACTACGTCAAAAACAAATTTTATTCTTCATCATAGCAGGAGGGCTTAGTGCTATTGTTGAGATTGGAAGTTTTAAAATTTTCAGTATTCAACTTCCAAAAGTGTTTCCTCAGGAAACTAATTTTTATAGCATCCATTATCCTTTAAGCAATATTCTATCTACAAGCTGCGGTATTATTACCAATTATTTTCTGAGTATCTGGTTCGTTTTTGAAAGAGGAAAGCATTCAAAAAAGAAAGAATTTGCCTATTTCATGGCCGTGTCTTTTATTTCAACTTTATTAAGTCTTAGTTTTTTCCAGTTTTTTTACAGTTTCATTTTTAAAGACAATATCAGTTTAGTTTTTTATACACTAAGTCCCGAAATAATTAGTAAAATCGCTGCAATTTTATTAGTTTCGGTACTTAATTATTCAATAAAGAAGAAAGTAATTTTTAACGGATAACCTGTGGGAAAGATTTTAAATTATAGCTGGAGATTTTGGCTTTTGCTTCTGGCATTTTTTCTAACGATAATTTTCGGAATACCCGTTTATATTTTATCTTTCAGTAAAAAGCATTATAAATACGCTTATAAATTTATTCGGTTCTGGAGCTACGGAATGTTCTACGGAATGGGACTGCGACACGAAATCACCAGGCTTTCTCATCAGCAGCTCGAAAAAGGAAAACAGTATGTTATTATTTCCAATCATACTTCTATTATGGATATTATGCTCACCTGCATTTTGTTCCCCCATCATCCCATCTGCTTTGTCGGAAAAAAAGAACTGGTAAAAATTCCTATTTTCGGAACCATTTATAAAAGAATCTGTGTGATGGTAGACCGAAGCAGTGCAAGAAGCCGCGCCGATGTTTACAGAAGATGTGCTGAAAAAATGGAGGAAGGCTGCAGCATCGTCATCTTTCCAGAAGGAGGAGTTCCTGATGACACCTCTATTATATTGGACGAATTTAAAGACGGAGCATTTACCTTGTCGTCCAAACACAATTCCCCTATTGTAATCCATACTTTCATTGGTTTAAAAGAGATTTTTCCATTTGATAATTCTAAAGGCTACCCAGGCAAAGTAAAAGTTTTTTACAATGGGATTTTAGCTCCTTCAAATTCTCCAAAAGATTTAAAATTGTCAGCTTTTGAGACAATAAAAAAAACTTTAGTTAAATACTCTTAATCAAAGAAATAATCTATATTTGTTATTGCGAATTTTTTATTAACAAATATGTCAAACTATTCTAAACAAACTAACTGGGGACAGTTCATCCCGTTAGTTACTGTATTTTTTTTCTGGGGTTTTGTTGCAGCCAGTAATGATATCCTAATCCCGGTTTTCAAAAAGGCATTTAATTTATCCCAAACCGAAAGTATGCTCGTTCAAATTTGTTTCTACGTTGCATATACAGTAGGTTCATTAATTTATATGTTTATTTCGAAAGGACTGAAACAAGACTTGATCAACAAGATCGGTTATAAAAACGGACTCATTACCGGATTATTGATTTCAGCTTTGGGAACTTTATTATTTTATCCGGCTGCCAATATGGGATCTTTCCCTTTAATGATCTCAGGATTATTTATTGTAGGTTTAGGATTTTCCTTACAACAGATTGTAGCCAACCCTCTTGCGATTGAAGTGGGACCTGTAGAAACAGGATCTCAAAGACTAACAATGGCAGGTGGAATCAACAATTTTGGAACAACCATCGGTCCTCTAATCGTTTCTTTTGCTATTTTTGGATCTGCAACTGCTGCCAATACTGAAGTAAGTGTAGAAAGTGTAAAAATTCCTTATCTCATCTTAGGAGTGGCATTTGTTTTAGTGGCTATCATGTTGAAGTTTTCTTCACTCCCAACCATAACGCCTACGAACACTGAGAACACGGATGATTCTACCCCTGGAGAACACAGAAAATCTGCACTTCAGTATCCACAGCTTATTATGGGAATGATTGCCATCTTTGTTTATGTAGGAGTTGAAGTATCTACAGCCAGTAATTTACCGGCTTATATGGAAAAAGATTTAGGGTTTCAAACTAAGGACGTTGCCCCTTATATTTCCCTTTACTGGGCTTCTATGATGATCGGACGTTGGACAGGGGCTGTTGACGCTTTCGATTTTAGTGCAGGATTTAAAAAGATTTTAAGATTCTTAGCTCCTTATTTGGCGTTCGGAGTATTCTTACTAGTGAATGCCATTGCAAAGCATGACCTTACTCCTTTTTATGTGTATGGTTTAATTATTATTGTAATGATTATCTGTGATGTAATGAGTAAAGGAAACCCGGCAAGAATGCTGCTTATTTTCTCTTCTGCAGGAATTGCAGCTCTTATTATAGGAATGCTTACAAAAGGAATGGTATCTGTGTATGCATTTACAAGTGTTGGCTTATTCTGTTCAACTTTGTGGCCTTGTATTTTTGCACTTGCCATCAATGGCCTTGGAAAGCATACCAACCAGGGGTCAGGTTTGTTGATCATGATGATTATGGGAGGAGGAATTGTAAGCCTTATTCAGGGATATATTGCAGATATCGCAACAATACATACGAGTTATATCGTAGGAGTTATTTGTTTTGCTTACTTAGCTTTCTACGCAATCCGTGTAAGTGGTATTTTAAAATCTCAGGGTATAGATCTTGATAAACTCACAAAAGGAAGTGGTCATTAATATTAACAATTTATATACGAAGAAAAGATTTTGGGCGGGTTTATTACTTGCCCAATTTCTTTTATTTTTTGTTTTCTCTAAATCGGTTTGGATGATTTCATTTTTTGAAAGTCTTTTTGAAATCCAGAAAAAAATACATCAGCTCTTTTTTTCGTGGATACCTTTTTCAACGGGAGATGTTTTGTATATAGTCTTGGGAATTTTTATTCTCTATTCTTTTATAAAACTTTTTAAAAAAAAAGATAGAAATAAGACGATCATTAGATTTCTTTTGATCATTAATATCCTTTATTTCTGTTACCAGATATTTTGGGGAATGTTATATTTTCAAACCCCAATTCTTCACAAGCTTTCAAGTCAAAAAGAGCCTGATATTATTAAAGCAAAAATACTGGCTTTAAAATACCTTGAAAAATGTAAGATGAGCAGAAAAATGGTACAAGAAGATAAGAACGGAGTCTTTATCATTTCCAATCTAAATGGTATCCAAACAGAAATCCTGTTAAGACAAAAGGCCATTCCTCAGTACATTTCTGATAAAAGAGTTTCTCTCGCCAATTCATTTAAACCTAGCTTATTCAAAAACGTAATGAGTTTTACGGGGATATTAGGGTATTACAATCCTTTCACGGCAGAAGCTCAATACAACTCACAACTTCCGGCCACTTTAATCCCTTTCACCTCTGCTCATGAAAGCTCTCATCAATTAGGCTTTGCCAGGGAACAGGAAGCCAATTTTATAGGCTATTTAATAGGTATTGAATCTACCAATCCGGAACTACGCTACAGCACCGAATACTTCACCTTAAAAAGCCTTTTAAGATGTATCGTAGAAGAAGACCCCGATTTTGTAAAATCAATACAAAAAAACTATTCAGAAGGTATGAAGAGAGACAGAGCATTTGAAAAGGCATTCATGCTGGAACATCAAAGCTGGTTGGACAATTTCTTCGGCTTTACCAATAACCTGTTTCTAAAAAGCAACCAGCAGGAAGGGTCTGTCACTTATTCTTATTTTATCGATCTACTATTGAATTACGAAAAAGAATAGATATAAAAAAAGAATCGTATCAGGCGATACGATTCTAAAAACACAAATGATGAAAAAAAATTTATTACCTTGACTTGTTCCCTCATTCAAGGCGTTGTAAAAATACAACAATATTTATAAATAAAAAACTTATTTTCCTTTTTTATCAAGTTTTATGAAAACTTTAAGATTTATTGAATTTATTTTAAGGTTTTTTTAGAATTGAGAATAATTCACCACGAAGATACTTATTTATTTTACCAAAATGATAAGATTTTCTTTTCAAAGTAACTAAAATACTTATCATTTAGTTTAACTTAAACTTCACTCTATTTTCAGAAAAGAAAAAATACCTATGACTAAATAATTTATCAAAAGAATATATGCATAAAAAAATCGCAATTATTTCTAATTGCGATTTTAGTAGCGGGAACCGGACTCGAACCGATGACCTTCGGGTTATGAGCCCGACGAGCTACCTACTGCTCCATCCCGCGGTGTATTTTTGAGTACCTACCGAAAGTACTTTTTGTAGCGAAGACGGGAATTGAACCCGTGACCTCAGGGTTATGAATCCTGCGCTCTAACCAACTGAGCTACCTCGCCTTTTTCGTGGTGCAAATATATAAATTATTTCTTTCCCTCCAAAATTATTTTGCATTAAAATATTCTAAAACATTCCCTACGTGCTCTGGCTTACTGATTATCTTATTGTTAGCATCTAAAATAAAATAGGTAGGTGTAGCATGAATATTATAGGTATCCGAGTAAGAACTGTTCCAGCCCTTCAATTCCGAATCATTGATCCAAGGAAATGCTGCTATTTTACTCGTATATGAAGCTTTATCTGTATCTAAAGACAAGCCTATAACCTGAACTTTTTTAGCCTGTAATTCTTTATATTTTGCAAGCAGTTGCGGAAGCTCACTTTCACAATGCGAACATGTAGATGACCAGAAAACAATAATCTTTCTATCAGCCTTCACATCATGAATTGATTTTGCATCTGTATTTACCGGAGACTGGAATTTATAATTAGGAAAAACAGCTCCTAATTCTACATTTGCATTTGATTTTATTGTAGAAGCCAATCTGTCTGTAATGGTACATTTAAGATTTTTAGCAAGAGTTAAATACTTATTCTTAAACTCAGACATATCATATACATCAAATATGTCAATCAGTTCAGACAAAACGGTCTGTCCTCGGGGAGTTTCCACTTTTAATCTATCCAATAACTTGTCTACTGATCCTGTAACATTCGTATTCCCTCCATTATTTAAATAAGCGACTAATATAGGTCTCAGTAGAGAAGATGTTTCAAGCATATCACTTGACTTATCAATAAAATTAATGATATCGTCCTGAGAAGCTTTTTTAGTATTTTGGGCTGATAAGTATTTGTTATAATTGGTATTATAGTAGCTTACAAAAGGAAACTTTGATACATCTGCCATATCATTTCCGGCAAGTCTTCCTATTTCTGTTTTTAAAGCTTTTCCAAACTCAGTATTATCTTTATAATATTCTTTTATTTGGGATAATGCAGGAAGTATGACTTCCTTCTTCTGGGATAACTCCTGAATACTGCTCATTAAAATATTGGCATCATCAAGATAAACGATATCTTTTACTTTAGCACCATCTGCATCAAGTTTTAAGCTGACATTCTTGTTTTCAGAAATAAAACTAACTGAATTATTGGTATTAGGAAAATAAGCCTTCATCATTCCAGAATAGGCTTTAGGATACTTAAATGTCCACACATTATTTTTCTTCTGTCCTTTTGTAACAATAATGTCTTTGGATCCGTTAAGCGTGTATAAAATGGCATCTTGTTCTTTGAATCCTTCCGGTGCTTGAATAGTCACTGAAAACTGAGCGTGGATGGATAATGCAGTCATCATCCCAGACAATAAAAGTATCTTTTTCATGACGTAAAAATAAAAAAACTCCCCGACTAATCAGAGAGTTTATTATTATTTTAATAAAATTTTTATATTTTTTGGCTTTTGTATTTCTTAGCAAAGTAAACAATTGTCAGAATTGCAACTATTGCCAGGAGACAAATATACATATCAATTGGAGATGCTTGGGCTCCAGGAGTTCCAGTATCACCTCCGCTTCCTCCCGGTCTAGCTGTAGGTGGAGCAGGCACTTCATTTTCAGCGAACAATAATCCACTAAATAACAAATATGTAAAACTTAGTAAACGTAATATACTTTTTTTCATTTTGCAAATTTAAGAAGGTTAATTATAGTTATCTTTCAATTTTAGTTTGTACTGTTTCTCCTTTATCTGAAACAATTTTAACCACATAAACAGTTTTTAACTTTTTCTGTAATCTAATTGTATAATCAGATGTAGCATCAACATTTTTGTCAGAAACTACTAATTTCCCACTCATATCAAATACCTGAATTGCAGCTTTTTTCCATTTAGGATCGAATTTCACAATGTAATCATCAATTGCAGGATTATAGGCAACAACAGTTCTTGAAGGTGTCTTTACTATATCGGAAGAGCCCAATACAGAAGACGGCAGACCGTAATATAAGTCATATTCTTGTTCTGCATTACCGGTTGCAGCTATAGTCTGACCTTGACTAATTGGCTGCAAAACACCATTCGGTCCTTTAAAATAGAAACCAATACCAGTAGATAAATCATGTACGCCGTTAGCAGGTGCACTTCCATTTTCTTTTATAAAAAATTGAAATGAAGATATATTAGAAGTATATCTTACCATCTTAATATTTTTCCCTACAAAACTATCATTAGCTTCATTAATATATAACCAATAGCTGTTTTGATAATTTGGATCGTATCCTCCATTTACTGCATCTTCTTCGTATGTACCTAAATCATAAGTATTACTATTACCAACTTGAGAAGTTGCATTAACAGAGTGTCCATTAATAGAAGAAGGAGATACTACATAATAAGTTCTCGCTAACTCTTTTCCATTAGAATCCAATCCAATCACCGCTAATTGCTTAACACTTCCTGTAGTATTATTCGTCCCGTTCTTATTTGCCGTAGGTGAATAAGGTGTTGTTGTAGCTCTAGAATTATAATTAAATCTTCTAAGGTTTGCAAAATTTAAAGTTGGAGCCGGACTAGCCGTATTATTATTCAATTTAATTACGAAAGAACCAAAAGGTCTTACATTTAAATACTCCGTATCACCTACCCAAACGTTACCTGATCTGGTAACAAATTTAAAGCTGATTGCACTCCCGCCGGATCCGGCTACATAAGTTGTTCCGCCAGCTGTTGGCTCAAATCTTATTCCGTACAAATTAGTTATAAAATCAGGATCCCCTGGAGTTATAAGATTATTTAAATCCAGATTAGTTAGGTAAGGATTACTGAAGAAATAAAGATTTTTCCCGAAATCTGTACCATCCCAAATATTATTTCTTGAATAGGCAAAATAATCGCCCAAATAAGTATTATACTTTTCGTTATAACCATTGATAGCACTTCCTCCTGCCCCGTAATTTACTGTAGAACCAGCTCCTGATAAAGTTACTTGGAAGTTATCCAGGTCAGATACAGGCTGTCCGATTACTGTTCTAGTAGTTGCCAGACCATTGTTAGCCCATGCAGAACCTGTACCTCCTCCACCTAAGATATAATATGAATAAGCCGGTCGGGCTGTAGTTCCTAAAGTTGCTGAAGGTAAATTATCAAATACTGTTAAAGCATTATTCCAAACAAGAGCCTCATTTTGGCTCCATCTTGTTGTATTAAATGTTTTTCCTAATTCAGACAGCGTAGAAAAATCTTTTCCCCAAAAAGGAAGTCCAATTTGTTGATACGCGCCGTGATTCACAGATCTAAACTCTTGATTTACAACACCTGTAATTTTATTTTGTGGAATACCGGAAATATAAAGCTGACCATAAGTGTAGTTCAGAGTCGTAAGAGGAACAGTCTGATCTCCTTGAACAGCAGTGTTACGCAATGTAAAATTAGCCGGCTGATTAAGTTTATTAACGAAAGAACCTCCCGTATTTCCTGTAATAATTTCAGTACCTGATGCGTCTAGATTTCTGAAAACATCAGTTGATGCTCCTTGAATCATAAAGTTTCCGTGGTTTTCAACGGTTCCAGTTCCTTTCGTTTGTACTCCACCTCCACTATAAACCAAGGTACCTTGACTTACGTAAACATTGGCTGTATTGTCGACATGTAGTAGCTGCGCCTGAACAGAACACATCGTAGCCAAAAGTGCTATAGTTAATAAATTTTTTTTCATTGTATATTATTTTTATGTGTTAATATAATAAAATACTCTATGCAAATATATAATTTTTTTTAACAAAAAACTATAAAAATCATTTAGTTACCAAAATATTATCCGCAGTTAATATGATTTCCTTTTGCTCGCCTATTTCAAACATATAGTCCTCAAGCACTTTTTCAGTAGTCCCTCTTAAACCTCTTGCACCCAATCCTTTTTCCATTGTTTCTTCCACAATTTTTTCTACAGCCTCATCGGTAAAGGTAAGTTGAATGCCATCCATTTTAAATAGTTCAACAAACTGGTTTACAATAGAATTCTTAGGTTCCTGCATGATTCTCACCATTGTTTCTTTGGTAAGCTTTTCCAGATAAGTAATAATAGGAAACCTTCCCAAAAGCTCAGGAATCAATCCAAAAGATCTTAAATCTATTGCATTGATATTTCTTAATACATACTCATTTTCGTCTACTTTATTTATTTTTTCCGAGCTGAAGCCAATCGCCTGCTTGTTCATTCTTCGCTCGATAATTTCTTTAATTCCGTCGAAAGCTCCTCCAGCAATGAATAAAATATTCTGGGTATTTACCTGGATGTATTTCTGATCAGGATGTTTTCTTCCTCCCTGTGGCGGAACATTGACGATACTTCCTTCCAGTAATTTAAGTAAACCCTGCTGTACACCTTCCCCGGAAACATCTCTTGTGATGCTCGGATTATCAGATTTTCTGGCGATTTTATCTATTTCATCAATAAATACAATTCCTTTTTCTGCTTTTTCAACATCATAATCTGCCACCATCAAAAGCCTTGACAGAATACTTTCTACATCTTCTCCAACGTATCCAGCTTCAGTAAGAATCGTTGCATCCACAATGCAAAACGGAACATTCAGCTCACGGGCAATTGTTTTGGCCAACAATGTTTTTCCGGTTCCGGTTTCGCCAATCATAATGATGTTTGATTTCTCCAGCTCCACTTCTCTGTTTTCATCTTTGGCGTGAAGCAATCTTTTATAATGATTGTATACTGCTATGGAAAGCTGTTTTTTGGCCTGGTCCTGACCGATTACATACTGATCTAAAAAACCTTTAATTTCTTTTGGCTTTTTCAATTCATCGATACTTTCTGCAGGCGAATATCCTGTTTTTGAAGCACTGTCTTTTACAATTGAATGCGCTTGTTCGATACAGTTTTCACAAATAAAACCATTCTGCCCGGAAATCAGCATCTGTACTTCATTTCTTTTTCTTCCGCAGAATGAACATTGATTTGAGTTCATTTTATATAAATATATATTATTAAAGAAAATCGTAAAAAATTGCTTTTTTACGATCTCATTTATGGATTAAGAATTAATAATTGAATGTTGAATTTCTGTATATTCTTCTACAGATAATTTTAATCTTTCATTTCTGAAATTCATATCTTCCATTTTGTTTAAAGGAATCAAATGAATATGAGCATGTGGAACTTCCAGTCCTACCACTGCAACTCCCACTCTTATACAAGGAATTGCATTTTTAACTTTCTTAGCGACTTCCTGAGCAAATCCCCAAAGGTTTTTATAGTCTTCGCTATCCAGATCAAAAATCAGATCGACTTCTTTTTTAGGAACTACCAAAGTATGTCCTTTTACCAAAGGCATTGCATCTAAAAATGCAACAAAGTTTTCATCTTCAGCAATTTTATAAGCCGGTATTTCGCCGTTAATTATTTTAGTGAATATTGTGCTCATAATTTCTAAGGATTTTTCTTACAGAGTGATTTCCAATACTTCGAAAGACAGTTTGTTTCCGTTTGGTAAAGTAATTTCAGCCGTTTCTCCCACTACTTTTCCTAATAGTCCTTTAGCAATAGGTGTATTGACAGAAATTTTCCCTGCCTTCAGATCACTTTCGTTATCCGGAACTAAAGTAAATACCTGCTCCTGTTTTGTGCCATTATTTTTAAGTCTCACTGTTGTCAAAATTGAAACTTTAGAAGTATCTAATTGGCTTTCATCTATAATTTTAGAAGTAGAAATAACATCTTTTAATTTAGAAATCCTCATTTCAAGCATACCCTGCGCTTCTTTAGCGGCATCGTATTCAGCATTTTCAGACAAATCTCCTTTGTCTCTAGCTTCTGCAATCTGCTGGGTAATTTTAGGTCTTTCAATAGTTTCCAACTGTTCTAGCTCAGCTTTCATTTTGTCTAATCCCTCCTTTGTAACATAGCTTGCCATAATTTTCAAAATTTAGTTTTAGTATAAAAAAATAATCCGACATTTGCCGGACAATGTTTTCGTGTAATAATCGTTTAATTTTTACAAATATATAAAAATTTAAATTGAAATGAAAAAAAGTTTTTCAATCGTATTTATTTTAACAACCCTGATTTTCAGTATTTTAACTATCAACTCCTGCGGAAGAACACAGGACACAGTCAACTGTTTTCCAAGCAGCCCTATTAACGTGACATTAAATTTGAATCTTCCGGCCTACTACAATCTTAATAACACCGGAGGATGGATTTACATCAACGAACAGCAATCCGGAACCAGAGGATTAATTGCTGTAAGAACATCCGGTTCTTCTTTCAAAATATACGACAGAAATGCACCTCATCTTTGTCCAGATACTAACACCACTCTTGAGGTAAAGGATGATATCAGCATTATTTGCCCTAAAGACAATGCCAAATGGATTCTTCTTACCGGGCAACCTGCCAATCAGGTTACAGGACTTCCTCCAAAAACCTATACCTATAACTATGATGCTTCATCGAATATTTTAAATATTTATTATTAATATGAAAGTGGTTATACAGAGAGTTTCCGAATCCAGTGTAAAAGTAGACGGAAAAGTTGTGGGTGAAATTGGAAAGGGATTAATGCTGTTGGTAGGAATTGATGAAAATGATGAAAGAACAGATGCAGACTGGATCGTTCAGAAAATTTTAAATCTCAGAATTTTCGGGGATGAAGATGACAAACTCAATCTTTCTGTTCAGGATATCAAAGGTGAAATTTTATGTATAAGCCAGTTTACCTTAATTTCCGATTACAAAAAGGGAAACCGCCCTTCTTTCATTAAAGCGGCAAAACCGGACAAAGCGATTCCTCTTTTTGAATATTTTAAAGAACAGATTTCAAAATCCGGGCTCAAAACTGAAAGCGGAATTTTCGGAGCAGACATGAAAGTTTCATTAATCAACGACGGACCTGTAACGATTGTTATGGATTCCATCACGAAAGCTTAACTTTACAACAGAATATAATTTATCTCAAACAATGAAAAAAACATTAGCTACTTTGGCAATTGTTGCCGGATTTACTACTTCTTTCGCTCAAAAATCTTATACAGATGAACAGAAAGCCTCTTATTATATAGGTCTTGATATTGCTCAAAACATGAAAAGACAAGGATTTACTGTAGATCCAGATCTTATGGCACAGGCTTTAAAAGATGAGTTCACAAATAAAGCGAGCTTATTCCCAAAAGAGGAAATGGGAAATTTTTTACAGGGTTTTATGCAGAAGCAAAATGAAAAGAAGCAGGCAGAAGCAAAAGTAAAAGCTGAAGAAAATAAGAAAAAAGGAGCCGAATTCTTAGCTAAAAACAAGCTGAACAAAAAAATAACAACCACAGCAAGCGGACTACAGTATGAAGTTCTGCAGCCTGGTGACGGAAAAGCTAAACCTACGGCTTCAAGTACTGCCAGTGTAAAATACACCGGTAAACTCATGGACGGAACTGTTTTTGACAGCACAGATAATCACGGCGGAAATGCAATGGATTTAAGTCTTTCCGGTGTAATCAAAGGTTGGACAGAAGGAATTCAGTTGATGACGAAAGGAGCAAAATACAGATTTTATATTCCTTCAGATTTAGCGTATGGTGATAACGGAGCAGGTGGAGTTATTCCTCCGGGAGCAACCCTTATTTTCGATATTGAATTGGTGGATTTTAAATAGAACTATCACTAAAAAATAAAAACAGCCTGTCGAATAAATTGACAGGCTGTTTCTTTTTTATACATTAGTTTGCAGGTACACTGCTGAAATTAAGCGCTACTTTTATATTCATATCAGAACTTGTCTGATTTTTCAGTTCATAAACCGTTCTCACAGTAAGACCTGTGCTTTTAACTACCTCATCCAGAAAACCTGTATCATTTAAATCAAGATTTAAGCTTGATGAGCTGGTAGAAATATTAGATCTTGAAGCAACCAGTTTTTCTCCTGTTCCGCTCGATGAAACATAAACTTTTATCGATTTAAAATCACTAAGACTACCATTAGAAGGGCTAACTACAGATACTTTTGCATCAGAAATTCTTACGTCTTTTATCTTAGCATTATTATTTCCTCCAAACCAGGTCTGAACATTCGATGCTGTTGCGGTAGAAGACACCTCTTTATTGGCAGGTACTCCGGTAGAAACCAATACATTGGCAGTATAAGGAAATGTATTCTGAACAAGGGATTGTACCGTTCCGCAACTTACCAAAGCTACAGAAGCAATTATAGCTGTTGAAAATATATTTTTCATAATATTTATTTTACATTTTCACTTGCATAAATTATACCAAATCTATTCTATTTTCACAGAAAAAGTACCGGTAATTTCACCATCTGCCATATTGTTTTTCCCTACAATCAACCAAACCTCTCCTTTTTCAGGAATATCATAGGTGATTTCTCTTCCAAAAGGTCCGTCCATCTTTCCATCCGGAAGTTTGATCTGGTTAAAACGTATGTTAAAATCATTTTGTCTGGTGATAATCTTAGCTTTCAGCTGGGGTTTTGAGTAATTTGAAATTTTAAGAATGAGTTTATCATGATCTTTTGTAAATTCTTCTTGTATTATTATTGGAAAGCCTTTTCCTTCAACCGTTTTCATAATTACTCTGCCATTTTCTTCCTCAGTTATAATGTTATTATTAGCCTTTGTGATGCTATTCGGGCTCTTTTCATCTTGTTTTTTAATCACAGAATCTTTCAAATCTTCAGACGTTTGTTTTATCGTTACGGAATCAGAAGATCTTATTTCAGTATTACTATTTTCTTTTTTACAGGAAAATAAAAACATCGGAATGATTAACAGGAGCTTTTTCATATTTTATTTTTTAATGCATTCATAATATAAAATCTTGGAAAAGAATGTGGCTTTATCACTTTCTACCCGGTCATCATTAACGCGGGTTTTCATCTCCTTTGGAAAAGCCTGTTCTAAAACTTCATCATTATAATTCAGGGAATGCAGAAATTCAAAGTTTCCTTTATGATTCCGGATATTATACTGTGTTGCCATTCCGCCCCAATTGAAATAACTGCAAACCAAAATCATTCCATAGAAACACCATAACATCTGATTGAACAAGAACGCATTGGTTTTCTGCTTCTGAATTTTTATAAAAGTTACTACTAATCCAATAATACTCAATATTAAAAATGCGTAAACTCCCAATCTTTTATAGGTCAGGCCCAACTGCTGAACATATTCTGTATTTTTAGCCATCGCAGAAAATATAAGAACGGCATTAAGAACAACCCATATTTTGGCCAGGATTTTTAATATTCCTGCATTTTTATCAAAATTAAAAGCTCCTTTAAAGTAGAACATGATCACTGCAATGGCCATGATAATACTGAAAATAACCGAAATTACCCTTTCGTGGGTTTCATCCGAAAGCTGAGACGGTGTTTTCGGAATTTCATAAAACTGTTCGTAGTCGTAAGTGAAAATAAAGAACAGGAGCATCATATTTAAAACTAAAAATGTTATGATCCCACTTGACCGTTCCAGTTCGAAGGTCATAAAACCAAAAGAAGCCTTCTGAGATTTTTCCTGAACTGAAAATGTATTATTTAAATAATGATTCTGCTTGTAAATAAATCTTTCTATTGAAAAATTCCAGAAATTGAATGCCATAAAGAATCCCAGAACAGCCAGTCCGAAAAACTCAAGAAAGTTGAAATCAAATTCAATATTGTCAAACAAAGTGGCAAAATGATTACTTCCATAAGTATAGATACAAAAGAATACCGTGATAAAAATGGCAGGAATAAAAATAATAGCAATCGTTTTCTGCAGCATTCCTGAGGTATTGAATTTAGGAAGCCATTTTTCAAAACTGAAAAACCTGCAGAAAAAAGTAAAAAAGTTCGTCACAAAAACAGGAACAATAAAAAGGGTTTTCAGTTTTCTCGTTTTGGATTTCAGGCCAAGAAATAAAAGCGAAGTACCTAGTGCTAAAAATGAAGGAAAATCACGATACCATGCAAATGCTACGCTTGAAACAAAGGAAGTAATCAATAATATATAGAATGTTTGTGTTTTATTTTTATCCGGAGTTGCAAACAAAGTAAATACAGTGTAGGCAATTCCCAGAATTCCAAGATTAATTCCCGGCGTTTCACCGTAAAAAAGCACTATAAAAAGTACGGTTGTCAAAAGAATAAGATGATGCGTTTTCATAAGTAAAGTTTTATTGGGAGTTTAATAAAAAACTGAAGTCTCTTTTTGTCTGAAAAAATTATTAAGATGTTCAAAATTCTGCCAGAGCAACGCTTCAAAATCCAAATGATGAAATGTTCTCATGTTTTGACCTTTTCGGTAAGCATTCACGTACATTCTTGTATATTCGGGAAGAATAATTGTTCCTAAAACAATAGCAGCCAAGAGATGAGCATTGAGTTTTCCGTTCCCTAACAGAAGATACTGCATCGCTATCTCTTCTTCAAATTGTGTTCCCAACCCGGTAATTAAATGATGGACATCATGATTTTCCATCTTTGGAATTATGGAAAAACCATGTTTCTTATAAAATTCCCCCAATTTTCTTCCTAAGGAATCTGTGTGAAACTCCAGCAATTGTTTTTCATTAAACTGCCATTGCCGCTTTTTCTTTTTAAAATAGGTTCTGTAAAGTTTTTGTGTGTTGTCATAAATAAAGAGTAAAAATTTGACGCGTAATTTTTTCATAATTTATATTTTAATAATCAATTAGATGTCCATAAATAAATGCTATAGGAATATTAATCAGAAGTATTGAAGCAGATTTGAGACAAATCATCAATTTAGACTGATGTAGAAATCCATAAATCATCAAAGAAAAAAACACAATTGTATTAATTAGCACGAAGAAGCATAAGATCAGACCACTGAAAACGGCAAATTCAATCATTAATCCAGAAAACAAGCTAAAAAATGAAATACTTCCTACTAAAAAAGAAAATGCAAACATTTTTTTTCCAACATTTAAAATATATTTATCACTCATAATCTATCCTTTAGCCAATGTAAATACCGTTATTTCCGGACGTACCATAAACCTTACCTGAAAAGAATGTCCCAATGCACGGTTGATGTACAGCATTCTGCCATCTTCAAGATCAATTTCACCGGAAACATATTTTCTGTTGGCTACGGGAAGAATCGGTGTTATTATTCCGGGAATCCTGCATTGTCCTCCGTGAGTATGACCGCTTAAAATCCAGCCTTGATATCCATTCCAGACCTCTTTGTCACAAACATCAGGATTATGACAAAGGACAAGATTCGCTTTTAATGCATCATAATCTTTCATCACACTCATCGGATCAAAATTGGGTGACCACAGATCATCAAAACCGATAATATTTAGTCCGTGAGATTCCTGTTGTTGATTATTCAGCATTGAAATACCCATGTCTTCAAGGATCTGGCAAATCGTTTTTGAGGAGCCCAGATCTTTCCATTTTTTTCCGTAATCATGGTTTCCCAGAATTCCAAAAGTCCCCAATTTTCCCATAATGGCATTCCCCATTACTTTTTTCAGCTTTTCATGATCTTCGTGACTTCCATGATTGACATAATCTCCGGTATACACCACAAAATCGGGAGCAAATTGTCTGGCCTTTTGAAACGATTCTATAAGGAAATGATAATCAAACCGGTCACCTACATGAAGATCTGAAATCTGCATCAGAATTTTTCCATTCAATTCTTTTGGTAAATTTTTTATCGGAAGCTTCCTCTGGACAAATTCCACCCAAAACGGTTCTATCTGCCAAGAATACAATGTCGGAAACGCTCCTATTAATGTAATCTTACCCAGCTTTTTCAGAAAATCTTTTCTAGTCATCGCTCTCTTTTAAATTAGCTTCCTGAAAACGGGCTTCCAAAAATTCCTACAGCCAGTTCCACCCAAATTACAATGAGAATCAGAAGAACAATTCCACTAATGACAAGTTTGGTTGCAACTGTTTTTGTAGAATTAACCACCAGATTGATGGCGAATGCTGTTCCAAAAAGTAAAACTCCTGCGATCATAAAATCCGGTAATGACCAATCAAATCCCTGTACAAAAAGGTTGCAGAAAAATGCTGCTGCCAAAAGCAATGCAGGGAGAGCGAAAATGAGAATGTGTGTTTGTTTCAATGTTTTCATATTTTATTTATTTCAATTTACAAAGCACTTTGAGATACAAAGTTTAAATTCAAAAAAATTTGAGCTTTATTTGCCCAATAATTTTTCAAGTGCATTTAAATGTTCAGTAAACGCCAATCTTCCTGCTTGTGTAACACGATAAGACGTCTTCGGCTTTTTACCTACAAATTCTTTCTTAATTTCAATATAGCTCGACTTTTCCAAGGCAGCACTATGGCTGGCCAAGTTACCATCTGTAACTTCTAAAAGATTTTTCATTTCTGAGAAATCAACCCAGTCGTTTACCATAAGAACAGACATAATGCCCAATCTTACACGACTTTCAAATTCTTTGTTGAGTTGATTTATTTTGATCATTTTAATTGTACTCTCTTTATTTTAAAGTAATCGTAAACTGTACCATCAATTGCAATTACCTCTTTTGTTTCTGTATTTTCAACAGTTACAAAATCATGGTCTTTAAAAAAATTCGAATCAAAATATTTATTGATATTTTCATTCAAAAAATAAATCTTTCCGACTTTATGATGAACTTTCCACTGTTTATCAAGTTTACTTCTATCTAATTTATACCGAATTACTGCTGATAAAAACCAGGCATATCCAATACAGTTTGCTTCTTTAGATTCTACCAAATGATTAACCTCACTATGACATTTATTGAATGTAAAACTTAAGTCAGAACTTGTTTTCTTTAATGCATTCTGAATAATATTATCAATAGAATCTTCTGTTTCATTTGTTTCTAAATCATTTAAAAGCTTCTGATTAGTAATAATGGAAATAGGCATCGCACTTTCTCGAATTATTTCATACTTGAAAAAAAACATGAATAAATACGTTCTACAAATAATGACTGCAAAAATAATCATTAAAGATACACCCCACTTCCTCACTGTTTTATTTATATTTTTTATGCATAATCAATCCATACACCACATGAAGTACGCCAAAACCGATTGTCCAGGTCACCAATCCCCATCCCAGAAAGAAAAGAGAAAACAATCCCAATACAATCTCACAATATCCTAAATATTTAACATCTGTTAATGTATAGCGTTCTGCACTCACTAGTCCTAATCCATAAAAAATTAGCGTTGCAGGAGCAATAAACACAAAAAGATGATGATACAAAAGTCCCAAACAGAAAATCCCACCAGAAACTAAAGGGATTGCAAAGGTAACCAAAAGTCTCTTAGTGGTAGCATCCCAAATTTTCAATCCTTTTCTGCGGCTTTTATTAGCCGTAAAAATATATCCACTTAAAAGAGCTACAATAAGAATGATAATTCCGGTAATCATTAACTCATTAACCAAACCAGCTTTAAAGACATTTCGCTGTCCGGCAAAATAATCGATTCCTTCACGTTGAAAAGCAAAATATACATATATAGCCCCTAAAATAGCCGCCAATCCGGCAAATACTCCCGACAGTCCGCTCAAAGAAATAAATCTTGAAGAACGTTCCATCATAGAACGGATATGAGATAAGTCTTCCTGATAGTTTTTTGATTCCATATAAAGAACTTTGAAATACAAAGTTATAATTAAATTTTAAATAGCAAAATATTTTTTAAAATTTTCTCGCGATTTTATCAAAATATAAAGCCCTAAAGAAAAACTATAAAATTTCATTCTTTTGATGAAAAAAATAAAAAAACCTTGCCTATTGAGGCAAGGTTTAAAAAATATTAAAATTTGAATAAGAATTACAATGGATTTTGCACGATAAGTGGGTTAGCATTGATCTCCGCTCTAGGGATCAAGAATTCCCATCTATTATCTGTATTAGCAACAGTCAATACATTATTAACAACAACCGCGGAATGATTAGCTCCAGTTCTGTCTAATCCCAAATTCAATCTCTTAAGATCGAAGAACCTGAATCCTTCTCCCCAAAGCTCTATTCTTCTACTGTTCAAAATTTCCGTAATATAAGCAGTTCCGGTAGTAGTTGCTCCAGTATATGCAGGGTTTCTATTGGTAGAAAATGCGTTGAATACAACTTTTGATCCTACTTCATCACCCAATCTTGCTTTAGCTTCAGCCTCGATAAGATACATTTCAGCAGCTCTCATATAAGGCACATCCAATCTACTGTCTGAAGCACTTACAGACAAGAATTTTTGACTTGTATATGGGAATTTCGAATACGTTGAAGGTAAAGAAACAGCTGGTATTGCTGGACTTGGAGGAGAAGCTACTGCTCCTGCATGATTCCCTGTAGGATCTACAAGTTTCTTTCTAATATCTGTATTTGGAAATAGTGCATATAGCTTGCTGTTCATTGCTTTAGGATTCTGTCTGATATTAGTAGAGTTATAATTTCTTGACATATAAGCCCCAAAATTTCCAAAATAATCAGTCTGATCCGCAATAATAGTAGCCCCCCATATCCATTCTCCATTTCCTTCCAAATTGTTAAATCCAGCAACATATGTTGCATTATCCATCAAAGTTGAAGCTGATCTAGCCTGCTGAGCAGAAGATATTGCCAAAGTATAGTTGCCCTGAGTAAGAGCCACTCTTGCTCTTAAGCCTAATACTACCTTATCATTAAAATGGGATTTTGTTGGTCTTGAACTACCTAATCTTGTTAAGGCTTCAGCAATATCACTATTAATCTGAGTATATACTTCTTCTACTGTATTTCTTGGTAATGGAACTTCATTCGCCACCAATCTGATAGGAACTCCCAGCTGACTATTCGTTGTATTAGGAATATATCTTTTTCCATAGAGTTGAACCAACATGTAATAACTGAATGCTCTGAATGCGTATGCTTCACCGATAGCTTGCTTTACAATAGCTACATCTGCTGCAGTAGGAGTTGGAACCGCAGGTCCGTTTGCAATAACAAGATTAGCATTTCTAATCAAGGCATAGTAAAATTGGAAAGGATAAAAATCATTAGATCCGTTTTCATTTACCTGATCCTGCCACCTTACTGTTGAAACATACCAACCGTTACCGGTAGAAGGGAAGACCAAATCTTCTCCTAAGGCATCCATCATAATCATAATTCCTCCTTGCCCGTTTTGTCCCTGACTGTTATTTTGTCTATAATACAGATCCCTATGCATACCATTAATAATAGCACTCAGGTTAGAAGCACTTGAATAAGCTGATTCCTCAGAAACTGCCGTTGTTGGATCTGTTTCCAAATAATCACTGCTACAAGATGAACTAAATGAAAGTACCAATAATGCTGAGGATAATATCGCAATTTTTTTATATTGTCTTTTTATAATATTTTTCATAATCTTAAATTTTAGAATGATAAGCTAAATCCTATTGTAACAATTCTGGCCGGAGTATATCTGTTTGTTGTTGTTCCATTAAATGATTGTGTAGGTTCTAGTCCTTTTCTAGCAGTTTTACTCCAGATGTTTTCACCTGATAAAAGTAATCTTAATGAAGTTAAACCATACTGTGAAATAGTTTGCGGGCTGAAGCTATATCCTAAAGTAGCTTGTCTGAAAGTGATGAAGTCTGATTTTACCAACCATCTGCTAGATGCTGCATTTGAGCTCGTATATGTTGAAGAATTTAATGCCGGTACATCCGTGATTTGTCCAGGTGTTGTCCATCTATTCAAAATATCCGTACTTAAAGCACCTCCTTGAGAGTAACTAGACATCAAAGACTGGTAATTAGAATCATAAGTCATACCTCCTAACTGATAAGTAAACATCGTGGATAATGACCATTGCTTATAAGAAATTGATGTTCCAAAACTACCAAACAGATCAGGAATAGCAGATCCTGAATAGTCATATTTAGCTTTATTAAAGTTAGTTGTTACCTGTGTTCCGTTTACCGTTCTGATATCAGAAGCTGTAGTACCAGCATAAGCATCAGCAACTAAGAATAATGGTGAGCCATCAGCTGGATCAACCCCATACCATTGTCTCAACCAATAATCATACACTGAATGTCCAACTGAAACTTTTTTAGTTCCGTTAATAATCTCAGTGATTCCTTGTGACAATTCTGTCACTTGGTTTTTAAGGGTAGATGCATTAGCATTGATACTCCATGTAAAGTTATCATTTTTAATCACATCTGCACTTAACGCAAATTCGAAACCTCTGTTGTACATAGTTCCAACATTCTTGCTGATACTGGTTCCAGGAACCCCACTTGATACAGGAACAGGAACAGGGAAAATAAGATCATCCGTAATTCTATTATAATAATCTACTGAACCTGTAATTCTATTATTTAAGAAACCAAAATCCACTCCAAAGTCGGTTTGCTTATTAGATTCCCAAGTGATGGACGGGTCTGCTAGGAAACCAAATAAAATTCCAGGTTCCTGCGCGTTGTTATATCCTAAAGTATAAGTACTCTTATACATATAGTAGCTATTTGTTCCATCATTTCCAACTTCCCCATAAGAACCTCTTAACTTAAGTTCGCTCACTATTCTTGAGTCATGCAAGAAATCCTCACCCTTAACTCTCCATCCGGCTCCTACTGACCAGAATGAATTCCATCTTACATCTTTAGCAAACCTTGAAGATGCGTCCCATCTTATGGAACCTGATAATAAATATTTAGATTTATAATCGTAATTCAATCTCGAGAAAACACTCTCTTTTTTATAATTATCGGTTTGTGAAGTTACCGTCGTTGGGGTTACAAAATTGATTAATTCATCATTATCGTCTACTGTTTGCCCTTGTTTGTAAGCATTGAAATATTCATAAATATATTTATAATTTTCATGACCTAACAAGAATTCAAAGTTATGAGATCCAAATTTACGTTTATAATTTAATAATTGGTTCCAGGTAAGAGTTTGCTCTGTAAATGTGGTTTTTTCAGCCGCACCAGCAGGAGCTGCATCTCCTATAATTTTATTGACATATCTGCTTCTTCTGTTGTTTCTTATATCATATCCTACATTGGTAGATAGTGTCAAATACGGATCAACTTTAAATTCTGCATAAGATCTGGAAATAATATAATAATTTTTAGAAATATCTTTATTTAAAAGTGTTTCCTGAATTATGTTTCTTCCTGCCGCCGCATCAGCTCCTCTTGCTCCTCCCGCGTCATATACTATATTTCCAGCCGCATCATACAATGTTGCAAATGTATTAGGATCATGAGCATATGGACTATATATCGGGCCCATTGTTCTTGTCCAGTTATATGGATTAATGTATGCAGAATTGTTATCAGCACCATCAATAGAGTTATTACCATTTGATGAAACCCCACTGATACTTGTTCCTAATTTAAGCCAGCTTTTGATTTGAGAATCCACTTTCAACCTGGCAGTGAATCGTTCAAAATCAGATTTTATAAGATACCCTGTTTCATTAGTATAACTTGCTGAAGAAAAATAAGTGGTTTTGTTAGTTCCTCCACTATAATTTAGCTCATAATTCTGTCTAAAACCTGTTTTCATTAATGGACCTTGCCAATCCAAATCTGTATACTTCAATTGAGCGTTGGGATTCAATACTCCATCAACCACCAACAGATTATCTGCCACATTAAAAACATTTGTCTTTAATATTCCTGATATCAAATTGTTTGTTGCAAAAGTATTGGCTGCAGCAAGACCTGCAGCAGGGTTCGTTGTGAACCTTCCGTTTCTTATAGCTTCCCAGATTAAAGGGTAATATTGATATACATCTACTCTGTCATATTCTGGAATAGATCTCCCAACATATCCTGTACTCATATTAAAGTTAAGAACATCGGTCCCTTTTCTACCAGATTTAGTTGTGATTAAAACAACCCCGTTTGCAGCAGCAGAACCATACAGTGATGTAGAGGCAGCATCTTTAAGAATATTAAAAGAGGCAATATCATTTGGGTTAATTGCAGATAAAGATCCTGTATAAATAACACCATCTACTACATACAAAGGAGATGTAGAAATTCCATACGAACCGATCCCCCTTACCTGAATACTAGGAGCACTTCCCGGCTGCCCAGTTCCTGTCGAAACTTTCACCCCCGGACTTGCCCCATCTATTGCCTGCCCGATGTTGGAAATAGGACGATCTGCAAATTGCTTAGCTTTAATTTCTGTATTAGAGCCCACTAATGTTTCTTTTTTCTGAGTACCATAAGCAACAATTACAACTTCATCAATTTGTTTTTCAGTAGTTGCTGTATCCTTTTTAGTCCTCTGTGCTTCAACCATCTGGCCGCCTGCAAAGAACAGAACAGCAGTAGTTATTAATGACAATCTTAACTTCATATTAACAAAATTTAATAATAATGCTGCAAATATGTTAATAAACATTAACATATCCAAATATTAGTTAAAATTTTAACATATTAATATTTATGCAATGGGTTACATAATAAATTTACAAATAAACAAACGATTGATTAATGGTTCAATACATACAGAACAAAAAAAAAAAAAAAAAACAATAAAAATAAAAACCATTGAAAAATTTCAATGGTTTCATTCAATATATTATGAATAATTTATTTTGCTCTCAATCTTTCCTTGATGGCTTCAATATTTCTCTTGGCAGAATCTTCCAAAATAAGACTTGCACTCATATGAATTCTTGCAGGCATCAATTCATTGAAATGATCTGTCCCTTCCCAGGAAACTTTCTTAATTAAAGCCAAAGCTTCTTCACTTCTGGTAGAAAGGGTATTTAAAAACTTCTCCAGCTGCACATCCATTTCTTCTATTGTTTCAGAAACCGAATGGTAAATATTATGCTGTTCTGCCCATGCTGCCGATCTGAAATCTGCATCAATAGCCATAGCCGAGAATTGTGATTTCCCTATTTTTCTTTCTACATAAGGACCGATAACGAAAGGACCAATTCCTAGGTTGATTTCCGTTAAAGCCAATGCGGAATCTTTTGTTGCAAAGCAGTAATCAGCACCACACGCTAGACCTACTCCACCTCCTGTTGTTTTACCCTGAACTCTTACCACAACTATTTTCCCGCAATTTCTCATAGCATTCAGCACTTTGGCAAAACCACCAAAGAACTGGGTAGAAGCTTCAAGTTCTTCAATAGCCAATAACTCATCAAAGCTAGCTCCTGCACAAAAAGCTTTTGCGCCTTCACTTTTTACAAGGATAGCTTTTACTTCTGCTTTAGCTCCTTCGTCCAGAATAGTTTGGGCTAATTTTTCAAGAATTGCTCCGGGAAGAGAATTACTTTTTGCCGTTCCGAATGTAATTTCGGCAATATTATTGTTAATTTCTGATGTTACAAAATCACTCATTTTTAGTATCTATTGGATTTATACAAAAATACTAAATAAAGGTCTCTTAAGAAAACTAAAGAGATAATTTTAGCCGGCAAAACCTGCATTGTTCAGAATTTTATTTCCTGCCGTACAGCAATATTCTTTTGAATGCATAGATCGCCGGAAATTTTTCAAATTTTTCAGCAATCCTCTTTTTATATTCTTCAATGAAGTGTTGTTTGATATTTCCTTCCAGCCTTTCTAGATAAGGAATCAATGCCGAGCCGGAAATAAACTGAAAAAATTTTACCACGTCTTCGGCAATAATCGGATACACCCTGACTGAGATATGAAGATTTTTCAAACCATATTCAAACATCATTCCTGAATATTCATCCAAGCTTAAAACGGGAGAAACTCTGTTCCAGCTTTGAAGATGCGTTTTATAAGGTTCTTCCGATGCAAGCTGAAATAAAATCTGATTGAGCATATTTTCTGTCTGAAGTGGCATTTGTACAGCAAACTGACCGTTTTCACTTAATAAGGAAAGTAATTTTGGAAACAGCTTTTTATGATCATCCGACCATTGCAAAGCAGCATTGCTAAAGATCAAATCCCATTTGTCGGTAGAATTATATAGTTCTTCAACTGTTTTTTGTTCAAAACTTAAAAGTTCATTTTCAAATGCTTTTGATTTTTCCAACATTTCCGAAGAGGAGTCAATGCCTAAAAATTCGGTATTGGGAAATTTTTCTGAAAGTATATGCGTCTGTTCTCCCGTTCCGCAGCCGATGTCAATAGCTTTTTTCAAACCCTCAGAAGAAACAAACTGCATCAGATCAAAGAAAGGAAGATTACGTGTTTCCTTAAACTGGTTATAAACATCAGGATTCCAAGGCATATTAAAATTATATAGATGAATAATTATTATTAAGGGCTATAATATATTTATCAATATAAAATTGTTTTTCTTTTGATTTATATTGCTGAATATATCTTGGATGTTCCAAAACAGTCATTTTTTCGAAAAGATGTGCTTCACTATTTAATTTTGAAATAAAATCGGCATTTTTCTTTCCTAAAACAAAAACCTCCGAGGTAATAAGATTTAAACTGAGATGTTTCTTTAAGGATTCAATCATAAAATCTTTTACATCATTAAAGAGTGCTTTATCATCATAATAATTGGCATTCAGCCAGCCATTTTTTGATTTTCTTACAATAGCCAGAGGAAATGGAGAATTGATATAGATATTTTTATAAAACTCTTCTGCTCCTCCATACTGATCAATCATATCGTACATAAAAACCGAAGAAACTTCATGGGTGTATGCCGATTTCATTGTAATTCCGCAAATGTTTTCCAGACGTTTCGTGTCTGTAAAAGGCACTCCTGTTACTCTAGCTCCGTGACGGCTTGGATTAATTCCTATAATAAATTTTCTTATGTTGAAATCGTTATAATATTTATGATAAAACTTTTGCATCACGATTATCGTTTCAGGATTATCCAGATATGGATTCAAAACCTGAAAGTCTTCAGGCAATGATCCTGAATAGTTCAAATTTTTATTAAACTCAATTACCTTTTCTGCAAAAGTTTTATTTTTCATATAAGTGGTAGTATTATCCTACTTCCAATTCTTCTTCCTGTCTTAGTCCTCTAATAAAAGTTTCAAAGTCTTTTGCTAAGAAAGTTTTCTTAAAATTATTTTCCTGATCTACATGCACCACTTCCGGCTCTCCGTTTTTACCACATGCAGAATAGTCAAGCAGAATCATATCATGTCCAGCTGAAGGACAGTCACAAATATAAATACCATCGGAAGGATATCCCCATTCATCAATCATAAACTGGCTTCCCAATTCTCCACACAACGAATATTTCTTTCCTTTCCCGATTGCCATAATTCCGGTAATGGCAACATGATCTTCTGCCCAAGAAACACTTTCAGTAGTAGCAAAACATGATTTGTTCACCAATCCACCATTTTGCAGTCTCATCAGTTCGATATAAGATCCCGGAAGCTGATATCCTAATTTATCTTCAACTTCAGTGATTATTTCATCACCAGGAAAATCCTCTATATAGTCTTTTGACGAATAACTGCACTCACTCCAAAAATTTGTAAAGTCAAAATCTTTGAAAAACCTTAATTCCATAGTATTTTATTTATTAAAAGTAGCTTCATCAAATATCTATATTATTTTTGAATTAAAATTGAATTTTTTAACATTCTAAAGGTTTAAAATTTCCAAATGAAATAATTTTAAATTTTATTGAATCATTACAAAAGTTAAATCATCGACTTAAAGTTATTTATCAATAGAAACCGGACGAAAATATTTTCAATATTTAACACCCATTTATTTTTTTATTATATTAGTTTTCAGCAAATAACACTTATATTCAATTAAAACTTATAACCAAATGATTGGGATTATTATTGAACTTATCATTTCATGGCTTCTCCTTAAATTTGTACCCAAAAAGAATCTTTCTGTTTTAGGATTGAAGCCCAATCCAACAAGATTGACTCAGTGGTACATCGGATTTCTTTTGGCAGCAGCTATTTGTAGTCTTTATCATATCATGGAAACAGCATTTATCAATAACAGCCGGGTTCTGAATAAACAATTAACATCCTCTACAGTATTAATGAGCTTGTGGTGGGTTGTAAAGTCTGTTTTATTTGAAGAATTATTGTTCAGAGGAGCTTTACTTTATCTTATCATTGAAAAATGGGGAAACACTAAAGCCTGTCTTTTTTCAGCCATTTGCTTTGGCATCTATCACTGGTTTTCATATAATGCATTTGGAAATCCTTTTCAAATGGGAATTATTTTTATAATGACCGCCATTTTTGGGTGGATGCTGGCTGTATCCTTTGCTAAAACAAAATCCCTGTATCTTCCTGTAGGTCTCCATCTGGGCTGGAATTTGTTTAATATTGTAATATTCTCGAACGGTCCTTTAGGCAAACAGCTCTTTATTAAAACTAATGCAAATCATCTTGAAGGAATTCCTTCACTTCTTGTTTTTATATTCCAGATCATCGCATTACCTCTTTTAATGTATGGATATTTTAAGATTAGGAGCCATAAATAAAGTTAATATTCTAAAGGTTTGTAGTTTATAAAAGTTTTATAGAAATCATAATCATTTCCTTTGAATGGTTTTTCTTCAATAGTTTTAAACTTGCCTGTAGAGTCTTTCTCTTCCACCACTATTTTATCGGAAACATCGACTCTTGCAAATTCGTATAAAGAATCTTTTTTGATTTTAAGAAATGTAGTTTTAGTAGAGCCTGTTAAAATTAAAGAATTGATACAATTTAATTTGGAATTATAACTCAGATTTGGGTAATCCTCTGAGTTTCTGATGTGAACAAAGTTCTTATTAATTGGATCATAAACAAATAATGTCATCACTATATTTCCTCCTCTTCCGGCTACCCCGCTCTGATAAGTTACATCATTGAAGCCATCATTGTTGAAATCGCTAATTTGAACATCTAAACTAGTAACTCCGTCTTTGTCAAATTTAAAACTGTTTGTACAGTACCAGAAATCGACATCAGTTTCTTGACCTTTCACCCACTTCTTTTTTAATTTATAAAAATTAATTGATACAAACACATCTCCATGACCAGTATGCCTATATTTCTCAATTTCGATTTTAGTTTTTCCTTTTAAACCAATATTAAGACTATCAACAAATTTCTCTTCAGAAAAATAACCTTCTTTATCTGGTTTAGAATTTCCTGAACAGGAAAAAACAAATAGAAGTGAAAAAGTACAAAAAACAATTTTAATAGAAGTTTTTAAAAATTTCATGACTAAAGAATATTTCTGAATTTATGCATTTCTTATCATACCAAAATAAAAAATCCCTTCCAATGTATACCTGAAAGGGAAATTTTATAATGATTAATTCTGAATTAAATCAATCCAAACTGTTCAAAATGATGCGTAAAATGTTTCTTGTGCATCAGTTCCCACATTTCTTTGTTCAGTTTTCCGAAAACAAAATTCATGTGTTCTGCTTGTGGATTTTCTTTATAATAAATTGAATATCTCTTCAGCGTATCCATGAAAGATGTTTTTGCTGCTTCAAGATTTTTATGTCTTAATTCCAATAGCTTTTCATCTTCTGCTAAAAACGGAGCCGGGAAATCTTTCGGCATTTTTCTGTGATTGTAAAGGGAATCCTGCCACTTTTCCAATTGCTCTTCGGGAGTGAAACATTTTTCGGCTTCTGGTTCGCCTAAACTTACCAAAACACCATGCTCTAAATGCTCAATCATCTGCTGAGGAGACATTTTTCCCCATTTTGACTGGGTAGATTCTGTCAAACCATTCAAGATTTTCTGAATATTTTTCAGATTTAAATCAATAAAAGGAGACTGTTTTGCCACCAAAGTTAAAATTGTAGCCACACAAACGATCTCATCTCTTTGATTCACCACTTCCACCAACCATTTCACAACACCAGAAGGAATATTTCTTCCCTTAACTCCCCTGTTGATTTTTTCTTTCGCCGTCAAATAAACCGTAATGGTATCTCCTGCATAAACAGGTTTAAAGAATGAACAGTTTTCTAATCCATAATTAGCGATAACAGGTCCTTTTTTACCCGAAACGAACAAACCTGCCGCAGCAGAAAGGATGAAATATCCGTGAGCAACAGTTTTATCAAAAATAGTTCCTGTTAAACTTGTTGCGTCGGTGTGAGCATAGAAATGATCCCATGAAACATTGGAGAAATTCACAATATCTGCATCAGTTACTGTCCTTCCCGCAGTTTCTAAAGAATCTCCAACTTCAACTTCTTCAAAATATTTCTGGAAAGGATGTTTATCTGAGTATTTTTTCTCAGCACCCTGCTGATAAATTTTCGTGATTGCCGTTAAAATATCCGGAGAACCCTGAATGGCTGTTTTTTGAAGGAAAAAATGAAGACCGTTCAGTCCACCCATTTCTTCACCACCACCTGCTCTTCCAGGACCACCGTGCATCAAAGTCGGAAGCGGAGAACCGTGACCTGTACTTTCTTTCGCACTGTCCCTGTTCAATACAAAGATTCTTCCATGCTGTGAAGCCATTTTCCAAGAAGTTTCTGCTACAAAATTATCATCGTGAGAAACAATAGAACCTACCAAACTTCCTTTTCCTCTTTTTGCCAATGCCGCTGCTTCTTCCACATCTTTGTAAGGCATTAATGTAGAAACCGGACCGAAAGCTTCTACATCGTGAGAGATATTTTTTTCGAAAGGTTTATCATTTAAGAACAGTTTCGGGCTCATAAAGGCTCCATTTTCATAGTTGGCATCTACAAGCTCATGTTTACCATCATAAACCAGTTCTGTTTCCGCTTTTAATAAGTTTACTTTTCTCAATACCTCATCATACTGCTGTTTTCCAACCAAAGAACCCATTCTTGTTTCTCTGCTCAATGGGTTTCCGATTTTTGTCTGGTCCAAAGCTTTAGATAAAGCCTGCTGAACATCGCCAATTAAGTTTTCTGGCACAATAATTCTTCGGATTGCGGTACATTTTTGTCCGGCTTTCGTAGTCATTTCGTTACGAACTTCTTTGATGAACAAATCAAATTCCGGGGTTCCAGGCTTTGCATCCAGCCCAAGAATCGAGCAGTTCAAAGAATCTGCTTCCATATTGAAACGGACAGCATTTCCTGCAATTGATGGTAAAGATTTTAATTTTCTACCAGTTGTCGCAGAACCCGTGAACAAAACAGAATCTCCATCCTTAACATAATCGAGAATATTTCCAGGTTCTCCACACACTAATTGAACAGCACCTTCCGGAAGAATTCCGCTTTCAATCATATCCTGGAAAACCGCATTCGTTAAATAAGAACCAAACGGAGAAGGTTTCACGATTGAAGGAACCCCTGCCAATAAAGAAGTGGATAATTTTTCCAACATTCCCCAAACCGGAAAGTTGTAAGCATTAATTTGTACCGAAACCCCTTCGCTTGGTGTTAAAATGTGAGTTCCTAAGAAAGTTCCGTTCGCAGAGATTTTCTGAGTATCACCATCCACCCAAAACGGCGTGTTTGGCAGCATTCTTTTTGCCAATCCTGAATACGTGAAGAAAGTACCGAAGCCTCCTTCAATATCCACCCATGAATCAACATGAGTTGCCCCTGTTTTATAAGATAATTCGTAATATTTTTTCTTTCTTTCTAATAGGTAAAGCGCTACTTTTTTCAACATTTCTCCACGGTCGTAGAACGTCATGGATGAAAGGTTTTTGTACCCTATCGTTCTTCCGTAGTCCAAAGCCTGTTCAAAATTTAAACCTTCCGTATCGGAAATGGCAACCTGCTCACCGTTTACAGCATTGTACAAAGGAACTCCGTTTCCGTTTCCTTCTACCCATTCGCCGTAGATATAGTTTTTTAACTTTTCCATATAGTTTTTACTTTAACAATGTATCAACAATTTACAAGGAGATGCTTCGACAAGCTCAGCACGACATACTAACTATTTTAATGATACATTTTATATTGTTATATTTTAATTTTTGGGTTCCTGATAAGGAAACAACTTTACAAGACCTTCATATAAACTTCTGTGAAGAATGGTTGCATGGTTGTCTGTTTCCATCATTTTATATTCTACCGTCCAGTTTTTCTTGTTTGATTTCTTCAGAACATCATATAGATCTTCTGCATCTTTTACCATCACCGGATGCTCACCTTTCCCTACAGAAACATAAATAAATTTCTTGGTATCCGGAATTTTAGCCAATAATTGAGGAGCCTGTTTTAAAAGGCTTTCATCGTCCCACCACAAACTCGGACTGATAATAAAATAATTATTGAACATTTCAGGGTTTTTCAATAAAATCTCAGTTGCCAGAAGTCCGCCTAATGATTGTCCGAATAAATAATTATCCGTTGTTTTAAATTGACTTTGGATATAAGGTTTTAATTCTTTCTCCAGAAAATTGATAAACTTCTCCGAATGTCCTGTTGTAGGGTAATCTTTCTGTAAATCTTTTAAATCCGTATGAAAGGTAAAGTCTCTTTTTCTGTCAATATTGGCAATTCCCACCACAATGGTTTCAGGCATGGAATACATCTGATTAAAGAATTGTACTAAACCTGTAACGTGAATGAAATCTTCATTCATACTTCCATCCAAAAGATAGATGATCGGGTAAGATTTTGTTTTGTTAAAATTTTGCGGAAGATAGATGTTTAAAATTCTGTCTTCATTTAAAATTTTAGACTTTATCGTCCTGATTTCTCCAATAGTCAATGGTTTTACATTTGCAGTCTGTGCAAAAGCCACAGATTGAAACGCAAACATGATACTGCAGAAAATAAAAAGTTTTTTAATCATATTAATTCTTGTGTTGTAAAATTATTTCACATCATCCCAAATACTGTAATCAACAACTTTCGTAGGAATCTGCTCAATGTATTCTGTAAACGGTTCGCAAGGTAAAATCGCATCTTTTCCTTCTCTTGCCAATTCCTGATACAATTTTGTCCCTTCTGTTTTCCATTTGATCATTTCATCAGAAACATCACGGATAATTTTTGCGGGGCTTCCCACGATCAGCTTTCTCGGCTCACATTTAAAATTGGCAGGAACAAAAGCTAATGCCCCGACAATACTCTCATCACCGATATATGCTTTATCCATTACTACTGCGTTCATTCCGATCAAACAATTTTTCCCGATATGTCCGGAGTGAATAATCGCTCCATGACCGATGTGTGCGGATTCTTCCAAAATCGTTTCAATACCCGGAAAAACATGAAGGGTACAGTTTTCCTGAACATTTGCACCGTCTTTAATAATAATTTTACCCCAGTCGCCACGAATTACCGCATTCGGACCGATATAAACATCTTCGCCAATTTCCACATTTCCGATGATCACCGCTTGCGGGTGAATGTAAGCGGAAGGTTTTATTATTGGACGGATGCCGTGATATGAGTAGATGTTCATAATTTTAATTTTAAAATTTGATAATGAAATAATTTGAAAATTTTCAAATTAAACTCTTTCAATTATCATTGCGTAGCCTTGTCCGACACCGATACAAAGCGTACACAATGCATATTTTTTATTTTGTTTCTGAAGTTCCATTGCAGCAGAACCAACGATCCTTGCTCCCGAAACTCCAAGTGGATGACCGATGGCAATTGCTCCTCCATTCGGATTTACTCTTGAATCATCATCTTTTAATCCTAATGTTCTTGTTACTGCTAAAGCCTGAGCTGCAAATGCCTCGTTCAACTCGATAATATCCATATCGTCTAATGAAAGATTCAGTCTTTTTAATAATTTCTGAGTCGCTTCAACAGGTCCGATTCCCATAATTCTTGGTTCAACACCCGCAACAGATGATCCTAAAATCTTAGCTTTTGGTTTTAAACCATATTTTTTTACAGCTTCTTCGCTTGCCAAAATTAATGCGGCTGCTCCGTCATTCATTCCTGAAGCATTTCCTGCCGTTACTGTTCCTTCTTTTCTGAAAGCCGGACGAAGTTTCCCTAATCCTTCCATTGAAGAAGTCGGTTTGATGAATTCGTCTGTATCGAAGATTTTCGGTTCCCCTTTTCTTTGTGGAATTTCAACTTTTACAATTTCTTCCGCCAATCTTCCGCTTTCCTGAGCTTTAGTTGCTTTTCGTTGTGACCAAAGAGCAAATTTATCCTGATCTTCACGGCTGATATTGTGCATATCCGCTAAATTTTCAGCAGTGTCACCCATTCCGTCAACTCCGTATAATTCTTTCATTTTTGGATTGACGAATCTCCATCCGAAAGTCGTATCAAACATCTGACTATCTCTTCCGAAAGCCGCACTTGGCTTTGACATGACATAAGGCGAACGCGTCATGTGCTCTACTCCACCTGCAATATAGATTTCACCTTCTCCGGAAGCAATCGAACGGAAAGCATTTGCTACCGCTGACATTCCTGAAGCACAAAGTCTATTTACCGTCTCTCCACCTATTTTGTAAGGAAGTCCGGCCAATAAAAGTCCCATCCTTGCTACATTTCTGTTATCTTCACCTGCTTGATTGGCACATCCGAAAATAACGTCCTCAATTTCTTCAACTGGAACTTCAGGATTTCTAGCTACGATTTCTTTAATAACAACCGCTGCCAAATCATCTGCTCTTACTTCCGATAATCCTCCCTGTAATTTTGAAATAGGAGTTCTGATATAATCTATAATATATACGTTATTCATATTTTTTTGCTTTAGGCTAGAAGCTATATGCAGTAGGCTTTACCAGCTTCAAAAAAAGCTCACTGCCTATTGCCTGAAGCTTCTCACTTATTTATAATTCTGTTACTTTTTTTCCGATTTTGTAGACTGTCCCAACAAATTTCGCAACCAGTTCTTCATTTTGATTGGTAATTTTAATGTCGTAAACAGCAGTTTTTCTGGTATCGTTTGCCAAAATACTTTCTGCTCTGAAAACATCACCTTCTTTTCCGGCTTTGGTAAAATTGATGATACAATTCAATGCAACGGCTGCATCTCCGGAATTGTTGGACGAAAATGCCAGTGCAGAGTCTGCAAAAGCAAATGTAACACCTCCGTGAACCGTCTTTAGGCCGTTAATCATTTCCTTTTTAATGGGCATTTCTATTAAACAATAATTTTCTTTTACATCGATCAGT
Source organism: Candidatus Chryseobacterium colombiense (assembly GCA_029203185.1). Classification (NCBI taxonomy): domain Bacteria; kingdom Pseudomonadati; phylum Bacteroidota; class Flavobacteriia; order Flavobacteriales; family Weeksellaceae; genus Chryseobacterium; species Candidatus Chryseobacterium colombiense. The sequence continues at coordinate 3,517,106 of CP119310.1, read as the reverse complement.
TTGATATTCATCCATTGGGAAAACGCATCCTGATCAAACATATATTCTGCAACCTGTCTCGGGTTCATTTATTTTTATTTAAATTTTTAAATTTTATTACATCCCTCCAAGTGTAATCTCTGCCGTCTAAAATGAAGAAAGCTAAAAACATAAAGACGAAATAAAAGACAAAGCCATATACATTTATGCTTTTTTCATCATCCCATCCGAAATAATAAAACAGAAATTTAATGAGGCAAAAACTAACAACAAAAATGCCCGCACGTACAAGAGATCTCAGAAAGTTTTTCTTTGTAAAAATTCTTTTAAGCATAGTTTTAATTGTCTAAAAAAGTGTTTACATCTGCGTTAGTTCTTCATATAACTCATCAACCAATTTATCGTAGATACTCATGGTTTTACCAAGAATGATCTGCTCATACGTGAGGTTTTCAGTATGTAACGGATTTTCCATTTGATAAGGAGTATTTAAATCAATTCCGTCTTCATTGGCGATTCTTTTAATTAACTCTTTATATTTTTCATTGAATTTACCTAATAATCCGAGCTTTTCCTGATCATCATTTATCGAAGAAAGCTCCTGAATGATGTATTCTTTTTCAATGATGAGCCTTGTTTCCAATTCAGCTCTGAATCCGTCTATATCCATAATATTAATTTGAAAATTAAATCAATTTGAGAATTTGAAAATGAAAATCTGTGGTGATCAATTTTCAAATTAGTACATTTTCAAATTGTCTAATTTAATTTACGTAGCAACGGGCTCTGTCTGTATCTTTCTTCCTGATATTCTTCATAAAGATTTTGAAGGGTTTCGGAGATTTTTGTATATCCGATTTCTTTTCCCCAAGCCAATAATCCTTTTGGATAGTTTACACCTTTCTGCATTGCCAGTTCGAGATCCTCGTCATTCGCTACGCCTAATCTTTTTGCTTCTACGGCTTCATTAATTAACATAGAAATAATTCTCAAGAATATTTGCTGATACAGTGCATCATCTTTTACTGCAACAGGTTTTTCTGCTCCTTCCGAATAATCATAAAAACCTTTTCCAGTTTTTCGGCCATGAAATTTAGCCTCCGACATTCTCTGCTGAAGAAGAGATGGTTTGTATTTCGGATCGTAGAAATATTCGTTGTAAACAGTTTTTGTTACTGAAAAATTTACATCAACTCCGATCAAATCCATTAATTCAAAGGGTCCCATTTTAAAGTTTCCAATTGTTTTCATGGCTTCATCTACCTGTTCTACTGTTGCAATATTTTCTTCTACAATTCTCAATCCTTCCCCATAATAAGGACGGGCAATTCTGTTTACGATAAATCCGGGAATATCTTTTGCAATCACCGGAGTTTTACCCCAATCTTTCATCAGATTGTAGATTTTTTCCGCTAAAGATTTTTCTGTTAATAAGGAAGGAATAACCTCCACTAAAGGCATCAAAGGAGCCGGATTAAAAAAGTGAATTCCGATGAAACGCTCCGGTTTCTGTAATTCCGCACCAAGAGAGGTGATAGAAATAGAGGATGTATTGGAACCAATGACACAGCTTTCAGAAACATGTTTCTCTAATTCTGTAAAGACTTTGGTTTTAATTTCTTTGTTTTCGATGATGGCTTCGATGATCAATTCACAATCTTTGAAGTCCTTCAATTCTGTAGCAATGGAAATGTTCGCTAAAATTTCAGTCATTTTCTCTCCCGAAATTTTTTGTTTATCCACCAATTTGGTTAATGTTTTTTCCAAACCTACGGTTGCCGTTTCTACTTGTTTTGCGTTGGCATCGTATACCCAAACTTTACATCCGTTCGTTGCGGCTACTTGTGCAATGCCGATTCCCATTGTTCCGGCACCGATAATTCCTACATTCATATTTTAAATTTGAAAATTTGAAAATGAGCTAATTGAAAATTATTTAAGTTTCGAACTTGAAATAATTTTAGACAGAATTAATATGATTTCTTTTAATTTTGAAGTTAATTTTTCGTTTGGAGATTTTAGATGAGGAGATTGTAAGCACAACAAAAGCCAATATTCTGTTTCATCAGCTTCTTTGGCTGCAATTTTCAGTTTATGAATAAAGTCTGCTTTACTTTCTGCATTTTGGGCTTCTCTCACATTTGCTCCAATCGAGGTACCTGATTTAAAAATCTGATTTGCTAAAGGAAATCTATTAGCTTTATATAATTCTTCAGAAAATTCAATAATATTCAATGCAAAATCAAAAGTCTTATTTACAATAACATTTTCCTTGTCATTTCTCATTTCCAAATTCTCAAATTAATTCATTTTCAAATTAATTATCTTCCTTTATAATTAGGTTTTCTTTTTTCTAAAAAGGCACTTACTCCTTCTTTAAAGTCTTCTGTTTCTGCAGCTTCCTGCTGTAAGTCTCCTTCCAGCTCCAATTGTTCTTTCAATGTATTGTTGTAAGAAGCAGCGAATGCTTTTTTAGTCAATTTAATAGCAGCAGTCGGCATATTAGCTATTTTTTCAAGGATTTCCATTGATTTTGGAACAAATTCTTCTTCATTGAAAACCTCAGCAACCAAACCGTAAGATTTGGCTTCTTGTGCGGACAATTTTTTCCCTGTAAATGTTAAATAATTGGCCAATTGTCTTCCCAATAATTTCGGTAGGAAGTATGTTCCTCCTGTATCAGGAATTAATCCGATGTTGGAAAATGCCTGAGAAAAATATGATTTTTCAGCGGCTAAAACGAAGTCAGAAATTAAAGCTAACATAGCTCCGGCTCCTACTGCAGGACCATTAACTAGAGCAACTACAGGTTTTCTGCAACGTGTAATTTCTGTAACCAAAGGATTGTAATAGTCTGTTACAATTTTTCTGATAATGTCATTGTCATGATGTTCATTACCCTGTACAAAAGCATCATCCAGATTCTGACCGGAACAAAAAGCTCTTCCTCTTCCCGAAATGGCAACACATCTTACGGTAGGATCTTCACTACATTCTTTAACAAAATCTTTAAGATCTGATAAAGATGGTTTTGTAAGTGCATTCATCGTTTCCGGCTGATTGAGGTAAGCGATTTTTAGCTTTCCGTCAAAATGCGATTCAATGTCAATTTGTGTATACATATTATATTGGCTATTAAGAGGTTAATATTATAAATGATTCTTTTATAAAATTAATCATTTTTAATGACATTTAAAATAGTCAAAAGGCTCTAAGCAATCTAAGCATTGGTACGATGCCTTACATAAAGTAGATCCGAATCTACTGATCTGCTTGGTGTGTTCTGAACCGCAACGAGGACATTTCTTTGGTTTCCCGATGTGGTGTTCATCTGCTCCTTTTTCCGGAGGGGTAATTCCGTAGGCACGAAGTTTTTCTCTCGCTTCATCTGTCAACCAATCCGTTGTCCAAATTGGAAACATTTTGGTGACTACTTTCGCTTCCCAACCGTGTTCTTTCATCATTTTGATGATATCTTCCTCGATGGTAAACATCGCAGGACAGGCAGAATAGGTAGGTGTAATGATCACCTCACAAGTCTTTTCTCCTGTGACATTTGCTTCTCTTACGATCCCCAATTCCACAATGTCAATCACTGGAATTTCTGGGTCGGGAATTGTTTTTAATAAATCTAAAAGCTGATTCATATTTTAATTATTATCAAAATCAAGTATTGTTTTTATTGAGTTCTGATAATCCAAATTATCTGTTATTCCGTTATGATTCTGATCTTTTAAAATAATCAAACGATCTCCTTTTTTGAAATTATTTTTCAGTTTTAAAGATGCTTTATAGTTAATAATCTCATCTTTATCTCCGTGAAAAATAATAACCGGAGACTTAACGGTTTTTAAATATTGATTGGTTTCAAAATTATATTTTAAAAGAAACTTCGGAAGAAATGAAAATTTTTGATCCATCTCATCTTCCATACTGAAGTAAGGCGCTTGTAAAATCAGCAGTTTTGCATTTTTCTGCGATGCCAACTTTGAAGCCGGTCCGGTTCCAACTGAATATCCTAAAATAATAATTTTGTTTTCGGGGTATCTTTTGGTAAGTTCATCATAGGCAAGTTCAACATCTGAAAATAATTGATCCTTACTATTGATTTTATCCTCACTTTTTCCATAACCTCTGTAATCCAACATGAAAACATCATAATTCATATTGTTGTAAACATCAGCCACTTCACCCCATCCACCTATTGAACCTCCGTTTCCGTGAAGGTAAAAAATAATACCTTTCGGATTTTGAGTTTTAAATAAGACTGAATTTAATTTCTTATGATCTTTTGTATGAATTGTGATTTCTTCAAAATCATTTTTAAAATTAAATGAATAATTTTCCTTTAACTTTTCAGGATGAAAAATTATCTTTTCCTGATAAAAAAATACAATCACACAAAGCATTATATATGCCAGGAGAAAAAAAGCAATTATCCACAGAAGTATTTTCATTTCTTACCAAGTACAACCAGGATACGCTCTCTGCATATACTGCAACTCACAAAGAATATATCCAAAATATTCCGTATGGTAACCCGTTCTAGATTTTGGCTGCATGAAAGGATTTGTAGGATATTCTAATTGAAAATCTGCAAAATCTTTCTGTGTAATCATAACAAATTCTTCATAAAGAGCATCTGTATTCGGAGCAATATTTAAAGCTACCAAATCATCTTCCCCTTCTGTTTTTGCGAATAAACCTTTGGTATATTCCCAAATATTTTCGATGGCCTTTACTAAACGCGCTTTACTTTCTTCTGTTCCCTGAGCGAAAATTTTCATCCAGGAAGCAGCATGCGTATAATGATATCTTACTTCTTTCAAAGATTTCTGAGCAATGGCAGAAAGTTCTTCATTCGCAGAGTTTGATAATGCTTCGTACATTAATTTCTGATACACCGCGAAAACATACACCTTTAAAATCGTCTGAGCATAATCTTCGTTGGGAAGTTCAGTCCAGTGTGCGTTCACATATTCATGCTCGTATCTTAAAAATGCTAAATCATCTTCACTTTTCCCGTTATCGATCACTCTTGAAGCGTAAACATAAAAGTTATTAGCCTGACCAAGTTCATCCAACGCAATGTTCGTTAATGCAATATCTTCCTCTAAATAAGGACCTTCACCGCACCACGCAGACAAACGCTGTCCCATAATGAAACTGTCGTCTGCTAGTTTTAATAAATAATTATATAATGGGTTCATTATTTTAGCTTTGGGCTTTTGGCGTCTAGCTTTTGGCAAATTGCAAGCAGCTAACAGCCAATCGCTGTTTTACATATTTTTTACATCGTTTGGAATATCGTAGAACGTCGGGTGACGGTATAGCTTGTCATCAGCCGGATCGAAAAATGCTTCTTTATCCACACCTTCCGAAGTCACAATATATTTACTTGGAACTACCCAAACAGAAGTTCCTTCTTTTCTTCTTGTATAAACGTCTCTTGCGTTTTGCAAAGCCATTTCTGCTGTTGGTGCCTGTACAATTCCAACGTGTTTGTGAGATAATCCCGGTTTAGTCTGAATAAACACTTCCCACATATCTAAATTTGCCATAATTAAAATTAATTTAACAATGTATCAATGTACCGGTTTAACAATGAGATGCTTCGACAAGCTCAGCATGACAGTGATTGTTACATTTTTACATTGGTATATTGTTACATTATTATATTACTTCTTTTTGTTGTTTTTCCGCGAAAGCTGCCGCGGCTTCTTTTACCCAAGAGTTCTCTCTCTGAGCTTTTCTTTTGGTTTCGATACGCTTTTTATTGGCAGGACCGTTTCCTTTTAAAATTTCCATGAATTCATCCCAAGGAAGTTCTCCGAAATCATAATGCTGTCTTTCTTCATTCCATTTAAGGTCTTTATCCGGAATCGTTAATCCTAAGAATTCAGCCTGAGCAACCGTAACATCGATGAATCTCTGACGAAGACTGTCGTTACTTTCTCTTTTTACCCTATAATTCATAGAGATTTTAGAGTTTGGCGAACTGTCGTCATTTGGACCAAACATCATTAAAGCCGGCCACCAGAAACGGTTTAACGAAGCCTGAGCCATTTCTTTCTGCTGTTTTGTACCACGGCAAAGTGCCATCAAAATCTCGTATCCTTGTCTTTGATGAAAAGATTCTTCTTTACAGATTTTTACCATCGCTCTTGAGTAAGGACCATAAGAATTCCCCATCAACATCACCTGGTTCATGATTGCAGCACCATCAACTAACCATCCAATGGCACCAATATCTGCCCAGCTCAGCGTCGGATAATTGAAAATACTTGAATATTTCGCTTTTCCTTCCAACATATCTTCATACGTCGCGTCTCTATCTGCTCTGATACTTCCGTCTCCTAGAGTTTCAGTTGCAGAATAAAGATATAAACCGTGACCTGCCTCATCCTGAACTTTAGCCAAAAGAGCCATTTTTCTTCTTAATGAAGGTGCTCTGGAAATCCAGTTGGCTTCCGGCAACATTCCGACAATCTCAGAATGGGCGTGCTGTGAAATCTGACGAACCAATAGTTTTCTGTAATCATCCGGCATTACATCTTTTGGTTCTACTTTATTTTCGTCGTGTACGTATTGTACAAATTTTTCTAAATCCATAATCTTTTAATTTAGCAATGTATCAGTTTAGCAATGTTCCAATTTGAGATGCTTCGACAAGCTCAGCATGACAGTGATTGTTACACTGGTAAATTGTTAGATTGTTACATTAATTTTAAACATCATAATTAAGCATCACCACATTCGTTGTCGGGTGACATTGGCAGGTAAGAACGTAACCTCTGGCTACTTCTTCTTCGGTAAGCGCGTAGTTTTTCTCCATGAAAACTTCTCCCTCTAAAACTTCGGCCTTACACGTACAGCACACTCCTCCTTTACATGCAAAAGGCACAGGAAGATTGTCTTTCAATGCTTTATCTAAGATACTCTCTTTTTTTGAATTCAAGTGAAACGAATATTCATCATCATCGATGATTACGGTTACCATACTTTCAATATTGGCGATGGCTTTGAATTCATCACTCATTTCCTCCGTATTTTCTTCATCCGGAGCGGTGAAATATTCAAATAAGACCTGAATAGCCGGTACTTTTTTATCTTTCTTTAAATAATCTGCAATCCCTTTGATCATTTCTGAAGGCCCGCAAATAAAATAAGTAGATTCTTTTACATCGATATCGGCATACCTTTCAAATAAAAGCTCCAGTTTTTCAGGAGAAATTCTTCCTTCGAAAATCGGGTCTTCATGCTGCTCACGACTTACTAGATAAACCACTTTCAACCTTCCGTTAAACTGTTCAACCAGCTTATCGATTTCAGTCTTTTTCATCACGTGATTCATGCTTCTGTTGCTGTAGAACAAGTACGCATTTGAATTCGGCTCCTGGTAAAGACTTTCCTTGATGTTTGACAATACCGGAGAAATTCCGCTTCCTGCTGCCAAACCTACATAAGTTTTTACGTTCGTCGGATGATAAGAAGTGTTGAAACCACCCATCGGAGGCATTACTTCAAGAACTTCATCCATATGAAGATGCTCATTGAAATAACCGGAAACTTTTCCGCCTTCCAACAATTTTACCAATACTTCCAGCGTGTTGCTTCTTTCGCTCGGAGCATTGCAGATAGAATAAGAACGTCGTTCCTCATTTCCGTCGATCATCATTCGGAAATTAAGATACTGCCCCTGCTTGAACCTGAATTTATCTTTCAGCTCCTCAGGAATTTCAACGGCTACATTTACTGCATCGCTGGTATCTTTCTGAACTTTTACCGTTTTAAGTTTATAAAATGAATTCATTTATTTTTTAAGTATTCTGTTAATTTTTCCACCTTCGCATTTCGGAAGACTATCCTGGGCATGGATTTTCACTTTTGTGGTAATTCCTACCCGTTTTTTTATCTCGTTTTCTATGCTTTTTCCAAAGTTTCCGACAAAAATAGCATAATCATCGGTATTTTGATTTAAATTTTTAGAAGCGACCAAATCATCATCAATTTCAACATCAATATCCAAAGCAACGCACATTTGTTCTTTTTCAATCGGTGTTAAATAGTAATTCGGAACAACACCTTCCACATGAGAGAATGCTTCTTCAATCTGACTTGGATATACATTTACTCCTCTTACAATCAGCATATCATCGGCTCTTCCAAGAATAGGTTTCATTTTCACCATTGATCTTTTTCCGTTTTCGTCGTAATAAAGACTCGTGATATCATTTGTCCAATACCGTAAAAGCGGCATTGCTTTTTTCGTTAAAGTAGTGATTACCAAAACACCTTCTTCTCCAAAAGGAACCGGTTCTTTTGTAATCGGATCCAAAATTTCAGGATAAAAATGATCTTCCCAAATATAAGAACCACCTTTTTCCTCAAAATCTTCCATTGAAACTCCGGGACCGATAATTTCACTTAACCCATAAATATTGGTCGCATGAACACCTAATCTCTCCTCAATATGATGTCTTATAATTTCTGTCCATGGTTCTGAGCCTAAAACAGCATATTTCAAACTGATTTCATCCGCAGAAATCCCACGATTGGCAAATTCATCAGCGATTGTTAAAGCATAAGAAGGCGAACAGCAAATCACTTCAGGTTTAAAGTCCATAATTAAATCTACCTGTCTCGCTGTCATTCCCCCGGAAATCGGAAGAACGCTCATTCCTAATTTTTCAGCTCCGTAATGCAATCCCAATCCGCCCGTGAAAATTCCGTAACCGTAAGCATTGTGCAACTGCATTCCCGGTTTTGCTCCCGCCGCGCTCAAAGATCTCGCCACAACTTCGCTGAATAAATCAATGTCTTCTTTTGTATATCCCACCACCGTCGGCTTTCCCGTTGTCCCGCTCGAACAGTGAATTCTCTGCAGTTCATTTTTCGGAACGGTAAATAATCCGAACGGATAATTATCCCTCAAATCCTGTTTGTAAGTAATCGGAAGTTTCGTAATATCTTCAATCGACCTGACATCTTGTGGAGACATTCCTGCTTCATTAAATTTTCTTTTATAAAATTCCGACTTCTCCCCAAGATAGCCTACCAATTTCGTCAATCGCTCAGATTGAAGCTCTCTTAATTGGTCGAGCTTTAAATATTCAACTGAAAAATCCATACCTTAAACTAACTAACATTTGTTAGGTAAAATTAAAAAGATTTTGGAAGTTGGCAAAGAATTTTATGACTTTTATCATATTTTGAATGATTCTAAATAATTGAGACTAAGGTTGAGGTTGAGCTTAAGGCAGATTCTATACTAATTTTTTCATTCGCAGCGAAACGAATTGGAACTTGAAATCTCCAATAATAAGCTGAGATTCTTCCTTCGTCAGAATGACAGGGAAATACTTACTTTTTCTGGTTTCCTAACAACCCAAAAAGAATTTTATCCCGAATTTCATCGGTAATTTCAGTGCCGGATTCGATATTTCTTTTGAACCAGAAATAAGAATTATTTAAAGTATGAAGAATAAAACGTGTCGTAAAGGCCGGAGATTTAAGTTCCCAATTTTCAGCCTGATAAATTTCAGAAATCAAGTTTTCAACTTCCTGCTGATAATTTTTTCTTAATTCTACAAATTCGGGAAGACGTTCTTCCAGATGCTTCCATTCATTAGAATAAATATGAGTAACATCACGGTTTTTCAGAACAACCGATAAGTGTTTATCTATGAATAAATTAAGTTTATCTTTTGGAGAAACATCAGTGCTCTTCACATGCTGAAGTTCGTCGAAAAATTCCTGAGCAATCCCAAAACAGATCCATTCCAGAATTTCTTCTTTTGAACGGATGTGTGCATATAAAGAAGCTGCTTTAATGTTGAGCTTTGTCGCTAAATCTCTTACAGAACTTCCCATATAGCCCTTCTCTTTGAAAAGTTCTACAGCAACATCTAATATTTTCCTTTGTTTTTCTTTTAACTCCATCTGTAAAACGCAAAAGTAATTATTTTGATTTTAATATTTGATTTTGAGAGGATGATTTTTAGGTTGATTATAACACATAATCACAAAGTCTTATTTTAAATTGGATAATATTTTTGTTCACAATAAGGTTTCAATCAGCGACGAAAGTTATGTTTGTCATTCTGACTAAGGAAGAATCTGTAAGATTAACAGGAGACTCATCATTCACTTCGTCCTATTCGGAATGACGAGTAAGATTAAAAAAACAAATGATTTTGTTTAAATCTGACGGTTTTTCCATAACTTTTTATTCAAATCAATAGAATCGGAAAATTTGTCTTTTTCATACAAAATAAAAATATAAAATTCGGAAAATTTGTCCATTATTTTTAAAAATTCAATAATTGAACAGTTTTTGAGATACAGTAACCGAATTAAATGATTAAGTAAGATTGAGGACATCAGAAATTAGAAAATCTGATAAAAAATTTAACATTGATTTGACTCTTATGGTCTGAAATCTGATGTCTAAAATCTGAAAAATAAAAACTAAAAATTAAAGAATCAAAAATATATAAATATGAACTTAAACCAATATACAGTAAAATCACAAGAAGCCATCCAGGCCGCACAACAAGTAGCTATGGAATTTGGCAATCAGCAGATTGAACCTCAACATTTACTGGAAGGAATTTTCCAGGTAGATGAAAATATATCGCCTTTCTTACTGAAAAAATCTGAAGCAGATGCTGCTTTGGTAAGAGAGCGCAACCGTGAAAATTTGGAAAAGCTTCCAAAAGTACAGGGAGGAAATATTTATCTTTCACAATCGGCAAACAAAGTTTTGCTTGATGCGCCCAACATTGCAAAAAAAATGGGCGATGAATATGTAACGATCGAGCATTTATGGCTTTCTCTTTTGGAAACAAATTCAGAAGTTTCGAAAATGCTGAAAGATATGGGCGTTACCAAAAACCTTTTGGAGGGCGGAATTAAAGAATTAAGAAAAGGAAGCAAGGCAACTTCTGCAAGTTCAGAGGAAACTTATCAGTCTTTAAATAAATATGCTAAAAACTTCAACGAATTAGCAGCAGAAGGAAAATTAGATCCGGTAATCGGACGTGATGAAGAGATCAGGAGAGTGTTACAGATTCTTTCCAGAAGAACGAAAAACAATCCGATTCTGATTGGTGAACCCGGTGTTGGTAAAACCGCAATCGCTGAAGGAATTGCCCACAGAATTATCAGCGGAGACGTTCCTGAAAACCTGATGGATAAAACATTGTATTCATTGGATATGGGTGCTTTGATTGCCGGTGCAAAATATAAAGGTGAGTTTGAAGAGCGTTTGAAATCGGTAGTGAATGAAGTTATTAAATCTGACGGACAAATCATTCTTTTCATTGACGAAATTCACACTTTGGTGGGAGCCGGAGGCGGTGAAGGTGCAATGGATGCTGCAAATATCTTGAAACCAGCTTTGGCAAGAGGAGAATTAAGAGCCATCGGTGCAACGACTTTGAATGAATATCAAAAATATTTTGAAAAAGATAAAGCGTTGGAAAGACGTTTCCAGAAAGTAATGGTGGAAGAACCGGATACGGAATCAGCCATTTCTATTCTTCGTGGAATTAAAGATAAATATGAAGCGCACCACAAAGTAAGAATCAAAGATGAAGCGATTATTGCCGCAGTGGAAATGTCTCAACGATATATTTCAGACCGATTTTTACCGGATAAAGCGATCGATTTGATTGATGAAGCTTCTGCGAAATTAAGAATGGAGATCAATTCAAAACCTGAAGAACTGGATGTTTTAGACAGAAGATTAATGCAGTTGGAAATTGAATTGGCAGCGATTTCAAGAGAAGGAAATCAGACCAAAATTGACCATTTGAAAGAAGATATCGCAAAAATTTCCGAGCAGAGAAATGAGATCAATGCAAAATGGCTAAAAGAGAAACAGAAATCTGAGGATTTAACTCAGATTAAAAAAGATATAGAATCTTTGAAACTGGAGGCAGAAAGAGCTTCAAGAGCCGGAGATTATGCAAAAGTAGCGGAAATCCAATACGGAAAACTTCGTGAAAAAGAGGAAGAGCTTTCCAAATTAGAAATAGAGATGCAAAATCATCAGAATGAACTGATTAAGGAAGAAGTAACTTCTGAAAATATTTCTGAAGTGATTGCCAAATGGACAGGAATTCCTGTTACCAAACTCCTTCAATCCGAAAGAGAAAAACTGTTACATCTTGAAGCGGAACTTCACCACAGAGTTGTAGGACAGGATGAAGCCATTCAGGCGGTTGCAGATGCCATCAGAAGAAACAGAGCGGGATTAAGCGATGACAAAAAGCCAATCGGTTCGTTCTTATTCTTAGGAACCACCGGAGTCGGAAAAACAGAGCTAGCAAAAGCTTTGGCAGAGTTCTTATTCGACGATGAGAACAATATGACGAGAATTGATATGAGTGAATATCAGGAACGTCATTCGGTTTCGAGATTGGTAGGTGCGCCTCCAGGATATGTGGGTTATGATGAAGGTGGACAATTAACAGAAGCCGTGAGAAGAAGACCTTATTCTGTGGTGCTTTTAGATGAAATTGAAAAAGCGCATCCTGATGTTTTCAACACGTTGTTACAGGTTTTGGATGATGGAAGATTGACGGATAACAAAGGCAGAGTGGTTAATTTCAAAAATTCGATTATCATTATGACTTCGAATTTAGGTTCACATATCATTCAGGAGAATTTTGAAAATATTACTGAGGAAAATCAGGATGAAATCGTCGATAAGACAAAAGATGAAGTCTTTGATTTATTGAAACAGACATTGCGTCCCGAATTCTTAAACAGAATTGATGAGGTGGTATTGTTCCAGCCTTTGAGAAAAAAAGAAATCGGAAAAATTGTAACCTATCAGTTGAGAGGATTCAATGATATGCTGGCAAAACGAAATATCATTATGACGGCAACACAAGACGCCGTGGATTATCTGATGAATAAAGGATACGATCCTGCTTTTGGAGCAAGACCGTTGAAGAGAGTGATCCAACAGGAAGTATTAAACAAATTATCAAGAGAAATTCTTGCAGGAACCGTGAATGACGGAGACAGAATTACTTTGGATTATTTCGAGGAAACAGGTTTGGTTTTCAGACCTACTGAGCAGTAAGTAGTTTTTTTCATATATTATTTTTGTAGTAAGTGCCGTAGATTTTAAGTCTGCGGCACTTATTTTTTTAATTTAACCTTATAAATTTTCTTTATAATTTACAATCCGTAAAAATCCCATAAATAATCAGGAAAAAAACGTGTCGTATTAACGTAATTTTTTTTGAAATTTGCAGTACCAACTAACATTCCACTTATAAACTTCGCTTTATGAAAACAAAACCTAACCTAAACATTGAGACACCTGAGTTGAACTCTGTACCAAACACAATGAGTTGCGAATTTATTCAGACTTTGATCAACAATTACAGAAACAATCATTTGGCATTTGTAAGAGACAGATTGGGAATTGATGATGCACATTCCATTCATTTTGATTTAGATACCTTAAAGAAATTTATCTCTGATATTGAAAATGAAACCCGAAAAAATGCTCCCAATATAACAGATCAGGATTTGGGCATCAGATTTTATTACGCAGCTTATCCGAAAAAAGAAGATTGGGATATCATGAAAGAATCTTCAATTGGGCCAGAATATGCTGAAAGGCATACTTTGGTTATGGTTCCGACAATGATAGCTGATGACGGAGAAGGAAATAAACTACCGTATGATTTCAACCCACTAAGCACAACAGGAGAAGGCGAATTACTGGTTATGGCGTCTGTAAGAAATTCGAGATTAGAGGGCGATATTATTTGCCAGAATCACGGAGTATTAAATCCGCCAAATAATAGTAAAGTAGAAACTTTTTAAAAATACACTAAAAAACAATATAAGACTCAATGACTGAACTGGAAATGATTTTGCAAAACTCTCTAATATGGGTAGAAGGTCTTGCGGCCTTAGTTTCAATATTATATTATCCTAAAATTAAAAATCAATATTGGAAATATTTCTCATATTATTTGATATTAATGTTTCTTTGTGAAGTTATGGGTAAATGGGGCGAATATTTCATTGACTATAGCAAACAGAATTTTTACAATTATTTTGTAATTCCTGTTGAATTTATCTTCTTTTTTTGGATCTATGCAGCAAAATCTTTTGCAAAACCTAAATTATTCTATATAATTTCGGCATTATATTTACTTTCTTTGGTATTTGGTGAAGTAGTATCTACCAAGAAAATAATTATGTCATTCAGCTACACCTTTGGTTGTCTGATTCTTATGGGATTAGTGGTAATGGAATATTATAAACAGATTAATTCATCAAATATTCTGAATTTCAATAAAAACCCGATGTTTTATATTAATCTAGGGGTCACTCTGTTTTATATTGGAACAATGCCATTTTGGACATTTTTTGCCTACATAAAAGATTATAGAGATATCTATCACGTTTATTTTGCTTACTTTTTGATTTCAGGAATTATTATGTATTTGTTATTCGCTAGTTCATTTATATGGGGAAAAAAAAATTACTCCTAAGAAAGCAAGTGAAAACTTTATCTCTTTTTTAACTATTAAACTCCAATATGACGGAATTTCAGGAATTTGCTCAAAATAGCATGGTTTGGTCTGAAGGACTCGCAGCACTCATCGCTCTTTTTCATTACAACCGTTTAAAAGAACAATATTGGATTTTTTTTGTGTTTTACTTGGTATTTATTTTTCTGGGGGAAGCGTATGGCAAATGGGGTGATTTTACTCATTTTACCAAAGCACAGTATTTTAATTATTTAATGATGCCGGTACAGTTTATATTCTTTTACTGGTTATACGCAGCAAAGTCTTTAGGAAAGCCTAAACTATTTTGGATATTAACTATTTTATATTTACTCTCATTCATTCCAAATGAATTATACTTTTCTAGAGGTAAAATAGTATTTGCATTCAACTATACACTTGGCTGTTTTATGTTAATGCTTTTAGTGATTATGGAGTTTCATAAGCAAATTACCTCACAGGATATTCTTAATTTTAATAAAAATAAAATGTTTTATATTAACCTTGGAATTACTTTGTGTTATATAGGAACACTCCCTTTTATGGCCTTTATGTCATTTTTGGTAAAATATGAGGAAATTTGGAATATTTATTTTAATTACTTTCTGGTGTCGGGTATTATTACATATATTTTATTTGCAAGTTCATTCATATGGGGAAAACAGAATTATTCTTAACGATTATTTTATTTAATCTCTTTTTTGTATTCTTTATAGTAGCAGTTATGATATATATCAGAAAATATAAGCAGCGGAAAAAAGAGTATTTAAATGAGATTGAAATCAATAACGAAATTCATCAGAAAGAACTTCTTGCTACCCAGCTGGAAATTCAACAGGCAACCATGCAGCAAATCGGAAGAGAGCTGCATGACAATATTGGACAAAAGCTTACCTTGGTAAGCCTTTACACACAGCAAATGTTGTATGAGAATAAAGTTCCGGAAGCTAATGAAAGGATTGAGCAGGTTTCACAAATCATCAACCAGTCTCTTCAGGATCTTCGGAGTCTGTCAAAAACACTGACGGATGACAACATCAATCAGAAGGAAATTGTAACTTTGATACAGGAAGAAGTAGATAATACCAACTCATTTAAAAAATGTCACATCACTTTTGAGCATAATTTTGACCAGCTGGATCTAAGCTTCGTCCATAAAAATGTACTGCTCAGAATTACTCAGGAATTTATTCAGAACAGTATCAAACATGCTCAATGTAAGAATATTTATATTCAGTTAAATACCTCTGAAGATTTCCTTTGGGAGCTGGAAATTAAGGATGACGGAATAGGCTTTGATCATTCAAAAACTCTTAGCAAAGGTATTGGTCTCACCAATATGAAAAATAGGGCTAAAATCATTAATGCTGATTTCATTATAGAAAGTGAAAAAAACAAGGGAACACAGGTTAAAATAACTTTAAAAAGACACTCATGAAAAAGACAATAGTAATTGTAGATGACCACGTGCTTATTGCAAAAGCTTTGGAAGGAATTATTGATAATTTCAACGATTTTAAAGTTATTTATGTAGCAGAAAACGGAAAAGATCTTATTCAAAAGTTTGAAGAAAAAAATCCTATTCCCGACATCATTCTTTTAGATATCAGTATGCCGATTATGGATGGTTTTGAAACGGTATTGTGGCTTCAGGAAAATCATCCCGGCATCAAAGTAATGGCTCTCAGTATGCAGGGCGATGATAAGAGTGTGATAAAAATGGTGAAAAATGGTGCAAAAGGCTATTTACTAAAAAACACTCATCCAAAAGATCTTGAAGAAGCTTTGACAAGACTTAATAAGGACGGCTATTTTTATCCGGAATGGGCTTCAAAAATCATTCTTTCTAATCTCAATAGTCATCATGATTCTGATGCGAATATAAAGATCTCCGATAGAGAAAAAGAATTTTTAAAATATACCGTAACTGAACTCAGTTACAAAGAAATCGCCGAAAAAATGTGCTGCAGTCCGAGAACAGTAGAAAGTTACCGCGACCAGCTCTGCGAAAAGCTGGATCTGAAAACCAGAGTAGGACTCGCTATCTATGCTATCAAAAATGGTTTTGCAGAATCTTAATGTATACACAAACACATTCAATTATATATTTAACTCAAGAAAGCCTTTCTCCAAAATAAGAGAAAGGCTTTTTATTTACTTTTTTATGAAGACTTTAAACTAAAAATCCTCAGGATTTTTTTATAAATTCTTTGAATTGTTTTCTGGTGTATAATCCATAAAAAGACCTCCGTCTAAGTGTATCGATTTTACTTTTTTCTTTATAGGAATCGTAAGAACCGTCTTTTTCTGATCTTTTTCCCAAACAGAAGGAGAAAAGTGAAGGCTTTCTGACGCTCCATCTTCATAATTAATTTTAGCATCAAAAGGTATGGCAAAACCGCCCACATTATCTACACTCACAGAAAGCAGATTATTTTGCTGTGCTGTAGTTCCCACTTTTAAATCTATATAATTGTTGGTATAGAACCAGTTATTAAAAAACCAGTTCAGATTTTTACCGGAACCTGTATTCATCGAGTTAAAATAATCCCATGGAATCGGATGTTTTCCATTCCAGTTGTCCATATAATGATGAAGTGCTTTTTTAAATAAATCATCTCCCAAATAATCTTTCAAAGCCAGATAAGACAAGGAAGCTTTTACATAAGAATTGTTTCCGTAACCAGCTCCGCTTACCTGTGTACTCATCGTAATAATAGGCTGATCTTCTTCCGAGGAAGGGTCATTGATCCATCTTTTTACACGGAAATTTTTGTAAAATTCCTGTGCTGCAGCTTCGCCGTTTTCGTCAATCCCGATCAGATATTCCAAAGTGGTTGCCCAACCTTCATCCATATAGGCATAACGCGTTTCATTGATTCCCATGTAAAAAGGGAAATAGGTATGTGCAATTTCATGATCTGCTGTTAATCTCGCATCCTGAAGATCATCGGGAATACTTGTATCATTAATCATCATAGGATATTCCATGTCTGCATATCCCTGAATAGCGGTCATTGCATTATAAGGATATTCCACACCCGGCCAGTTTTTTGAGAACCAATCCAGATTATATCTCATCCAGTCTACATAATGCTCAAAATCTTTAGCTCCGCTTTTATATCCTGCCTGAACGCTCACTCGTTTTGTTTTCAGCTGCACACTTGCTGCATCCCAGTTATAGTGTTTACTCAAGGCAAAACAAAAGTCTGTGATATGATTGGCTTTAAATTTCCATACATTCCACTTATTCTGTTTGGTTACTTTTCCAGCCTTCATTTCCTGTTCACCCGCAATATTTACTACCTTATCGCTTTTTAAAGAAGCTTTATATTTTTTAAGGTATTCCGGCTGAAGAACAGCTTCAGGATTCAGGAAATCTCCTGTTGCCCATACTACATAATTCTTGGGAGCCGTAATCGCAAAAGAATAGTCATTAAAGTCGTTATAAAATTCCTGTCTGTCCGAATGCGGAAGCATATCCCATCCATTGTAATCGTCATATACGGAAACTCTAGGGAAAGAATAGGCTACATAAAATGTTTCAGGATCAATCTGTCCTTCTCTTCCACTCTGAACAGAGAGAGGGTACTCCCACTCTATTTTTATCTCTGCTTTTGACTTCGACTTTAAAACAGAATTCAGTTTCACTTTTTCTACTGTTCCCCAATCATCGCTGTTAATATCATAGTTTTGGCCATTTATAATAAATGATTTGATTTTCAAACCTGATGATAGAAAGTCTTTGGAAACGAATCCTGATCTCGGCGACTGGGGTTTGTGTAAGTTATTTACAAATCTTATTGCCAATTCATTAAGATCATTCGGACTGTTATTGCTGTAAACAATGGTTTCTTTTCCGGAAACAATTTTCGTTGCGCCATCTACTTTTACCTCAACATTATAAATCCCTTTATTCTGCCAATAGTTTTTTCCTGGTGCTCCCGACATATTTCTGGTTCCGTTCTCATACGCCTTTTTGATGTTTCTCGGCATATAAAGTTCCTGAGCAGACAGCTGCTGCAAGGTAACGATCATTAATAGCCCCGAAAGAAACTGTTTCATATCTCCAATTTATTATTTATGCCAAAATTAAGGAAAATGTGGCAGAGAAAACATATTCATTCAGGCATGGAGAATATTTAACGAAAAATAATTTTATAACCGATCCTGTTCATCAGTTTTCTTAATGGTCTTCACATTTTTCACAGACTGATTTCCGAAATTGAATTTCAAAGAAAGTGTAAAGCCCTGCGTATCCTGATAATCTAAAAAATAATTATCCTGATTGGCATATTTTGTACTTACTTTCTGTTTCATCGTCCTGAAAATATCATTAAATATGAAGCTTGCCTCCAATTTTTTATTGAAGAATTTTCTGTTCATCACAAAATAGGCAGACCAGGATCCAGAAATCCTGAATGTTCCCTGTATTCCCGGAGAATAGTAATTATGCCCAACTTCCATTTTCCAGTCACTGTTTTTATCCAGCGTAAAAGAGGTGGAAATATTGGAAACCCAGTTCCATACTTTGTTCTTATAAAGAATCTCATCTACTCCTTTGAAGTAATTCTCATTATGCTCCAGATTCTCTGAAAGAACCAGACTCCACCAAGGTTTGATCTGGAAGTTTTTATATACACTTAATCCATAAGCCTGACCTTTTTCAATATTGGTATAGTAATAAATCAGATTATTGGAACTTGGCTCCTGAAAAGAAATTTCCATCGATGGATAGAGTTCTTTTCTGTAATAGAGATCTACATTCCATTCTTTCCATGAATAGGTAAGGTTCAGATTATGCACAATAGTCGCTTTCAGTTTAGGATCTCCCTGAAAATAAGAAAACAGGTTATAATAAGATTTAGCAGGATTCAGCCAAGAATAGGAAGGTCTGCTGATTCTTTTTCCATATGAAAAGCCGAATTCCTGTTTATTTTCAGTCGTATACTGTACATAAGCTGTCGGAAACAGACTCCAGTAATTATTTTTATTGATTTCATGAGGTTCAGATACAATACCTTCCAGGTCTGTCATTTCCGCACGAAGCCCGCCTTTGAAGCTCCATTTATCAAGATTATAAGCAAGAGAGGAATAAAGCGCGAAATTTTGTTCTTTATAATCAAAAATATTGCTTTTTTCCGGCCTGTATTCAAACTGCCCATTTTCATTATCTGAAAAATCCAATTGGCTGTTTGTTTTTACAAAACTGTACTTTACTCCAGATTCCAACTCCAATTTATCCTTTTTCCACTGATAATCAAACTGCGTGGAATAAAGCTGAATATTACTTTTATTATTCGTCAAAAAATTTCTTTCTTCCGGTGTCTGATTAACAAAATCAAGATAAGTAAGTACATTCTGATATTTCCGGGAATTATTTCCGGTAAAATAATTAATCCAGCTAAGACTGCTGTTTTTGTTTAATTTTCTGTCGACCTGAAAGCTTAATGAATTGTTAATGCTTCGGGAATGATGATCATTAATGGTGAGATAATTGGATTCCGCTATATCCTGATTATTATAAATCAGAGTAGGAACATAATACGTTCCGAAAGATTTCGGGCTGAAATATCCTGAATAATTGAGACTCACATTCGTCAAACTGTCTGCTTCATATTCAATATTAAAATTGACCGTATTCTGATTGTTATTTTTATCCTTTCTGTTCATAGTACTGATCCATCTCGTCTGGTCTTCCTGATAATTCACGTAATCTGTCCCTTCCCTGATATACGTTCCTGCTCCTCTGTAATAACTTCCCATCACAGAAAGTTTATCTTTCTTATAAAACTGGGAAATCCCGACATTTCCTTTTGCATATTGAGTCTGAACATATTTTGAAGAAATTACGCCACGATAGCCTTCTATTTTATTTTTCTTCATTACAATATTCAGAACTGCACTTCCCTGTGCTTCATATTTTGCAGGCGGATTGGTGATGACTTCAACAGATTTCACTTCATCTCCCTGAGTATTTTCAAGCAGATTTTTCAATTCGTCACCGGTCAGCATTATTTTTTTATCATTGATTGTAACTAAAATTCCGGTGCTTCCTTTAACAGTCAAAACATCATTATTTACGACTACATTCGGCGTTTTTTTCAGGATTTCCCAGGCACTGAGAGAGGAAATATTACTATTTTCCACATTGAATTCCAATCTGTCGACCTTTCTCTTTACGACAGGTTTCTTTTTCGTTACCGTAACTTCTTCAATATCTTTATGATTGCTTTTTAAAACAATATCAATAATTTGTTGTTTTTCTGTATCAAAACTCTTTTCGAAATATTCGTATTCAGGATTTTTAACTGTTATTTTTATTGGATTTACAGCAATATCTTCCAATATAAAAATGCCATTATTATCGGTATTCAGCTTTTTTACCAATATATTTTGAGAATCATATACTTCAACCGTTACGGAGGAAAGCTTTTTCTGTTCACCATTTGAAACGGTTCCTTCAATTCTTTGTTTCTGTGAAAACAGTACAACCGGGAAACACAGCAATACAATTAATTTATACATATTCTAATTTTTTTTTCGGAATTATTATGCAGCAAAATTCCATATTGTCTTCAACAATTTCGGTTAACAGAAGGTTAATGGCGTGTTAATGTCCATTAGGGAAAGACTAAATTTTTATCTTTGTTTGGATGATCTCTAAAAGTAAATATCTTATTTCGCTCTTTGCCCTCCTTTTTCTCCTTCTATTGGGGATTCAGGTCTATTTCATGTACAAAACCTATCTGGTAAAAGAGAGGGATATCTACAGAACTATTCATCAAGGTTTAACGAATTATACCGATAAACTGGAAGAAATCAGTAAAGCAAAAAATGATTCTATTGAAGATGATCTGCAAAGGATTTTTATTAAATACCGCGACAAAAAAATCAGTAAGGAAGAATTTCTGAGATATTTTGAACAAAACAGACAAAATACAGAAGCATCAATCAGTAGATATATAGATAATCATTTTAAAAAAGAAGGCTATAAAATTGCTGCCAAAATTCAATATACTTCCATTCTTTCTCTGCCTGAAAAGACTCCTCTCCTTGACAAGCCTGTTGTTTTGTATGAAACAAAGAATAAATTAAAAAAAACAGGAATTACAAGCTCGGGAAAATGGGAGAGTTCGTCTACCTCTACTACAGATGGTAAATTCAAAAAAAGAGATTCTTTTCTTGTGGAAAGCATCACTGAATTTGAAATTTTAAATATTAAAACCGTCGTATTTAAAGAGCTTATCCTTCTGTTTGTATGCTGTTTTTTACTGCTTGCAAGTGTTTTAGTCCTCTTTATTTTTACAGTCAAGAATTTAATCAAACAACAAAAACAGGTTGCAGTTCTTCATGCTGTGGTCGACAATATTTCGCATGAATTTAAAACACCTATCGCCACGTTGAAAATTGCAGCAAAAGCTTTGAAAAAAGACTGGAATCCTGAGACTCTTCCCCTTATCGACCGACAGATCAGCCGTCTCGAAAGTCTTATGAAACAGCTCCACAAAGATGAAAACGGAGAAATCCTTTTCATTCAACCTGAAGACTGGGCTTTTTTTATTCAGGATTTAGCCTTTACTTATCCTGAGATTACCTTTGCTTCTGAAATCAACGTTGCCAAAGAACTTCCGTTTGATAAGAGCCTTTTGGAAACCATCATTAAAAATCTTTGTGAAAACAGCGTAAAATACGGTGCGTCTTTAGTAAAGGTCAATATTACGGATCTTCATGAAAATCTTACGATAGAGATTGCCGATAACGGAGAAGGAATAGAAAAGAAAGAACAGAAAAATATCTTCGAAAAGTTCTACAGAATCCAGGCCAACAACATTCATAATACGAAAGGATTGGGATTGGGGCTGTATTTTGTAAAAAAAATCATTGATCAGTATAAAGGAAAAATTGAAGTTATTTCTCAACCCAAAGAAGGAACCCTCTTTAAAATAAATCTACCCTATGAAAATTAAGATCCTTTTAGCAGAAGACGATTCCGATTTCGGAATGATCCTAAAGCAGTATCTGGAACTGGAAGATTTTGAAGTCGCCTGGTTTCAGAACCCTCAAGATATTACAGAGATTTTAAAGTCTGATTTTTCTTTTCATATTGGGATTTTGGATATCATGATGCCTCATATTGACGGCTTTTCATTAGCTAAAATGATTTTAAAGGAGAAACCTGATTTCCCTATCCTGTTTTTAACTGCAAAAAATCAAAAAATTGACCGGTTAACTGGTTTAAAAATCGGAGCCGACGATTATATTTCCAAACCTTGCGATCCTGAAGAGCTTATTTTGAGAATTAAGAATATTCTTAAAAGAACTTTATCAACAACCACAGAAACGCATATAAATATTGGAAACTATTTTTTAGATACGGAAAAACTTCTGCTTTCCCATCCAGACGGAAATATCCGTTTAACGATCCGTGAACAGCAGCTTTTGCTTTATTTGTTGAAACACAATCAGAAAACGATAAAGAGAGAGGATATTTTGAATAATCTGTGGGAAACCAATGATTATTTTACAGGAAGAAGCCTTGATGTTTTTATCAGCAGATTAAGAAAATATTTTATCAACGATCCTGAAATCAAAATCCAATCCCTGAGAGGAATTGGATTTGAAATAGATTTTCCGACCAACTAATCTTTATTTAAAAAGAAAGATCTACCAACACCGGAAAGTGATCCGACGGATACAGTAAATTTTCTCTTCTGTCATTGATATGTCTGTGAGATTTTATTTTAAATCCTTTTACAAAAATATAATCTATTCTTTCTTTTGGAACTTCATTTACATTAAAATCTGTGAAGGTTCCCACAGGTCCATAATGTTTGGTTTCAGAATTGTAAAAACTGTCTTTTAAATTCTGCGAAAGGATTTTAATCGGTTCGGTATCATCCGTTAAGTTGAAATCTCCACTTAATGTCACCGGTAAATTTTTAGGATTAATCTCTTTAATTTTCTTTAAAATTAAATCCGCAGATTTCACTCTTGCCAC
Source organism: Candidatus Chryseobacterium colombiense (assembly GCA_029203185.1). Classification (NCBI taxonomy): domain Bacteria; kingdom Pseudomonadati; phylum Bacteroidota; class Flavobacteriia; order Flavobacteriales; family Weeksellaceae; genus Chryseobacterium; species Candidatus Chryseobacterium colombiense. The sequence goes on along the minus strand of CP119310.1, from coordinate 3,493,580 downwards.
ATTTCCTACGTGATCGAAGTGAAGATTAAGCGCCATGAATTCTTTTTTAGACTTCTTATCTTTGAAAACAGCATATGTACACACTCTGTTGTAAGCGGCATCCCAACCTTTTGAAGGTTTCTCAGGGGTTTCAGACAACCAGAATGTTCCTGAATTTAAAACCTGAAGTCTATTGGCATCATAGAAAATAGCTGAAAACTCTCCTTTTTCTTTTCCGTCATCCCTTCCCACTCCTACATACTCATAGTTTTTCAATCCGTTCTTAATGTCTTTCATTTGTTCCGGAAGCGCTTCCTGAACTCCGAAATAATCCGGATGATAATAGCTCAATAAGTCGATGGCATCCTGCTTTCTTTGTGTCCAGGCATTATCTTTATCCGATTCTACCTGAAGTCTGATGTTGAAACTCATTACTTTCAGATCCTGAGAAAAATTGAGGATGAAAAGTAATACCAATAGTCCTGAAAATTTAAATTTCATTATTCTTAATTAAAAAGTTAAACAAAAATAAAACATATGTCTCATAAAGAAGCAATGAATACTGATTTTATTATTTAAACAAAAAACTCCGGAAAATATTCCGGAGCCTAAATATCTGAATTATTTCTTTTTAGTAAATTAAATTTCTTTGAACGTTTTTTAAATAACCTTTTATTTGGAAGACTGATCGTCAGAATTCCAGCTGTTATTTTTAGGATTCACATCTGGAATCTGAGAATTAGGATCCAGTTTTACCTGAGCAATTTCTTTTGTAGAATCGATTTTAAAGGTCCATTCCGTATTTCGTTTCCAGACTTCTACCGGTAATTTTACGATTTGTTCTGTACCGTCTTTAAATTTTACCTGAACGGTTGTCGGCATTGGTAATTGTCCTAAATTTTCTACCGTAATCTGTGCACCATTTTTAAAGTCTCCGTTTACGTATTTCACATTTTTAACTGACTGATCGATTTTCCATTTATTGATAAACCATCCTCTCCAGAACCAGTTAAGCTCTTCTCCGGAAACATTTTCCATCGTGTGGAAAAAATCCCAAGGAGTAGGATGCTTGAAAGCCCAACGCTTGATATAAGTTCTGAATGCTTTATCGAATTTTTCAGGTCCCAGGATCGAATTTCTTAAAACTTCCAATCCAATACCTGGTTTATAGTAAGCCAAAACCCCGATGCTTCTTTCTTTCATATTATCCGGTCCCACCATAACAGGTTCGAAATTATCATTCATCAGAAAGCCTCCTGTTTGAGCAATATTTTTCTTTGAATAGTATTCTCCTTTGTTGAAAGCTTCTGTTGAAAGTTCATTGATAAAAGTATTGAAACCTTCGTCCATCCAAGCAAATAATCTTTCATTGGAACCTACGATCATCGGAAACCAGTTGTGCCCGAACTCATGATCCGTAACTCCCCAAAGACCTCCTCCTTTGGAGTCCATATGACAGAAAACAATTCCGGGATACTCCATTCCTCCTTCATTACCGGCAACGTTTGTGGCTGCAGGATAGGTATATTCATACCATTTTGCTGAATAATGCTCAATGGCCGACTTTGTATATTCTGTTGATCTTCCCCAAGCTTTTTCTCCCGCACTTTCTGCAGGATAGGCAGAGACCGCTAAAGATTTTTTACCGCTTGGAAGATTAATTTTTGCTGCGTCTATAATAAAGGCTGAAGAAGACGCCCAAGCAAAATCTCTTGCCTGATTAATCTTAAATTTCCATGTTTTTGTTCCGGTCGCCTGATTTTTACCCAATTCAGATTCCGGGCGGATCATTATTGTTTTGTCACTGTTTCTGGCTTCTTCCCATCGTTTATTCTCTTCTTTAGTGTAAACTTCTTTTGCATTAAGCAGTTCTCCTGAAGCCACAACATATTGATTGGCCGGAACAGTAATATTTGCAGTAATATTTCCATATTCCAGATAAAATTCGGAAGCTCCCAGATAAGGCAATGTATTCCATCCTAAAACATCATCATACACACACATTCTCGGATACCATTGAGCCATCGTGAAGATTTTCCCATTCTTGGTATCCTGTATTCCCATTCTGTCTGATCCGTATTTTGGCGAAAGGAAAGAATATTCAATTTTAATTTTTGCAACTCCACCATTAGATTTCAGTTCTTCAGGAAGATCAATCTGCATTCTGGTATCCGTAATGGTATACTTTACGTCTTTTCCATTATATTTTACAGATTTTATTTTATATCCTCCCTCAAATTCTTCACCGTGAGCACCATTTCTGCTTCCCGACATAGGTACTACGGCATTTCCTCTTGAATTTTTTTCAAATAAATTCTGATCCAGCTGCAGCCATAGGAAACCCAGCCTATCCGGACTGTTATTTGTATAAGTAATTTCTGCAGTTCCAAAGACTTCATTTTTAGCCTCATTAAGGCTTATATTCAGATGATAGTCTGCAGAATTTTGCCAATACGCGTGTCCCGGCTGTCCACTTGCAGATCTGGTTTCAGTTCCGGTCTGCGAATAGAAAAATGGCTTAAATACTTCTACATAATCATATTTTGGTGATTCCTGAGCATACGCTGGCTGTGCAAAAAGAGCAACCGCAACTGCCGAAATAAGGGTTGGAAGTTTAAAATTCATTGAGATTCTTTTCATAATAAGTAAAAAAAATCCCGAAATCGTTACAGATCCGGGAAATTAATAATATTTTTAAATCAATTTGATTTTTTAGCTTTAATCATTGCTTCTAAAGCATCCCACATTTCCTGAGGAATATCTTCAAGCATATTGAATTCTCCTGCTCCCTGCAACCATTCTCCTCCATCAATAGTTACCACTTCCCCGTTCATATAAGCAGAATAATCTGAAACCAGATAAGCGGCCAGATTAGCCAGCTCCTGATGTTCTCCCACTCTTCTTAACGGAACTTTTTTCTTCATATCGAATTTTTCCTGCAGATCTCCCGGAAGAAGTCTGTCCCATGCACCTTTCGTAGGGAAAGGTCCTGGAGCAATTGCATTGAAACGGATTCCATATTTAGCCCATTCTACCGCAAGAGATCTCGTCATTGCCAAAACTCCCGCTTTTGCACAGGCTGAAGGAACAACATATGCCGAACCAGTCCATGAATACGTTGTCACAATATTCAAAACCGTACCCGGAGTTTTTGAATCAATCCAATGTTTCCCGATGGAAAGTGTACAGTTTTTTGTTCCTTTTAAAACAATATCTAAAATAGAATCAAATGCGGAATGTGTTAGCCTTTCGGTTGGGGAGATAAAATTTCCTGCGGCATTATTCAAGAGGATATCAATTCTTCCAAATTCTTTCAGAGCCGCTTCCTTCATTGCTTCTACCTCATCCCAGTTTCTCACATCACATGCAACGCAAAGAACTTTTCCTCCGGTTTCATCTTCCAGTTCTTTTGCTGTTCCTTGTAGTTTTTCCAAATTTCTTGAGGTAATCACTACTTTTGCGCCCAGCTGAAGAAAATATCTGGTCATCGCTTTTCCAAGACCGCTTCCTCCTCCTGTGACGATGGCTACTTTATCTTTCAGTGCGTCTTCACGCAGCATTGGTTGTGTATAAAGATTCATACGTTTTATTTTTTCTTAAAAATAATAAATATTGAAACGCCAACCTTTAAAATGTATCAAGAAATAATGCAACAAATAATTGTTTTTTAAACAACAATCTATTAAAAACAAAACAGCCCGACGAAAATTCATCAGGCTGTTTTATATTGAACAAGATTAAATTAATTAAGAAGCCACTACAGTTCCTTTGAAAGAAAGTGTTTTTGGAGTTTTGCTGTCACTTGTGGTAACATTTACCGTTTTCATAAATGCTCCTGCGTTAGCTGCATTGTAGCTTGCCTCAACAAAACCTTTTTTCCCTGGAAGGATTGGAGTTTTTGTATAATCAGCAGTTGTACATCCGCAAGATGGTGCTACATTTTCAATAACGATTGGCTTATTAGATGTATTTGTAAATTCAAATCTGATTACTTTTGGTTTTCCCTGAGGAATATTACCTACATCAATAGATTCTGATTTCCATTTAATAGCATCTGCAAGTACTTTTACTACTGGAGAATGGTCAGCAGGAAGTACGTTTGCATAAAAAGGAGAGCATGCCAAAACTGCCAATAGTGCTGTAATTTTTAAATTTTTCATGAGTATAAATTTTAATAATTATAAATAGCCAATTATTTTTTCGATAAAGCAAATGTAAGATGAATTTAAATACAACATGTTAATCGTTATCAAACATTTGTTAATAAGTTGTTAACGATAAAAAATTAATAGATATTTTTGGATAATATTGTTTCTGTAAATGGAAATAAAAAGACTTAATATTATTATAACGCTTGGGTTTGTAGCTATTATCGGAATTTTGATAGCCCAGCTTTTATGGACCCGACAGGCCTACAATCTAGAAGATCAGAAATTTAATCAAAAAGTAAATATTGCATTACTGGAAGTGGTAGAAAAACTATCCGGTGGTAAAACTTCTTTTGCAGAAAATCCCGTTCAGAATATTTCTAATGATTATTACGTAGTTAATATCAATAATGAATTTCACCCTGCCGTTTTAGAACATTATTTAAAAACAGAATTTACCCGTTTTCAGATCAATACTAATTATGTATACGCTCTTTACAATTGTCATAGTGATAAAATGATGTACGGGAAATTTATTTCTAAAAATCAGGAACCTCCTAATTATAAGGTCATCCAATTCCCGAAACATAAAAACCTGGTCTATTATTTTTCTATCCGTTTTCCGGATAGAAAAACCTACCTGATCAGTTCGCTGCGTTTTTGGTATCTGCTTACATTCGCTTTGATTATTATTCTTTTGGTGTATGTATATTCAATTTACACCATTATTCAGCAGAAAAAGTTTTCAGAATTACAGAGAGATTTCATCAATAATATGACGCATGAGTTTAAAACCCCTCTTTCGTCTATCCTTTTAGCTTCAGAAGCCCTGAAAAAACAGGATCAGATAAAAGAAAATCCAAAACTGCAAACTTATACTTCCATCATCACTGATCAAAGTCATAAGCTCAACAGTCATATTGAAAAAATCCTGAATATTGCCAAAAATGATGCTTCAGGACTGTCATTAAAGCCTCAAAGAATAATTCTACTGCCTTTTATCCAGGAAATTGCAGATACTGTAAAACAAAAAAATGAAAACCTCTCCATTGAAATTAATATTGACAGTGACACTTCAGTGATTGCTGATGAATTTCACTTTAGCAATATCATTTACAATATTTTAGACAATTCTATTAAATATTGCGAAACAACACCAATGATTGCCATTTCTTCTTTTAAAGATTCAAAAGGCTTATATTTAAAGTTTAAAGACAACGGAATAGGAATTCCCGCTAAAAATATTCCTCACATTTTTGATAAGTTTTATAGAGTAAATACCAGTAAAAGTGATGAGGTAAATGGTTTTGGACTGGGGTTATTTTATGTAAAAAAGATTGTGCAGCAGCACAACTGGAAAATTTCGGTGGAGAATAATAACGATCAAGGAATTACCGTGACCCTGTTTTTACCTTTTAAATAATAAAGTGCAATTCATGGAGAAATCTAAAATTTTATATGCTGAAGATGACACAACGATAGCTTTTCTGGTGCAGGACAGCCTGGAAAGTTATTATGATATCTGCTGGTATCCTGACGGAAAATCTGCATTAGAAGCATTTAATAACGAAAGTTTTGACATTTGTCTTTTAGATATCATGATGCCGGAAATGAACGGCTTTGAACTGGCACAATATATTCGGGAAGAAAACTCTGAGATTCCTATCATTTTTATTTCTGCCAAAGCTTTAAAGGAAGACCGAATAAAAGGGTTAAAAATAGGTGCGGATGATTATTTGGTAAAACCGTTCAGTATTGAAGAACTGATCCTGAAAATTGAAGTATTCCTCAAACGTTCAAAAAAGACAGAACCTTCTTCACAAAAATATAGGGTCGGAAAATTTAACTTTGATCCTAAAAACTATACTTTGCAAAATCAGGAAAATACGATAACCCTTACCCAAAGAGAAGCTGAACTCCTGTTATATTTTATCCGTCATAAAAACACAGTTCTCAAGAGACAGGATATTCTGAAGGCAATCTGGGGCGATGACGATTATTTTATGGGGAGAAGCCTCGATGTTTTTATTTCAAGATTGAGGAAGATTTTTGCTGATGAAGCCAATATTATGATTGAAAACATTCACGGGATTGGTTTCCGTTTTTCAGAAAAATAATCAACAAGTTTTTATATACATTTACTGTTTAAAAATCTCTATGTATGAAAAGACCGGGAATCTGTTTATTTTTATTTCTTTTATTTTTTAATTCACCCACTCAAGCTCAAAAATTTGAAAAACTCTATCAATATGTCAATCCATTGATAGGGACAGAAAAAATGGGCCATACTTATCCCGGAGCAACGGCACCTTTTGGAGCAGTACAATTAAGCCCGGAAACAGATACGATCTCTTACGAACTGAACGGAAAGTATAATGGTGAAGTCTATAAATATTGTGCAGGTTACCGTTACGAAGACAAAACGATTGTAGGTTTTAGTTCCACACACTTTAGCGGAACAGGACATTCTGATCTGGGAGATTTTTTGATCATGCCGACCGTTGGAAAATTACAATTAAGCCCGGGAACAGCGACAAATCCTGAGAATGGATATAGAAGCAGGTTTTCACATCAAAATGAAACCGCAGAAGCAGGATATTACAAAGTAAAGCTTGATGATCACAATATTTTAGCAGAACTTACCTCAACAACAAGAGTCGGAGTTCATCGCTATACTTTCCCAAAATCTGACCAGGCACACATTATTCTTGATTTAATGGCCGGAATTTACAATTATGATGGCAAAAACATCTGGACTTATGTTCGTGTGGAGAACGGGAATACCATTACCGGATATCGGCAAACCAATGGTTGGGCAAGAACAAGAACGGTTTATTTTGCCCTTAAATTCTCAAAGCCATTCAAGTCATACGGTCAGAAAAATTATGACGGAAAGCAAGTGTACAATGGTTTCTGGAGAAAATTCGATCAGACCAAAAACTTTCCGGAAATCGCAGGAAAAAATCTGAAAATGTATTTTGATTTTGATACGAATGAAAATGAAGCAATCGAAGTAAAGCTGGCAATTTCTCCCGTAAGTCAGGCCAATGCAATGGAAAATCTGGAAAAAGAAGTTGGAAACCTATCTTTTAACCAAATAAAAGCCCAAACCCAGGAAAACTGGAATAAGGAATTAAATAAAATTGTCATTAAAGGTTCTGAAATCGAGAAAACAAACTTTTACACCGCGATGTACCATACTTTTATCAATCCGACGACTTATAATGATGTCAACGGAGAATATAAAGGTTTAGATCAAAATATGCATAAAGCAGAAAATTTCACAAATTATACAACCTTCTCTCTTTGGGATACGTATCGCGCACTTCATCCTTTCTTCAATATCATTCAGCCGAAAAGAAACGGTGATATGGTGAAATCGATGATGGCTCATTATGATCAGTTTTCTATGAAAATGCTTCCGATCTGGTCGCATTACGCGAATGACAACTGGTGTATGAGTGGTTATCATAGTGTAAGTGTAGTTGCAGATGCTATTATTAAAGGAAATTATAACGGTGATGTCAAAGAAGCTTTGAAAGCCTGTGTCGCAACTGCCAACAAAAGAGACTATGAAGGAATCGGACAATATATCGATCTGGGATATATTCCCGCCGAGAAAAACGGAACTTCAGTTTCCAACACTCTGGAATATGCTTATGATGATTGGACGATTGCTCAATTGGCAAAACATTTGGGTGAAACGGAAATTTACAATCAGTTCATCAAGCGTTCTGAAAACTGGAAAAACAATTTTGATAAATCAATCGGATTTATGCGTCCGCGTTTAGCAGATGGAAGCTTTAAAAAAGACTTTAATGCATTAAGCACTCACGGACAAGGTTTCATTGAAGGAAATTCGTGGAACTACAGCTTTTTTGTTCCTCAAAATCCTGATGAGCTTATTGCTTTGATGGGCGGAAAGAAAAAATTCGCTTCAAAACTGAATGAACTGTTCACCATGCATTTACCTGACGAGTTTTTTGCAGATACTGAAGACATTACCCGAGAAGGAATTATCGGTGGATATGTTCACGGAAATGAACCAGCACATCATGTTGCTTATCTCTACAACTGGGCAGGACAGCCTTGGAAAACTCAGGCTCAGATTCGTCATATTCTGGAAATGCAGTATAAAGCAACTCATGATGGGTTGGGAGGAAATGACGATACAGGACAAATGAGCGCCTGGTATATTTTGAGCTCGTTGGGCTTTTATCCTGTTGCTCCAGGATCCGAAGATTATGCTATTGGAAGTCCTGCGATTGACAATGCGGTTTTAAATCTGGAAAACGGAAAAACATTTGAAATTGAAGCCATCGATCAAAGTCCAAAAAATGTATATGTTCAGAAAATTCTTTTGAACGGAAAAGAGATCAAGAATTTCACCTTAAAACATTCTGAAATCATGAATGGTGGAAAACTAAGCTTTTTTATGAGTTCGAAACCAAGAAAATAAATCACCTGTTGTCATTCTGAATGCAGCGAAACCGTAATGAAGAATCTATTTTAATCTTCCACAGATTTCACAGATCTTCACAGATGATTGTGTTACAGTTGGTCATTCTGATGAAGGAAGAAGCTTTATTTATAACTGTATCTCTCGCAGATTTGGCTGATTACGCAGATGATAATGTTATAAATTTTTACAACACTCAAGAGAAAATTCACAATCTGTAATTTGCATACGACAATCATCGTTTTGCATACATCCGGTTCTGAATTTCTGCTGAATTTTGTATCAATAAAATATAACGATATGAAATTAAGTCAGGTAAAATTAGGAAGTCAGGGATTAATAGTTCCGAATATTGGTTTGGGATGTATGGGAATGACTGGTTTTGGCGATGCCGATATGTATGGTAAAAGTGATGAAAAGGAAGCCATTGCAACCATTCACCGCTCTCTGGAATCGGGAGGAAATTTTCTGGATACAGCAGATTTATACGGCCCTTTTAAAAATGAGCAATTAATTGCAAAAGCGATTGAAGGAAATCGCGACCAATATATCATTGCCACAAAATTCGGTTGGGAAATTGATGACAACGACCAGATCACCTGGAAAATTAAAGGAAATAAGGATTATGTAAAAAAATCGGTTGAACGTTCTTTGAAAAATCTAAAGACGGATTATATTGACCTGTATTATATGCATCGTCTCGATAAAAACACTCCTGTTGAGGAAACCGTCGAAGCAATGAGCGATCTGGTAAAGGAAGGTAAAGTGGGTTATATTGGTTTATCAGAAGTATCTTCTGAAACTGTAAAGAGAGCGCACGCCGTTCATCCCATCTCTGCGGTTCAAAGTGAATATTCTTTATTTGAGAGAACAGCCGAAGAAAAAGGAGTGATTAAAACACTGAATGAATTAGGAATTGGTTTTGTTGCCTATTCTCCTTTGGGAAGAGGATTTTTATCCGGTCAGATTCGTACGATTGATGATTTGCCTGCCAATGATTTCAGAAGAAAAATTCCTCGTTTCCAGGAACAGTATTTTCATAAAAATATTGAGCTGGTAGAAGCCATTGAAAACCTTGCTAAAGAAAAAAACATCACCTCATCACAATTGGCTCTGGCATGGATCATCAGCAAAGGAATTCTTCCTATTCCGGGAACGAAACGCAGAAAATATCTTGAACAGAATATTGAAGCTTCAAAGATCGAATTAACAGAAGCAGAACTTCAGAAATTAGAAAGCATCGTCCCTTTGGGAACAGATACTGGTGCTCCTTATGATGAATTCAGCATGGGACTTTTGGATTATTAATTTTCTTCTAAAATAAATATTTGTGGTTTGTCATTCTGACGAAGGAAGAATCTCTATTTTTATTATTAAAGATTATTCACTCCATTTCATTTCGTTCAGAATGACAGACTATTTATAAATACAAAATGGATTAAGGCACCCAAATTATTACCTTTACTATTTAGAAATTCAATTATGAACACCATACAATCAATTTCAGCATTTCACAGATTGCTTTCTCTTCCCGAGCCAAAGCATCCAATGATAAGCGTCATCAATCTTTCTGAAAGTGTTTTTATTGAAGACGATGTGTGGAAAGGCTTTACAAGCCGGTATTACTGTGTAGCGCTAAAACGAAATGCAACCGGAAAAATAAAATACGGGCAACAACACTACGATTACGACAAAGGTGTACTGAGCTTTACGGCTCCAAACCAGGTTCAATATCTGGACTTACAAACGATAGAGTGCGGAAACACTGGATACCTGTTGATTTTTCATGAAGATTTTCTGTTGAAACACTCTCTGGCAAAGACCATTTCTTCTTACGGATTTTTCTCCTACGCCGTAAATGAAGCATTACATCTATCTGAAGATGAAGAAAATGATTTACTTGAGATCCTGTATAAAATCGACAAAGAATGTCAACATATCGATCATCATACCCAGGAAATTATTTTGTCACAAATCGAACTGCTGTTAAACTACTCAAAGAGATTTTATGAAAGACAATTCATCACCCGTAAAAGCGGAAATCATCAGCTCCTGACCAAATTTGAAACGTATCTGAATAATTATTTTGATAAAGAATCTCCTGAAAAAGGTCTTCTAACAGTACATCACATTGCAGAAGCCATGAATCTTTCACCTAATTATTTAAGTGATCTTTTGCGGATTCACTCCGGACAAAATACACAGCAGCATATTCATGAAAAGCTGATCAGTAAAGCAAAAGAAAAACTTTCGACAACAGAATTATCAGTAAGCGAAATTGCTTACGAACTGGGATTTGAACATTCCCAATCGTTCAGTACACTTTTTAAAAAGAAAACGAATATGTCGCCTTTAGAATTCAGGCAGTCTTTTAATTAAAAACTTTTTATTTTTCGAAAATATCTTCCCTAATATTCGCTTTATGCTTTCTTCCCCATTCAGAAAGCGCCATGATAACCGATTTCAGTGTTCTGCTGTAATCTGTAGAAATATATTCTACAACTACCGGTGTTTGTTCTGCATGCACGACTCTTTTAACAAAACCGTTCAACTCCAGATCTTTCAACTCATTAGACAAAACTCTGGCAGAAATTCCGGGAATTGTTCTTTGTAATTCATTGAAACGGATATTACCGATTTCCTGCAAAACAATAATGATTTTCAGTTTCCATTTTCCACCGATCACATAGATTGCATCTTCCACTGAGGAAAGGTTTTCAGAACATTTTTGAACCGTTATCGGTTCTTCTAGAATAGCTGTATTTTCCATAAGTTTAAATTTTTAAACTAACCCAAAGGTTACTACTAACCTTTTGTTTACTACTAACTTTTGATAAGCAAATGTACATAATTTTGCTTAAGAAATTTTAATTAAAAAATAATGAAAAACATACTTCACATTATTTCAAGTCCAAGAGCTGAAATATCTGCAAGCAGAAAATTAGGAAATGCGGTTGTAAAAAGAATTCAGGAAAAGTATCCGGATGCTGTTGTGAAAGAGCGCGATCTGACGAAAGAATCAGTGCCGATTTTAGAAGAAAAACACATCAATACTTTTTTCTCCCCTGTAGAAAGTCATTCTCCTGAACAGGCAGAAATCAATGAATATTCAACAGGATTGATTTCAGAATTACAGGAAGCGGATATTATTATCGTAGATTCTCCGATGTATAATTTCTCTGTTCCTGCATCACTCAGAGCCTATTTTGACTTCACTTCAAGAGCAGGATATACTTTTAAATATGATGAAAACGGGCCACAAGGATTGTTGAATGACAAGAAATTATACATTGCTTTTACATCCGGAAATATTTATTCGGAAGGTCCTTTTCAGATATACGATTCCAATGTACCTTATATCAAAAACGTCTTTGGATTCTATGGAGTTACCGATGTTAGTGTTTTCCGTGCTGAAGGTTTAGCAATTCCGGGAATTATGGAAACTTCTTTAGAAAAAGCAATTGACAATATTACAATCGATTAATTTTTTTGAAAAAATGTTAGAAAAAAGCCTTTTCAAAATTTGAAAAGGCTTTTATATTTAATCCTGAACCTCGAAAAGCAAGCGCTCCCCGAATTTTTCTCCGTTAATTTTTCCGTTTTCGAAAACCAGATTTCCGTTAACAAAAGTGTGAGTCACCTTAGAATGGAAATTCATGCCTTCTAATGGACTCCAGCCACATTTATAGAGAACATTTTCTTTTTCCACCGTCCAGTCTTCATTTAAATCTACTAAAACCAAATCGGCTTTATAGCCTTCTCTGATGAATCCTCTCTTTTCAATTCTGAATAAAATTGCAGGATTATGAGCCATTTTTTCAACGATTCTTTCCAAAGAAATTTTTCCGTTTCTGTAATTTTCCAGCATTACTACTAAAGAATGTTGTACCAATGGTGCTCCTGAAGGACATTTTGTATATACATTCTGTTTCTCTTCCCAGGTGTGAGGTGCGTGATCTGTTGCGATCACATCAATTCTGTCATCCAACAATGCTTCCCAAAGTCCGTCTTTATCTTTCTGAGTTTTTACAGCTGGATTCCATTTAATTAGTCCTCCTCTCGTTTCATAGTCTTCATTTGTAAACGTTAAATGATGAACACAGACTTCTGCTGTTATTTTTTTATCTTTTAAAGGGATATCATTTCTGAAAAGTTCCGTTTCAATGGCCGTTGACAAATGAAAAACATGAAGTCTGGCTCCAGTTTTCTTTGCCAATTCAATGGCTTTTGAAGAAGATTTGTAGCAAGCTTCCTCACTTCTAATCAGGTGATGAAATTTCACAGGGATATCTTCCCCATATTCATCCAGGTATTTTTGGGTATTCGCTCTGATCGTGGCTTCATCCTCACAATGCACAGCAATCAGCATTTTGGTATTGCTGAAAATATTTTCCAACGTTTCAGGATTGTCAACCAACATATTTCCTGTAGAAGAACCCAGAAATAATTTGATTCCCGGAACATTTCTCGGATTTGTTTTTAAGACTTCTTCCAGGTTATCATTAGTACCACCCATCATAAAACCATAATTCGCAAATGACTTTTGGGCAGCAATTTCATATTTATCAGCCAATAATTCTTGAGTTACCGCATTCGGAACAGTATTCGGCTGCTCAATAAAGCTCGTCGTTCCTCCCGCAATAGCAGCTCTGGATTCACTTTCAATATCGCCTTTATGCGTCAAACCCGGCTCACGAAAATGGACCTGATCATCAATAACTCCCGGCAAAAGATATTTTCCTGAAGCATCTATAATCTGATCTGCATCTTCAGAAATTTGGGCATCTATTTTGGAAATTAAATCATTTTCAATTAAAATATCACCTTCAAGAATTTTGCCTTCGTTGACGATTTTTACATTTTTGATTAAGGTCTTCATTTTACTTTTTTAGATTTTGATGCCAGATTCTAATTCCGAGATTCCAGCGGATTTTCATTTCAAGCAAAATTAAGATTTATGAATGAATTTTAAGGTCGCTGATAAAAAAATCAATTTCTAAATATTTACATTTGCATAAAATTTCACATCTTGAAAAAACTTCTCAACGAGACTATTATATATGGAATTGGGGCAATAATGCCGAGGATAATTGTCGTTTTGCTTAATTATTTATTTATTAAAAATATCGATAATAGTGCTTTTGCCATCTTTACCAATCTGTATGCACTGATATCATTCGTTAATATTGTTCTTTCTTTCGGTTTTGAAACAGCCTATTTCAGATTTTCCTCAGATAAGGACAATGAACAAAAGGTATTCAACACTTCTTTCTGGTTTTTGACGGGCTTATCAACTGTATTTTTAATCCTGGTTTTATTATTCAATCAGCCTATTGCCGATCTTTTTGACTATTCAAATACTCCGGAATTTATCCGATGGTTTGCATGGATTGCCTTCTTCGATAATATTCTCGTGATTCCTTTGGCCTGGTTCAGATTCCACAACAGACCTATAAAATATACGGCAGTTAGAGTCATACAGGCAGTTTTCCAAAGTGCTTTTGCCATTGCTTTATTTATTTATATTCCGCAGGAATTTTCTTTGAAACTAGGCTTAAAAGAAAAAGTTTCTTACCCTTTCTACAGTAATTTGGCGGCAAGTTTTGTTGGTGTTTTGTTGGTTATTCCGGTTATTTTAAAAGTAAAATTTCAGTTTTCCAAAAATCTTTTCCTTCAGATGATCAAATACTCATGGCCAATTATGATTGCTGGTTTGGCCTTTATGGTTAATGAAAATTTTGATAAGTTCATTCAAAGATTCTTAATTGATGATTCTGATGCAGGAGCTTATGGCGGATGTTACAAAATGGCAGTATTGATGACCCTTTTCGTAACCGCTTACAGAATGGGGATTGAACCGTTTTTCTTTAAACAGATGAATAATGAAAACGCCAAAAAAACCTATGCGAAAGTCACGGAATATTTTTCATTCTTTGCTTCAATAGTCGCTTTGGGAATTATTGCAAACGTTTCCTGGATAAAGCTTTTATTAGTTCCAAACAGCTCATATTGGATTGCAATTAATATCATTCCGATTATTGTCATCGCCAACTTATTTTTTGGAATTTATTACAATCTTTCAACCTGGTATAAAGTGACCGACAGAACAAGAGTCGGAACCTATATTTCCTGGACCGGTGCAATTATCACCATCATTTTAAATTTAACTCTTCTAAAAACATATGGTTTCATGGTGTCTGCCTGGGTGACCTTAGCAGCTTATTTCTCCATGATGATTCTTTCATACTGGCTTGGACAGAAATATTATCCAATTCCTTACAGAATGAAGAAGATTTCTTTTTTCATTGTACTTTTAGCAGTTTTCAGCTACATAATCGTAGCATTTTTCGATTACAATTTATGGATTGGAAATTTATTATTCCTTGTTTATTCCGGTATTTTAATCTACTCAGAAAAAGACATGCTGCTCTCAAGAATCAAAAGATAAACTTTGGCCTTTTATTTGTGAATCAGCAAATCCGTTTTATTATTTATAACAAAATCTAAAACTAAAAGGGAATAATTCTATACGAATTGTTTTATTACTATCTTTAGCAAAAATTAAAATTAACTCAACAAAAAAACATACTTATATAATTTATGAAAATTATTGTTCCGATGGCGGGACGTGGCTCCAGATTACGTCCACATACATTGACCGTTCCAAAACCTCTTATCCCTATTGCAGGGAAACCGATTGTACAAAGATTGGTAGAAGATATTGCTAAAGTTGCAGGAGAAAAAATTGAAGAAGTAGCTTTTATTATAGGAGACTTTGGGCCGGAGATTGAAAAATCATTATTACAAATCGCTGAAAAATTAGGGGCAAAAGGAAGTATTTATCATCAATTAGATCCTTTAGGAACCGCCCATTCTCTGAAATGCGCTGAAGCATCAATGACAGGCAATGTTGTCATCGCTTACGCAGATACCTTATTCAGGGCAGATTTTCAATTAGATAAAAACTCAGATGGTGTAATCTGGGTAAAAAGTGTAGAAGATCCTTCCGCTTTTGGAGTGGTAAAATTGGATAACTACGGCTTCATCACAGATTTCGTAGAAAAACCGACAACTTTCGTTTCAGACTTGGCAATCATTGGAATTTATTACTTCAACAGTGCTGAAAAACTGATGGACGAAATCAATTATATCATGGAAAATGATATTAAAAATGGTGGAGAATATCAATTAACAACAGCATTAGAAAATCTAAGATCTAAAGGGGCAAAGTTCACGCTTGGAAAAGTGAACGACTGGATGGATTGTGGAAATAAAAATGCAACGGTAGAAACCAACAGCAAAATTCTGGAATATGAAAAAGAAGAAATGTCTCACTTTCCGGCTTCTGCCCAAATAGAGAACTCTTTGATTATTCAGCCTTGCTTTATAGGAGAAAACGTAAAGATTTCAAATTCAAAAGTTGGTCCCGGAGTTTCTTTAGGTAATAATACGATAGTGGTTAATTCCAACATTGAAAACTCATTGATCCAGGAAAACACCAGAATCAATCACGGTAATTTATCCAATTCCATGATCGGAAATTCTGCTCAGTATTTCGGTGTAGCAAGAGAAATTTCTTTAGGAGATTATTCCGTATTGGATTTTTTGTCTAAATAATCACTCTGATTTAACAGAATAACCGGACCACACAAAAATGTTTTGTGTGGTTTGGCGTTAATATTGCAAAGCATTTATTTAAATTTGAATATGAACAAATGGATCGCCTCAATACTTTTTATCCTGGTTTTATTTTCTTGTAAAACCAGAAAAACCGTTGAACAAAATACGGGAGAGAAAGACAGTATTCAAGTAGAAAAACCTAAGGACAATCAGCCAATCGATACAGGTACAAATATACATGACCCTTTAACTTTTTATGAAAAAGTTTATATCCATCCAAAATTTGACTATCTTAAAATAAGCAGCAAAATCACTGCTGACAACATCAAAGTAAGTCCCTTAGATGCAACCATTTATATAGAAACTGATAAAAAAATATTTGCTTCTATCAATTTTTTATTCATTAATGCCGCTCGTGCGCTTATTACTCCGGAAGGAATAAAAGCAATGGATAAATACAATAAAAATTATATCGATTCCGATTTTGATTATCTTAATAATTTATTGAATGTTAATTTCATAGACTATAAAAATTTAGAAAACCTTTTAATAGGAAGAACTTTTTTCACCATTAAAGGCAGAAATTCGCGCATTACCCAAAATATGCAGGGATATCAACTTTCCTCAATAGACAATATAAAAATAGCAACAGGTGAAACAACCAGAGAGTATAAAATAGTTCTTCAATATTCTCCAGAATATGATCTTATACAAGCTAAACTTCAGGATGCGGATTCCGATGATTCCTTAGAAATTCTGTACGATGGCTGGGAAACTTATCAGGATGAAATCCGTCTTCCAAAAAATGTTAAAATAATTATAAAAGGATCAAAAAACAGTCAAATTCTGCTGGAAAATACGAAATTTGATTTTTCGAGGATGGATACGCGCTATACGGTACCATCTAATTATAAGAAAATTGAGATTAAATGATTAAAAAATTTAGCTTTTTAATAGGTATTCTGTTATTTGGTTTGCACTACGGACAAGATGGGCAAAAGAAAGAACAGCTACAAAAACAGAACGCCGAACTTAAAAAACAAATTGCACAGATAAACACCGATTTAGCAAAAACGAGAAGCGAATCAAAGCTATCTATTGCTTATCTTACGAATGTCAATAAAAAATTAGTATTAAGAGAAAAAGTTTACAACAATACTCAAAAAGAAAAGAGATTTATTGAAGATGAGATCTATTTACGTCAATTAGAAATCAATCGTCAAAATAGAGAACTTGCCATCTTAAGAAAGAATTATGCGGAAGTTTTAGTAAACGCCTATAAAAACAAAGGAGTACAGAACAAAGTAACTTTTATACTCTCATCAAAAAACCTGGGGGAAGCTCTAAGGAGAGTACAATATTTAAAGCAATATTCAGACTATCAGGACAAAAAAGCAGCTGAAATAACTACTGCTGCCACACAAATACAAAAGTCTATTGCACAGAAAAAGAAATCTGCAGACGAAAAGGAAAACTTGTTGCTCAATCAGAAAAAAGATCTGGCTACCATTAATGTAGAACGTGTACAGAAGGAACAATTAGTCGCGGAATTCAAAAAAAATGAAGCCAGAATTACGGCAGAATTAAAACAGAAACAAACTCAATCTAAAGCTTTAGAAGGTCAAATAAGAGCAATTATTGCAGAGGAAATAAGAATTGCAAAGGCAGAGGAAGAAGCTAGAAAAAAAGCAGAGGCAGAAAAAATCCGTTTGGCAAAAATAGCAGCTGAAAGAGAAAAAGCAAGAATTGAAGCAGAGGCAAAAGCAAAAGCGGAAGCTCTGGAGAGAGAAAGAAAACTAGCGGAAGCGGAAGCGAAAAAGACAGCTGAATTAGCTGCTAAACGTGCCGAAGAAGAAAGAAAACGTACAGAAGAAGCAGCAAAAGCAGAAGCAAGCAGCAGAGATGAGGCAAGAAAAGTTGCAGCTAAAAAAGCGTCTGATGAAGCAGCAGCAAAAGCAAAAGAGGCAGCTAATAAGCTAAATGCAGCAAAAGAAGCTGAAGAAGAATTATCCCGAAAAAAAGAAGCAGATAAAAAGGCGGCAGAATCCAAGGCAATGACCAGCTTCGGAGTTTCTCCAGTAGCTTCGGGAAATAGCTTTGCAGCGAATAAAGGAAAACTCTCAATGCCAATTGCGGGAACAATTACGCACAGGTTCGGAAGACAGCCGCACCCTGTATTTAAAAACATTATGGAGGAAAATAATGGAATTAAAATATCTGTATCAAAAGGAGCCGTGGCAAGATGTGTATTTCCAGGAACGGTTTCTTCAATATTACCGGCTTCAGATGGGACAAAGACAGTAATCATAAAACATGGTGATTATTTCACCTTATATTCCAACTTGAGTAGTAATTCTGTTTCCAAGAATCAACAGGTTTCAGCAGGTACCCCGGTGGGTACTGTAGCCCAGGATTTTGACGGAACGTATACTCTTGATTTCCAGGTATGGAATGGCAGTACACCAGTTGATCCATTAGGTTGGGTTTCTTATTAAAAAAGTTTAACTTTGTAAAAATTTTAGAAATGAATACACTAACAATATTAGCCTTATCTTGGCAACATATCCTGATCGTAGCAATACTGCTTGTATTACTTTTCGGAGGTAAGAAAATCCCTGAATTAATGAGAGGGGTTGGTTCTGGTATCAAAGAATTTAAAGATGCTGTAAAAGAAGAAGATAAACCAGGTTCTGAAAATAAGAACTCTTCTTCAAACGATAATACGACTTCTAGCAACTAAAATTCTAACTTATTCTTAAATGAATTTTACAGAAATTGCATGGAATATCTTCAATCAGTCCATTGAAGACTACCACGTGCTTGATAATGTCAACACTCTAATTAACAATCCATACGAAAAAGACAGTTTGGAACGAATTTTGTATGCAAAAAACTGGATTGATACCGTTCAATGGCATTTGGAAGATATAATTAGAGATGAGAATATTAATCCGACTGAAGCTCTTCACCTGAAGAGAACCATAGACCAATCAAATCAAAAAAGAACTGATTTAGTGGAGTTTATAGACAGTTGGTTTTTGAAAAAATATGAAAGTATAATTCCAAAATCTGATGCAAAAATAAATACGGAAACTCCCGCTTGGGCAGTAGACAGGTTATCAATACTTGCATTAAAGATTTATCACATGTCGTTAGAAGCCAACAGAGAATCTGCCTCTGAGGAACATCGTTTAAATTGTCAGAAAAAATTAAACGTACTTCTCATGCAAAAAGAAGATTTGTCGACTTCTATCAATCAGTTGCTTGCTGATATTGAGAACGGTAGCGTTAAGATGAAAGTGTACAAACAAATGAAAATGTACAACGATGAGAGTCTTAACCCAATCCTCTATCAAAAGGGGCAGCAGAAATGAAAAAATTACTTTTTTTTGGAATATTAATTACAACGATTTCGTCTTGTGCAACGGAAAAGCTTAATCTTTCCCCGTTGACGAGTAATTTTTATAGCGAATCCAAAGGTTCTGACAACCACACAGGATCTGGAAAATCGTTCGAGATCAATATCAAGAAAAATGTAAATGCCTCAGAAATATCGAATTTAATTTCAACCTTTCCTACATTCAAGAGTAACAGTATAAATGAAGAAGTAACCAATTTAAAATATAGTCTTCAAAATTATTTATACGCTATCGAATCTAATAATACAGCTGGGAAAAACAGATCGATTAAAAGTTTCGAAAAATCCTATAAAAAAATCCAGAAACTAAGAACTGGTCTTGGCAAAGATGATGATGAGGTTCTGAACAGATATTTAGTACGGATTAAAACCAATATTTCTGTAATAGAAGACTCTTTAAAAGGAAATTAAAATGAGAATTATCCATGATTAAAATTCAGGCGGAAGCCAACGTTCCTACAGAACACGGCACTTTCCGAATGATCGCGTTCTCCGAAAACGAAAATGACTGGATGCCGCATATGGCTATTTTAGCTGAAAATACAGATTTTTCCAAACCTGTTAATGTGCGTTTTCACTCAGAGTGTATAACCGGAGAAGTTTTCCATTCAAAAAAATGTGAGTGTGGGCAGCAATTGGACGCTGCCATGAAATATATCCACGAAAATGGTGGTGTTATTATTTATCTTAGACAAGAAGGCCGAAATATAGGCATCATTAATAAATTAAAAGCTTACTCTCTCCAGGAAAAAGGATTTGATACTGTAGAAGCCAATTTAAAACTGGGACTTCCCGCAGACGACAGAAACTTTGGGGTTGCCATAGAAATATTAAACCTTTTGGATATAAAAGATATTAATCTGCTTACCAATAACCCAGAGAAAGTAAAATATGTTACAGAAAGTAATATACATCTGAACTCAAGAATACCCCTGCAAATTCCAGCCAATGAAATAAGCAAAGGGTATTTAAAAACAAAAAAAGATTATTTTGGTCATCTGCTTGATGATAATGATAACTGATAAAATCAAAAGCTCCAAGATTTCTCTTGGAGCTTTCTTTTTTAATTATTTATAAAAAAACTGAAAAGATATTTCTTTAATCGGGATTAATTAACTTTCGTTTTAATCACTTTAGATTCATCAAGATTATAATATTTTACTACAGCATTATAATCACTATAATCAACTGTTGCTGCAGTTCCTTTTGCAGGACTTGCCGGAACAAGTACAATTCTGAACGTCTGATTATTTAAATAGCTATTTGCTTCAGCAGAAGACATTGTAGAAAGATTGAAATTGGCGTTATCAATTCTGATCTGAACATTTTGAGAATCAAAAACAAAATTATAGTCAAATTTTCTAGGTGAAGCAGAGTTTGCAGGATCTAAGTACCATGTATACGGAACCTGCTGCCATGCGTTATTTGCTCTTCTGTAGATTAAAACAACATCAGTACTCTGTATGTTAATTCCTTGGGTGAATGCATAATTATTACCATTATTAAAAGACCCCGTAACGTCTCTCATTTGCGAATAAGTATCATTATCCTGAACTGGAGTATTGTTGCTATCATTATTACAGCTAAATATAAATAAGCTTGCAAAAGCTAATAGTAAAATTGGGAAGAATTTTTTCATTGTATAAAAGTTTAGTTATTATTTATAAAGCGTATTCAAAACATATACCAAAAAACTCAAAAACATTCTTTAGTGTGATTTTTTTAATCGTATTTTTGTTCTTATTCAAAAACTATGAACAAATCAGTATTTAATTTACTCTTCATATTCCTTCTTATCAGTTGTGTTACAAACGCTCAATACCGGCCTAAGAATGCTTCAAAGGCTGATTTAGATAAGGCACAGCAATGGGTAAACCAAACCTACAACAGTCTTTCACAGGACGAAAAACTAGGCCAACTTTTTATTGTCGCATTATATACGAATAAAGATGACAGTCATGTCAATCAGGTAAGAAATATTGTCGTAAACGAAAAAATCGGGGGTTTGATTCTAATGCAGGATGATGCTGCAAAAGAAATCAACCTGGTGAATGAATTTCAGCAAAAGTCTAAAGTGCCATTAATGATCGGTATGGATGCAGAATGGGGATTATACCAAAGAATTGCTGCTGCACACAAATTTCCTTGGGCAATGACATTAGGAGCTATTCAGGACAAAAACCTGGTTTATCAAATGTCTTCAAAAATTGCGGAAGATTGTAAAAGAATGGGGATTAACTGGGATTTTGCACCGGTTGTAGATGTAAACACCAATCCGAACAATCCCATTATTGGTAATCGAAGCTTCGGTTCTGAAGTAAACAATGTAATTAACTCTGCTTCAGCTTATGCAAACGGACTTCAGGATCATAACATCCTTGCTGCAATCAAGCATTTTCCGGGACATGGAGATACCAGCACAGATTCACATCTTGATCTTCCTGTAGTTTCGCATAATTTAGAGAGACTTAATACGATTGAGCTTGCTCCATTCAAAGCGCTAATTAATAAAGGAATTGGTGGCGTAATGGTTGCTCATTTATATGTTCCAAGTCTGGAATCAGGAAAAGGAATTCCGGCTTCAGTATCAAAGAATATTATTACCGGATTACTGAAAGAGAAATTAGGTTATAAAGGTTTGATCATTACTGATGCCTTAAATATGGGAGCAGTAGCTAATAAATACAACCCGGGAGAACTGGACGCAATGGCTTTTAAGGCAGGAAATGATATTATGCTTTTTTCTCAGGGCGTTGCAGAAGGGAAAAAACTGATTCAGAAAGCGATTGACAACGGAGAAATACCACAATCAAGAGTAGAAGAAAGTGTAAAGAAAATTCTTTTGACGAAATACTTCTTAGGACTGGATAAGTATTCTCCTAAAGATCCGGAAAACATCAATTTTAATTTAAATAATGATACTCATAAAACTTTAGTTCAGAATCTGTATTCAAATGCTTTGACTTTATTAAAGGATGAGAAAAAACTGCTTCCGCTAAACGGAAAACAAATATATTACATCCCGTTAGAGGAAGCTCCTTATCAGACTTTCGCAACTCAATTGGGTTCTAATATAATTTTAAAAAAATCAACTGAAATCAACACCATTCCGGACAATTCTACGGTAATTATAGGACTTCATAAAGATAATTCTACAGCTTATAAGCCTTATAAAATTTCAGCGGAATCAAAAAAGATCATTGAAGATTTAGCGAAAAAGCAAAATGTAATTCTGAATGTTTTCGGAAGCGCTTATGCATTAAAAGATATTGATATTTCAAAAATTTCTACGGTATTGGTTTCTTATGAAAACAATGACGACTCTATGACCGCAACAGCAAATGCTCTTAACGGAAAAACAAAAATTTCAGGCAGACTTCCTGTTTTGGTCAATGACAAACTAAAACCGGGAATGGGAATCGACCTGAAAGCAAAATCAAATAATTAGACCATATCAAACAAACTATACAATGAAAATAGGCATACTTTGCTATCCAACCTACGGAGGAAGCGGAATTGTAGCAACAGAACTCGGAATGTCGCTAGCTAACAAGGGTTACGAAGTACACTTTATCAGTTCAGCGCTGCCTGCAAGACTAGATATTACCAATCCGAATATTTTCTTTCATAAAGTAAATGTTCAGACCTACCCGCTTTTCCAATATCAGCCTTATGATATTGCACTAAGCTCAATGATTTATCGTGTTGTAAATTTATATAAACTTGATCTGCTTCATGCCCATTATGCAATTCCTTATGCGTATGCAGCTTTTACGGCCAAACAGATGCTCCGCGAAGACAACAATGATATTCCGTTGGTTACCACACTTCACGGAACCGATATTACTTTGGTGGGACAGCATCCAAGCTACAAACACGCTGTAGAATTTTCGATCAATAAATCTGACGCGATTACTTCTGTTTCAGAAAGTTTGAAAAAGGACACCCTGCAGTTTTTCAATATTAAAAAGGAAATCCAGGTGATTACCAATTTCATTGATAATTCGGAATTTGACGAATGCAATGAATGTCAGAGAACACAGTTTGCAAATCCTGATGAAAAGATTTTAATTCACGTTTCCAACTTAAGACCGGTAAAACGTGTTGAAGAGGTTTTACAGATTTTTAAAAATGTGGAGAAAAAGGTAAAATCTAAATTAATCATTATTGGAGAAGGTCCGGATATGGAAAAAATCAATCAGTTTTTGGAGGAAAACCCTGAACTGATCTCAAAAATCCGCCTTTTAGGAAAAGTAAATGATCTTTACAGAATCCTTCAGCTTTCCGATGTCTTTTTATTACCTTCTGAACAGGAAAGTTTCGGTTTAGCAGCACTGGAAGCTATGGCAGCTTATACACCGGTAATCAGCTCCAACGCAGGAGGAATACCTGAAGTAAATATTCAGGGTGAAACAGGATTTTTAGCTGAAATCGGGAATGTAGAAGCGATGAGCAATTACTGTATCAAATTATTAAGTAATGAAGAACTTTTAGCAAAAATGAAGCTTAATGCTAAAGAACAGGCCGTAAAATTTGATTTGAAAAATATTCTTCCTATTTATGAAGATATGTACAAAACAACCATTGAAAATTTTAAACTGACTACTGAAGAATCAGTTCCACAGTAAAATTCAGTTCATATATAAAAATCAACTGTTCAGATTAATTCTGAGCAGTTTTTTTATTCCTAATCAATTATAAAATTCATAAATTAGTAGTACACAAACACAAATTATGAATGAAAAGCTTCTCCAATATCTTTGGAATTTCAAGGTTTTCACCAATTTTGATTTTAAAGATACCCACGGACATCCTATTGAAGTCATTAATTTCGGAAAATGGAATACTGATTCGGGGCCCGATTTTCTAATGGCAACCATTAAAACGAAAAATCTAATGCTGGTCGGAAATATTGAACTCCACGTAAAATCTTCCGATTGGATTTTTCATCAGCATTCCGCAGATCCTAATTATAAGAATATCATTCTTCATGTTGTTTATCATCATGACATGGAAATTGATGAATTTAACGCTCAGGATATTCCTACTTTAGAATTGAGAAACTATATTGATGAAAACAGTTGGAAAAAATATGAAAAATTGGCCAACGGAAACCGGTTTATTTCCTGTGAATATCTTTTTAGTCCCAATAAAATTCCCTTTTTCTTTCACGAAGAAAATGTTTTAAAAAAGCTTCAGGAAAAATCTGTTTCTATTGAAGAAGATCTTCAAAAATCAAAAAATAATTTTGAAGCCGTCCTTTTTCATCATCTCGCCTACTCTTTTGGATTGAAAGTGAATGCTTCCATTTTTAAACAGATTGCAGAAAGCATAGACTTTCCTATTATTAATAAAATCAGACAAAATAAAACCCAGCTTGAAGCCTTATTTTTCGGGATTTCAGGTTGGCTTGAAAAACCACTTGACAGCCAGATGGAAATATGGAAACGGGAGTTTGATTTTCTTACCGCAAAATTTAAACTTCCTGCAATTCAAATTCATCCTAAATTTTTAAGATTAAGACCTCCGAATTTCCCGACCATTCGTCTTTCCCAGTTGGCAGATCTTTATTTTCAGCATCAGAATCTTTTCTCAAAAGTAATTTCGGCTGAAAGTACGGATGAACTACATGAAATTTTTAAAAATATCAAAGCTTCGGAATACTGGAACAATAAATTTAATTTCGGAAAAACATCAAATCAGAATCAGCCCAAAATACTGACCACAGAATTTATTGATCTTATTATTCTCAATGCTATACTGCCAATAAAATATACTTATCATAAATTTCACGACGACGAAATTTCTGAACAGATCATTCATTTTTACACAAGCTTATCCGCGGAAAAAAATTCCGTGATCAAAAATTGGAAAAAACTAAAAATGAAAGTCGACACTGCTTTAGAAAGTCAAAGCCTGATTTATCACTTCAAAAGCAATTGTGAAACAAAAAATTGCTTAAATTGCGGGATTGGTTTTAAAATTTTAAAAGAGATATAAAATGTTTGACAACATCCGACATAAAATGGAAAGAGAGTGGTTTGGAGTCCTCACAAGAACAGGGGCCAAACTGGGAATTCCAGTTTCAAAATTGAGAGTATTTTTTATTTATTCCACTTTTGCAACGGCCGGTTTTTTCTTTTTAATTTATTTAGGTTTAGCATTTACTCTTTGGGTAAAAGATATTTTTATTACCAGAAGACCTAATGTTTTTGATTTGTAACTATGGAATTTCTTCAAATTACTTCTCCTGAAGACTATCGGGTTCAGGAAATTTATAAGTCTTATTCAACAACATTTCCGGAAGATGAAAGAAGGGATTGGATTCCTTTTACCCAGCTTTTTAGTCATCCCAATGTAAAGGTGATTTCTGTAATGCACAAAGCAAAGAATATTGGTTATCTGATTATCTGGGAGCTTAGTCATTTTGTTTTCGTAGAACATTTTGAGGTATTCGAAGAATTCAGAAGCCAGAAATTAGGCTCTTATATTACCGGTTATTTATTTGATAATTATCCCAGAATTGTCTTAGAAATAGAACCTGAACATTTAGGGGACGATGCCAAAAGACGTTATGCTTTTTATCAAAGAAACAATTTCAGATTAATTGATGAAATGTATGTGCAACCAAGTTATGGCGATGGAAAAAATCCTCTCAAGCTTTGGCTACTCGCTAATTATTCTCCCGAGAATGTAAAAGAAATTAAAGAGGAAATTTACGATATTGTTTATCATTAAACATAAAACCGGAAGATGACTTCCGGTTTTTTTAATTTACTTGATATTCTAATTTTATGGTAATGCTTGCTTCTTTTTCTTTGGAAGAAGTATTAAAAGTTCCACCATAAGAATAATCTTCATTTGAATTTGGTGCCGTAATCTGTATCACTCCCATTGTCGCTTTTTTGAGATTTCCCAAACTGCTTCCAGAGTTTTCAGCAATTTTTTCCGCGCGTTCTTTAGCATCTTTTGTTGCAGAAGCAATCATTTCCTGTTTTACGGTAGAAAGCTTGGTGTAAAAATAAGATGGTGAAGAAGAAGTAAATTCTATACCGCGATTAATGATTTCCGTAATATTTCTCGAAAGATTTTCAATTTTAGCAACTTCCTTACTTTCAATAGAAACCGTTTGCGTTAAATTATATCCTGAAAATTCATTCTGAATAGTATTTCCGTTTGAATCCGTAAGATTTTTAAACTGCTTCTGAATATCAACCGAAGAAAAAACAATTTCGTTTTGTTTTACTCCTTTTGACAAAAGATAATCATTAATCGCTTTTCGATCTAAAGCCAATTCGTCATAAGCCGATTTGAGATCAAAATTATTTTTCGAAAAACTTCCCGACCAGGTAATAAGATCCGAGGTAAATTGTTTGGTTCCCAAACCGGTTACAGAAATGGTATTTTCAGATTTATTACGGTTTTTGATAGCATTTCCTAAAAGCCCTAAACCGATAACAAAACCCAATGCAGCAACTGCGATAGCAATAATTGTTTTATTCATTTTATATCTGTGATTTGATACTCAACCATCAATTATTATTCCGAAATGCAATGTAAAGCTGATTAATTACTTAACTTATTTATTTTCTGATATTCTGCAAAGACAGCCCGTAATTCATAAGAGATAGCGCCCTGTTTAAAATCTTTCCGATATCTTTTCGAAAGCATTTTTATCTTTTCCGCATACACGAGAAATTTATCGATCTGCTCTTCATCCATTCCATATTTTTCCAGAAAGCTTAAGTCAACTTCTTTTTTAATTCTTTGGAGAAAATTTTGCGTTTCATAGAAATCAGGCTTTGTAATTTTGGGTTTGGTTGCTTTTTTTGCCAGCCCTATTGCTCCGGCAATTATTCCTAAAACATTTACCTGCCCCGCATTGAAATCATGTCCTTCGAAACTTTTGGGAATTGTATTTTTTGCCACCACCTCAGTCATTGGAGATTTCATATAGCTTTCCATTGAGGATTTTAAGGAAGCAACTTTTTTAGAGTCATTCAGATATTTACTGTCTTTCCTAATATCTCCTGTCAGTTGATATTCAATTTTAACTTCGGGGATCAATATCTCCGAACGCTTAAGAAGGATATTGATGGGCGTTTTAAAATTTTCTTCAGAAACATGAATCCGTGAGCGATAGAACCCTTCTCTCACGAATCTGATCTCATCACTCAAACTGGCTTCAATGGTAAATCTTCCGGAAATGTCACTGTATACACTTCCACTGCTCGACATATTAATAACTAACACCTTACCCAAAGGTATATTCTGTTCATCCGAAATAAGTCCTGAAACTTTTTGTTGGGCAAAAATAAACGTTTCGATAAGGCAAAATAGTACACTTAAACAAGCTCTCATCATTTACTTTTGGGTTTGGGGAGCACGATATGAAGATATTCTTGTGAATACAGCACGTTGAAATCTCATAAGATCCGCATCACTGCAATAGCCATATTTTAAAATGTTTTTCCTTTCAAAACCTCCCGCAAAAACATAATATATAAAGTGTTGAAAATAAGGTTTTTCAATTTTTAAATCTAGAAAATATTGTTCTCCCAATGCGGAAATCAGATACTTCATCAAATCTACATCATCCCATCTATTTTTAACTTTCCCAATAGAGAAACCCTCACCTTTTGGCTGAACAAATTGCCCGGGTCTTGCAGCCAAAACTCTAGGATCAGATTTCTGAGAAAGATAAAGACCTAGCTCTCCTTTCAGCTTTTGAATTTTCTTTTGTTGATTTAAATTTTTAGAATCAATGGCAAGATCTCCGGTTATCCCCTTTTTGATTTCCACTTCATCAATTAATGTTGGTGCTTTTATCAAAGTAACCTGTAAGGAAGAACTTATATTATTTTCATCAATTTTCTTATTCGCCCTTTCGTAACCCGCCTTTACAAAACGGAGTTCATCACCAAGTCTTCCGGAAATCATAAAGTGACCATCGCTATTAGAAACTACGCGTTCATTGGTTCTTATATTGATTACGGTTGCATCTGTTAATTCTACCCCATCCTCAGTACTTATCTTACCGAAAATATAGTTCTGGGCATTCATATTGAGAAAAAATAAGACGAAAAAAGTAAAAAGTAGCTTTATTTTCACGGACAGTTTTTTATAAAGCAAAGCTAAAGTTAATTTTAATGCAAACCAGAAGTTTAACCTCAGTTAACTTGTTTTAGCAGTTATTTTAGAGTTTTTAAATTCGAAACTGTTAAAATAGCCCTGGAAAATTGTTAAAATTTAAGCCATATTTAACTAAATTGCAGATTCAATTCTACTCAAGATATGCAAAATTCTTATACAGTAATCAACGCTTCAGCAGGTTCCGGGAAAACATACGCACTTGTTCAGCGGCTTCTGATGATCTGTCTTCGATATCCTAATCAGCAGCAGTCGATCAGGAATATTTTGGCTTTGACGTTTACCAACAAAGCAGCCAATGAAATGAAAGAAAGAATTTTGTCCTGGCTGGGAAATTTCTCTGCAGATAATTTTGCTGAAAACGGAGATCTAAAAAACATTCAGAAAGCATTTGAAGAGGAAGGGTTGAAAATTACCATTGATGAATTGCACCTCAGAGCAAAAAAATTACTGGATTATATTCTTCACAATTACTCCACCTTAAATATCGGAACCATCGACCGTTTTAATTCCCGTTTGGTAAGAAGCTTTTCCTATGAGTTGGGACTGGCAAAAAATTTCAACCTGGAAATTGAAGCCGAACCTTTTTTGATAGAAGCTGTCGATAAAATGCTGGATCAGATCGGGGAAAATGACGCCATCTCTAATTCTTTTATGGATTATGTAGATTACAGTCTGGAAAATAATGAAAGAATCAATCTGAATAAAAACCTTTATGATTCGGCGAAAGAGTTTGTAAAAGATATTCATTATGAACATCTTAAAAACAACAAAGAATTTGACAATACAAATTATGAAAACATTAAGAACACGCTTCGAAAAGAAATTATCTTAAATAAAAAGCAGGCCTCTGAATTGGCTACCCAATCCATAGACCTATTCAAATCTAGAAATATTGACATCGAAGATTTCGCACAGGGAAAAAACGGAATCGGAGGATTTTTCACTAAAGTTTTAGGTTTTTATAATCAGAAAAGAACAGGTTTTCCGTTCCCCACAACTGCAGAAGAATCCGTAGTCAACAATTACAAAAAAGGGGCTTCGGCAAAATCAAAACATAAGGAAGCCGAAATTCTGGAAATTCTGGAACAGTTGCTTGAAAACAGGATGAAGTTGATCCTTCTTTATATTGAAACCCAGAAAAAGGAGAAAATCTTATCCGCATTACTTCCTTTAAAAGTAAACAAGGATATTCAGGATGAATTGAAAAAAATTGAGGAGGAAAATGATCTGGTTTTACTATCAAAATTCAACATTCTCATTAATGAAAATCTCAGAAATGAGCCTTCTGCCTTTATCTATGAAAAAGTAGGTTCACAATTCCAGCATTATTTTTTTGATGAGTTTCAGGATACATCCGAGTTACAGTGGCAGAACTTTATTCCATTAAGAGATCATTCAATTTCTACGGAAAACACTTCGTTTACTTTAGTTGGTGATCCTAAACAGTCTATTTATCGTTTTCGTGGTGGGGAAAGTAAACTGATGCTGGATATTATCAACAAAAAAGAGTTTTCTCCTAAAGAAGCTGAACTTTTAGTATTAAAAGACAACTGGAGAAGTGCAAAAAATATCGTGCAGTTCAATAATGAACTCTATGAATTTCATTCCAGGGAACTGAATGAGGAACATAAAAATATTTTTGGTATAGATGGAAAACAAAATCCAAAATCAGGAATTGACGGCCGCGTAAAAGTTAATTTAATAGAAAACCTTACCAATGAAGATTTCTACAGTGATACTTCTGAAAGAATGCAGAAGGATATCCAGGAAAGTCTGAATAATGGGTTTAAATTTTCCGACATCACAATTCTCTGCCGAGGAAATTTCGATATTTTCAGTTATTCTCAAAAATTAGGAAATCTAAAGGTTAACTATAAAGGCGAGGAAACCAATATTAAAACGATTTCCGATAAAGGACTTACCCTAGAGTTATCCAATACTCTGAAAGCTGTAATCGAATTTCTGAAATGGGAAAACAATCCGAAGAACAAGCCTAATTTAATTATGATGATGTATTATCTGAATAAATTGGGAAGAATTCATATGGCCGATTTCACGTTGGAAATGAAGGAAATTCTGGAGATTGAGCTTCATGAAGAAATTTTACAGTTTATTCAGCAGAAATATTCCTTACTGTTAAGACAGGATAATTTCCCAAGATTTAATTTATACAATTTCGTAGAGTATTACATCAATGAATTCTCTGTTGAAAATAAGGAGACTGACTTCCTGTTGAACTTTTTGGAAATGCTTTTTAACTTCACCCAGAATGCAGGAGCCAGTACAAAAGAGTTTTTGAAATATTGGGATGAAGAAGCATCATCTTACACTATTCAGGCTTCGGAAAATATTGATGCCATCCAGATTATGACCATTCATAAAGCAAAAGGATTGGAGTTCCCTATTGTTTTTATTCCGATGATGAATAAAAACCGCGATGCCGAATTTTCCAACTGGTTTGAAACAAGTGACAACTCCGCTCTGAAATCTGTAAATATCAATCAGTTCAGTAAAAATCTCGAAATCTATGACGAGGAAATTGAAAAATTCAATAAGCAAAATGCCTATAAAAATTTTGTGGATAGGTTATGCCTTCAGTATGTTGCAACGACCCGACCTGTAGAACAACTATTTTTTTACATTCAAAAAGCCAATAAAACATCTAATAACCTTGAACTTCTAGAGTTTTTGCAGTCTAAAAATCCCGAAAATCTCGATGAATTTGACCTGTATGAAGTTCAATCCGACATGTTGAAGAAACATACAAAAGATAAAACTTCGCAAGTTGCGACACGGGATATTACTAACTTAAAAAACATCAACGAAAAAAGCACATCAATCAAAATCGCTACTCCCTCCAAAAACTACCAGGTAAGAAATGAGAAGGTTAGAATAGGACTTTTTGTGCATGAATTATTGTCAAAAATCAATACTGAAAAGGATATTTACAAAGTGCTGGAAAGCTATGTTTTGGAAGGTCAAATTACAAATGAAGAAAAAGACGAGATTCAAAATACCTTAGAACAAATTGTCAGAACCTATTCCAAATTTTTTGATGAAAAATGGGAAGTCATCAATGAAAAGGACATCATGATTTCTGAAAACGGAGAAAGCAGAATGTACCGTCCTGACCGAATACTCAAAAGTGAAGAGGGTTACATTATTGTCGATTTTAAAACCGGAGAAGAAACAGAAAAGAATGAGAAGCAGATTGAAAATTATAAACGAATTCTGGAAAGTCTGGGAAGAAAGGTATTGAAGACGCAATTGATTTATTTATAGAAAATCTATCTAATCGCATATGAAAATAAGTTTCGGCGGCATCTTCGATGCCGCCGAAACTTTTATCCTTTAAAAATTAAATTAAGCTGTCGCGTTCGGAGTAAATACTCTCTGCGCCAATTCCTGATCAAAAAGATATAATGCTGAAGGATTATCGCAAACCATTTTGATTTTGGTCACCAATTGTGATGCACTTGCTTCTTCTTCCACCTGTTCGTTGATGAACCACTGAAGGAAAGAAGTTGTTGCAAAATCCCCTTCTTCATTCGCATTTTTCACAATATTAAAAATACTTTTTGTTACCGTCTTCTCATGAGCCAGTGCCTTTTCAAAAATATCTGTAGCGTTTTCAAATTCATGAGGTGGCTTCGCAATTTCTCCGATAATAATCTCTCCGCCTACATCATTTAAATAATCAAACATTTTATCTGCATGCATTAATTCTTCCTTGCTCTGAACTCTGAAATAGTTTGCAATCCCATCCAGATCCTTACTTGAAAACCAAGCAGACATGGAAAGATAATATTGTGCAGCATATTGTTCGTGAGCTATTTGTTCGTTAATTAATTTTGCAATTTTCTCGCTAACCATAAGTAATAAATTTATATTCAAAATTAGGGAATAAAAGCCCGAAATCAAAAATTTTAATTAAAATTAATAGAAAAAGGACGGAAATACATCCGCCCTTCTAACATTAAAAAATCAAAATTATAAACTATTAATTTGCTTCGGGAGCTGCCGTAGTCATCGGCTTTTTCATCATTTTTCCACCTTTCATTCCTCTTTCCTTCATTGCCATTCTTCTTTGCTCCATTTTAGCTTTTCTGTCAGCTTGCCATTTATCGTACTGATCCGGAGTTAAGATTTTTTTCATATCAGCATCCATTTGTGCTCTTTTAGCTTTCATCTCCTCCATTTTAGCCTGTCTTGCTTCTTTGTTTTTATCAAATTCAGCTTTCATTTCAGCTTTAGTTTTTTCATGTAATGCTTTAATTTGAGCTACCTGAGATGCGTTAAGATTCAAATCTTTCTGCATTTGATCCAAATGCTCCTGTTCTTTTTGGATTCTTTGCTGCTGAAATTCGGCTCTTTTGGCCTCTCTGTTTTGTGGAGTAGTAACTGTTTGTTGCGCCATGGCTAAACTTCCCATTCCGATAAATGCTATTGCTAAAACTAATTTTTTCATCTTTAAAAATATTTAATTATTTATTTTATATCTTTTTGATTATTAGTTAAAATTAAAGTTAAATTAAAAAATACATAAATAATGTTAAATTTTACTACCAAATAATAAATTCATTAAATAAAAAAAGAGCAGATTCTAAAATCTGCCCTCACACCACTTAAATATAAATATATGAAAATTTAATTTTTCGCAAATCCGTTTCGGAAGCCTCCGTTTCCTCTGTTCTCATTACCTCGGTTTTGTTCTCTCGGTGCTGCATTTTCATTTTTTCTGAAACCGCCTTCATTTCTAAAACCTCCGCCATTATTTTCTCTTCTTGGAGCGTTTTCTCTTCTCACTTCACCACCTCTGAAACCTCCTCCGTTTCCATTATTGTTATTGTCAGCTCTATCTCCACGGAAACCGCCGTTGCTTCTTACACCTCCATTATCATTATTTCCTCGGAAACCGCCGTTATTTCTTATTCCATTATTTTCATTTCTGAAACCCGGATTATTATTTCTG
Source organism: Candidatus Chryseobacterium colombiense (assembly GCA_029203185.1). Classification (NCBI taxonomy): domain Bacteria; kingdom Pseudomonadati; phylum Bacteroidota; class Flavobacteriia; order Flavobacteriales; family Weeksellaceae; genus Chryseobacterium; species Candidatus Chryseobacterium colombiense. Next base: position 3,459,831 of record CP119310.1, on the reverse strand, counting down.
ATTTCTGCCTGATTTCGGAATCCTCCTCCATTATTTCCATCTCTTACAGGGCCTCTGAATCCGTTATTCGGTCTTTGACTTCTTACTATGTTAATCGTTGGATTATCCATTCTTCTGAAATTAGATCTATCTACTCTATAAATGTTGATATTTACATTTCTATATCGAGGCATTGGTCTGCAGATTGAAGCATAATGCGTTCTTCTGTAATTTTGGAAATATACAACCGGGCTGTAACCTCTATAATAATCATTTTGGAAAACAACAAAAACTCTAGGGCCTAAGATTCTTTCTAGTGCATAGAATCTGTCGTAATACCATCTGTCAGGATTATATCTGTAAAAATTATTCCAAGTAGAAAAACTTACATATAAATTATTCAGTCTCAACACTTGATCAATTTGCCAACGGGATAATCTGTTCTGAACAAAAAAGCCATTCCAGTTGATATTCACGATACTGTTCCTGTAATCATTATAGTTGCTTTGGTAATAATCCTGAGGATAATAATCTTGGGGATAGTTGTAATAATAATCATCAGGGAAATAATTCTGATCGTCCTGATCACTATAATATCCATCATTCTGATAATACCCGTCATCATCTCCCCATCCATTATTTGGATATTGCTGAGCAAACGAAAAAACCGCAAAACTCATGGCAAAACCTATCAATATTTTTTTCATTTCAAATAGTTGTTAATTGGTTATAATATAGCAGAATATCTTTATTCTATCTTTTGGATATGAATACAAAAAAGAAGTTAAATCTTTTGATAAAACTTCTTTTAATTTAGTATTAACTAATTGATAATCAAATGTTAAATTTATGATCGCCCACTATCTATTACCCAATTGGCAATTTTTTGGTTAAAGGATTTTTTCTGTTTTAAATCTTCAAGATTCAAATGCATTCTATAACGCCAGTAATGAGGAAATACTGCAGGATTATTGATTCTTTCATTATCCATATGAGGATTAGTAAGCTCAGGATCTGTTGCCAGAAACTCCTGAATAGGGAAAATAGCCAGTATCGCATCATTATAAAGATGCTGCTTCATAATGATCTCAGCTAAATTGGGATTTAATTCTTCAGGCGCTTTTCCGTACTGAATCAATTGTTGGTTGAAGTATTTCTGAATTAAAGCAGGATCTTCTTTCCACCATTGTCTTAATGTAGAACTATCATGCGAAGAAGCAGTAACCACATTCAGATAATTGGCATGTTGAGGATTATAAAAAGGAATGTTTTCCGAAGGCATACGTTGAATTTTCAGAGCAATAATCCCCAGTTCATCCATTACAACAGGAACACAGGCAGGAACCAATCCTAAATCTTCTCCGCAGATCAGCATTTTAGTGGCGTTCAGAATCATTGGAAGTTTTTCCATTGCTTTCTCGTACCAGAGATGATCTTGCCTCCTGAAAAAATAATCATGATATAGATCGTAAATAGACTGCTTCTCACCCTCAGTTAAATATTTATACGAATCTGTTCCATATACGTTGAATCTTGGATGATATACTTTTTCGCCATTTCTTTCCTCCTCTAAAAATAACACATTAGCGCAAAGGGAAATCAACTGCTCTTCAATCGGTCCTCGAGAATTTTTCTTAAAGAAATCTGTTAATTTTCTCTGCGTATCAAATTCTTCTTTAAATGAATAAGTTCCATCATGGTTATTAGTGATAAATTCGAGTGCTTTGCCGCTGTTTTCACCAAAATAATCCCAAAGGATCTGATCATTAATAAATGGTTTACAATATCGATCAAAATTAAAGGAAATTCCCCGTGCTTTAAATTCTTCTGTTGTAACCGGAACCGCTGGATAAAAATATCCCAGGATTCCTTGTGTAGCAGAAACCGGCATCCTCCAGATTCTGAAAAAACCAAGAATATGATCAATTCTCATGGCATCAAAATACTGCTCCAGTGCTTTGAATCGGTTTTTCCACCAGGTATAATTGTCTGCTTTCATAGCTTCCCAGTTATACGTCGGAAACTCCCAGTTTTGTCCCAATGCTGTAAACTGATCAGGTGGTGCTCCGGCCTGGAAATCCATTCCGAAAAGTTCTGGCTCCGTCCAAGCTTCCACAGAGTACCGATAAATTCCGATCGGCAGATCTCCTTTTACCGAAATTCCTAAACTATGGGTATAATCGATTGCATCTTTCAACTGTTTATGAAGCTGATATTGTACCCATGCATGAAGCATCGAAGTGTCATAATCTTTACTTTTTGCACTGAAAAATGGCGTTATCTTTCCGGCAATATATTTTTTATGCGTCTTCCAATCATTGAAATTCGGTGTTTTGTATTTGTCTCTCAGTACACAAAATGCCGAGTACGGAAGAAGCCAGCTTTCATTGTTCTTAATGAATTTCTTAAAACCTTTATCTTTATAGATGTTATCTTTATCTTCATTGAATATAACTTTCAAATATTTCCATTTTGCGGAAATCATTTTTTCATAATCAATTAATTCTAATGAATTTAAAAATTCTTTTTCAGCCTGATATTCTTCTACTAAATCTTTAGGTAATTCGAAATCGAGATTTTCTAAAGAAATATATTGTGGATGCAAAGCGTATACAGAAACAGCTGCATAAGGATAAGAATCCGTCCAAGAATAATTGGCTGTTGTATCATTAATAGGCAAAATCTGGATGATTCCCAAATGGGTTTCTTTAGCCCAGTCCGCCAATTTTTTAATATCGTAAAATTCGCCCACTCCGAAACCATCTTCTGTTCTCAATGAAAATACCGGAACCGCAACTCCTGCATCATGATACATCTGATAGGCCTTGAACTTAAAGTAGTGATTCGAAACAATCTGAAGAATTTCCTGAGTCTGATTAGGAACAGTAAATCTGTTTTCTCCTGTTTCCACATCAATTACTCTTTCCTCTTTTACATCGTATATGCAATATTTAAACTGTATATATTCATTTTCAGGAATTTCAACGGAAGCTTCCCAGATTCCATAGTCTGTCTGGGATAAGTGAATCACTTTCTCATAGTCCCAATTTCCTAATGAAGCCGTGCTTCCGAACAATACGATCTTCCAGTCCGGATTATAAATCGGTGCTTCTATTCTGAATAAATGGGTATGTTTTTTTAAAACCGAAAGTTTCTCCGGAGAAAACTGATTGAGTTTATTGTAAAGAATCTTATTATTCAGATAGTTTTCAGGAAAGTTTTTATTATTCCACTCATCAAAAATTATAAATTCTTTATAGTTGTGGGGAAAATTAAGACGATGCTGAACGAATTCTGTTCTCAGAAGATTGCCTCGCTCGTCTACAAGCTGATATTGATAAGAAACTGATTTGGAAAAATAATCTACTTCGCATTTCCACAAATCATTTTCTGTATAAAACATAGTATGAGTCTGAGATACAGCCCCGGTTTCATTAATCACTACCTGCAATTTTTCTCCACCTTTTGTGCTGTAACCTACATTAAAGTATAGCTTCATTTACATTTTTTTATAAAAGTACATTATAATCTCTAAAAATAAAATTTATTGAATATCAAATATTCATTAAAAAAACCTTCTCAAAATGCTTGAAAAGGTTTTTAAGTAGTAGCAAAGTTAAAGATTATTCTGTAACTAAAATTTTCTTATTCAATAATACTTTTCCTGATTCATTGATAATATTTACAAGATAAGCTCCACTTACCAGATTTTTAAGATAAACCTGCTGATTTAAAGAGCCATCTTTTACTGTTAGTTTTTGCTTCATCACAGACTTTCCTGACAAATCAAAAACAGTCATTGTGAGTATTCCTTTTACCGATTTATCATTAACGTTTACTGTAATATACTGCTCTTCAACACGGGTTGGATAAATATCAAGATTTGCCGATAAATTAGCTAAAGCATTTCTGTCATTAGCAAAATATTTACTTGCAAGATCATAAATATGCAGATTCTGTTCTCCTGCAATTTGTTTTGCCTGCAAATTTTTCAGATCAACTTCGTAAAGAGCAGCTCCTTTTGCACTTGCAATAACCACTCTTCCCTGAGAATTGACAGCAGCACCATTTACTGAATAATTTTCCGGAATTCCCGAAATTTTGCCTACAAATGTTGCTTTCAGTTCTTTAGTAGAAACTTTGAAGACATTTCCTGCAGCAGAAAAAACATAAAAATTGTTTTCTGCATCTGCAATCATATCTCCTCCAAATCCGGTTTCCAACATGGTAAACGAATTCTTACCATTGGAAATATCATCTTTAATGATTCCCAGATCATTAACTGTATATTGATTTCCTTTTCTGCTAATTTGCAAAAACTGAGTTCCGGAATTATTGATTGCATAGATATTTCCGTCATATCCAGCTGTCATTCTCGTAATATGAGAATTGATATCGCAGGAAGTTACTCTTGCCACATTATTTTCCACCAATGTAATTTCTTTTGTTTTAGCATTTAAAACGTAAATATTAGAAGAAAACATAGGCATATATATCAAATTGTTGTTGAGAGCATCGTATGCTAATGTTGCAATTGAAGCTGTCTGGGAACTATTATACGTATTTTTATCTTCCGTAACTACTCCATTTCTTCCTTGTGAAAATACCTTAGCAGTAGAAGTTTCTGTAAATATTTGTTCTCCTGAAATTCCGTTTGCTGCATCAATTGCACGAAAATCATTGAAAACAATATTGGGCGAATCTTTTCCGACAAGTGCAAAAAAATCTTGTTGGGCAGAGGCATTAGCACCTATCATTAATAAAAATAAAGGGAATAGATGTTTTTTCATAGTATATAAATTTTGTTTTTAATCATTTTAGTATGACTAAGTTACATAATTTATAGATTGCATTAAAAAAAATTATCTAACTGTCATTCTGACGAATGAAGAATGACAATAAAAAAACTCCCACAAAATTGTGAGAGTTATGATATATTCTATTTTTAAAATATTAATTCAGAACATAGGAAGTTCCGTCCCTTCCGTCCTTCAGTTCAATTCCTTCAGCAAGCAATCTATCTCTGATCTGGTCTGAAAGTTCGAAGTTTTTAGATTTCCTTGCCTGATTTCTTAGTTCAATTAAAACCTGTAAAGTCTGATCAAGCTTCTCATTATTATTCTCTTCAATAGCCTGTAGTCCTAAAACATCAAAAACAAGAGCATTTAAAGTTGATTTCAACTCCTCTAAATCTTTAGTTGAAATAGTTTCTTTAGCATCATTTAAAGCGAAAATATACTTTACTGCTTCAAATAAGTGAGCAATGAGAACAGGTGAATTGAAATCATCCGTTAAAGCATCATATGCCTTATTCTTCCATTCTTCAAAACTGAAACCGGATTGTTTCTCATCATTCGGAGCGATTGAGTTCAACACTTTAATGGCTTCCATTAATCTGATAAAGCCTTTTTCACTGGCCAGCATTGCATCATTAGAAATATCCAAAACACTTCTGTAATGAGCCTGCAGAAAGCAAAAACGGACAATCGACGGATGAAAAGGCTTTTCAAAGAAATCATTTTCACCGGTAACTAATTGCATCGGCAAAATATAATTTCCTGTTGACTTGCTCATACGCTGAGAATTCATTGTCAGCATATTGGCATGCATCCAGTAATTTACAGGAGCAGTGTCATTGCAAGCTTTTCCCTGAGCAATTTCACATTCGTGGTGAGGGAATTTTAAATCCATTCCTCCTCCGTGGATATCGAAAGTTTCTCCTAAATATTTTGTGCTCATCGCCGTACATTCAAGATGCCATCCCGGGAAACCTTCTCCCCAAGGCGAATTCCATCTCATAATGTGCGCCGGCGAAGCTTTTTTCCAAAGCGCAAAATCCTGTGGATTTTTCTTTTCTCCCTGACCGTCTAAGTCACGGGTATTGGCGAAAAGTTCTTCAATATTTCTTTTTGAAAGTTCACCGTAGTTCAACCCTCTTCTGTTATATTCTAATACGTCGAAATACACAGAACCATTGCTTTCGTAGGCAAATCCTCTTTCAATTAATTTTTGGGTTAATTCAATTTGTTCAACGATATGACCGGTTGCAGTCGGTTCAATATTCGGTGGCAATAAATTGAACAGATCTAAGACTTTATGAAAATCTACTGTGTATTTTTGTACGATTTCCATCGGTTCCAATTTTTCAAGGCGGGTTTGCTTAACGAATCGATCGTTATTGACATCTCCGTCATCGGTAAGGTGACCTGCATCAGTGATATTTCTTACATATCTTACTTTGTAACCCAGATGCATCAAGCTCCTGTATATAAAATCGAAGGAAAGAAAAGTTCTTACGTTTCCTAAATGAACATTGCTGTACACAGTAGGTCCACAGACGTACATCCCAACATTTCCTTCTAAAATGGGTTTAAATATTTCTTTTTCGCCAGTAAGCGAGTTGTATATTTTTAATTGCATTGATTTAAATTAAAAGATTTAATGATTTATAAATTTAGTTTAAAGTTTAATAATTAAAAGAACATGGTCTTTTAACAATAGCATTTACAGCAACAACAAATAATGGTTGTTACAAAAATCTTATCTGAAACCTTTTTAAATTTTATCATTATTAAATTGCTTTTAAATGATGTTGTAAGTGATCAATATAATCATTGATGATGTACTCCAGTGTGAATATCTTAGTTTCTGTCTTTGTCATATCACAAGTTCTTTGCAGATCTTCATCAGGGATATTTTCAACAACATTTACAATCTGAAGATTTAAAAATTTCCAAAGATTAATAATATCTGAAGTAGAAACATTCTGATAATTCTGCGCCCTCACCCAAAAATTCTGATCATAGACAATATTCTCATTTTCTTTATACTGAGTAATTACAAATCTTCTGATATTTGATAAAGCACTATCACAAAGATGGCCTAAAATTTCTTTTCTGGACCATTTTTCAGGAGAAATTTTAGCAGACCATTCTTCTTCTGAAATATTTCCGAATCTACTAAGTTCATCATTTACGATATTCTTAAGAATCTGATAGTCCATATTTTTTTAATTAATAATCCAATTTTGCATGGCTTCCTACATAATGTAAGAATTCCTGTCTTGTAATCGGATTGGTTCTGAAAATACCGCTCAATTCCGCCGTAATAGTAGAGCTTGCCGTATCTTTAATTCCCCTGCAATTTACGCAAAGATGTTTTGCATCAATAATACATGCGACATCTTTTGTTCCCAACGCTTCTTTTAAAGCATCTACAATCTGCATTGTCAATCTTTCCTGAACTTGTGGTCTTTTTGCGTAATAATCAACAATTCTGTTGATTTTTGAAAGTCCGATCACTTCACCATTCGAAATGTACGCAACATGTGCTCTTCCGATAATTGGTAAAAAGTGATGCTCACAGAAAGAGTATACCGTAATGTCTTTTTCCACCAACATCTGGCGGTATTTGTATTTGTTTGAAAATGTAGAAATTCCCGGCTTGTTTTCAGGAAGAAGTCCTCCGAAAATTTCATTCACATACATCTTTGCAACACGTTTCGGGGAGTCTTTCAATGAATCATCGGTCATATCCAGACCTAATGTTTGCATGATTTCTCCAAAAAGCTCCGTAATTTTTTCTATCTTCTCTTCTGGTGATTTATCAAAAGCATCTTTCCTTATAGGCGTATGTTCTTTTCCAGTGAAAATATCATCGTCGTTATCAGTAAAATCAACCATTTTTTATTTAATTTGCACAAAAATACGGATAAAATCTGTTCGTCATATTTAATTTGGTCGAAAAACATTATCTTTCATCTCCACCCTCATTTTAGGCTATGATTATTGTTGAAGAAGTACAAAATAAAACCCAGAAAAAGGAATTTTTAGAATTTCCAGCAAGATTTTATCAACATGACAAAAACTACATAAGACCAAGAAATATCGATATTGAAGATATTTTCAATCCTGAAAAAAATAAGTTCTTTAAAAATGGAGAATGTGTAAGATTTTTATTTAAAAATAAAGACAATGAAACAATAGGAAAAGTTGCGGTTTTCATTAATAACAACTACGAACAGAACCAACCCACCGGTGGATTGGGATTTTTTGATTGCATTAATAATCAGGAAACTGCAAATTTTATTTTTGATCATTGTAAAAACTGGCTTCAGCAAAGAGGAATGCAAGCTATGGATGGTCCCATTAATTTTGGAGAACGAGATAAATTCTGGGGACTTGTGATTGAAGGATATATTGAACCTTTATTCGGCATGAATTATAATTTCCCTTATTATAAAGAGCTTTTTGAAAACTATGGTTTCAAAATTTATTTTGAACAACTTTGCTTTTCAAGACCTATTTTTGCCGAAGTTTCAAGAGTTTTCACTGTAATGCATGCAAAATACAGTAAGAATCCTGATATTTCTGCAAAACCAATGACAAAAAATAATCTAGAAAAATTCGCTAAAGATTTTACAGAGATTTATAACAAAGCATGGGCATCGCATGGTGAAGGAAAATGTTTAGATGAAGCAAAGACATTGAAAATGTTCAACACCATGAAACCTATTATTAATGAACATATTTCCTGGTTCGTGTATGAAAAAGAAAAGCCAATTGCAATGTGGATGAATCTTCCGGATACCAATCAATGGCTGAAATATTTAAACGGAAAATTCGGGATCTGGGAAAAACTTAAGTTTCTTTGGATCAAAAGACGTAAGAAAAACGAGAAAATGGTAGGAATTGTTTTTGGTGTCGTTCCCGAATGGCAAAAGAAAGGAATCGAAGGATATATGATTTGGGAAGGAACCCAACATTTGAGACAATACACAGATTTTAAAGTCACGGAAATGCAGTGGATTGGTGATTTCAATCCTAAGATGATAAAAATTGCGGAGAATCTGGATACAACGATAACACGAAAATTAGCGACTTATCGTTATTTGTTTGATAGGGATAAGGAGTTTGAAAGACATCCTATTCTTTTCTAGAAAAAATTAGTAATATAAGATTTCACAAGCGCTACAATAAAAATATGTTAAACCCAAATAAACTTATAATAATTGATTTTAATTTGTAAATTTGTTATATTAAATTAAAAAAATGAAAAAAATATTTTTTAGTATACTTTTATCTGCTTCTTGTTATACATTTGCTCAAGATGCTGGATTAGTTTTAAGTAGAGGAGATTTTGCTGACGGCAGCACTTTTTCAAATAGAATAAGATCAAAAACAGGAAAAGACTTGACATATGAGGACGTTACAGGCTCTCCATATTCAAATGTTAACTTTTTAAGTGCAAAAATTGCGGATAATTATGAAAAAACACCTGTAAGATATAATAGCTATACTGATCAAATAGAGTTTCAAAGAGATAACAAAGTAATGATCCTCCCGGAAGAAACACAATTTTCAAGAATAGAAATTATTTCTCCCAAACAAACATTAGTACTTCTAGATACAAAGGATGATTTGAGTGGATATTTTTTTGAAATTGTAAAAGGTAAATACTCTCTTTATAAAAAACAGGAAACGAAATTTATTGATGCAGAACCGGCTTCCAATAGCTATACAAGTGAAAAGCCAGCCTATTTCAAACAATCTGATCCTGTTTATTACATCAGTATCAATGATTCATACATTAAAAATCCTAAAAATCAAAAAGAAATTTTAGCACAATTTTCTGATAAAAAAGATGCCTTAGGTAGTTTTTTTAAAGAAAACAAGATAAAGTTCAATAAAGAAGAAGATTTAAAAAAACTAGTTACTTTTTTAAATCAAAACTAAAATAAATGCCTTGTAAATTACAAGGCATTTATTTTAGTTTTAAAACAATTCTCCAGCAACTCTTTTTATGTTATCACTTTTCCCCATTGAGTAAAAATGTAACACAGGAACTCCAAAATCCAGCAATTCTTTACACTGATTGATTGCCCATTCAATCCCGATCTGCTTCACCGCTTCATTATTTTTGGCATTTTCAACCTCATTGATTAATTCTTCCGGTAAATCAATTTTAAAAATCTGAGGGAGGATTTTCAAATGTTTTTTTGTCGCGATTGGTTTAATTCCAGGAATAATAGGAACTGTAATTCCCATTTCTCGCGCTTTTGTTACAAACTCAATGTATTTCTTGTTGTCAAAGAACATTTGGGTTACAATATAATCTGCTCCTGCATCCACTTTTTGTTTCAGCCATTTCAGATCATAATTCATAGAAGGCGCTTCCATATGTTTCTCCGGATAGCCCGCAACTCCGATGCAGAATTTATTATGTTCATCACAAATTTCATCCTGATTGTGCAGGTATTTTCCTCTTCCCAAATCATTAATCTGATGCACTAAATCCATTGCACTTGCATGTCCCCCATTGGTAGGTTCAAAATACTGATGTCCTTTCATCGCATCACCTCTTAAAGCCATTACATTATCAATTCCAAGGTACATACAGTCTACCAAAAGATATTCTGTTTCTTCCTTTGTAAAACCTCCACACAGCAAATGAGGAACCGTATCCACATTGTATTTATGCTGAATAGCCGCACAAATTCCTAATGTTCCGGGACGCATTCTTGTAATACGGCGTTCCATCAAACCATTTCCTTTGTCAATGTAAATATATTCTTCTCGGGAAGTTGTCACATCGATAAATGGTGGTTTAAATTCCATCAAAGGGTCAATATTCCTATATAGGTCTTCAATTCCAATTCCTTTTTGGGGTGGAACAACTTCTAGAGAAAAAAGTGTTTTGCCATTGGCATTTTTTATATGGTCGGTAATTTTCATTTAAATATTATTAATATATTCTTTATATATTTTAGTTATTATAATTCCGTATTTAAATTCCATCTGCTAAATTAGGTGACAGCCATTTCTTCGCTTCCTGTAAAGAAATTCCTTTTCTCTCTGCATAATCTTTCAACTGGTCTTCTGCAATTTTTCCTAAACCAAAATATTTAGCGTGCGGACTTCCGAAATAATACCCAGAAACCGAAGCCGTTGGAAACATCGCTAAACTTTCTGTTAAATACACGCCGATATTTTCTTCAACTTTCAAAAGATTCCAGATCGCATGTTTTTCCAAGTGATCAGGACAAGCTGGATAACCTGGAGCAGGACGGATTCCTTTATATTTTTCGGCAATCAATTCTTCATTAGTTAAGTTTTCCTGATTAGCGTAACCCCAATATTCCGTTCTTACTTTTTTATGTAAAAATTCTGCATACGCTTCTGCAAACCGGTCTGCCAAAGCTTTTACCATAATTGCATTATAATCATCATTCGCTTTTTCATATTCTTCTGCCAATTCATCGGTTCCGAAACCTGTTGTTACGCAAAAAGCTCCCATATAATCAGTCTTTCCTGAACTTTGCGGAGCAATAAAATCACTTAAAGCCAGATAATCTTTGCCTTTAGAACGTTGAGCCTGTTGTCTTAACGTTAAGAATTTCACTTGTTGTTCATTATTTTCATCGAAGATTAAAATATCATCGTTTTCAGTAGAATTGGCTTTAAAAATTCCAAAAATAGCTTTTGCCGTTAATAATTTTTCGTCTAGAATTCGCTTTAAAATAACCTGCGCATCTTTGAATAATTCCTTTGCCTGAGTTCCTACAACCTCATCCTCTAAAATATTCGGATATTTTCCATGCAGATCCCAGCTTCTGAAAAACGGTGACCAGTCGATGAAAGGCAATAATTCTCTTAAATCCTGATTTTCAACAACGGTAATTCCTAATTGATTGGGTGTAAAGATTTCTTCATTTTCCCAGTCGATTTTAAATTTATTCTGTCTGGCTTCTTCAATAGAAACATAGTCTTTTTCCACCTGTCTGTTGAGAAACTTTTCTCTGAATTCCGAATAGTCATTTTTTAAATCCTCAACATATTCTTTATTTCTGTCACCTAATAATGAACTTACCACATTTACCGCTCTGGAAGCATCATTGACGTGAACAACTGCATTTTTATATTTTAAATCGATTTTCACAGCAGTGTGCGCCTTTGAAGTTGTTGCACCTCCTATTAATAAAGGAAAATCTAAATTCTGCCTTTCTAATTCTGAAGCGATATAAACCATTTCGTCTAAGCTCGGAGTAATTAATCCGCTAAGACCAATAACATCCACTTTTTCTTCAATCGCCGTCTGAATGATTTTTTCAGCAGGAACCATCACTCCCAAATCAACGATTTCGTAGTTGTTACAACCTAAAACTACACTCACAATATTTTTACCAATGTCATGAACATCGCCTTTTACAGTTGCCATCAGAATTTTTCCATTGGCTGGCTTTGAACCGTCCTTTTCAGCTTCAATAAATGGCTGTAAGTAAGCCACCGCTTTTTTCATTACCCTTGCCGATTTTACAACTTGTGGCAAGAACATTTTCCCGCTTCCGAATAAATCACCCACAACGCCCATTCCGGTCATTAAATTAATTTCAATAACGTGAAGTGGTTTTGCAGCCTGCTGTCTTGCTTCTTCAACATCTTCTTCGATAAAACGATCGATTCCCTTTACCAAAGCATGAGTAATTCTATCCTGTAATGGTTTTGTTCTCCATTCCAGATCTTCTACTTTTTCTTTTTTGACCGATTTATGCTTTTCAGAATAATCAAGAAGTCGCTCTGTTGCATCTTCTCTTTTATCAAGAATTACATCTTCAACAAGTTCAAGAAGTTCTTTATTAATTTCATCATAAACCTCCAACATCGCAGGATTTACGATTCCCATATTCATTCCCGCCTGAATTGCGTGATATAAGAAGACTGAATGCATCGCTTCTCTCACCGTATCATTTCCACGAAATGAAAACGAAACATTGGATACTCCTCCACTTACAGATGCATAAGGCAAATTTTGGCGAACCCATCTCGTCGCTTCAATGAAGTCGATTGCATTTCTTCGGTGTTCATCCATTCCCGTTGCAACCGGAAAAATATTTAAATCAAAAATAATATCTTCTGCAGGGAAGTTCAGTTGATTAACTAAAATATCATAGGAACGTTTTGAAATCTCAATTCTACGGTCATAGGTATCGGCTTGTCCCAACTCATCAAATGCCATAACAATCACTGCAGCTCCATATCTTTTGATTGCTTTTGCCTGTTTGATAAATTCTTCTTCACCGCCTTTTAAGCTGATAGAATTCACTACACATTTTCCCTGGGCAACCTGCAATCCAGCTTCCAGTATTTCCCATTTTGAAGAATCGACCATGATCGGGATTCTTGCGATGTCCGGTTCGGAAGCAATTAAATTTAAAAATTTAATCATAGAAGCTTTTCCATCAATCAATCCATCATCGAAATTGACATCAAGGATCTGCGCACCGCCTTCAACCTGATGGCGTGCAATATCCAGTGCTTCCGCAAATTTTTCTTCTTTTATTAACCTTAAAAATTTCTTTGAACCGGCAACATTCGTTCTTTCACCAACATTGATGAAATTACTTTCCGGCGTAATAATCAAAGGCTCGAGCCCCGATAATCTTAAATATTTCATAGTTTAATTTACCAATGTATCAATGTAACAGTGTAACAGTGTATTAATGTAGCAGTTTACCAATAGATTCTTTAAAAAGATTGTTACCTTGATAAATTATTATATTGTTACACTAACCTTCCTCGGTTCGTATTTTTCGACCAAATCTGCAATTGCTTTAATATGATCCGGTGTCGTTCCGCAACAACCTCCAATAATATTAATAAGTCCTTTTTCTACATATTCTTTAATCTGACCTGCCATATCTTCCGGCGTTTCGTCATATTTCCCGAAAGCATTGGGAAGACCTGCATTCGGATATGCTGAAACATTGAATTCTGAATTGTGAGCCAACGTTTCCAAATAAGGTGTCAGTTGGTTTGCTCCCAAAGCGCAGTTGAAACCGACGCTTAATAAATTCAAATGGGAAACAGAGATTAAAAATGCTTCTGCGGTTTGTCCGCTCAATGTTCTTCCTGAAGCATCGGTAATGGTTCCTGAAACCATGATTGGAATTTTGATTCCTCTTTCGTCCTGAATTTCATCAATCGCAAACAATGCTGCTTTTGCATTTAAGGTATCAAAAATGGTTTCTACTAAAAGAATATCTGATCCGCCATCTAATAAAGCTTCACATTGCTGTTTGTAAGCCACTCTCAGTTCTTCAAATGTAATGGCTCTGTAACCCGGATCGTTTACATCCGGACTTAAGCTTGCTGTTCTGTTAGTCGGACCAATAGAACCTGCTACAAATCTTGGTTTATCAGGATTTTGCAATGTGAATTCATCACAAACTTTTCTCGCAATTTTTGCAGATTCATAGTTCAATTCATACACTAAATCTTCCATGTGGTAATCTGCCATCGCAATCGTTGTTCCTGAAAAGGTATTGGTTTCAAGAATATCTGCTCCTGCTTCCAAGTATTTTCTGTGAACCTCTTCAATCGCCTGAGGCTGCGTTAATGACAACAAATCATTGTTTCCTTTTACCGGATGTTCCCAATCTTTGAAACGTTCACCACGATAATCTTCTTCCTCGAATTTATATCGCTGAAGCATGGTTCCCATGGCTCCGTCGAGAATTAAAATTCTCTCGGATAATGCTTTGTATAGTTGTTCTGAATTTTTCATTGTATGTTTCGGCTAAAGCCATTTTGTATTTTATTATTTTAAAACGGGCTAAAGCCCGCTCCTATTGAATTATCCAAGCGCCTGCTTCAAATCCGCAATAATATCATCCACATTTTCCAACCCTACTGAACAACGAACCAAACCTGCCGTAATTCCAACCTCATTTCTTTCTTCATCTGACAGTTTAGAATGCGTTGTAGAAGCAGGATGCGTAACAATCGTTCTTGTATCTCCAAGATTTGCGGAGAGTGAACACATTTTGATGTTGTCTAAAAAGTTTCTTCCGCCTTCAATTCCTCCTTTGATTTCAAATGCTACGATGTTTCCACCTAATTTCATTTGCTTTTTAGCAATTTCATAGCTTGGATGAGAAGGAAGGAAAGGATATTTTACCAGTTCCACATTCGGATGGCTTTCTAAAAATTCAGCCACTTTTAAAGCATTTTCGCAATGTTTTTCAACACGGATTGCTAATATTTCTAAACTTTTTGACAACACCCATGCATTGAAAGGTGACATTGCTGGTCCTGTATTTCTTGCGAAAAGGTAAATTTCTCGAATCAAATCTTCTCTTCCCACTGCTACTCCACCCAAAACACGACCTTGTCCGTCAATTAATTTTGTAGCGGAATGAACCACGATATCTGCACCGTATTTGATCGGCTGTTGCAAATAAGGAGTTGCAAAACAGTTATCTACAATGAAAATTAAATTGTGCTTCTTGGCAATCTGTCCGAAAAATTCTAAATCCAATACCTCTATTGCAGGATTGGTTGGTGTTTCCAGATATAAAATTTTAGTATTCGGCTGAATATATTTTTCTACGTTTTCAGCATCTTCTGCTTTGAAGTATGTTGTTTCGATATTCCATTTTGGGAAATATTTGGTGAACAAAGTGTGTGTCGAACCAAAAACCGACTGGCAGCTTACAATATGATCTCCTGCATTTAACAAAGTAGCAAAAGTTGAATAAATAGCTGCCATTCCAGTTGCGAAAGCATATCCTGCTTCTGCACCTTCCATTTTGGCAATTTTATCTGTGAATTCCGTTACATTCGGATTTGAAAACCGGCTGTAAAGGTTTTTTGGTTTTTCTTCTGCAAAGCTCGCTCTCATATCTTCCGCATCCTTAAAAATAAAGCTGGACGTAAGATATAAAGGTGTTGAATGTTCGTCAAACTGAGTTCTTTCAGTTTGGGTTCTTATTGCGAAGGTTTCAAAATTTTCCATAAAGTTTTAAATTGTAGTAATGATGAGTGTAGCAATATAATAATGAGATGCTTCGACAAGCTCAGCATGACAATGATAAAAAATATTGATCAACTGCAACATTATTAAATTGTTATATTAATTTATTTTTTTTCACTTAGTCTTAAAATGTCTCCGAAAACTCCTCTTGCCGTTACTTTTGCTCCGGCTCCGGCTCCCATGATGACAATTGGGTTTTCACCATAGCTTTCGGTATAAATTTCGAAGATTGAATCTGAACCTTTCAGCTGTCCTAAAGCAGAAGTTGCAGGCACAGAAACCAATTTTACGTCAAGCTCTCCTTTTTCTTTTTGCAAGTCTCCGTGTAAATCTCCAACGTATCTCAACACATGGCCCGATTCCTGATTATCTTTAATTTTCTGGTATTCTTCATCCAGTTCTTCCAATCTTGAAAGGAATTCCGATTTTGAAACTGAAAGCAGGCTTTCAGGAACCAAATTTTGAATATTGATATCTTCAAATTCGTTGATCAGATCTAATTCTCTTGCCAAAATCAATAGTTTTCTCGCTACATCATTTCCAGACAGATCTTCTCTCGGATCCGGTTCAGTGTACCCTTTCTCCAGTGCTTCATTGATAATGGTTGAAAATTTATCGTTTCTTAAAGAAAAATTATTGAAAACATAGCTCAGTGTTCCTGAGAAAACGCCTTTAATTCTTGTAATATTTTCTCCTGAAAGGTGTAATAATTTTATCGTATCAATTAATGGCAAGCCAGCTCCAACATTGGTTTCGTACAGGTACTGTTTTTTATTTTTCTCCAATGCTTTTCTTAAACTTCTATAGTTTGCGATAGGAAGTGTATTGTAGATTTTATTGGAGGAAACAATATCAAAACCATTATCTACAAACACATCGTAATGTTTTACAAAGTCTTTACTGGCCGTATTATCTACCATCACCAGATTTTCCAGATGGTGTTCTTTCGCATAATTGATGAGTCCTTCTACGCTAGATTCCGTTTGGGAATAATTTACTTTCTGTCTCCAGTCGCTTCCAAAACCACCTTTGTTTAAAGCCATTTTTTTGGAATTGGCAATGGCAACGATTTTAAGCTGTAATCTTTTTCTAGTTAAAATATCATGTGAAGAATCTAAGATCTGCTCTACCAAAGTCCCTCCTACATTTCCGTGCCCGATTAAAGCTAAATGTACCACTTTCGGTTTTCCATAGATCTCCGTTTCTATGATATTTTTTGTAATCTCCGTTTGGTTATCCGTCACCACTATATTTACTCTTCCTGCCGATGCGATTTGATTCAACAGCAAGGGGAAGATCTTGTTTCTTTGAAGTTCGGAAAGGATTTTATTGTAATTTTCAGATACAAATCCGATCACCGCTACATTGTTGATATTGTAGATATTACTTACCGCTCCTTTTGCTTTTTCATTTTTAAATTCTTCAGTAAGAACACGTACTGCATCTTCCGCATCATTTTCATCTACCAAAACAGAAATTCCGTTCTCAATCGCCTGTTGAGAAATCACTCCTACACTTATCCCTGCATCATTTAGTACTCGGAAAATTCTGGAATCTACCCCAATCTGTCCAAGGAAGTCTTTTCCCTCAAAATTTACCAATGCTTTGTTTCGATAGATGTTTATAATATCTGATGTTGTCATATTTTCAGAATAGGTTTTATTATATTATTTAGTTGTTTATACTCCATTAAAAAGGCATCGTGCCCATGAATTGATTGTATCTCGTGATAGAAAACATTTTCCTTTTTTGTTTTCAGCTTTTCAAAGCACATTCGAATCTCTGATGCCGGAAAAAACAAATCTGTATCTACTGAGATCAGGTGTATTCGTGCTTCTATTTTTTCCAGTTTCTGTTCATCAGCATTAATATTCATCAGTAAATGGTTCATCAGCTTATATGATTTTAAACTAAATCTTCCGTTTAATGAATTCCCATGATAAATGAGCCAGTCTTCTGACTCTAATCGCTGTTTTTCCTGATTATATTTGTTTTGAAATCTGTCATTTAAAGATTCTGGTGTTCTGTAACAAAGCATGGCATGAATTCTAGCTTTCTGTAAAGGCTCATCATTCTGATTTAATAAGAATTTCTGAACAAGACATTGTGCGTGAAGCCAGTCATGGGTTTTAAAATCGCAGGCAATAGGAATAAAAATTTCGGCCAAGTGTGGATTTTTCACCAGCATTTCCCAACCGATTCCTCCTCCCAAAGAACCTCCAATAATGGCGTATACACTTTTAATATGTAATACTTCAAGACCTTTTAAAAAGATATTGGCAATATCTGAAGGCGTGAAATCTTCGTATTCATCAATAAAAAAATCATCGTAACCGTTTCCGGGAATATTGAAACACAGAACTGTATAGATATTCGTATCAATGACCTGACCTTCTCCAATCAATTGTTTCCACCATCCTTTTTCGCCTGAAACATTGGAATTTCCGGTTAAAGCGTGATTAACTAAAATGATCGGTGCTGAAAACAAGTCTTTTCCGAAAAGCTGGTAGCTCAACGGGATATTGCATTCCTTATTGGAATTTGTACGGTACGAAAGATCAATATAGTTTAGTTCTGTTTTCAATTCTATTAAATTTAATACAATTGAAAATGCCACAGGAAATGGCTGAAAAGAACTTCAGTAAGTTATCTGTCCAAAAATAAATTTGGTAGAACGTAGCACCTTCTTTGCTTTCACAAAGGGTTGCTAAGGTTTCACAGGGTCTAATCCCTCAACCTTTCTTGATAACATTTTCAATATTTGAATGAACGAATGGTGCAAAGGTATAACATTTCTTTTATATATTAAAATAAATTATTTTAAAGCTTAGAAACCTCATTAAATAAAGGCTTACCTGTGAATATTAAATTTTATTCAGATTCCGGATGTTGGAATTTTTTCTCAAAAAAACTACCTTCGTATTGAAAAATGCTGAGTATGATTGCTGAAAAACAAAGATTAAAAGATACCAACTGGAAAAACTGGGGTCCCTATGTAAGCAACCGACAATGGGGAAATGTACGTGAAGACTACAGCTCCAACGGTGATGCATGGAATTTCGCCAATCATGACGCTGCAGAAAGTTATGCGTACCGTTGGGGAGAGGAAGGAATTGCCGGAATCTCTGATGTAAAGCAGCTTTTCTGTTTTGCCTTTTCTTTCTGGAACAAAAAAGACCGAATCGTAAAAGAACGTCTTTTCGGATTGAGCAATCCTGAAGGAAATCACGGGGAAGATATCAAAGAAATTTTTTATTATCTGGATAATACACCTACTCACAGCTATATGAAGATGGTGTATAAATATCCTATCAATGCCTTTCCGTATGATAAAATCCGTTCAGAGAATGCTAAGAGAAGCAAAAAGGAAACTGAATACGAAATTATTGATACCGGAATTTTCGATAAGGATGAATACTTCGATATCTTCATTGAATATGCCAAAGCGGATCATAATGATATTTTAGTAAGAATCACGGTTTGTAACAGAAGTGAGATCAGCGCTCCGATCGTCATTGCGCCAACAGTCTGGTTCAGAAATAACTGGAAATGGGGATACAACACCTATAAAGCTCAATTAAATGCAGCGAATGACGGAAGTATCAGTATCAATCATGACAGTATTTCCATTAAAAAGTTTTATTCAAGAAACAATAATGTGCAAAGCGTGTTTTGTGAAAACGAAACCAACAATCCGAAATTATATGGAGCACCTTATCCCGGAAATACTTATTTCAAAGATGGAATTAACGATCATATCGTCTATGGCAGCAATACTGTAAATCCTGAAAAAACAGGAACGAAAGCTTCATTCCTACTCGATGAAACGATTGAAGCTGGAGCCTCTAAAACTTTTGATTTCAGACTCTCACCAAATAACCTGGACGAACCTTTTGACCGATTTGATGAAATATTTGCCCAGAGAGTAGATGAAGCCAATGAATTTTATGATGAAATTCAGAGCGATGTTGTAGATGATGATGAAAAAAATGTACAGAGACAGGCTTTTGCAGGTCTGCTCTGGAACAAACAGTTTTATCATTACAATGTCGGGAAATGGCTGAAAGGCGATCCTAATTTTGATGCTCCGAGAGATTTCAGCAATTATGTAAGAAACACGGAATGGAATCACATGCATAATAAGGACATTATTTCTATGCCCGATAAGTGGGAATATCCATGGTATGCAACTTGGGATCTGGCATTTCACTGTGTTCCTTTTTCCATTATTGATGCCGAATTTGCAAAAGGGCAGCTTCTTTTGCTGACGAAGGAATGGTATATGCATCCGAACGGACAGCTTCCTGCTTATGAATGGAATTTAAGTGACGTAAACCCACCTGTTCATGCATGGTCTTGTTTCCGTGTTTTTAAAATTGATGAAAAGCAAAATGGAAAACCCGACCTTTTATTCTTGGAAAAAGTTTTCCAGAAACTTCTTCTGAATTTCACATGGTGGGTGAATAGAAAAGATAAAAACGGTAAAAATATTTTCGGAGGAGGTTTTCTGGGCTTGGATAATATTGGTGCTTTTGACCGTAATATGGTTTTAAAAGACGGACAACATCTGGAGCAAGCCGATGGAACAAGCTGGATGGCAATGTACGCTTTAAACATGATGCGAATTGCTATGGAACTCGCTCAGTATTACCAGGTGTACGAAGATATGGCCATCAAATTCTTTGAGCACTATCTTTATATTGCTGAAGCGATGGAAAATCTGGGTGAAGGAACAAAAGGTCTCTGGAATGAAGAAGACGGTTTCTTCTATGACGTTCTTCAGCTTGGAAATGGTGACAGTGTTTCTTTAAGATTAAGAAGTATTGTGGGATTGATTCCATTGTTTGCGGTAGAAATTGTTGATCATAAATTACTGGAAAATATGCCCAACTTCACCGCGAGAATGGATTGGATCCTAAAAAATAAGCCTGAACTGACCAAGCTTGTTTCCCACTGGGACGAGGAAGGACAGGGAAGAAAACACCTCATGAGTATTCTCCGTAAAAACAGATTGTCAAAGGTTTTAACAAGAATGCTTGACGAAAAGGAATTTTTAAGTACGTATGGAATTCGTGCCATGTCGAAAGTATATGAAGAAAATCCATTTGTTTTCTCGGTACATGGTGTTGAAAATGTAGTCTATTATACGCCTGCAGAAAGTGACAGCAGAATGTTTGGCGGAAACAGCAACTGGAGAGGTCCGATATGGTTTCCTATCAATTTCCTGATTGTGGAAAGTTTACAGCGTTTTCATTATTATTACGGAAACAGCCTCAAAGTAGAACTTCCGACCGGAAGCGGAGACAAAAGGAATCTTGATGAAGTTGCCCAGAATATAAGCCACAGATTATGTTCTATTTTCTTAAAGGATAGTAGCGGACAGCGTCCTTTCAATGGAGGAAATGCGAAGTTTAATTTTGACGAAAACTTCAGAGATTATATCACCTTTTTTGAATATTTCCATGGTGATAATGGCCGTGGTGTAGGTGCATCACATCAGACAGGGTGGACTGCAACAGTTGCGAAATTATTGAAACCGAGATTAATGTAAATAAATAAGGGTATTAGAACCGAACATAATGTTCAAATTCTAATACCCTAAAATATTAATAATCTTCTAATTAGTAACCTGCTCGCCGTTTACAAAAACTTCATATCCTATTTCTACATTAGGTTCTAAGGTTTTAGAAACAGAGCAGTATTTTTCGAAAGATAATTGCGCTGCCTTCAATGCTTTTTTAGGATCAATATTTCCCTCTAATAAAAATTTCACTTTAATCGCTTTGAATGGTTTTGCGTCTTCAACAGGAACACGCTCTCCTTCAACCTCAGCTTTAAAACCAGTAATTTCCTGTCTTTGTTTTTTCAGGATAGAAACTACGTCAATTCCGCTACATCCAGCAACGGCCATCAAAACACTTTCCATAGGAGAAACTCCTTTTGCTCCGGGCTGAGAAGTATTATCCAGTAAAATTGAATTCCCCTGTGAGTTGGTACATTCAAATAAAAAATCGTCGTTGATTCTGTTAAGTGTTATTTTCATTGCTTATTTAATATTATTTTCTTTTTTCCAAATTTCTATTTCTTGTGGGTGCTCTTCATCATTTGGATAATGTTTTTTTACAAATTCAAATTGTTTTGGTGTTAATAAAACAATTCTTCCGTCATTTTTACATGATATTGGATAAAATCTTTCTTCGCTTTTTTGAGCCGATAATTCAGAATTTAACATCTTTATAAAATTCACGTAAGCAATTCCCCAATCTAATTTCCCAAAATTACTTTCAAATGCAATATATTCCCTTCCGTTAAGTTTAATTGTATGTTTCCAATATTTGTCTGTTTGAATGCTTTTTCCATTAGAATAATTTAGTTCTAAACCTAATTTTTCAAAAACGGGCTTTACTATTTTTAAATAATTAACTAATCCTCCGATTTCAAAAAGTTCTTCACCATCAACAAAATAAAAACGATTATCCACAAAGTTCAATGTTTCCCCACGTAAATCCCCTTCAAAGAAATTATGTTCATTGTAAGACTCTTCTAATACCCTTTTCTCTTCATCCACCTCAGATTCCTGTGTTAAGTTAAAGAAATTCAGTTTATCCAATTCTTCTACGATTTGTTTTCCATTAAGATTTGTTCTATGATTCTTTATAAAAGTTTCATTCTCTATTTTAGAGATGTTACTTTGAGATTTAGAATCACAGCTATGCATTAAAAAAATAAATACGAAAAGACAATATTGTTTCATTTATTTTAATTTGAAATTAATTTAAAAACAACACTTTAAATTTACAAAATCCCTCTCGCTTTTATCTCAAGATACTTATTGATCACATCGATATTTAAGTTTTCGGGAAGCGTATATACTGAGTAAATCCCATATTTTCTGAGCTCCTGAATAATTAATTTTTTCTCGAACTCAAATTTCTCAGCAACAATTTCATCATAGATCTCCTGCATATTTTCAGGGTTTTTATGCATCAATGTCTGTATTTCTGAATTTTTAAAGAAAACAACAACTAGCAAATGGTTTTTAGCAATCCCACGAAGATATTTCAGCTGCCTGTTGAGTCCATCCAATGTTTCAAAATTGGTAAACAGTAACACTAAACTTCTTTGGTTAAGAGAAAACTTTACATCTTGATACAGCCTGTTGAAATCGCTTTCAAAAAAATCTGTTTTAACGTTATATAGAGCTTCAGAAATTTTCTTGAGCTGTCCGGATTTATTATCTGCGGCAACCCTGTTTTCAGTCTTTTTAGAAAAAGTCATCATTCCTGCACGGTCTCCTTTTTTCAGGATAATATGAGATAAAGCCATCGTTGCATTGATAGAATAATCCAAAAGGCTTAATCCGTTAAATGGCATTTTCATCGTTCTTCCTTTATCGATCAGCATAAAAATACGCTGTGCCTTTTCGTCCTGAAACTGATTTACCATCAATCGATTGGCTTTGGAAGTGGCTTTCCAGTTAATGGTTCTTACATCATCTCCGGGAACATATTCTTTGATCTGCTCAAATTCCATCGTGTGTCCCAGTTTCCTTATTTTTTTTATTCCCCCCAATAAAAACTCGTTTTGAAGCGCCATCAATTCATATTTTCTCAAATGAATAAATGAAGGATAGGAAGGTAACATGGCATCTTTTTGAAAGGTAAATCTTTTGGCAACCAATCCTAACGGGGAAGAAACAAAAATATTTAAAGCTCCAAAGCTGTATTCCCCTCTTTCTTTAGGTTCTAAAATGTATTCAAAAAATGAATTTCTGCCTGCTTCAATACTCTTTTCAATCATGAAATCTCTTTTCTGAAACTGAAAAGGGATCTCATCGATGACTTTTACATGAATTTTAAATCCGTAATTGTTTTTAATATCAACTTTCACAGGATTTTCATCACCATTGGATAATTTCTCCGGCAATATTCTCTGCGACTGAACTCCTTCCTTTCTGTTAAAAACAAACAAATAGTCTACCATCACCGCCAGAAAAATGATCAACAGCAAAGCATGCGCAACCATTATCAGAAAAGGGAAGAAAAATGCAAAAACATAGATAATCCCCACTCCGATGAGCGCAAAGAAAAAGCGTGTATTGATGTATAGATTTTTCATTGTTTTCAGGTTGCAGGTCTTAGATTTTAGAAATTAAAAGTCATGGAACCTATTAATTTAATTTTTCAAAAATTTATAAATCTTGATTCTCAATTTTCTATCTAGGAATTTCTATTCCCTCTAAAATTTGTCGGATGATTTCATCAGCAGTTAAGCCTTCCATTTCTCTTTCAGGGGAAACGATCACTCTGTGTCTCAATACCGCATAGCTTGCCTCTTTGATATCTTCCGGAGTTACGAAATCTCTTCCTCTCAATGCGGCAAAAGCTTTTGAAGCCGTTAATAATGCCAAACTTGCTCTTGGAGAAGCTCCTAAGTATAAAAACTGATTTTCTCTGGTATTGATGATGATTTTAGCAATATATTCTATCAGCTGAGATTCTACAATGATCTCTTTTACCAAATGCTGATAATTTTTAAGCTGTTGAGCCGTAATGACACGTTCTACAACATCCGTCTTATCTTCTTTTTTACTTTCATGCTGATTTTTAATGATCGCAATTTCCTGTTCAAGATTCGGATATTTTACATTGATCTTAAAAAGGAAACGGTCCAGCTGAGCTTCAGGAAGTCTGTACGTACCTTCATGTTCAATAGGGTTTTGAGTAGCCACAACTAAAAAGGGCTCATCCATCGTATAACGGATTCCATCCATGGTGATCTGCCTTTCTTCCATTACTTCAAAAAGAGCCGACTGTGTTTTCGCCGGTGATCTGTTGATCTCATCAATCAGAACAAAATTGGAAAAAATTGGGCCTTTTTTAAACTCAAATTCAGAATTTTTCACACTGAAAACAGAGGTTCCCAAAATATCCGAAGGCATTAGATCCGGAGTAAACTGGATTCTGCTGAAATCCACATCAATCGTTTTAGCCAGTAATTTTGCCGTAATGGTTTTTGCTACTCCCGGAACCCCTTCTATAAGAACATGACCATTTGATAAGAGAGCTGCCAAAAGATGCTCTATCATGTCTTCCTGACCAACAATCACCTTAGCGATTTCAGTTTTTACTTTCTCCAAACTTGCACGAAGTTCCATCATGTCTATGCGAGACTGAAAATCCCCTTCTCTCTTTTCAAGATCTACAGCAGTTTGATTGTCTAAATTTGGGTTTTCAAAATTATCCATACTATTATGTTTTTGAATCTGGTAATATAGCCGTTTAGCAATAAGATTCTTCGCTTTGCTCAGAATGACAACTACATTGGTTACATTATCAGATTATCATGTTGTTATATTTTAATTATTTCATCCAACAGTTTATTCATCCTTACAAGATCTTCTTTCATCACGCTATAATAAGGATCCTGTCCTTTTTTGATCAGCTTAATTGCTTCTTCAATCATTTCTATAGGTTTCCCTGTTTTTAAATGAAGTTTTTTAGCAAAATCCTCATCCAGATTCTGAGTGTCGATTAAAAGATCAAGCCTTACCTTATTTAAAAAATATTGGGCTTTTTTAGCCATCATATCATGGAAATCACCTTCCTGAAGGTATAAATTACCTATACTTTTTACAAATTCTGCAGAAGTATTTTTCAAAGGTTCTATAATGGGAACTATTCTTTGTTTTCTTTTGGCATTAAAGAAAATAAAGAATACCAATCCTCCCAAAAACACCCACCAAGCATATTTAAGAGCAGGTTTTGATAAAATAAATCTCATGAAAAACCTAGATTCTTTGGTATTGCTTTCTACAAACCAAAGGGTATCTCTGTCCTGAAGATAAGAAAATACATCCTGAAAATATTTTACATTTCCCTTTTTCAGCAGATAATAATTGGTAAGGAACAAAGGTTCACAATGTACATAAAAAGTGCCTTTCCCGAATTTTGCTTTAATAAAATTTGCCTGATCTGAGTTATTTTTTTCTACCGTCTTACCCAGAACCTCAACTCCGGGCTTTATATAAGAAAAGCCTCTTCCTGAAGGAAATTTGTCTAAATGAATAAAATCTCCCTGGTATTTTTTATCGGTGAGTTTTAAATAATTCTCTTCTTCAAAAGAAATCTGCGAATCATAATACCCAATACTGTCTGAAATATTTTTCGGAAGCTGACTGACAATAATCATCGCATCAGAACCTTTGGAAACCTGATCCATTATTTTTTTCCAGGATTCCATGTCGATTTCGCTTTCAACGATGAGAATATTATGAGCGGGTTTATTTTTATTCTGATTGTAAAATTCATAAGCCGAAACATTAACCTTCTTCAGTTTTCCTTTAAAGAGGTCTTTGCTTTCATGATTAAAAACGAATAATCCGAAAGGAGATTTTTCCTCCACATCAAAATTCTTACGCCAATCTGTAACCTCTTTTTTGTTTACTTCAAGCAATGCCAATATCACCATAATAATGATGAATATGAAAGCATATATTTTGAAAGTCTTGTTCATTTTTTCTACAATTAACTACAGTTTGAAAGATTGATATTGTTGCTTGAATCTGGCATAATCTTCTTTATCAATTCCGAATTCGCCATACCACACATAATCGAAGATATAAGACAGTTTTGAAAAATCATTTTTCAAACGCTCTTCTTTTAATTCTGCCACATAATCTTTATTGGTTTTTTCGGGATTCCACACGATGATTTTTCTGTCGCTCAGTTTTTTCAGAATATATAGAAACTGATATCGAACAGCAGAACGGTATTCTCCACTGTTTTCAAACTGCGCAATACTCTCCGGAAAATTGATCTCATGAATGTTCTCATGAAGTTCTTTCTCTGCAATATCAAGCTTTTTGTTCTTTCTGCCGAAAATAAAACTACCGTCTTTCCCCAGTAAATATTTAATAATGAAATACAATAGAAAGCCTACCAAAACAATAGCAAACAAACGGATTAATACATCTGTGAATTTTGCTGAACTGCTTAAGCTCGTTTTCCCAAAAATACTTTCTATCAATCTGATGATTTTCTTCTGAAGCTTTTCCAAAAAAGATTCTCTGGGTTTTGATACGGAGTAGTCAAATTCATTTCCCTTATATCTCGACTGGATATTTTCTTTAATTTTTTTCGGATACACTATATTTTCCGTGACCGGCTTTTTCAACAGCACAGAATCTGCTCGGTTCATTCCTTTATAATGTTCCTCACTTAAAGAATCCACCACGGTCTCAACTGCAGTCGGCGGTTTGCTTTCCTGTGCAAAAGAAAAGCCTGTCGTAATAATAAAAAGAAAAAAAAGAATGCGTTTATTCATTAATTCCGATCGTATCAATTTCTGCCAATTCTACTTTCTGATGAAGATCGGTTCTGCTGTCATAGTACATCAATCCTGCATTCACATAAAGCATATTTGAAGTAAAAAACGAAACCAGTAACGAAATTCCGTAAAGTATAAAAAACACCACTCCGAATCCGCCACTTAAAGGATTTTGCTCAAAACTACCATCTGGAGTTGTAGTAGATAACGTTGCAAAAAATATAACCATTGGAATCGCGGTAAAGATCATTGAAATGATGTACAAAATAAGCGAGATAATAATTGTGCTTCCCCAATATTTCCAGTAAGGAGAGCCTTCTCTCGCGTTAGGATACGAAAACTGCGCTCTTATCGAATAGCTTAGACTTTCAAAAAAACCTCTTGTTGAGCTGAAATAATCGTACATCAAAAATGTAATCACATTAAATAACGTAGGCCCCACAAAAAGCATGATAAAAATACCTATAATAAGAAAAACCAATACATAAGAAATTCCCATAACGATCAATGACAAGGGGCCCGCTATAAAGGTCATTCCCAAACATAAGATGATTATTTTTTTGAAATTTCTTTTAAAATCACCCAAAATATCATCGGTTCTGATTTTACTTTCACCGGCTGCCAATCTTTTCAGATAAAAGACAGGATACAGATAGTTGATAATCATCAGAATCATAAACAATATAAACGTAATAATACCGGTCGCAAAAAACATCCCGAAATTATCCTGAAAATAATTTTCGAAGTAATAACTCTGCCCACTGATATTTGATCCTAAAATCTGTCCGAAAAGTTCTTTAAAGCCAAAAATAAAAACGACCACCATCAAAATAAGAAGCAGACCGTTCAGTAAAATGTAATTTTTGAAATAATTTTTACCATAAAGCTTAAAGAAAGAAAAACTGTCACTAATAAATGTTCCAAAGTCTCTTTTTTTATAAAACTGCATCATGTATGTGTTTATTAATTTTTTTATTTACAATATATGGGTAAACGAAATAGTACCCTCCTATGATTGCCAATGATCCGAAAATAATAATGATATTCAAAATCAAAGGCATATTCAAAGCATGTCTCGTTACATACCCTTCAATAATTCCGGCACATATCGTAAAAGGAACTGTGCTCAAAAATATTTTAAACGAGTCTCTAAATCCTATTTTACAGGAATTAAATCTGGAAAGTGTTTTAGGAAATAAAATAGAAGCCCCTAAAATCAGACCACACATGGCTTCAACCACCATTGAGAAAATTTCAAAGACCCCATGAAGCCAGATTCCTCTTGCGCTGTCCTGCAAAGCTCCGTATTCTGAAAAGAAATACTGAAAAGACCCTAACATAATACTGTTCGACAATAAGGCAAATAAAGTTCCTACTCCACCAAAAATCCCATACAAATAAAGTTTTGCTCCCACTCCGATATTATTGAAAATAATACCGATAGTACTTCCCCAGGTTGAACCACTCTGGTAAACTCCCACCGCATTTCCTTTCTTTATATTTTCAATGGTCATATTGACGTAATCTTCTCCCAAAATGATATTGGCAAAGTCTTTATCATAAATAGCCGAAACCACTCCCATTGCAGTAAAAAGAATAAAAAACAGAAAAGCATACAAAAGATATCTTCTGTATTGAAATACCAAAAGAGGAACTTCAGTTGTAAAGAAATACTTGATACGGTTTTCTTCTACTCTTTTTGTTTTGTAAATTTTCTGGTAAATCTGAGAAGAGAGGTGATTTAAATAAACCGTAGTATTACTTTTAGGGTAATAAGTCTGTGCAAAAGAAAGATCATTGATGAGATTAATATACAGCGAAGATAGGTCGTCAGGATTTTTTTTTATTTTCCCCTGAATAACCTGCTCAATTCCCAACCATTTTTCTTTATTTTGTTTAATGAAATAAACTTCTCTCATAATTGTAAGGCTAAAATAATAAAAAATATGTCTCAAATTGCGATTAACACCTCACAAAATGTCAATATTAATTTTAATGTTGCGAGCGTGGGCGAAAGGATGCTTGCTTTTATCATCGACCTTCTGATAAAAATTGCTTATGTGATCGTTATCTTTTATTTATTTTTCAACGTCCTGGATTTAGGCTACTTGCTAAATGGGCTCGATCAGTGGTCTCAAATGGCCATCTATATCGCCATTACTTTTCCGGTTTATATTTATCCGTTGGTATTGGAAAGCCTTATGGAAGGACAGACTCCCGGCAAAAGAGCTTTAAAAATAAGAGTGGTAAAAATTGATGGATATCAGGCAAGTTTTGGAGATTATCTTATCCGTTGGGTATTCAGAATTGTAGATACTTTATTTGTCGGAATAATTGGCATCATTTCCATGGTTATTTCCAAAAACAATCAGCGTTTGGGAGATATTGCATCAGGAACGGCCGTTATTTCCCTTAAAAACAGCATCAATATTTCCCACACCATTCTGGAAAATATCCAGGAAGATTATATCCCGTCTTTTCCGCAGGTCATTGCTTTAAGTGACAATGATATAAGAATCATTAAAGACAATTATCAAAAAGCATTAAGAATAGATGACAGACATATTATTAATAAGCTTTCTGAAAAAATCAAAAGTATTCTCAAACTTGAAACGGATCCGAAAATGACCGAAAGACAATTTATCGGAATTATCATTAAAGATTATAATTATTATACCGGAAAAGATAGTTAGTAATTGTGAATTTTTAAAATTGACAAGCGAAACGAATTGACCATTTACTATTAACTATTTATGTTCTTTCTTGATCTACATCAAAACATCATCGATGTGGTTTTTGTACCTTTACTTATCATTAAAACTTAGATTATGAGATTCGAAAACAATAAATCCGGAAACGGAGGAGTCATTACTTTAAATAACGAAATCAAAGAGATCGGAAGGTTGACCTACACTATTTTCCCGGAAGAAAACCGCTTTATCATTTCTTTTGTTCTGGTTCATCCTGAGTTTGAAGGTCGCGGAATGGGAAAGTTCCTGGTAGAAGAAGCCATTAAATTTGCAAGAGAAAACAATTGGAAAGTATATCCTCACTGCTCTTATGCAAGATCTGTAATGATGAGAATGAATGATGTGGAAGATATTTTTTTAAAGAACTAAAACTTCATTCACCAAAATCTCTTCAATATTGTCCGGATAATCTACTTTCAGGTGTTGATCGTCATCCACCCATTTTTCTATTTCTTCAAGCTGTAAAACTTTTGAATTGGGAATTCCCATTTTATCCAGTGCACAAGCATTACACTCCTGTTCATATTGATTATGAATCGGGATAACGAATAATTTCTTATCCATAAAAAGTGCTTCAGCCGGACTTTCAAAACCCGCATTGCAAAGAATTCCGTCACAGTTTTCAAAAGATTGTAAATACTGAATTTCATCAATCGGAAAAACCTCAACATTATTTTCTTTGAAGTGCAATTGAGTATATTTAGAAAAAACCTTCCACTCTACGGGGATCTGTTTTAAAACCTTAATGATATTTTCGTCTGAAAAACTGGGCAGATAAACTAAATAAAATCCTTTCTTATCCGGAGTGAGATTTCTTATTTTTCTTCTGATAACCGGTTTTTTAATTTGAGGATGATAGTTTTCGAAATGAAAACCTATTCTTCTTTCGCTTGGAACATAATATTTCAGCACCATTTCTCCAAGAAAATCTTTTTTTTCAGGTTTAGGGGTTTCTTTAAAAAGCATTGAAGCCTGATGACTGAGTTCAATCATAGGAAGCTTTCTCAGTTTACAAGCCCATCCTGTTAAAGGTTCATAATCATTGATGATCAAATCATATTGTGAAAGTTCAATTTCTCTGATTGTTTTTATTGCCTTAAGAAAATCATTATCAAAAAATGTTTTCTTATATGATAAACCGCCAGTTTTATTGTAAAGAAGGGAAATACCCTTATGTTGAAAATTAACGTCAAAATCAGCCTTTAACTGCGACTGATGTCCACTGATCAAAGTATCGACCTGCGCGTATTTTTTTAAGATAGGAACAATCTCCTGTGCTCTTGCGACATGTCCGTTTCCTGTTCCCTGAAATGCGTATAATATTTTCATTTAGAAAAATTGGTTACCAGTTTCAAAAGCTCTTCATTAGGAATATCCTGAATTTCTTCTGTTTCGTCATCTGCAAGCAAATGCTTGTGTTCTTCGTAGTAAAAGATCTTCCATTCATTATCGTTATACTCCAAAGCAGAAAGATTTTCTATCCAGTCTCCGGAATTAAGATAAGTACAGGATCCTTTTTTAGTCACTACTTCACGAATCTGAGGTTGATGGATGTGACCACAAACCACATAATCATAATGATTGTCGATAGCCAGTTCAGAAGCCGTTAATTCAAAATCGCCAATATATTTGACCGCCTTTTTTACATTATTTTTAATTTTTTTTGAAAACGAATATTTTTCCTTACCCATTTTCTCTAAAAACCAATTTACGATATTATTGATTACAATCAGCAAATCATAGCCTTTTCCGCCCAGTTTTGCAATCCATTTGGAATGCTGCACCGAAGCATCAAAGACATCTCCATGAAAAATCCAGGTTTTCTTGTTGTTAATATTTAAGCAGATTTTATTACAGACTTTTAGTTTTCCTAGTTCAAAATCTGTAAACTTCCGGAACATTTCGTCGTGATTTCCGGTAATATAGAATACTTCAGTATTTTTTGTGGCCAAAGAAAGGATTTTCTTAATGACCTTTAAATGAGGTTTAGGAAAGTAAGACTTTTTGAACTGCCAAATATCAATGATATCTCCATTCAAAACTAAAGTTTTAGGCTGAATGGAATTCAAATATTTTAGTAATTCTTTAGCCTTACATCCATAAGTCCCCAAATGAACATCCGAAATGACAACCAACTCAATGTTTCTCTTCATAGATGATTTTATGCAAAGAAACTAATTGAAAATTAACTGTATATGAATGCTATGTTATTTTTCTATAGTGAGTTCATTAACTCTTCTGTAATTTCCATGTTGTGATATACGTTTTGTACATCATCATCATCTTCGAAACGCTCAAGCATTTTCATATTGGCTTTAAACTGCTCTTCGTTTACTTCTTTTGTATTGTTTGGAATTCTTTGTAATTCTGCGCTTTTTGCTTCTATTCCCAATTCATCCAATTTGTGAGACAATGAACCAAAATCTTCAAACGCAGTAGTAATCATTACTTCTTCCTCATCTTTCTCAACGTCTTCTGCACCACCATCAATCATTTCCATTTCAAAATCGTCCCAATCCATTTTGATCTGAGACAGATCGATGGTAAAAATTCCTTTTCTATCGAAAATAAATGCCAGTTCACCATTTTTACCCAAGTTCCCGTCAAACTTGTTAAAAATAGCTCTTACATTAGCTACGGTTCTTGTTGTATTGTTTGTAGTACATTCTACGAAAAAAGCAACACCACCTTGTCCGTATCCTTCATACGTAATTTCTTCATAGTTTTCTGCATCCGCACCACTTGCCTTCTTAATTGCTCTTTCGACATTATCTTTTGGCATATTAGCTCCTTTCGCATTCTGGATACATCTTCTTAATGCGGGATTAGATTCAGGATCTGCTCCACCAGCTTTAACAGCCAAGGCAATATCTTTACCTATTTTAGAAAATGTTTTAGCCATCTTATCCCATCTGGCCATTTTAGAAGCTTTTCTATATTCAAACGCTCTTCCCATTTTTATTTTAAATTTTTCACAAAATTAATTAAAAGTCAACGAAAAAAAAATACCCCCAAAAAATTGGAGGTATTTATTATTTAGAAAAATTAATTATTTTTTCTTTTTAGCTGGAGCCTTTTTAGCTGGAGCTTTTTTAGTAGCTTTTTTCACAACTGGCTTAGTAGCTATAACGATATCGTTTTTCTTATAAGTTTCCCAATCTGCACCTGAGATTGCTCTTACGATAACTTTTCTGTCAGCTTGTCTTTCTGCATCTGAAGCAGTTGCAGGAACTGTAGCCTCTTGAGAACCGATACCGATAGACTTAAGAGTATTAGGATTGATACCTCTAGCCTCTAAAGCAGCAACTACAGAAGCAGCTCTTTGTCTAGATAAGTTCAAGTTGTAAGCAGCAGAACCTTTAGCATCTGTCATACCTACTACTAGGAAGTTAGCTGCATCAGCTTCTTTGATGATTCTAGCAGCTGTATCCAATTTACCACTTGATTCCGGTCTGATTGTAGCTTTGTTGAAATCAAATAAGATATCTTTCAATGTCTCGTTGATTTTTACTACTGGCGGTTCAGCTGGTTTAGGACAACCGTTGTATTCTGGTAATCCAGGAACTGTAGGACAAGCATCATCTTTATCAAGGATACCGTCACCATCTGTATCTGGCCAAGGACAACCGTTGTTTTCAGCAGGACCTGCTACTGTAGGACAAGCATCATCTTTGTCGATAATACCGTCACCATCTGTATCTGGCCAAGGACAACCGTTGTTTTCTACTGGACCAGCAACTTCTGGACATTGATCGTCTTTATCTGGAATACCATCACCATCTGTATCAGGACATCCTTGGAATTCTGGTAAACCTGGTGTATCTGGGCAAAGATCATCTTTATCTAAGATACCATCTTTATCTCTATCTCTGTTACCAAATCTAAAGTTCAAAGATGCTGAAGCTTGCCAGAAGTTAGCATAGTTTGCCTTATCTCCAGGAGTTGACACATAGTCTCCTTGAACACCTAAACCGAAGTTTTTAGTTACCCAAAAGTTAACACCTGCACCAGTTGAAACTGTAAAGTGATTTGCTTTACCATTTTCGTTACCATCAGTTGATGTAACTACTCCATTAGCATCTGTTCTTGGGAAAGTAAGAGATGTATAGTCATGTCTTAAATAGTTAGCACCTACTCTCAAATATGGATCGAACCAAGATTCTTCATTCCATAAAAGACCTGCTGCTTTAGCCTGGAAACCAAGACCAGTCATTAACATGAATTCTTTACCCATGTTAAATCTCTTATTCGCAACATTCCCTACAGAAGTCTGCCAGTCGATAACTAAACCTTTACCAATGTTTCTAGCTACAGTAAGCTTAGACAATGGTGGAGTAATCGAGAAGTTGTTCACATTGAACATTGTCTTCGTCAAATTATTAGCAGAGAACGTATTACTGAAGTTACCTCTTTGTGCCAAATGGTTCTCCGCGTGAGCACCAACTCCGATCAACCAAGGATTGTTGGTCGTCTGAGCGAACACAGTAGAAGCAACAGTAAGCGCCAATGCTGAAATTCCTAATTTTAGATTTTTCATAGAATTAAATGATTAAATAATTGATAATGCAAAATAAATATAATTTTTCTTTATATACAAAGTTTTTTAGATGATTTTTAACTTTTCTTTAATATTCTATCCAGGTTTCGTTTATTTTCTCTATCTTTTATGCTTTCCCTTTTATCAAACAACTTTTTCCCTTTACCTAAGGCAATTAAGACCTTTGCTTTTCCCTTGTCGTTGATATATAACTTTAAAGGAATTATTGTATTTCCTGCATCCTTTAATTTCTTTTCAAGTTTTTGCAATTCTTTTTTGTGCAAGAGCAATTTCCGTTCCCTTTTTGTTTTGTGATTATAAAAAGTTCCCAATTTATACTCATCAATCATCATATTAATAATATATAATTCCCTGTCTATAAACTGACAGAACGATTCTGTAATGGAAGCTTTAGACGAGCGCAAAGATTTTATTTCTGTGCCCGTTAAAACCATTCCCGCTTCATATTCTTCAAGAATCTCATACTCGAATCTAGCTCTTCTATTTACTATATTTACTGTTTTTTCAATCTTCATTTTTAAAATTCTTATAAAGAAGTGTTTAAAATTTAATATAACTATACTTAATCAATCATTAAGCCATCCACTCTGGGGTTAGTATTTATTAAATTTAATTAATGAAATATATAAAAAATACTCTATATTTAAAAACTTGACTATTACATTATTACGAAATACCCAAATTCTTTTCGTATTTTTGCGCCAAATTTACAAAACTATATGTTAACAGTATCTAACTTATCTTTACAATTCGGGAAAAGAGTTCTTTTTGACGAGGTAAACATTATGTTTACGAAAGGAAACTGCTACGGGATTATCGGAGCAAATGGTGCAGGAAAGTCTACATTCCTTAAAATATTAACAGGAAAACAAGACCCAACAACAGGACACGTATCTTTGGAACCTGGAAAAAGAATGTCAGTTCTTGAGCAGGATCACTTTGCTTACGATCAATTTACTGTACTTGAAGCGGTTTTGAGAGGTAACAAGAAATTATTCGAGATAAAAGAAGAGATGGACGCGCTTTATGCGAAAGAGGACTTCTCTGACGAGGACGGAATTAAAGCAGGCGAATTAGGTGTGATCTATGACGAAATGGGAGGTTGGACTGCAGAATCTGATGCACAGACCATGCTTTCAAACGTAGGAATTAAAGACGACATGCACTGGCAAATGATGAGCGAGCTTGAAAACAAGGACAAAGTAAAAGTTCTATTGGCCCAGGCGCTTTTCGGAAATCCGGATGTACTCATCTTGGATGAACCTACGAACGACCTTGATATTGATACAATCTCTTGGTTGGAAGATTTCTTGGCAGACTATGAAAACACAGTAATCGTTGTATCTCACGACCGTCACTTCCTGGACACAGTTTGTACGCACATCGGTGACTTGGATTATGCTAAACTTAATCTTTACACAGGTAACTATACTTTCTGGTATCAAGCTTCTCAGTTAGCTACAAGACAAAGAGCCCAGGCTAACAAAAAAGCGGAAGAAAAGAAGAAAGAACTTCAGGACTTCATTGCGAGATTTAGTTCAAACGTTGCAAAGGCTAAACAGGCCACTGCAAGAAAGAAAATGATCGATAAATTGAACATCGATGATATTAAACCGTCTTCAAGAAGATATCCTGCAATTATTTTCGAAATGGAAAGAGAAGCAGGAGATCAGATTTTGGATGTTAAAGGTTTAGAAAAAACTAAAGACGGAGAATTATTGTTCTCAAACATCGATTTAAACCTTAAAAAAGGAGATAAAGTTGCTGTTTTATCTAAAAATTCATTGGCAATCACAGAATTTTTTGAAATTTTAGCTGGAAACGTTGAAGCAGACAAAGGAAGTGTTGCTTGGGGAGTTACAACCAACCAATCTCACATGCCTTTAGATAACACCAACTTCTTCCAGGAAGATCTTAGCCTGGTTGACTGGTTAAGACAATTCACTAAAAATGATGAAGAGCGTCACGAAGAATTTGTAAGAGGATTCCTAGGAAGAATGCTTTTCTCTGGTGATGAAGCTTTGAAATCTTGTAAAGTACTTTCGGGAGGGGAAAAAATGAGATGTATGTTCAGCAGAATGATGCTTCAGAAAGCAAATGTTCTTTTATTGGATGAACCTACCAACCACTTGGACTTGGAAAGTATCACAACTTTGAACAACTCATTGTCTAACTTCAAAGGAAACATTTTATTGGCTTCTCATGACCACGAAATGCTTTCAACAGTCTGTAACAGGATTATCGAATTAACTCCAAACGGTATCATCGACAGAGAAATGACTTACGACGAATACCTTGCTGACAAAAAGGTCAAGGAATTAAGAGAGAAAATGTATTCTTAAAATATTTAAAACCGTTCACTTGCTGAGCGGTTTTTTTTAACATCTAACTTCCAACATTACACTTTAGTTTTAAATATAATTCCTTATTTTTGTGAAATGAGTCAAAAATGGATTTACAAGCCTGAACCGGATGAAGATATTGTAGACAGATTAAGTTCGTCACTTGGTTTTGGAACTTTTGAATCTAAACTTCTTGTTTTGAGAGGTATTGACAATTATCAAAAGGCCAGAGAATTCTTCAAACCGAATCTTAACGATATACATAGTCCGTTTTTAATGGCCGATATGCAAAAAGCTGTTGAGCGTATTGCTACTGCTATTGAGAACGGTGAAAAAATACTGGTATATGGTGATTATGACGTAGACGGAACTACGGCTGTAGCACTGATGTATCTATATCTCAGCAAAATTGTTGAGAAAAAATATCTGGATTATTATATTCCTGACAGAAATTCTGAAGGGTATGGAATTTCAACAGAAGGAATTGATTTTGCAAAAGAAAATGGTTTTTCATTAATCATTGCTCTCGATTGTGGAATCAAAGCTCTTGATATGATAAGCTATGCTCAAAACCAGGGTATTGATTTTATCATTTGTGACCACCATTTACCGGGAGACGAAATTCCCAACGCAGTAGCTGTTCTTGATCCTAAAAGAAGTGATTGCAGATACCCGTTTAAAGAACTTTCAGGTTGTGGAGTGGGTTTCAAACTTTGCCAGGGATTGAATACGATTTATAAAATTCCTGAAGCCGAACTATTTGAACTCACTGATTTGCTTGCCATTTCTATTGCAGCCGATATTGTTTCTATGACCGGGGAAAATAGGGTTCTAGCAAAAATGGGACTTAAAGTTTTGCGTAAAACTAGAAATTTAGGTTTAAGGTTGTTAATTCCTGAAGATAAATTATCTCACTTTGAAATTTCAAATATTGTTTTTGAAATTGCTCCTAAAATAAATGCTGCAGGAAGAATCTCTCACGGTAAAGCTGCCGTGGAACTTATGGTTTCTGACAATTTGAAACACGCGCATCAGATTGTAAGCGATATCATGAATCTTAATGATGAAAGAAGAGAACTTGATATGAACTCTACCCTTTCCGCCCTTAATCAGATTATAGAATCTCAGCAACAGAGTAAACACAGTACTATTGTATACCATCCTGAATGGAATAAGGGAGTAATCGGAATTGTTGCTTCCCGACTGATAGAAACATATTATAAACCTACTCTAGTTTTTACTGACGGTAATAATGGAGAAATGGTAGCTTCCGCAAGATCTGTTTCAGATTTTGATGTACATGAAGCTTTGGATATGTGCTCTGAATATTTTTTAAAATTTGGAGGACACCATGCAGCAGCCGGACTTTCAATGGAAAAAGAAAAATTTGAAGCTTTCAAAGAAAAATTCGAAAAAGTAGTTTCCGAGAAAATTAAAGAGCATCAAAAAGAACCTTCTATCAATATTGATACGGAGATTCAGATTGAAGATATCAACCGTGAATTCATTAATTTTCACAGAAAGCTTGCTCCTTTCGGTCCTCATAATATGAAGCCTATATTTTCCTTGAGTAACCAGAGACTTTCAGGTTATTTGAAAACAATGGGAAAAGATAATAATCACCTTAAATTTTACATCAGACAGGAGTCTACCAACAGAAATATCGAGTGTGTAGGTTTTAAACTGGGACAATTTGCCGAAGAGTTTAAGAATAAAAGCTTTGATATTGCATTCACGTTAGAAGAAAATCACTGGAAAGGAAATGTCACTCATTATCTCAATATTAAAGACGTAAAGTTCAGAGATCATTAATCATTCATCGTATTTACTATGAAAAAAGTCGGGCTTTTCTTCGGATCTTTCAATCCTATCCATATCGGTCATTTGATTCTTGCCAATTATATTTTAGAGAATTCTGATATGAATGAGGTATGGTTTGTAGTAAGTCCCCAAAATCCGTTTAAAGATAAGAAGACATTATTGAATGATCATAACCGTCTTGATATGGTGGAACTGGCTCTTAAAAACTATCCTAATATTAAAGCTTCGAATGTTGAGTTTTCTCTTCCTAAGCCAAGCTATACAATTGACACTTTGGCTTATCTTAATGAGAAATATCCAAACTATTCTTTCAGCTTAATGATGGGGGAAGACAACCTAAAAAGTCTTCACAAATGGAAAAATTCAGATTATTTGATTAAAAACTATCATATTATCGTATATCCTAGAGTTTTTGAAGGTGAAGCTAAATCCACAGAATACCAAAAGCATGAAAATATATCTCTGATAAAAGCTCCTATTATAGAGCTGTCTGCGACAGAAATACGCAGGATGATCAAAGAAAACAAAAATGTGAGACCCATGCTTCCACCTGAAGTTTTTGAGTATCTGGATGGCAGTAGTTTTTATAAATAGAAGTTAGCAAATTGTAATGGAGTTTCTCGAAAAAATTTTCGCAAAATATAGTCAAGAGCAAGTTATTAAATGGTTCAAACGTATTTGTTTAGCTGAAGCCTTATCATGGTTTTTCCTTTTTACCGCTATGATCTGGATCCGTGTTGATCCACACGGTATTATTCCTATAGTTTATATCAGTACTATTGGAAGTATTCATGGGTTATTTTTCACAATATATCTTATCTTTTTACCTTCTATGAGGAAAATATTTACCTGGGATGATGAGGATTTTGTGTTTTCATTAATCTCTGCTTTTTTTCCTTTTGCCACCATTTGGATTGATAAAAAATTAGCTCGTTTCGATAGAGAATAAATAAAAAAAGGACTTTTTCAGTCCTTTTTTTATTAAATGTTCTGATAACTTTTAATTATCTCTGATAACGTGTCCTGTTACAGAAAGTGTATGATTTCCCGTAGAATTGGTATAGGTTCCATTGATTGTAAAATCAATATATTGCCCTATTGCTCCAAGATTACTTATTTGTAATGTTAAAGTACTTCCAAAAGATGGGATTCCATTTGGTGACGAGCCACTTCCTATCACATCTAGATAATTGAACGTATTATAAGTTCCCACACCCGATATATTTGGAACTACCATTTGAAAGCCTCCTAATGCTGAATTTGGAGGATAACAGGTAACCACCATAGCATTTGTACCTGAAGAATATTCTGCACCTATTGGAGGTAGCAGATTTTTAGTTAATTGACTATCAACCTTATACATAATAAATTCACTTATCCCAGTACAAACTGTTATATTTCCTAAATTAGTTGTTGCTGCTGTTGGTGTAACATTTATTTCTCCCGTAGATCGCATGTTTGCTGTATCAAAAGCCTCTAAAACAAACTGTTGCCCTGAATTACATGAATAAATATTGGCGCTGAACGTACCGGTACTACTCACAGGCACTGAAACATACTGAAAATATGTCCCATTCACAGCTTTTAGTGTTACAAATCCATCTGTTACATCTGCATTTGCACATGTTTTAAGATTTCCTTGGATAATATAATTTGTTCCCGAAGGTGTTACCACAATATCTGGTAACACATAAAGATTACCCGCCGTAACTGGTGCAACAGTAGAGGTATAAACAATCGAATTGCAGTTATCATATACTTTTAAAACTAAACTTTCACCGGCTGGGATAATACCTGTTACTACTCCATTATTGTCTGTAATACCTGCAACCTCATAAGTTTGCGAATTTCTTTTAAGAGTAACTTTAGCATTAACCAAAGGTTGCCCTGTGTTGTTTTTTACTGTAACTTTTAATGTTGCTTGAGGAAGCTGTATATCGCAATTCCACCATGAGAAATGACTTACCGTCCCTACATAAGTATTTCCGGCTTTCGTGGCAGTACCTTCTTCATTCCACATTCCAGTGTTTTCGTTGTAAGACCATAAAGGAATTGTACTAGGAGATGTTGATGACTGTGACGCATCTACCGGAACGGTAATTTCAGCGGTGTGTCCAGTCGCAATTTGAAGATTTTGACCTGCACTTCCCATTAATTGTACGTGCAACATTCCAAAAGTTTCCATTATTCTTGCACTTCCGTTTGAAGTCGTTGCCAAAAACGAACCCGGCATTAATTCATTTAAATAGGTATTAGAAGGCGCTAAATGATAAAGGGAAACACTTACACTTCCTGAATAAGCATTACCGCTGGCGTCTTTAAAGCTACCATCAAACTTTACTTTTGTACCGTCTGCAAGAGAAACTGTTGATGTTACTCCAGAAGAAACCGTAGAAGTAAGCGTTTCCGGAATCATCATAATGTTTACACGATTCATCCCATTAGAAGGAACTAAAACTCGTGAAGCATTTATGAAACCTGCTTTCGTTACTTTAATATGGGCAAAATTCTCTTGAACAGAAGCATTTTTTAAGGTAAAAAAACCTTTGTAATTAGTCGCAACCGAAGTTGTCCCAATTTGCACTGTTGCTCCATAAATAGGAGCTCCATTTGTATCTAAAATGATACCTTGAAAGTCTTTTTGCGTCGTACTTCCAAAATTATAGTTTGATTGGGAATTTGAATTTTCGTTACCCGTTTCCACGAAAGACTCGTCTTTACAAGAGAATACTAATGATAATAATAAAAAAAGCATGTAAAATTTTCTCATACGCTATTAATTTTAAGTTTCCACTAAATTAATCATAAAATCGAGTTTCGAATTATCTTTTATGATTTTCCATTAAATATTTCTTAAATCTCTGCCAATTTTAAATCATGGTGTAACAAAATTTAGCTCTGAATTGTCTAAATAAATAGCAAAGCAAGTAAATTTAAAATTTAATTTAAAATTTTAACATCTGAAAATCAAATAGTTAAAATTTAATCCAAAAGATATTAAGTACTTTGTATTGCATAATACTTAATTTATTACATATCTTTGCAATGTTAAATAATAATAAATACAAGCTATTAACTAAAACACTCTAAAAATAAAATTATGAAAACGCCAATTCTCGTCGCAGCTCTATTTTTCAGCGGATTAACTTTCGCCCAACAAAAAAAGCAGGATACTACAAAAACTCAAAATATAGAAGCCGTTACTTTAAAAAAACAAGTATTCAAAAAACAGAGCGACCGTTTTGTGTATGATGTAGCATCATCACCGGTTGCAAAAGGAAATACGACTTTTGATCTTTTGAAACAGACCCCTCTTTTATCTACAACCGATGATAAAACATTAAAAATTGCAGGAAAGAATAATGCTCTTATCTATATCAATGGAAGAAAAACCAATATGGACGCAGAGTCTTTGACACAGTTTTTAAAGAATACCCCTGCAGAAAATATCCAGAAAATTGAAGTAATTACCGTTCCGGGAAGTGAATATCAGGTAGAATCTTCAGACGGAATCATCAACATTGTTCTGAAGAAAAAAATGAGCGATGGAACCAGCGGAAACATGAGAATGTCAAACACTCAGAACAAATTTAACGCGAGCAATGCAAGTTTCTCTGTGAATTACAGAAAAAATAAACTGGGAATCAATGCTAATTTAAGCGGCGGCGAAAACATCAATCCACAATCTTATATTTTAAGAAACGGAATTGGAAATGTTAAAAATGAATCCGTGGGAAATATTGATGATCCAAACAAAAATATTGGCGGATATTTAAATATTGATTATCAATTAACTGAAAAAAGTAATTTGGCTCTTTCATGGAACTCCTGGGCAAATAAAAGCTATAATTCCACAATTGATTTATATAATACTTTGGTGCAGCCAGATCCTGATCATCCGGGACAGCTTCTGACAAGCCATACCTGGACAAAAAATAAAGAGGATGCCAGAAATTACAACAATTCAGTTAATTTAAATTATGAAATAAAACTGGATTCTTTAGGAAGCAAATTCAATGTAAACGCGGCATATCTTAATTATAAAAGATTTCAGTTTTCTAAAAATAATACTTTAAATGAAGGCTTAACTCCAATTAAAACAATCACCCAGGATATTCCTCAGATTATTAATAATTTCTCAGGAACAGTGGATTACATCCAAAAATTTAAAAATGATTTCACAGTTTCTATTGGTGGAAATTTTAATACAACTAAAACCGATAATGATACTAAAAATTTCACATACTTATTCAACGATGATGGAACTCCGGAAAACGTAATCCCTAATCCTAAACCAGATTTCAATCACTTCATATATGATGAGAAAATTTATGGCGCTTATTTAACGTTGGAGAAAAAATTCTCCGATAAATTTTCAGGGAAAATTGGTGCAAGATATGAAATCACAAACAGCCTAGGAACAGCGGATAGCCCAACAAATGAAGAGGCAGCACAACAACATCAAAGCATTAAAAGAAATTACAACAATCTATTGCCTTATCTGAGTCTTAATTATGCCATCAATGACAAGAATAATATATCTTATTCATTTTCAAGCCGAATGAGAAGACCGAGTTTCTGGGAATTGAATCCCGTGAAAAATATCATCACTCAGGATAACTATACCCAGAATAATCCTTTCGTAAAAGCAGCTTCAACCTATAATCAGGAATTGACGTATATGTATAAAAACTCTTATTTCCTGATTTTAAATCATACCTACGAAAAAGATCAAATCACTCAAGTTCCTTTACAGAAAACTTACATGGATAAAAACAATATGGAAAGAGTGAGATTGGCCTACATCAGAACCAATTTCGGGGACAAACAGGAAATGTCTGCCATGTTAGGCGTTCAAAAAACGATTTTTAAACAATATTTGACATTAAACTTTAATGCGGGAGTGCAGCACAACATCAACAACGGAACATTGGACACAGATCCTACGACAGGCGAGGTTTTTGACACCTATATCAACAACAGAAAATCAACAAGTTTTGTAGTAACAAGTAACAATACTCTTCGTCTTGATAAAAAGAAAACCTGGTTTTTAGGAGTAAATTTCTTCTATGTGGATAAACAACAGATCGAGCTTGGAGTTTTGAAAAATTTAATGAGTTTGGATCTGAGCATCAAGAAAAACTGGAACGATTGGACGTTTGCTGTGAATGTAAATGACGTTCTTAGAACCAATGTTGTAGAAATCGAAGATTATCAGCCCAACGGAAATTACAACTATATCAAAAACGATATGTACAGAAGAAGCGTAAATGTGAGCATCACTTACAACTTCGGAAACCAGAAAGTGAAAAAAGTGAGAGATATCGAAAGTGCTTCAGATGCTATCAAAAACAGAACAAGATAAAACAATCATTTCTTCATATATTATTTTGTACAAAGACCCGTCGAGAAATTGGCGGGTTTTTCCATGATAGAAGATTATAAAAAACGCCTTGAAATGATCAAAGCGTTTATATTTATTAATTTATTCTGATTTAAAAACTTCCGTTCTTTCCGAAACTCCATTAGCATTGAAAGCTTCGATCTGGAAATAATAAGCATCTGTTCTATCTGCCCCTGTAAAGAAATATTCATTTTTACCGTAAACCATAATACTTCCGTATAATTTATCAGGAGATTTACCCCAATAAATTACATATCCGTCTGCATCGGAATTTTGCTGCCATTTCATCCAGATGCTTCTTCTTTCACCATATTTTTTAGGATCAGCTCTCAAAGGAACAAAATTCTGAACTTTTGGAGGAACAGTTCCCGCCCCTTTTCCAAAAACCCTGAAACCGCTTAATGCAAATTTTCCAGTTGGCATCTTAAGATTTTCCATTTTCAGGAATCTTGCTTTGGCAGG
Organism: Candidatus Chryseobacterium colombiense; assembly: GCA_029203185.1. NCBI lineage: Bacteria > Pseudomonadati > Bacteroidota > Flavobacteriia > Flavobacteriales > Weeksellaceae > Chryseobacterium > Candidatus Chryseobacterium colombiense. The sequence continues at coordinate 3,415,377 of CP119310.1, read as the reverse complement.
CTTTTCCAGTTCTACATAATCGTGAGGAACATCCTTTGTATTTTTGCTTTTATCAACAATTACGCTCCATTTTTTACCGTCGTTAGAACCATAGATTTTATATTGATGCATTTTTCCCAACGTTTTTCCCATAAATTCAACATCCTGATCTGCATAATTGATCTGAATGGCATTAATCGTGGAAACTTCTCCTAAATCCGTTTCAAACCATTCTCCGGTATTTCCTGTTTTTGCACTCCAGTATGTTTTAATATCTTCATCTACTGCATAATTGGAGTGATATCCTCCCAAAGTGGATGAAACCTGAACCGGCTTATTGTAATTTAATAGCATCCAACCCGCAAACAGCCCTTTTGAAAAGTCTTTTCCCTGTGCATATTGTGGTAAATATGTAGGATAATCTCCGTAGGCTGTGTTACAGTACATGACATCATCTTTATCAAATCCTGCAGGCCAGATTCCCAAGCGTCTTTCAAAATTATTTTTTGTAGAAATAAAAATCGTTGAAACGTGCCACCAATTTTTGTAGTTATCCTCAAACGTTGCACCATGTCCCGCTCCTCTTGCGAAACCTCCCGGTTTGTAGGAAAACGGATTGTGCTGCTGATATTCAAAACCTTCCAAAGGTTTGTTGCTTACATAAACTCCATCCGAATATCCACTAAACTCCGTTGCAGGAGCACCATATTGCATATAATATTTACCATTATGTTTCGTCATCCAAGCTCCTTCCACAAAAGGCTGCAGAAAAACATTATCATTATACTCTCCGAATCTTTCCCAACCGTGGTCTTCCGGCTTTAATCTTAAAATCGGTTTCACAAAACCTTCTGACTGCAAGGTTTTAGTTTTAACTTCGGTTCCTAATAATGGCCATTCATTACTCGATCCCCAATATAAATACAGTTTATCTTCATCATAATGAAAAGCAGGATCCCAAGCTCCGACTTTCAAGGTATCTACTGCTATTTTCCAGTCATCCTGTGTAGGATTTGTACTTTTCCAGATCGGAAAATCCTGTTCCCATGTTGAGCCGAACACATATAAAGTATCTTTCATCGCCCAAACTGCAGGCGCATTCAAATCATGGATATACTTATTATCTCTGAGAAATTTTCTTTTCACAAACTTCCAGTCGAGCATATCATCACTGCACCAATATCCTTCCTGATTCGTTGAAAAAAGAAACAGCTTATTTTTAAAATTAACAATTACCGGGTCGGCAGTAGCACGGTGTTTCCCTTGTTTTGAAAAGACTTCAAAAGGAGTATATCCGTAATCTATATTGATAGGATTACAGAATGTTTTTTGCTGGGAATAAGAACATATTGCAGTCAAAATTCCTAAGCTTACCATCAACTTTTTTATCATAATAACCTATTACATTAGTGCAAATTTAACCTAATTTTTTGAAGCATTTCCATGAGTCATGTTTAATAAAAAACTTCCGGCTGAATCACAACCGGAAGTTTTCATTATACTAAAAGCAAATTTATTTTTTTGGTAAGAAAACTTCAGCAAGCATACAACGTGCGCTACCACCTCCGTTTACCTCGATCGTATTTAGATCTGAATAAATAATTTCACAATATTTTTCTATTGCAGAAACCTGATCTGAGTGTAAAGACAGATAGGCAGTCTGACTCATTACCAAAAATTTTTCACCGTCTTTATTTTGAACCTGAAGCATGTTTCCTGCAAATTGCTGCATTTGTGCTTCAGAAATTTCAATGATTTCTTTTCTCGAATTTTTAATCGTTTCGACGACCTTATCTCTTTCTGCCTTGTCATCGATACAATCTAAACAAATGACAACAAATTGATCTGCCACACACATCATAACATTGGTATGATAAATTGGAAGTCTTTCTTCTCCAACCGTTTGATATGAATGGAAAACAACAGGTGTAAAGCCATATTTTTGACAAAATTCTCTGAATAAATTCTCATCCAGTCTTAAAGAAACTGAACCATAAGCAATTTTATTATCGTGATCGAAAATCATGCTTCCTGTTCCTTCCAGAAAATGCCCCTGAGTTTCCGGGAATGACCAATCGTCAATTTCAGTCACTTTAAATCCCTGATCCTGAATACTCTCAATAATATCGTCTCTTCTCTCGACTCTTCTGTTTGAAGCGAACATCGGATATAAAACCACTTTCCCGTCTTTATGGAAACTCACCCAGTTATTAGGGAAAATAGAATCCGGAGTATGAGGATCTAATGTGTCTTTTATGGTAATAATATTAATTCCTTTAGATCTTAGTTTTCCGACAAAAGTATTGAATTCAGTTAATGCTTTGGACTGAATATCAGAACCAGTCTGCTCAACCTGAAAATAATTGTTTTTTGCCGTTTCTGCATTATAACCGAATGCAATCGGTTCTATCATTAATACTGTATCTGTTGTCTGCATTTTGTTTAATTTTCTTCTTTTATTAAAAATGTATGAATTGGAAAGGATAAAAAATTCAAATTTTCAGAAAGATTAATTATATATTTTTTACTTGTAATTGTTTCCGCTTCAACTTCCAAATCTTTAAAATATTTTAAAAGCCGTCCGTTTCTTGCTATTGATTTTGATATTCTTACAAATTCTTTTTTTGTATCTATTGATGCGGAATAATCAGATTTAACTTCAGCCATACCATTCACATTAAAATCTAGCATGACATAGATTAGATCCCCATCTTCTTCTATACCATATATATCAAAATTATCTGTAAAATTTCTATTCAATTTTAGCGTAAACAATATTGATGGAGAATAGCTTTCTAGATAGTTAAATGCATATATCCGCTTAACAGAACATGTTAAACCACATTCTCTTACTCTAGAAACATTTTTCCGAAAAACTAAAATTCCTTTTTTTAATTTATATTCTTTTTTATTAGGTAATTTTTTACTAATTAATTTCCCTTTTCCATCATATTTTCTTTCTTCCCAAAGAATCCATTCATTAAAAGGATTTTGATAATTCTGATAAATAATTTGATCTTTTATTTTTCCATTATCATCATAAAAAACTTCTTTAAAAGGTAGTCCTGCATATTCTAATTTTTCATGAACTTTTTTTCCAGCCTTTTTGTTTATTGTAAGAATAGAATCATTTTCAATTCTGATCACTTGGTGATCCAGATAGTTTTCGAAATGATATTTTATAGATTTAGAATCTTTTCTTAGAATAGAATCTACTACATAATAGTTACTAAATTTTTCTTTCCAGACTTCGGTATCATTAAAATAATTCTTTCCAAAAATCTTTCCGTTATTGTACGTTTCTTTATAGCTTAATTTTGGATTTTGTTTATTAAAAAAATATTTCGTTCTGAAAACATTGAGAGAATCTTTTTTCTCTTTATCAAAGCTATAGGTTTCTTTTTCTTCGTAAGAAATATTATTAAAATAAACTTTTGAAAGTTGATTATAAATCTCAACTCCTTTTTCGTCAATTAATTTCGAGATCCCATTGACAAAGTTATTTTTTAAGTTTAATCCAAATTTTTGTTGTGTTTTCTCCTTGATCGACTTTACACAAATCAATCTATTTTCATTATCAAATTCAAAATAAACTTCCGCCAAAGAATCTTTTACAACAATCGAGTTTTCGGAAATCATTGTAACTGAACGAAGAACTTTATCGCCATTTTTAAGCTTTAATATTCTTATTTTATTTTCTCTTAGATTTTTAATATCTCCATATAAAACTTCAGCCCAGTTGAGTTTTTGCTGAGAATATGTTTTAGATATAAAGAATAAAAGAAAAAATAAAACTATTTTTTTCAATCGACTTCAATTTGCTTTATTCTCTAATTAATGGCATTGTCGAACATCTCAACAAACCTCCCATTTTAGAAATTTCTCTATATGGAATTTCTTCAACGGTCATGCCCCATTCATTTCTCAGATGATTATTCATTCTTGTGAATGCTTTGTCCGAAACAACAATCTCCGGTGAGATAGAGAAAATATTAGGACACATTTCAAACATTTCCTCAGGTGTTACATGAAAACAGTTTTCTTCTCCAAAAATATCGATAATTAAATTATAATCACTTTCGTCCACAAAACCATCTTTGTAAATGATGCATTTATCTTTGCCAACAGGATTGAAAGTACAATCCAAATGTAAGATCCCTTCATACGGAATCTTGTCATTTTTCTTTAATTCCAGATCGATAATTCTTTTTTTAGGAAAATATTCTTTTAGAATTTCAATAGCATATTCGTTGGTTCTTGCCGTCTTATAGCTTCTGTAATCTTCACTGAAGCACGTTCCTATAAAAAGAAAGTCATCCCAGACAATAACATCACCTCCTTCAATATGTGCTGTTTCCGGAAGATTGATAATTTTACGCCAAGCCACTTTTTCGAAAACTTTTTTATAAGCTCCCTGCTCATCTGCTCTGTCTGCAATTACATTTGAAATAATCATTTTATCATCAATCACAAACGCAACATCTCTGGCAAAAACCTGATTATAATCTTTTATAATTTCCGGACGCAGAACTTCCACATCATATTTTTTGAGAACCGCTTCAAAAGCATTCATTTCATTAATAATGTCAGCTTCCTTCGGATACATATTATGTTCTATCGTATAATAAGATTTAGCATCATAGCTTTCTTCCAGCGTTGGAACAGCACCCATTGAATTGGGCTGTCCTAAAACCACAGATTTCAGCCTACCCGTTTCATTTTTTATATTTAGTCTCATAAAGATTTATGCAATACTACAAATATAAGTAAAGGTCTGTATTTGCGAAACTTTTCAAATATTTTCCACCCCAATTTAATTTTAACTATGAATTGAATCAAATACAGTTGTTTATTAATGTTAATTTCAGAAACACAGTTTTTACTATCGATTACGAAAGGTTTTTCAGATATTTATTTATCAAACCATTATTTACCGTTTAATTTTATCTAAAATTCATCTACTATTTCAACACATTTTTACTGACAAGGGTTGAAATGAATTGAAACAATTTATTTTACCAGTTAATAACTATTGCTTCATTTTTCCTTTTTAAAGACAACAAAAATTATCACAGTCAAGATTTAAAGAAAAGGAGCTTCTTCAATTTATGAATAAAAAAATCCCAAAGTAAAAACCTTGGGATTTAAAATTTATATGAAGAGTCAATATTATCTGTTTGCGATATTGATATAATCTCTTTGTTGAGCTCCTTGATAAACCTGTCTTGGTCTTCCGATCGGATCTCCTTTCAATCTCATTTCTTTCCATTGAGAAATCCATCCCGGAAGTCTACCTAATGCAAACATTACAGTAAACATTTCTGTAGGAATTCCTAACGCTCTATAAATAATTCCAGAGTAGAAATCTACGTTTGGATATAGTTTTCTTTCTACGAAATAATCGTCTTCAAGAGCTACTTTTTCTAACTGCATTGCAATATCAAGAGCTTTATCCTGAATTCCTAATGCGTTAAGGATATCGTCAGCAGCTTTTTTGATAATTTTTGCTCTTGGATCGAAGTTTTTGTATACTCTGTGTCCGAATCCCATCAAACGGAAGCTGTCATTTTTATCTTTTGCTTTAGCAACCCATTTGTTAACATCTCCTCCATCTTTTTCGATCAATTCAAGCATTTCGATAACTGCTTGGTTTGCACCACCATGAAGTGGCCCCCAAAGTGCAGAAACCCCTGCAGAAATAGAAGCGAAAAGACCTGTATGAGCAGAACCTACCATTCTTACAGTAGATGTAGAACAGTTTTGTTCGTGGTCTGCGTGAAGTATTAATAGTTTATCTAAAGCCCCAACTACTACCGGATCGATTTCAAATTCCTGGTTTGGCATTCTGAATGCCATTTTGTAGAAGTTCTCTACGTAATTTAAGCTGTTATCACCGTGGTTAAGTGGAAGACCAAGAGTTTTTCTGTAAGTCCAAGCACAAAGGTGAGAGAATTTAGCAATCATTAATTCCGCAGCATGATCCATTTCTTCTTTTGAATTTACATTCACCGCCTTAGGATTGAAAGCCGTCAAAGCAGATGTTAAAGAAGATAAAACTCCCATTGGGTGAGCAGAACGAGGGAAAGCATCGATGATTTTTTTCATCTCCTCTGCTACGAAGTTATATTTTTTGATGTTGTTGTCGAATGCGCTGAACTGGTTTTGAGTTGGTAATTCACCGTGTAATAACAAATACATTACTTCCGTGAAATTTGATTTCTCAGCAACCTGTTCAATAGGATATCCTCTGTAGAACAATTCACCTTTGTCTCCGTCAAGGTAAGTGATATCACTAAGTGTTGCTCCTGTATTCTTGTATCCTAAGTCTAGTGTGATAAGACCTGTTTGGTCTCTTAATTTTGAAATATCTATTCCTCTGTCCCCGATCGTACTATCTACGATTGGATATTCATATGAATTACCGTCGTAATTCAATATTACTTTGTTGTCTGACATTATTTATTTTATTTTTTTTAAATATACTACTTATTACAAAATACGGCAAACTAAAAATTTCGCTTGCCGTTATTTATAAATTCGATTAATTATCTTTTGATTTTAAAAGCATCCAATCCAGGGAAAACTGCAGTTTCACCTAAAGCTTCTTCAATTCTTAATAATTGGTTATATTTTGCCATTCTATCCGATCTTGAAGCAGAACCGGTCTTGATTTGTCCGCAGTTCATTGCTACTGCCAGATCAGCAATTGTAGAGTCCTCAGTTTCCCCAGATCTGTGAGACATTACCGATGTGAACTTGTTATGTTGAGCCATCTGTACTGCTGCCATTGTTTCAGAAAGAGAACCAATTTGATTTACTTTTACAAGGATTGAGTTGGCAATTCCTTCTTTTACTCCTCTTGATAATCTTTCTACATTTGTTACAAATAAATCGTCACCTACAAGCTGTACTCTATCTCCGATTTTTTCAGTTAGCATTTTCCATCCTTCCCAGTCATTTTCCTGCATTCCGTCTTCGATAGAAATGATCGGATATTTGTTGGCCAATTCAGCTAAGTAAGAAACCTGCTCGCTGCTTGTAAACTGAGCTGCATCCGGAGTCTGGAATTTTCTGTAATCATATACTCCGTCTTTGTAGAATTCTGAAGCAGCACAATCTAAAGCAATCATCACATCATCACCCGGCTTGTAACCTGCTTTTTCAATAGCCTGAAGCAAAGTATCCAAAGCATCTTCAGTTCCTGTAAATGTAGGAGCAAAACCACCTTCATCGCCTACTGCAGTAGATAAACCTCTTGAGTGAAGAATTGATTTAAGGTTATGGAAGATCTCAGTTCCTTTTCTCAAAGCATGAGAGAAAGAATCTGCTTTTACCGGCATTACCATAAATTCCTGGAAAGCAATCGGAGCATCTGAGTGAGAACCACCGTTGATTACATTCATCATTGGAACCGGAAGTGTATTTGCATTTACTCCTCCTACATATTTGTATAATGGTAATCTTAATTCTGTTGCAGCAGCTTTTGCAGCAGCCAAAGAAACTCCTAAAATGGCATTAGCCCCTAAGTTTCCTTTATTTTTAGTTCCATCAAGATCAATCATGATCTGATCGATAAGGTTCTGATCAAAAACCGGAAGACCTACCAATTCGGGAGCAATTACTTCTCTTACATTTTCTACAGCTTTAGAGACCCCTTTCCCCATCCATTCTGAACCACCATCACGCAATTCAACTGCTTCATGTTCTCCGGTAGATGCTCCGGAAGGTACCGCAGCACGACCCATCGCACCACTTTCTGTAAATACATCTACTTCAACTGTAGGATTCCCTCTTGAATCCAAAATTTGTCTCGCTTCTATGTAAGAAATGTAACTCATTTTTGTTTATTTTATAGTTCAGACAAATTTAATCAATTTTTAACTTTTGAAGGCTATAGAGAGGTAATTTATCTGCTTATTCTGAGTTAAATTTTAGTTAATTTTGGGATTGTGATAAATCTTGGTTTGAAACTATAAAAAACCTTGTTTGAATTTCTTCAAACAAGGTTTTTTCTCTTATAATTTTATTTGTCTATTGATTTTTTATTGCGTCGAAGTTGAAGCTAACATTCAGAAATCCAAAAAAATTATTATTCTCAATGTCATATTTTAGAATTAAAGGAAGCCAAAGATTTTTTAAAATCCGTACTCTTAAATCTGCATTAGCTAAAAACTGGTTATTTTTTTCATCCTCCATTAATCCTGAGAAAATTCTTTTAAACTCCAAATTGGGTTTGAATTCAATTAGCGACCTGTTGATCTTTTTAAGAATCGAAATGTTTAAACCTAATTGAGAAGAGAATTCCTTCCTTTTAATGACTGATGTTGTAATACTGTCTTTTGCTTTAAATTGATTTCTAAAATCAATCTCCATTTTATTGCCATTTTTAGTTTTTAGACCTTGTAGATAAACCATATTTGCATCGAACTCGTCTAAAAATTTGGAATCTTTTTGGAAATTACCATGAAAACCAATTGTTAATAAAGGCTGTCTCCTTATTTTGTCTAATTCATTTTTTATTTTTTTTTCAAATTCTTTAGATTTAGAATTATATTCTGGGGGTAAAAATGGCAAAAAATCTTTTGGCAAATCATCTCTAGGTATATATTGTCCTTTTGCCATCAAATCATTTAAATGGGTAACTAATAAATCAATTTCTTGTTGTTTTTGTCCCGACCTTTGTAGGCCAACAGCATATTTTTGAACAGAATCAATTAAATTAGAATTATTCGTTTTAAACATCTCCGTTAACTCCTTAGAAACATTAGCAACCGTTGAGTCTCTTTTATTAATTATCGCCCAATCAAAACCATATCTAAATCCTTTAAATTTATAATCATTATCTAAATTTAAACCAATGTCAATTTGAAAATTTCTAGAAAACTTTTGATTTGCATAATTATAATCTATCAAAAGAGTACTATCTATTTGTGATTTTAGTGAAAATAGCGTTGCCTTAAATTGGAAAGATTTGTTTTCTCCAGCAAGATCCTTTAATGAAGCTTGCATAAAATCGGTTATTACATCTTTCCAATTTCCCGACTTAGCTTCGCTAACTTTACTATAAATACTATCTGATGTTAATGTTTTTGTATATATTTTTACTTCATCTTTTTCCTGTGCCGAGGTTAAGGAAAAATTTAGGATAGTAAATATTAAAACAATTGTATAGTTATAAGTTTTCATAATTCATTATTTGGTATCAAAAGAATACATTATAAAATATCCATTACCTTTTCTATTAGTCGGATTCTTAAAATTCCCATGGAATTTCACTCCATTATATACCAAATTAATGTTAGTATTTCCTTTTACAGACAATGAATTAGTACCAACTATATATAAATTATATTCTTCGTTTTCTTCCAAATCAAAATCATAGGTAAAAGAATCATTTTTGACTTGATCAACTAACGGTATTTCATTGTTTACCTTAAATAGTTTAAAGATGATTCCTAAAAGTGATGTTCCATTGGTTACTGTAAGCTTTAATGTTAAATTTGCCATGATAATTAATTATTAATTTATTTTTTCGGAGAAGGAGACAAAAGGCCAGCTAATGCACCTATTGCTCCTGATGAAATTGTAGCAAAAATGGTTACAAGCTGACTGTCATTTGTACCTTTTCCTGTTATCGCTAATGCTACAAGACCGATGATTATAATGATAATTGCCAAACCAAGCATCATTACTATAATTCGATAAATCCAGTAATCCGTATCTTTTGGGTTTGTAATGACCAGATTTTCTGCGGCTCTAACAGGATTTTCTCTAAATTGTTCCTGAAGCGCCGGATTGTTATTTAATGCCGTTTTGAAGTCATCAAACGTATTTTCAATTGTAGTTTTCATGGTAATTAGTTTTTAGTTTTCTATTTCAAAGTTCCGCTTAATAGAAAGTCATGTCAATTACACAAATGGGTGATTCTCATAACAAAAAACAGCACCATAAAAATGATGCTGTTCTTATTTAAGTTTTAAAACCCTTATAAATCTATCCTGAAAAACAAATGTGTTCCGTTTTCTGTGGCAACTTCACAATGTCCATTTTGTTCCTGCATTCTTCGCTTCATATTCCGAAGTCCGTTTCCTTCAGGTTTTTCATGATCGATTCCGATTCCATTGTCGGAGATTTTCATCATAAATTCTTTGTCGTTTTGAATAAATGAAAGTTTTAGTTGGTTAGATTGACTGTGTTTATATGCATTATTCAAAGCCTCTTTTAAGCATAAAAATAAATTTCTTCTCTGCTCTGTAGGAATCACTGTTTCAGAAACTACATTTTCACTTTCTGTAGTAAGCCGAATTTTTGTTTTCTTAAGAAAGTTATGAGCATACATTTTTGAGTAGTCAACGAAACTTCCTAAAGTATCATTTCCGGAGTTCAAACTCCAAAGCATTTCCCGCATAGAAATATTCATTTCTTCGGAGGTTTTTAAAAGTTCATTAATATCACTTTTTAAGTCGTCATCTTCTGCTCGTTGTTTTAAAAATTCTGCCTGAAGTTTTAATGCTGAAATTCCGGCACCCAGATCATCATGCATATCATGTGAAATTCTTTCCCGTTCTTTTTCTATTGATTTTTGTTTTTCGAGTTCTTTTTGAAGGAGCTGGTTTTGGTGTTCGGATTCTTTAAGCTGTTTTTCTTTTAAGTAAAGAAGCTGCTTTCTATTGTAAATTAAAACAACAAAAATAATAAAGCCTACAAAGAACATCATTATGAGTACTGCAAGAATATAAGTTGCTTTAATTTCTTCGGGAAGTTCTTTCATTTTGTGTGAGTATTAATCCTATTAAAAATAAAAGATATATCATAATATTAACAACTGAAAAAGTGGTTATCAAAAAACTTAAAAGTTGAGAATCATGTTTCTGTAAAAAATACATAGGTATTGCCCTGAAAATAAAAAATACAGACCAAATCAATAGACCAGAGCTTATCCAAAATAAGAAATACCTAACAATACTTTTTTCATCAACATTCTTAAGCTTATATATAAACCAGCTTATTGAAAGAAATACAAACAGAATCGGTAGACTTATAATCGAAATAAAATTTAATTTCCCTTCTTCTGCTACCTGAAAAATATCAACATTAAAAAGAATAAACGTAGTACAAAGACAGGCCGTTGAAATTTTGAATACATTGTTTGGAATACTTTTATAATAGATTGTTCCAAAATAACAAACCGACAAAAGGATGTATCCCAAAAACAATATATTCCTGTTACATTTTACCAGAAAAGGAAAATTAACAGGAATGATGTCTACTACTATGATCAGAAGCAGATACAAAAAAAAGTAAAATTGTTGTTTTGATTTATGTTTATCTACCCAAAGATAAAGTGAATATAGAAAACTGATCAAAACAACAATTTCATAAACTCTATTTAAGGACATTGATTAGGACAAAGAGAGTTCATATCATAAGAAGACAAATATTCTACATCATTTCCTCCTGTTGTTACCGCATCAAATATTAATGTTAGTTGGTTAGGATTATAATTCTTTTTCTTTAAATAATCTAACCCTTTAGTCGCTGGAAAACCATTATAATCCAATGCTTCTGCTAAGCATACATTCACATGACTTATTTTATCTACATTATTATCATTATATAATGTTATTTTAGCATAATATGCTGATAATTGATCTCTTGGTATGGTAATATAATTTGTGTTTTTTGCGGAGTCAATTCTACTTCTTAATGCGTATTTAACAATCGTTTTATAGTTTTCTCTTAATTTATCAAAGTCTCCCAGTCTTATTTCAATTGGGCTCTTTACCGAAAATGCTGCATAGTATTTCTTCTCTTCTCTTTTATCTAGCTCCCTCGAATAAATCAAGCATATCGATTTATCATATGTAACTAAATCTGGATAATTACTCAATATACCATTATCGTAGGTAAAATATATTCGAAATTCATCATATTTTTCTTCATCAACCTCTGGTGTCCATAACATTTTTGCGAGATTTGCTAAACTTAATTCATATTTATTTTTAAATATAATATTATTAGTCGTAAGAATTTTATTACTTTCATTAACAAAACCTTTTTTCATACTATCTGAAATTTTTCTCGGTATTTTCAAATGCTTCTCTCCTCCTATTAATTTTTCCGTGACAGAAACAGAACTTTCTTTGCATGGTTTACAATTGAAAATAAACATTAAAAATGCAAAAAGTAAAATGTTCAAAATTGTTCTCATATCTCTTAGTTTTTAAAATGGTTAAATTTATTAATAGCCTCCACTTTATTACTGACGTGGAGTTTTCTGTAGATATTTCCAACATGTTTTTTCACGGTATCGATGCTGATAAATTTTTTGTCAGCGATTTCTTTGTAAAGCAAACCTTGAGATAAAAGTTCTAACACTTCCTTCTCACGTTCGGTGAGTTCATCGAAACCTTTTATTTCTGGAAGTTTTCTTTCAAAATGGCTGAGAACCTTTCGGGCGATTGAGAAGCTCATTGGTGCTCCTCCATTATACACATCACGAATTGATGTAAGAATTTTATCCATGCTTTCGCCTTTTACGAGGTATCCCATTGCTCCGGCTTTTAAAGAGTTGAAAATTTTATCATCATCTTCAAAACTCGTACACATAATGAATTGTGTAGTTGGCATTTCCCTATGTAGTTTTTCGATAATCTCTATTCCTAGCATATCCTGCAATTGAATATCCATCATCACTACATCCGGAGAAATATCGGGAAGATTTTCTAAAGCATCATTTCCATCAAAAAACTGGGCAACAACTTTCATGTCATCCTGATAATCGATGACTTTTTTTAATGCATTGTTGTAGTTCTTTTCATCTTCTACGATGGCTATGGAAATGCTCATGTTTTACAATTTTGTTTAAGACAAATTTCTACAGAAAACAAAGCTGAAACAATTACACAAATGTGTAATTTCAATGGTTTGAGTTTTCTGGTATTGGTTTAGTTTTTGTTTTATTAAATTTAACAAAATTTTGCTTATTATATAGAATAATAATTATCAACACATTAAAAATAAATATCATGAAAAAAGGATTAATCATAGCGATTTCGACTATTGCTTTATCGCTAATAAGCTGTAAAAAGAATGAAAGTGGGAATAAGGATGTACTAAAAACCGGAGATTCAACTGTTTTAGCCGACAATGGAAAAGTTGATTCAACCGTTAATTACAATACAGATGTTAATGGAAAGAAAAGTATAAAAACAGATTATGTTTACAAAGCTACTGACGGAACTCTGGTAAAAGTTGTATTTAATTACAAGGAAAAAACAATGAGTATCCGAAACAACAATAAAACTTTCATTCTGAATCAGGTAGAATCCAAAGGAAATGAAACTATTTATGAGAAAATGGATATGAAAGCCACTGTGAAAAAAGACAGCCTTATTTTAGATCAGGGCAATAATCTTATTGAACTGGTAAAAACCAAAATCTAAAGCATAAAAAAACCGTTCAGAAATCTGAACGGTTTTTTATTTATATCTGAATGAATATTATTCTTCAGTTTTTTCCTCTGTAGAATCAGCTTCAGCAGCTTTTTCTTCTACTACAGGAGCTTCAGCAACTACAGCTTCTTTTTTAGTAGCCGTTGTTGATCTTCTGCTTCTTCTTGTAGTCTTTTTCTCTTCAGCATTAGGATTATAAAGCTCGTTGAAGTCTACCAATTCGATAAGAGCAGTATCAGCAGCATCACCTGGTCTGAATCCTGTCTTGATGATTCTTGTATAACCACCATTTCTCTCAGCGATTTTAGGAGCTACAGTTCTGAACAATTCAGCAACTGCTTCTTTATTTTGAAGATATGAAAAAACAATTCTTCTGTTGTGTGTAGTATCTTCTTTTGCTTTTGTTAATAGAGGCTCAACATATACTCTTAAAGCTTTCGCTTTAGCTACAGTAGTGTTGATTCTTTTATGCTCAATTAGAGAACAAGCCATATTAGAAAGTAAAGCGCTTCTGTGAGAAGCTGTTCTTCCTAAGTGATTGAATTTTTTACCGTGTCTCATTATTAATTAATTATCAGCGTCTAATTTATATTTTGCAACGTCGAAACCGAAGTTTAGACCTTTTGAATGCACTAATTCTTCTAGTTCTGTCAAAGATTTTTTACCAAAATTTCTGAATTTCATCAAATCAGACTTACTGTAAGAAACCAATTCTCCAAGAGTTTCCACTTCAGCAGCTTTCAGACAGTTAAGGGCTCTTACAGAAAGATCCATATCTGCTAATTTAGACTTAAGTAATTGTCTTGTATGAAGAGTCTCTTCATCATATTGGATAGATGCTTTTACGGCTTCAGTCTCCAAAGTGATTCTCTCATCAGAGAACAACATGAAGTGATAAATTAATATCTTAGAAGCTTCTGTTAAAGCGTTCTGAGGACTGATAGATCCATCAGTTTCTATATCTAATACAAGTTTTTCGTAGTCTGTTTTTTGCTCTACACGATAATTTTCAATGCTGTATTGTACTTTCTTAATTGGCGTGAAAATAGAGTCAATAGCAATAGTACCTACAGGTGCATTGTTTGACTTATTTTGTTCCGAAGGAACATATCCTCTACCTTTTTCAATATTGAAAGTAATTTCGAAAGTAACATCAGAATTTAGGTTGCAAATAACTAGATCTGGGTTTAAAACCTCAAATCCGCTCATCGCTTTACCTAAATCTCCAGCAGTGATCACCGTTTGCCCCGAAACTTTAGCAACTACCTGCTCGTTAGCTTGGTTTTCTGCCGCAGCTTTTAATCTTACCTGCTTAAGGTTAAGAATAATTTCGGTAACATCTTCGATTACTCCCGGAATAGTTGAAAATTCGTGCTCTACACCTTCTATTTTGATAGATGAAATAGCATATCCTTCCAGAGAAGAAAGCAACACTCTTCTCAAAGCATTACCGATTGTAAGCCCGAAACCTGGTTCTAAAGGTCTGAATTCGAATTGACCTTTAAATTCATCAGAGTTAAGTAAAATTACTTTATCGGGTTTTATGAATTGTAAAATTGCCATATTATTGGGTTGAGCAAAAATTTGATTAAAAAATTATTTAGAGTAAAGTTCGACGATAAGCTGTTCCTTGATGTCTTCCGGAATTTGGATTCTTTCAGGAGCAGATACGAAAGTACCTTCTTTTTTCTCATCGTTGAATTGTAACCACTCATAGTTTGATTTTGATGCCAAAGCTTCAGCCACAACTTCTAGAGACTTAGATTTTTCTCTTACAGCGATTACATCACCAGCTTTTACTAAATAAGATGGAATGTTAAGAATCTCACCATTCACAGTGATGTGTCTGTGAGAAGTTAACTGTCTAGCAGCAGATCTTGTTTTAGCAAAACCTAATCTGTATACTACGTTATCCAATCTTGATTCGCAAAGTTGCAATAGAACTTCACCGGTTACACCTTTACTTCTGTGTGCTTTATCAAATAGGTTAGCAAACTGTCTTTCTAAGATACCGTAAGTATATTTAGCTTTTTGTTTTTCTGCCAACTGAACTGCGTATTCTGATTTTTTAGCACCTCTTCTTTTGTTAGGACCGTGTTGTCCTGGCGGTTGGTTTTTTCTTTTTTCGAAGTTTTTATCATCTCCGTAGATTGCAGCACCAAACTTTCTAGCAATCTTAGTTTTAGGTCCAATATATCTTGCCATAATGGGTAAATTCTAAAAATTAAACTCTTCTTCTTTTTGGTGGTCTACATCCATTGTGTGGCATAGGAGTCACATCAATGATTTCGCTAACTTCAATTCCTGAATTGTGAATAGTTCTGATTGCAGATTCTCTACCTGCACCTGGACCTTTCACAAACACCTTTACTCTTCTTAAACCAGCTTCGTGAGCTACAGCAGAGCAATTTTCAGCTGCCATTTGAGCAGCAAATGGAGTATTCTTTTTAGAACCTCTGAATCCCATTTTACCGGCAGAAGCCCAAGAGATAACCTCTCCGTTTTTATTTGTTAAAGAAATGATGATGTTATTGAAAGAAGCCTGAATATGCGCTTCACCAATAGCTTCAACTTTTACTTTTCTTTTTTTAACTACTTTAGTTTGTTTTGCCATAATTCCTAACGATTATTTACTAGCTTTTTTCTTGTTAGCAACAGTTTTTCTCTTTCCTTTACGGGTTCTAGAGTTGTTTTTCGTTCTCTGGCCTCTTAAAGGTAATCCAAGTCTGTGACGTATTCCTCGTTGGCATCCTATGTCCATCAATCTCTTGATGTTCAATTGCACTTCAGATCTAAGTTCCCCTTCTACTTTTACGTTTTCAGAGATATAAGTTCTGATTGCAGCCAATTCATCGTCATTCCATTCGTTGACTTTCTTGTCTTCGCTGATACCGGCAGCTTTAAGGATTTCTGAAGAAGTACTTCTTCCGATTCCGTAGATGTAAGTTAAACCGATAACGCCTCTTTTGTTTTTTGGTAAATCAATACCTGAAATTCTCGCCATAATTTAATTTTAGCCTTGTCTTTGTTTAAATTTTGGGTTTTTCTTGTTGATTACAAACAGTACACCTTTTCTGCGTACGATTTTGCAATCAGCGCTTCTTTTTTTAATTGATGCTCTTACTTTCATTTTGATAGTATTTATTTTTTAACAATAGCCAAATGGAACGTATGCTCCATTTGGCAGATTGTTTTAATATCTAAATGTGATTCTCCCTTTTGTCAAATCATAGGGAGACATTTCTAATTTCACCTTATCACCAGGCAGAAGTTTAATATAATGCATACGCATTTTACCAGAAATATGAGCAATAAGCACATGCCCATTCTCTAGCTCTACACGGAACTGAGCGTTCGAAAGTGCTTCCGTTATAACGCCGTCTTGTTCAATATGTTTTTGTTTTGCCATAATTAATATCCAGTCGTTCTTGATAATTTAGACTGCATTAAGCCATCATAGTGATGGTTCAGCAGATATGTATTAATCTGTTGAACAGTATCTAAAATTACTCCAACCATAATCAATAGTGATGTCCCCCCGAAAAATAGGGCGAACGCATCTGTCTGAACAAAGCTTCCGTGTACAATTGCCGGAAGGACTGCAAAGATAGATAAAAATATTGCACCAGGCAAGGTAATTTTTGATAAAATATCATCTAAATAATCAGCGGTCTCTTTCCCGGGTCTTACTTTCGGTACTAAACCTCCATTTCTCTTCAAATCATCAGCCATCTGGTTTACCGGAATTGTAATCGCAGTATAGAAGAATGAGAAGATAATAATTAATAGCGCAAACAATACGTTGTATTGCCAGCTAAAAACATTCTTGAAACCTGCAAGAAAAGTATTAGACTCATCTACTTTCGTTAATAAACCAGGTACGAACATCAATGCCTGAGCAAAGATAATCGGCATTACACCGGCAGCATTAACTTTCAATGGAATCCACTGTCTTGCTCCTTGCATAAGATTTCTGTTTACACCTCCTCTTGCTTGAGCTCTGCTAACATACTGAATAGGGATTTTTCTAACAGCAACAGATAATACCACCGCTAAAAGAACAACCAACATCCAGAAAATTACTTCAATAAGGATCATGATAGACCCCATTCCTCCTTTTCCGTTCTGCACGGCCATTTCCTGTACGAATGCTTCAGGTAATCTTGAAAGGATCCCTACCATAATAAGGATAGAGATACCGTTTCCGATACCTTTGTCGGTGATTTTCTCACCCAACCACATTGCAAATACTGAACCAGCAACCAAAATAACAATGCTTGGTAACCAGAACATAATAGAATTTGGCTCTACATAATATGCAGAAGAGAACTGAGCATATGGTAAGAATAATTGAGTAATAGAAGTTAAATAAGAAGGCGCCTGTACAAGACAAACACCAATAGTTAACCATCTAGTAATTTGATTCAATGTATTTCTACCTGACTCTCCATCTTTCTGAAGCTTCTGAAGATAAGGAATAGCCATCCCCATCAACTGAACAATAATAGAAGCAGAAATATAAGGCATGATACCTAACGCCATTACGGAAGCATGGCTGAAAGCTCCCCCCGTAAACGACGAAAGCAAGCCAAGGAGACCTGCTCCTTGCTTGTTACCGCCCTGACTTTTATAATGCTCTAAGAGATCTCCTACTTCTGCAAGGTTAATTGCAGGTAAAGAGATATAAGATGCGAATCTATACACAAGGATAATACCTAAAGTAAAGATAATTTTATCTCTAAGTTCCTTTAAGCTCCAAATATTTTTTAATGTTTGTATAAATTCTTTCATTAGTAATTATTATAAGGTAATTGCTTTTCCACCTGCCTTAGCAATAAGCTCTTCAGCAGATTTAGTGAACTTGTCAGCAGAGATAGAAACCGCAGATTTCAACTCTCCTCTACCCATAATTTTCACTAATTCGTTTTTAGTAATTAGACCGTTCTCAATCATAACTTCTCTTGTAATATCTCCAGTGATAGATTTATTCTCGATTAAAGTCTGGATTGTATCAAGGTTAATTCCTCTAAACTCTTTTCTGTTTATGTTTTTGAAACCGAATTTCGGTAATCTTCTTTGTAAAGGCATCTGACCTCCTTCAAAACCGATTTTCTGAGAATAACCAGCTCTTGCTTTCTGTCCTTTGTGACCTTTAGTAGAAGTACCTCCTTTTCCAGTACCCTGACCTCTACCAATTCTTTTTGAATTGAAAGTAGATCCTGCAGCTGGCTTTATATTGTTTAAATTCATTTTTTTATTGATTTAAAGATTAAATAATTTAAAGATTAAAAAATTCCGACTAAAATAGGAAGAAAATTTTAATCTTTTAATCTTTGAATTTTTTAATTATTTCTGAACTTCAAGTAAGTGACTAACTGCAGCTATCATTCCTAAGATAGAAGGAGTAGCTTCGTGTTCTACAACTTGGTGAAGTTTCTTAAATCCTAATGCTTCAAGCGTTCTCTTTTGGGTTTTTGTTCTTCCAATAGCGCTTCTTACTTGCTTTACTTTAATTGTTGCCATTGTTTTATATATTAACCGTTAAACACTTTAGTTAGAGAAACTCCTCTCATTCTAGCGATCTCTTCAGGTCTTCTGATATCCAATAACGCTTTGAAAGTAGCTTTCACCACGTTGTGAGGGTTAGAAGATCCTTTGGATTTTGAAAGGATATCGTGAATACCAGCAGACTCCAATACCGCTCTTACCGCACCTCCGGCGATAAGTCCTGTACCGTGAGAAGCAGGTCTTAAGAAGATATCTGCACCTCCGTATCTAGCAGTAGTTTGGTGAGGAATAGTGTGGTTCATTACAGGAACTTTCACAAGGTTTTTCTTAGCGTCTTCAACTGCTTTAGCAATTGCAGAAGCAACCTCTTTAGATTTTCCTAATCCGTAACCGATCACTCCATCTTCGTTACCTACAACTACGATAGCAGAGAATCCGAAAGCTCTACCTCCTTTAGTTACTTTTGTTACTCTGTTAACAGCTACGAGACGATCTTTAAGTTCTAATCCTCCCGGTTTTACTCTTTCTATATTATCTAGTCCTAACATATTTTCCGAAATTTAATGATTAGAATTTAAGTCCACCTTCTCTCGCACCATCAGCTAGAGCTTTAATTCTCCCGTGATATACGAATCCGTTTCTATCAAATACAATATTTTCAATTCCTGCAGCAATAGCTTTAGCAGCGATAGCTTTACCTACAGCAGCAGAAACTTCAGATTTTGTTCCAGTAGCATCAACTCCTTTTTCTCTTGAAGAAGCAGAAGCTAAAGTTTTTCCACTGTTATCATCGATTAACTGAGCGTAAATTTCCTTATTACTTTTGTATACAGATAATCTTGGCAATTCAGAAGATCCAGAGATTTTTCCTCTTACTCTTCTTTTGATTCTTATTCTTTTTTCTAATTTACTTAATGCCATAATACTTATAATTTATTAAGCAGATTTACCAGCTTTACGTCTAACAATTTCTCCTACGAATCTTACACCTTTTCCTTTGTATGGCTCAGGCTTTCTGAAAGAACGGATCTTTGCAGCTACCATCCCTAGAAGTTGGTTGTCGTGAGACGTTAAAGTAATAATTGGGTTTTTACCTTTTTCAGTCAATGTATCTACTTTCACTTCGCTTGGAAGTTCTAGTACGATACCGTGAGAGAATCCTAAAGCTAACTCAAGTTTTTGACCTGCGTGTGAAGCTCTGTATCCTACCCCTACTAATTCTAGTTTCTTTTCGAAACCTGTATTTACACCAACAATCATGTTGTTGATTAACGCTCTGTATAAACCGTGAAGCGCTTTGTGTTGTTTAGCATCAGATGGTCTGTTTACGTTCAGTTCTCCATCTTTCTGTTCTATAGTAATTCCTGCTGTAAGTTCCTGAGAAAGTTCTCCTTTAGGACCTTTTACAGTTACTACACCATTGTTTTCAGTGATTGTAACTCCTGCTGGAATTGTTATAATTGCTTTACCAATTCTTGACATTTTCCTGTGATTAAAAATTAATAAACATAGCAGATTACTTCACCGCCTACTTTTTCTTCTCTAGCTTTCTTGTCAGTCATTACTCCTTTAGAAGTAGAGATGATAGAAATACCCAAACCGTTTAGTACTCTTGGAAGTTCTCCTGAACCTTTGTACTGTCTCAAACCTGGTCTAGAAGCTCTTTGGATAGACTTGATAGCTGGTTTGTTAGTTTGCTTATCGTACTTCAAAGCGATTTTGATCGTTCCTTGAACAGCGCTATCTTCAAACTTGTAGTTTAAGATATACCCTTGATCAAATAAGATCTTAGTAATCTCCTTTTTGATTTTCGATGCAGGAATTTCCACCACTTTGTGGCCTGCGCTTTGTGCGTTCCTTACTCTTGTTAGGAAATCTGAAATTGGATCTGTTACCATTTTTCTTTTATAAATTATTGGTTAAAGAACAATCAGTATTGTAAAGACTTGAAGAATAAAATATCAGACTTCAGAAAACTTCGGTCTGATATTTTTTATCTTTAGTATCTAGACAACTTAATTGTCCCGATTTTTAATTAGTAATTATTACCAACTAGCTTTTTTAACTCCCGGGATAAGACCGTTGTTTGCCATTTCTCTGAAAGTTACTCTGGAAATACCGAACGTTCTCATGTATCCTCTTGGTCTACCTGTTAGTTTACATCTGTTGTGTAATCTTACAGGAGAAGCATTTTTAGGCAATTTTTGAAGTCCTTCGTAATCACCAGCTTCTTTAAGAGCTTGTCTTTTAGCAGCGTATTTAGCAACTAGTGCTTCTCTTTTGCGCTCACGCGCTTTCATTGATTCTTTAGCCATTTCTTAGTTCTTTTTAAATGGTAAACCGAAGTGAGTTAATAATGCTTTAGCTTCTTTATCTGTTTTCGCAGTAGTAACGAAAGTGATGTCCATCCCTTGGATTTTTTTCACTTTGTCGATTACGATCTCAGGGAAGATGATTTGCTCAGTGATACCTAAGTTATAGTTACCTCTACCATCAAATCCGTCAGCTTTAATACCAGAGAAATCTCTAATACGTGGCAATGCAGAAGAAGTTAATCTATCTAAGAACTCATACATTTTATTAGCTCTAAGAGTAACTTTAGCACCTACAGGCATACCTTTTCTCAATTTGAAAGCAGCTTCGTCTTTCTTAGAGATTGTACCTACAGCCTTCTGACCAGTGATGTTCGTTAATTCTTCAACAGCATAATCGATGATCTTTTTATCAGCAGTAGCGTCTCCTAAACCTTGAGATAAAATGATTTTCTCAAGTCTTGGTACCTGCATTACTGATTTGTATCCGAATTCTTCCATCATTGCTGGAACAATCGTTTCTTTATATGCTTTTTTGGGTCTTGCTATATATTCCATGTGTTATTTAAAATTATAAAGTTTCACCCGTTTTTTTGTTGATTCTTACTTTCTTATCTCCTTCGATTTTGTAACCGATTTTGATAGCTTTTCCGTCTTTTCCAACTAAAGCTACGTTTGAGATATGAATAGAAGCTTCTCTTTCAACGATTCCTCCTTGAGGATTTGAAGCTGAAGGCTTAACGTGCTTTTTGATGATGTTAAGTCCTGCAACAACTACTCTAGGGTCTCTTCCTTCTTTTTTGATCACTTCAATAACTTCACCAGTACTACCTTTAAGACCTTTCTTACCTGTAGTTACGATTACGTTATCTCCTCTTTTTATTTTTAACTTTGACATTTTTTTACAATTTTAAATATTAAAGTACTTCAGGAGCTAATGAAATGATTTTCATATATTCTTTGTCTCTCAACTCACGAGCAACCGGTCCGAAAACACGAGTTCCTCTCATTTCTCCCGCTGCGTTTAGTAATACACAAGCATTGTCTTCGAATTTGATGTATGAACCATCTTTTCTTCTAACCGCTTTTTTAGTTCTTACTACTACAGCTTTAGATACCTGACCTTTTTTAGCGTTTCCTGATGGTGTAGAATCTTTGATAGTAACAACGATTTTATCACCAACTGAAGCATATCTTCTTCTGGTTCCTCCCAGAACTCTAATAACTAGTACTTCTTTTGCACCTGTGTTATCAGCAACTTTTAATCTTGATTCTGTTTGTAACATTATTACTTAGCTTTTTCAATGATTCTTACTAATCTCCATCTCTTGTTCTTGCTCAAAGGTCTAGTTTCTTGGATAAGAACTGTATCTCCCTCGTTACATTCGTTGTTCTCGTCGTGTGCAGTATATTTTTTCGTTTTCAATACGAATTTACCGTACATCGGGTGCTTGATTCTCATCGTTTCACTAACAACAATGGTCTTTTCCATTTTATTGCTGGAAACCACTCCGATTCTTTCTTTTCTTAAATTTCTATCCATTGTAAAATGAAATTATTGTTTGTTAGTTAACTCTGTGTTTAATCTTGCGATTGTCTTTCTCAAATCTTTGATTTGAATCGGGTTTTCAATTGGGCTGATTTTGTGAGCCAATTTCAATTTTTGATATTGAACTTTTGCTTCAGTCAATTGAGTTTGAATATCACCCGCGCTTAAATTTTTAATATCAGCTTTTTTCATTGTATTCAAAGATTATAGAGGTTTAACAAAATCGTTAGCAACTACGAATTTAGTAACTACTGGTAATTTCTGTGCGGCAAGTCTAAGTGCTTCTTTCGCTACTTCGTAAGGAACACCTCCGATTTCGAACATAATTTTACCTGGTTTTACTACAGCTACCCAATATTCCACAGCACCTTTACCTTTACCCATACGTACTTCCGCTGGTTTTTTAGTAATTGGCTTATCTGGGAAGATTTTGATCCATAGCTGACCTTCTCTCTTCATATATCTTGTTGCAGCGATACGCGCAGCTTCAATTTGTCTTGCAGTGATCCAAGCACCTTCTGTTGCTTTGATTCCGAAAGTTCCATAAGCAAGTTGATTACCTCTCTGAGCAATCCCCTTCATCTTCATCTTATGAACTCTACGGAATTTGGTTCTTTTTGGTTGTAACATAATTTTCTAAATTTTAGATTTTAGATTTTAGATTTTAGATTTTAAAAAAGTAACGGCAATTTAAAATTCAAAATTTGCAATCTAAAATTTTTAATTATTATTGTTTCTTCTTGGTTTTCTGTTCTCTCTGTCTCCTCTCTCTCTGTTTCCTCCTCCTGATGGACCTTTCTTCTGTTGTCCCACTAGTGGAGAAAGTTCTCTTTTACCGTAAACTTCTCCTTTCATGATCCAAACTTTAACTCCTAACTTACCGTATTGAGTTAATGCTTCACCGATATGATAATCGATATCCGCTCTGAAAGTTGACAATGGAATTCTTCCTTCTTTGAAAGATTCTGATCTTGCCATTTCAGCTCCATTCAATCTTCCTGAGATTTGAACTTTGATCCCTTCTGCACCCATTCTCATTGTACCAGCCATAGCCATTTTAACAGCTCTTCTGTAAGAGATTCTGTTTTCAATTTGCTTAGCAATACTATCAGCAACTAATACAGCATCAAGTTCAGGTCTTTTGATTTCGAAAATATTGATTTGAATATCCTTACCTGTAAGTTTCTTCAATTCTTCTTTTAATTTATCAACTTCCTGACCTCCTTTACCGATGATAAGTCCCGGTCTAGCAGTAGTGATTGTAACTGTAACTAATTTTAATGTTCTTTCAATATAAATTTTTGAAATACCACCTTTAGATAATCTAGCCTCAAGGTATCTTCTGATTTTGTAGTCTTCAGCGATTCTGTCTCCATAATCGTTTCCACCAAACCAGTTAGAATCCCATCCTCTGATGATACCTAATCTATTACCAATTGGATTTGTCTTCTGTCCCATACCTTGATTAATTTTCTTTTGTACCTAAGATTAGTGTAATGTGGTTTGATCTTTTTCTGATTCTATACCCTCTTCCTTGTGGAGCTGGTCTTAGTCTCTTCAATTGTCTTGCACTGTCTACAAAAATTTCTTTAACGATAAGGTTTGCTTCTTCAATATCAGCACCTTCGTTTTTCGCTTGCCAGTTTGCCATTGCAGAAAGTAAAACTTTCTCCAATTTGTTAGAAGCGTCTTTTTTAGAATATTTTAAAATGTATAAAGCTTTGTCTACTTCTACTCCTCTAATGATATCAGCTACTAATCTCATTTTTCTTGGAGAAGACGGGCAATCATTATGTAATGCTTTTACTACATCCTGATTTGTTAATTTACGTGCTAATGCACTTTCTCTTTTTCTTGATCCCATGATTATCTGCTTCCTTTGTTTTTGTTACCACCATGACCTCTGAAAGATCTTGTTGGAGAAAATTCGCCTAGCTTGTGACCTACCATGTTTTCTGTAACGTAAACAGGGATAAAAGATTTCCCGTTGTGTACAGCAATAGTCTGCCCTACGAAGTCTGGAGAAATCATCGATGCTCTAGACCAAGTTTTGATAACTGTTTTCTTATTAGCTTCTATATTTGCCTGAACCTTCTTATCTAAAGTATGATGAATGAACGGTCCTTTCTTAAGTGATCTTGCCATAATTATTTTCTTTTAGATACGATGTAACGGTTAGACACTTTGTTTTTCTTTCTAGTTTTGTAACCTTTAGATGGTTTACCGTTTCTAGATCTTGGGTGACCTCCAGAAGAACGTCCTTCACCACCACCCATTGGGTGATCTACAGGGTTCATTACTACCGCTCTTGTTCTTGGTCTTCTACCTAACCATCTGCTTCTACCAGCTTTACCTGATACAGTTAATTGGTGATCAGAGTTAGAAACTGAACCAATCATTGCCATACATTCAGTAAGGATCATTCTAGATTCTCCTGAAGGCAATTTGATGATTGCATATTTTCCGTCTCTTGAAGTAAGTTGAGCTGAAGAACCAGCACTTCTTGCTAAAATAGCACCTTGACCAGGCTTCATTTCAACACAAGAAATTACAGTACCCAATGGAATATTTTTCAATTTCATTGCGTTACCTACATTTGGTTCTACGCTTTCACCTGAAACTACTTTTTGGTCTACTTTAATACCATTTGGAGCGATGATATATCTCTTCTCTCCGTCTGCGTATTCTAATAAAGCGATAAATGCAGTTCTGTTTGGATCGTATTCTACAGATTTTACAGTTGCTTCAACGTTAGCTTTGTTTCTTTTGAAGTCAATAATTCTGTATTTCTTTTTGTGTCCACCTCCGGTGTAACGCATGGTCATTTTACCTGTTTGGTTACGTCCACCTGACTTTTTAATACCAACTGTCAGAGATTTCTCTGGCTTGTTAGTAGTAATTTCCTCAAAATTGTTTACAATTCTGAATCTCTGTCCCGGGGTGATAGGTTTTAATTTTCTAACAGACATTACTATTATTTATAATTAATAATTAATTTACAGCAAAAATATCGATAACCTCACCTTC
The DNA here is from genome assembly GCA_029203185.1 of Candidatus Chryseobacterium colombiense. NCBI lineage: Bacteria > Pseudomonadati > Bacteroidota > Flavobacteriia > Flavobacteriales > Weeksellaceae > Chryseobacterium > Candidatus Chryseobacterium colombiense. The sequence goes on along the minus strand of CP119310.1, from coordinate 3,389,548 downwards.
AGCAAGTTTGATTACCGCTTTTTTCAATTTGTTTGTCTTTCCTACTTGAAGACCTTTTTTAGTGTATTTCGAAGAAACCTTCGGAGCATAAATCATTGTGTTAACGTCTGCTACTTTTACACCATAAGCCGCTTCTACAGCTTTTTTAATTTGGATTTTATTCGCCTTAGTATCTACCAAGAAAGAATAAGAACCTCTTAAATCTGTAAGGTAATTAGCCTTTTCTGAGATAACTGGTTTAATGATAATAGACATGATTTATTTCTTTAGATTTTCCTGGAATTTTTCAACTGCACCTTCGAAGAATACAATCTCACCTGCATTTACTAAATCGTAAGAGCTTACTTCGTTGAAGTTCATCACTTTAGTTTTAGGTAAGTTTCTTGAAGATAAATACACATTCTTGTTAGCTTCAGGAAGAATAAACAAAGATTTTTTACCGTTTAATGTTAATGCATCTAATAAAGTAATGAAATCTTTAGTTTTAGGAGCGTTTAAGCTCACATCTTCTAAAACTCTGATGCTGTTATCTCTCATTTTCTGAGAAAGAACAGATTTTTTTGCTAATCTCTTAAGAGCTTTGTTCAATTTGAATCTGTAGTCTCTTGGTTTTGGTCCAAACACTCTACCTCCACCTCTGAAAGTTGGAGATTTGATATCACCATATCTAGCAGAACCAGATCCTTTTTGCTTCTTAAGTTTTTTAGTAGAAGCAGTGATTTCGCTTCTTTCTTTTGCTTTATGAGTCCCTTGTCTTTGTGCAGCAAGGTACTGTTTAACTTCTAAGTAAACCGCGTGCTGATTTGGCTCAATTCCGAATACTGTTTCGTCTAGAGTTACTTTTCTTCCGGTCTCTTTTCCTGATGTATTTAATACTACTAGTTCCATTTTCTGATAATTACATAAGAATTTTTAGCTCCCGGAACAGCACCTTTTACTACTAAAAGATTTTGTTCTTGATCCACTTTTAATACTTGAAGGTTTTGAACAGTTACCTGCTTACCTCCCATTCTTCCAGCCATTCTCATCCCTTTGAATACTCTTGAAGGGTCTGAACCAGCACCGATAGAACCTGGAGCTCTAAGTCTGTTGTGCTGACCATGAGTTGCCTGCATTACACCTCCAAACCCGTGTCTTTTAACAACACCTTGGAAACCTTTACCTTTAGAAGTTCCAGTTACATCTACATATTCACCTTCGATGAATAGATCAACTTTCACTTCCTCTCCTACTTTAGCATCTGTGAATCCATCGTGGAATTCAACTAATTTAGCTTTAGGAGCAGAACCAGCCTTTTTGAAATGACCAGCTAACGCTTTACCAACGTTCTTCTCACTCTTGTCATCGAAACCTAATTGAACAGCTGCATAGCCGTCAACTTCTAAGGTTCTGACCTGTAAAATCGAGCACGGACCAGCTTGAATAACTGTACAAGGAATGTTTTTTCCTTCTTCGTTAAACAAAGATGTCATACCGATTTTTTTACCAATAATACCTGACATTGTTTATGTTATAATAAAATTTATCCTTTATTTATCACCATTTTTAGGAAGTCTGAAGTAATTTCTACTTTTGATATAGGCATACTACGCCCCTAAAATGAGTGTGCAAATTTATGAATAATTTTGAAACCTACAAATATTTACAACAAAATATTTTGATTTTTAATCATTTAGATAATTTTGAAAAATAACAGCCTCAATTTTGTAGAATATTTTTTTGTTTTATGAAAAATTTAAAAATGAGTTCATTTTAATTTAATACCAGTATTGGCTTATCATTTTACAAGCAATACAAAAACCCACGAAAAGATGTAGGGAAAATAGAAAATTTGACTTTTCACAATTAATCACCGGGATTTTACGGTGCAATTTTTGCTAGGATATTTTTAATTTTGAACAAATTTTGGAGCAACTATTCTTTCAAAGTTTTTCCGCTCGATTTTTTCATCTATGAAAAGAAAATAACCACCTCTTAATGAATATGAAATTTTTCAAATCCATATTTTTCTGTTTCTTCTTCATTGTATTTTCCTGCAGTAAGAAAGAAAGCCACCCCTATGGTTTTTATTACTGGAAAACCAGGCTTGCTCTAAATGATATTGAAAAGAAAGCATTACATGAATCTACGCTCCCCTATTTATATACACGCTTTTTTGATGTAGACAAAATTGATAATACATTTCAGCCTGTAGGAGTCATTACGAAAGACAAAAGTTTTGAAACCGGGAAAAAGATCGTTCCAACGGTCTTCATTACCAACCGGACTTTCCTTTATATAAAAAAAGACGAAACAACTTTTCTCGCCAAAAGTATTTACACACTCATTCAAAAGAAAATTGCTGATTATCATCTTACAACAAGTAATGAAATTCAGATAGACTGTGACTGGACCGCCGGAACACGGGATGATTATTTTAAGTTTTTAAAGGAGTTAAAAAAAGTATCCGGAAAAGAAATTACCTGTACACTCCGGCTTCATCAGGTAAAAGATAAAAGCCAGACAGGAATCCCTCCTGTGGAAAAAGTGTACCTCATGTGCTACTCTACTTCTTCGCCTTTGGAAAATTCTGATAAGAATTCGATTCTCGATGTCAATATTTTGAAAAGTTATCTTTCAAAAATTGATGAATATCCTATCAAAAAAATCGAAGTTGCTCTTCCCATTTACTCGTGGGGAATTGTTACGAATCATTTAGAAAAACATAAACTCATTAATGCTTTATCTAAAAAGGATCTAGAAAACCCCAACTTCAAAAAGATTTCTGAAAATACAGCAGACGTTCTGAAAGACGGTTTTTATTTCGGTCATTACTTAAATAAAGGTTTTACCATAAAAATTGAAGAAATTTCTGACGATCAGCTAAAACAGGTCGTTCAGTTCCTTGAAAACAAAATCTCTAATTTTAACATTATATATTATCAATTAGATAGTAAATTTGTGTACAATCAGGATTTTAATTTTTAAAATCAACAGTAAAAAAACACCACGTTATTATGAAAAAATACATTCTTTCACTTACCGTTTTAGCTCTATTTTATACAAAGTCAAGTGCCTGTGCTTGGTCTGATCCGGATTATGAGTATTTCAACTTATTTACACAAAGTATTATTAAGGACAAATCTTATCTACCTTTTCTTCTCAGTTATTCTACACGGTTTTATGATCAGTATAAACAAGGGATAATTCCGGATGAAAACATAGAATCTTGGAGAAAATTCTTCAACAATCAACTTTCTTACTCAGAAACAGATTACCTGGTTCATAAAATCAGTCTGAATGATCTTAATGATTTAAAAAAAGGAACTCCCAATAATCCTTTATTAAAAAAACTAGGGGTTGGATTTTATCAGAAGTATAAAGAAGGGATTGATTATTTAATTGAAGCTAAATATCTGGAACCTTATATGAGGATCAATTTTGTAGAGAATGAAAATTCATTTTACTACAGTGGAGGCAATAACGATAAAAATGCTACCAATCTTGATTATAATAAAACAATTGCAGCATTAACTTCCTTATACAACGCCGCAAAAAATCCTGAGATCAAACAGCGATATGGATATCAGATTGTTCGTTTCAATCATTACACAAGAAATTATGATGCAGCAACGCAGGCTTTCAAAACATATGTTCAACCTGTTAAACTGAAAGGCACGCCTTACTTTATGGCACTCGATCAGCTTGCGGGTGCACAAAGAGGATTGGAAATGAATTCTGATGCCAACTGGAATTTCTTTCAGGTATTTATGAACAGCAAAAGCCGTAAGGAATCTGCTTTTGTTTCTATGAAACTTTCGGACACAGCTTCTTTTAATAATATTATGAAAAGAGCGGGAACGAATGAAGAGAAAAATATGGCTTACTTTCTTTTAGGCTATGAAGATTTCAACAATCCTATTCCGATTATGGAAAAGATGTTTGAAATTGATCCGAATTCTGAAATACTGAAAGTGATGGCGGTAAGAAGCATCAATGAACTTGAAAGAAGCTATCTTCCGATTTATTATTATTCTGATGATAAAAATTCTGCTGTTCAGAAAAATCCTGCTGATAAAACTTCATCTGAAACTCCGGTCGTGAAAGAGGAAAAACTTTCTATCTGGCAAAAAATCGTCCGCTTTTTTAAAAACCTTTTTAGCGGTTCAAAATCTGATAAGAATAAAGATGCAAACAAGGCCAACCAAAGCGATGATGAATTGCTTGAAAATCCAAACAGAATTCCTGTCTTTTCTAAAAACAACTACTGGTACGATGAAAAAACAAAAGATTATTTGGATGACCTGGAAAAATTTACCGCTAAAAACAAAGAAAAATCTGATGACGAATATTGGCAGATCGCAGATGCCTATCTGAAATTTTTGAAAAAAGATTATAAAGAAAGTACTGAAATTTTAGACGATATTAAAACCAGCAATCCGGAATATCTTGAGCAGATCAAAAGAATGAAAGTGCTGAACGATATTGTTTCTCAGCCCAAAATAGATACAGCATATGAAGATCACCTCATGAAAGATTATGCAGAATATTTTGTGGAAAAAGAAGTCAAAAAAGACAGTACCAATACGAATGATTATGATTATTACGGTTCTGTTCCTTCAACAGCCGATTTCCTGAAAGATGTTTTAGCCAACCGTTATTTCCTTCAAGGTGAAGATGGGAAATCGTTCCTGATGAATAATAAGCTTTCTGATCTACAATACAACCCGAATTCGGGTCTGGTAAAAAGTGTGGAGGATTTCTACCGAAAACCGAATAAAACTCAGTTTGAACAACAGATCATTGCTAAGAACATGGATAATGTCGGCAACATTGAAGCATTTTTTGCCACCATTTACGGTGACAGAGCTATGAGAACTGCAGATTTTGAGAAAGCCAAATCTTATTATCTGAAAGCACAGAACTTTACCGGAATTCCGAGAGAAGACTATGAAAAATATAATCCGTCGACAGGAAAATACGAGAAACTAGTCTATACAGGAAGCAACTATGACGGCTATAACAATATTCCTGATTATGTTTTTGGACACAATGTATGGGAAAGCTTTGGAAGTCCGGATGATCAAAGCATGGAAAATGAGAATTATACTGCATTTCCTTTCATAAAGCCTAAGATGAATAAACTAGAACTTACAGATGCTTTAATTCAGCTTAAAAAAATAGGAAACGGAAAAGACGAAAAGTCTGCTAAAGCCAATCAGCTGATCGGAAATCTTCTGTACAACACCTCCATTTTGGGTTATTACAGACAAATTTTTGTGATGGATATTGATAACAGCAACGGAGGAAAATATGACTTCTGGCGTACAGAACTGAAAAATCCGTATCAGTATTATTATAAAAATTTCTTAGATAAATCTTTCATCGAACCGGATAATTTTGATTTAGCCATTAATTATTACAAAAAGGCATTAGATCTTTCCGGCAGTAAGGAAGAAAAAGCAAGAATACTTTTCCAGATGGCTAGTGCGGAACAAGGAAAATATTATCAGTATGAAGCCAAAAATCAAGCAAATATTGATTATTCTGATCCTAAATGGTCTGAAAAAACTGATGCGCATCAAAAAGAATTGGATAATATTAAAAACCAAAAATACAGAACCTATTTTGCCTTACTGAAAACACAGTATGCCAATACAGAAACAGCTAAAAATCTTATCGGAAGCTGTTCTTATTTTGGTTACTTTATGAAATAGTTATTAAAATAAAAAAAGGAATCAAATTGATTCCTTTTTTTATTGTTTATACTGTAGCCGCGCTTCATACCATTTCTAGTGATTCTTTGAAATTACTTTATCATATTTTTATAAATTTTCCCATCTTTTACAATCACTAAAAAATTCTTAGCGGGCTTTGCAATGACTGATAAATCTTCGATCGGATTGCCGTCTACCAATAAAACATCCGCCAATGCACCTTCTTCTATCACACCAATTTTCCCTGGATATGGGCTTCTTAAACCTGACAGCTGTAAAAGCTCTCCATTATCATGAGTAACCATTTTCAGGATTTCTGCATTATTAAACCATGGCTGTAATTTTAGAATGTATTCATTTTGTTCTTTATTCAATTCAGGTTCAAAAAGAAAATCCGTTCCCCAGGCTAACTTTACTCCAAGCTTTTTTGCCATTGGCCATAGCTTTTTCTGGCCTTCAATAACTGGCTTTCTTTTTTCTTTTCGCATTTCTGTCATTTCAGGGGAAGATTCCAACAGGTTTTGAGTACTTAGCCAGATTCCTTTATCCGCCATCAGTTTCAATGTTGATTCATCCAATAATTGACCATGCTCAATACATTTTACTCCTGCGTCGATTGCTCTTCTTATTGCTCTTGGTGTATAAGCATGTACGGTGACATAAGTTCCCCAGTCTTCAGCAGCATCTACTGCGGCTTTCATTTCATCAAGGGTATACTGCGTAACATCTACCGGGTCATAAACGGAGGAAGTTCCTCCTCCTGCCATTAGTTTGATCTGACTGGCTCCGAATCTTAAGTTCTCACGAGTTGCTGTAAGTACTTCATCTCTTCCATCAGCAATAAAAGTAGCACCGAACTCTTCAGCTCTGGAAGCCTTTCCAAAAAATCTCCTGGATTTTTCATCTGGTGTTCTAAAATCTCCATGTCCTGATGTCTGACTAATAATGGCACCGGAAGGCCAAATTCTTGGTCCTTTTATCTGCTCTTTATCAACAGCTGCTTTCAATGGAAATATAGGACCTCCAACATCTCTTACACTAGTAAACCCACGCATCAGAGTCGCTTCAGTGGATTGCCCAACCTGCTTCATCGCTGTATTCATATTGAAATCCGGAGACATCATCTGTTCCATAGTCAATGCACCAAAGGTAAGATGTACATGCACATCAATCAGACCCGGCATTAAAATTTTACCATTCCCATTGATGTTAATTACTTTTCCTTTTACGACAATAGGTTTAGCGTCAATTTTTTCGATTTTATTATCCTTAATATAGACATTAAGGGGTTTTGAGAGTGTCGGGGATTTCCCATCAAAAATACGAACATTGGAAAAAACAATCTGCTCTTCATTCTTTTCCTGTGATTTCAAAAATGTAGGAAAAAGGGATAAAGTGATTAGTGAACATAAAATGGAATAAATTTTCATATCTATAATTTTGTATAAGTAAAGATAAAAATTTTACCCCTGAAAAATCTAGATATTTTTTTGCTGTTGCTTTTGCAGCCACTCTTCATGTTTCCTTTTAAAGAACTCATGTTTATAGTCCTGATTTCTCTCGGCTGCGTCAATAGAATGTGACGTATGAATGTCTGCATCTTCTTTGGCAAGGATCGCTAGTTTTTCATAATAACAGTGAATCTGGTCAAGTTCTTTTTCTGTAAGATCTTCAATATCTACAATCCGGTTGCTCGCTTTTTCATGCGCTGCAATGAGTTCATTGAGTTTTATTTGGATAGCTTTTGAATCTTTATTTTGCGATTTCTGAATTAAAAACACCATCAGAAATGTGATAATGGTAGTTCCTGTATTAATGACGAGCTGCCATGTTTCTGAATAATTAAAAAGTGGCCCCGTGATTGCCCATAGGATCACAATGGTTGTAGCAGCAATAAAGGCAAAGGAACTTCCGGTAAACCTTGTCGCCCAATTTGAAAATTTTTCAAAGATATTTTTGTTGGTCATAGCTATCCTATTTTTAACACATTATAAATATCAAAAACTCCGCCGAAGTTGGCAGAGTTCAGGTTATATTAATTGATTGATTATTCATATTTCATTGCCTTATCCCGCTCAATAGGATTATTGGTTTTACGAAACATTTCCTGAAGTTTTTTACTAAGATCGTTAAATTGTTCTGCTTTGGTAATTTTTGTACCCATTACAAACATTTCACCTTGCATATTTTCTTTAAAGTCTCGTCGCATATCCTGAAGAGGATCGTTATAAAAATCAAGTTTTTTCTTAATCCTAATTTTTTCCGATACCTCCAACGGTTTTGTACCATAATATGTCTCTATAAAGCCAACGGTATCGTAGGTATCCTTTAAATTTTTGTTCTTAATTAACGTAAAAATGAAATTGGATCCGGAATCTTGTAGTTGAAAAATCAATCCTGGAAGTCCCCGAAATTTATATGGTCCTTCAGAAATAGTCACTTCTTTATTGAACCATGCTACCCAACTTCTTCCGCCAAAATTTGCCGTTGCCTTTTGTAAGGTGTACTCCCCAAATTTTCTGGTTTCATTGGTTAAGTTCCACGAAATTTTATCTTCCGTAGGAAAGGTAAACATATCATGTCCTATCAGTTCGTAATTCTGATTTTTATAGGTGTTTTTTTGACGTTTTATAGAAGGAAACCAGCTCCCATAATGATGTCCGTAATTTCCTGTTGTCTTATTGATAGAATCGGATTTTAAATAATCATATTCATAAAATTTTACATCTTTAGGATTGATGTCCAATACAAAGTTTATTTTTTCATACTGACTTTGGGTGGAGTCCATTTTAAATTGAAGCTCATAAATAAATCTTTGAGTTTGTGCGCTCACCAGTGAGTTTATTATGATTAATAATAAAAGTATTCTTTTCATAGTACTATTTTTTAATAAAAGTACAAATCAAAAAGAACCTTGCAATACATAATAGTAAATAATTTAAAACACCTATTAAGACAAAATAAAAATCCGTCCCTCGAAAGGAACGGATTTTATTATAATCATTGCAAAGTATGCAATTATCACACTTTAATTTCAACGTCTACACCTGAAGGAAGTTCTAATTTCATTAGAGCATCAACAGTTTTAGAAGAAGAAGAGTAGATATCCATCAATCTCTTGTGAGCTGATAATTGGAACTGCTCTCTTGCTTTCTTGTTTACGTGCGGAGATCTCAACACCGTGAAGATTCTCTTATTCGTTGGCAATGGAATTGGTCCGTTTACAACAGCACCAGTAGCCTTTACCGTTTTTACGATTTTCTCAGCAGACTTGTCTACCAAGTTGTAATCGTAAGATTTTAGTTTTATTCTGATTCTTTGTGACATTTCTTTAATTTAAAAATTAACCTTTTGCTTTAGCTATGATTTCTTCAGCAACGTTTTGTGGAGTAGCTTGGTATTTCTCTAATTCCATAGAAGAAGTAGCTCTTCCTGATGAAAGCGTTCTTAGAGTTGTTACATATCCAAACATTTCAGAAAGTGGAACAGAACCTTTGATTACAATAGCTCCATTTTTCTCTTCTTGACCACTGATTGTACCTCTTCTCTTGTTAAGGTCACCAATGATGTTACCCATATATTCTTCCGGAGTTACAACTTCCAGTTTCATAATAGGCTCCATAATTACTGGCTTAGCAGCACGTCCCGCTTCTTTAAATCCTAATTTAGCAGCCATTTCAAACGAAAGAGCATCAGAATCCACTGCGTGGAAAGATCCGTCTTTAAGAACAACTTTAATACCTTCAACTTCGAAACCAGCCAAAGGACCGTTCTTCATTGCAGCTTTAAAGCCTTTTTCAATTGCAGGAACAAATTCTCTAGGAACGTTACCACCTTTGATCTCATTGATGAATTCTAAACCAATTTTACCTTCGTCTGCAGGTCCTAGTTCAAATACAATATCAGCAAATTTACCTTTACCACCAGATTGCTTTTTGTAAACTTCTCTGTGTTGAGCAACTTTTGTTAAGTTTTCTTTGTACTCTACCTGAGGTTGTCCTTGGTTAACTTCAACTTTGAACTCCCTTCTCATACGGTCAACAATGATATCTAAGTGAAGCTCACCCATACCAGAGATAATCGTTTGTCCAGAAGCTTCGTCAGTTCTAACCGTAAACGTAGGATCTTCTTCAGCCAATTTAGCTAGAGCGTTACCCATTTTATCTTGGTCAGCTTTAGTTTTAGGCTCAACAGCGATACCAATTACCGGATCAGGGAAAACCATCGATTCAAGAACGATTGGGTTTTTCTCGTCACACATAGTATCACCAGTTTTGATAGATTTGAAACCTACCGCAGCACCAATATCACCAGCTTCAATATATTCTACTGGGTTTTGCTTATTAGCGTGCATCTGATAGATTCTTGAGATTCTTTCTTTATCTCCTGAACGAGTGTTCAAGATATAAGAACCAGCATCTAGTCTTCCAGAGTAAGCTCTGAAGAATGCTAATCTTCCCACGAACGGGTCAGTAGCAATCTTAAATGCTAAAGCTGCGAAAGGCTCATCTACAGATGGTTTTCTTGTGATTTCAGCGTCAGTTCTTGGATCAGTACCTTTGATATCATCTTTATCCAATGGAGAAGGCAAGTATTTACATACTGCATCCAACATAAACTGTACTCCTTTGTTCTTAAATGAAGAACCACAAGTCATTGGGATAATAGATAAATCGATAGTAGCAGCTCTCAATGCAGCATTGATTTCTTCTTCTGTAATTGAATCCGGATCTTCAAAGAATTTCTCCATCAAAGTTTCGTCATATTCAGAAACAGCTTCTACTAATTTCTCTCTGTATTCAAGAACTTCATCCTTCATATCTTCCGGAATTGGAACTACCTCGAAAGTAGCACCTTGTCCAGCTTCATCCCAGATGATCGCTCTGTTTTTAATTAAGTCAACTACACCTTTGAAATCTTCTTCAGCACCGATTGGTAAAACGATTGGAACTGCGTTTGATCCTAACATTTCTTTAACCTGGTTTACCACGTTAAGGAAGTCAGCACCTTGTCTGTCCATTTTGTTTACGAATCCCATTCTTGCAACTTTGTAGTTGTCAGCAAGTCTCCAGTTTGTTTCAGACTGAGGCTCTACTCCATCTACTGCAGAGAATAAGAATACCAATCCATCCAATACTCTCAAAGATCTGTTTACTTCTACAGTGAAGTCAACGTGTCCCGGTGTATCGATAATGTTGAAATGGTAGGGTTTAGTTTCTGGAAGTGGTTTTCCCTGGTCTGTTGGGAAATTCCAAGAACAAGTAGTTGCTGCAGAAGTAATAGTAATACCTCTTTCAGCTTCCTGCTCCATCCAGTCCATTGTAGAAGCACCATCGTGAACTTCTCCAATTTTGTGGTTTACACCTGTATAGAATAAAATCCTTTCTGTAGTGGTAGTTTTACCTGCATCAATGTGCGCAGCAATACCAATATTTCTTGTAAATTTAAGATCTCTACCCATTTCAGATTAGAATTTAAAGTGTGAAAACGCTTTGTTAGCTTCCGCCATTTTGTGAGTATCTGTTTTCTTTTTGAAAGCAGCACCTTCTTCTCTTGAAGCAGCTACTACTTCATTAGCTAATTTCAAAGCCATAGACTTATCATTTCTCTTTTTAGAGTAGCTAATTAACCATTTCATTGCCATAGAAATTTTTCTATCAGCTCTGATTGGCATTGGAATCTGGAAGTTAGCTCCACCTACTCTTCTAGAACGTACCTCTACGTGAGGCATAACATTTGTTAATGCATCTTTCCAGATTTCAAGGGCTGTTTTCTCAGTTTCTCCTTTTTTAGTTTCTACGATATCTAATGCATCATAGAAAATTTTGAATGCGATTGACTTCTTACCGTCAAGCATTAAGTTGTTTACGAATCTCGTTACCAATTGATCATTAAATTTCGGATCTGGTAACAACGGTCTTTTTTTCGCTTTCGTCTTTCTCATTGCTTCTGTACCTTATTTAATGATTATTTTTTCTTTCCTTTTGCAGGAGCTGCAGCTGCTTGTCCTGGTTTAGGTCTCTTAGCACCGTACTTCGATCTTCTCTGTGTTCTTCCATTTACACCAGCTGTGTCTAATGCACCTCTTACGATGTGGTAACGTACTCCCGGTAGGTCTTTCACCCTTCCGCCTCTAACCAATACTATCGAGTGCTCTTGAAGATTATGTCCTTCGCCCGGGATATAGGCGTTAACTTCTTTACCGTTAGAAAGTCTTACCCTTGCTACTTTTCTAAGTGCAGAGTTAGGTTTCTTAGGTGTAGTAGTATATACTCTCGTACATACTCCACGTCTTTGTGGACAAGAATCAAGGGCAGCCGATTTGCTCTTCTTGGCAAGCGTGGCTCTTCCTTTTCTTACTAATTGTTGAATAGTAGGCATTTAATTGCTTTTTATTTTAGGGTGCAAAAATAGTAATATTTTTTTAATTAACAAGCAGTTATGTAGAAATTATGCCCAATATTAATTTTTAATTAAAATAAAGGATCTGATAAAAAGCTATTCCAAAACAATTATTTAAGCTTCAATTGCGACGTATACAAAACTTTTGATTTATCTTGCACAGTATCGTTAAGCAACCATTTTATTTTAGGATTCAAGGAACCTGCAATATTTTCTTTTAAACTTCCTTTCTGACTATTGGTATGTTTATATTTAAATGATTTATGGATAATAGGAATATCATAAGTAGTGATCGTAACTAAATTCTCCTCATCATTATATAAATATTTTTTACCATGAAAGTTCACCATTTGTGATTTTATAATATCTCTGTTGTTCAAAAAATCACCCGGATCTTTTAAATTATATACGCTATGAAACACAAAGAACAGGCAAGCAATTCTCCAAAGCCATTTATCTGATTTTGTATTTTCAAAAAACAAAATGAGAAAAGAAAAAAACAAACAAATATTTGCAGCCGCCATCATTCTCACATTCATTTCTTCGATCTGCTGAAACCATCCTGAAACCCACAAGGCAATACCATAAACCAAACTAATAGTCCATAATATAATATGAAAAAAATGCTTATGCTCTTTTTTTGCTTTTTTAAAATATTTAAAAAAATAAAGTAGTACTGCCACATCTATTAAGAAAATCAAAAACTGAAAAACCATACTTGCCAAACTAATAGAGGCAGGCTTAAGCCCCACAAAAGGATTTACCAAATTGAACAACCCTAAAATATTCCTTATAGTATATATAGAAAAACCACCTGATGGCAAAGCTCTTTCATTTTCCCCTACCACACTTCCGAAGTACAAATAATTGAACAACAAATACGACACTATTCCAAAACCAGCCATCAAAATACAAAACAATAAGGGCTTAAAATAGTTTGCATTTCTTATCCTGTTAAATATTATTCCGAATGAAACAATAACACCTAATAATATATATATCCCTGAATATCTCGTTAAAAACATACAGATCAGCATTAAAGAAGCATAGAATGCATTTATATATTTATGTTTCTCTTTCATAAAAATTTCATGCAAAAAATAAAACAGGAAATACATAAAGAAAATAAAAGGACCTTCCGACATTGTCTGGATAAAAACAAAAAAAAGTGTTTTACCTGTAAACAATAAAACCGTCTCCCGAAAGTAAAATTTCTTGTAATAGGAAAAGCCTAAAATGATGCTGGTAAAAAAAAGACTCAATATCCTTGAAGCCAAAAAATAGTCATTACAAAATTCATAAACCACTCTTAATAAAATAGGATAACCCAACGGAAACAAATTAGTTTCCGGAAAAGGCAGATCCGCTGCAATCCCAAAATAAGACAGACTATCAGCTCCAATTCCTCCATTTGCAATAAAAAACGGTTGAAAAAAATAAACAACAATAATAAGAACCGCTAAGATTTTATATTTAAACATATCTTGATACATCATCATTTTGAACAATAATAAGGAAACTTATCCAAACTTTTTTAATAAAACCATCAATAGCCAGCATCTATTATATTTAACTACAGTTCGGCACGGTATTTTCTACCTTTGCGATATATAAATAATAAACCTATGAAAAACGCAAGTATTATTGGATTAAAAGAAGCCGACTGCAAGAAAATAGCAGAAAAATTAAATGTCTTATTGGCAAACTATTCTGTTTTCTATCAGAATACGCGAGGTTCCCACTGGAACATCAAAGGTGAGCAATTCTTCACATTACATCCGAAATTCGAAGAGCTTTACAACAGCTTGGTCCTTAAAATAGATGAAATCGCGGAGAGAATCCTGACATTAGGAGCCACACCAGCACACAACTATTCTGATTATTTAAAAGTTGCAACCATTAAAGAGAGCCAGGAAGTAAGTGATGGAGCTAAAAGCGTGGAGATTATTTTAAATTCTTTTAAAGTAGTAATTGATCTTCAGAGAGAACTTTTGGACATTACCGAAAAAGCAGGAGATGAAGGTACCAATTCGCAAATGAGCGATTATATCACAGAACAAGAAAAAGAAGTTTGGATGTACAACTCTTATCTTGGAAAGTAAACATAAAATTTATCAAAAGATATTGAAAAAATCACCTTACATTTAGGTGATTTTATTTTTAATTATTAAATTTGCGTATAAAATACACAATTATGCACAACGTACGATTGATCTCAATTCTAGATAACGATTTCTATAAAATAACCATGCAAAATGCCGTGGTGAAATTATTCCCAAGCTCTATTGTAAAATACGAATTTATCAACAGAGGAAAACACCAGTTTCCGGAAGGTTTTGATCATGCTCTAAGGGAAGCCGTAAATAAAATGGCTGAACTTAAATTAACAAAAGATGAAAAAAGGTTCATGGCAAAAACCTGTCCTTACATAGATCTCCCCTACCTGGATTTCCTTGAGGGATATCATTATGATCCGTCCGAGGTAAAAATCACTCAGAACGGAAGTGATCTTTCAGTTACGGTAGAAGGACTTTGGTACAGAACTATTCTTTGGGAAGTTCCTTTATTAGCTCTGATCAGTGAACTTCATTACGAAATGAATCATATGGAAAGAGACTCTAATGAAGTCGTAATGAACAAAACGCTGGAGAAAGCCGATGCGCTGGGAAAATTAGGTGTGAACTTCGCAGAATTCGGAACTAGAAGAAGACATTCTTATAAAGTACAGAATCTGGTAATGGAAGCTCTAACCCAGAAGAAAGATTCAACATTTATCGGAAGTTCAAATGTTCATTTTGCCATGAAATATGGAGTAAAACCCATTGGAACCCACGCTCACGAATGGTTCATGTTCCATGCAGCAGAATATGGTTTCAAAATGGCTAACGAATTAGCTTTAGAACATTGGGTAGATGTCTATAGAGGAGACTTGGGAGTTGCCCTTTCAGACACCTATACGACAGACGTTTTCTTTCAGCAATTTGATAAAAAATTCGCCAAACTTTTCGACGGTGTTCGTCACGACAGTGGAGATCCTTTGGAGTTTGCAGACAAAACCATTGCCCACTACCAAAAACACGGAATCAATCCATTATTTAAATATATCATTTTCTCTGATGCTTTAAACCTGGAAAAGGTAGAGGAAATCACCAATTACTGCAGAGGGAAGATCGGGATTTCATTCGGAATCGGAACTAACCTAACCAATGATGTAGGATTAAAACCAATGAATATCGTCATGAAACTTATAGGAGTTCAGGCCCCAAATCAAGACTGGATTCCAACGGTAAAACTTTCCGATGAACACGGAAAATATACAGGAGATCCAAAAATGATCGAATTGGCAAAAGAATTCTTAAGGATAAAAAATTAACGATGAAAAAAATTGTATTATCATTAATTTTTCTGAGTATGCTTTCATCATGCGTAATCACAAAGGGCAAAGATGGAGAACCCGGCAAACCCGGAAATTCAGCATCCAGTAATAATTCAAAGTCTACATTTAATGAAAAGCTTGCCACAGAACTTGGCGCCGACAAATATGGAATGAAAGCTTACACCATCGTAATGCTAACAGCCGGAAAAACAAAAATGGAAGACAAGGTAAAACTAAACGAACTAATGAAAGCTCACTTGGGGAACATTCGTAAACTTGCCGATGAAGGGAAAATTATAGTTGCAGGACCATTTACCGAAGACAATAAGCAAAATTTTGAAGGTATGTTCATCTTTAACACAAAATCAAAAAATGAAGCCGAACAATGGGTAAAAACAGACCCTGCAGTTCAGGCAGGAGTTTTTGGTTATGAAATTTTTCCTTGGTACGGTTCTGCCGCACTCCCAATGTATCTGGAACATAATAAGGAGATTTCAAAAGAGAATCCTTAAAAACTTTAAAAATGAAAAAACTAATTTCACTTCTTCCCATTCTCTTATTCGGGCATTTTTTCGCTCAAAACAAAATCAATGCTGTAGATGTTTCAACCGTACAGTTGCGAATTATGCAGAAATACAAGAATTTAGATACAATTCAAAAGAGAAAAATTTATTCCGATTCAATCTACTCTCCTTATCAGCAACTATGGAACGGATACTTGGGAAATTCTGACGAAGTGGTCAAATGGCATCATGAAAATGAATCGCAAATCGATGCATGGCAACAGAAAAGTGAAAAGACAAATGGAAAACAAGTAGCCAGTTCATTGCAGAAGTT
Source organism: Candidatus Chryseobacterium colombiense (assembly GCA_029203185.1). Taxonomy (NCBI): domain Bacteria; kingdom Pseudomonadati; phylum Bacteroidota; class Flavobacteriia; order Flavobacteriales; family Weeksellaceae; genus Chryseobacterium; species Candidatus Chryseobacterium colombiense. Next base: position 3,373,237 of record CP119310.1, on the reverse strand, counting down.
TTCGAAAGAAATGAAGAAATTAACCGGATATGATGCCAAAGGAACATGGTATATATTATTCGGTCCGGCATGGACGGATTTAGGCGGTTTGGGAAAATATGCTATGGTTATTGATTTGTCTCATGAAAACAACACATCAATAGAAAAAATAGAATTGATTTTACCTCATGAAATCACCCATCAGATTATGATGACCACAAACAAGCACATTGACAAAACTGCACTTGAGCCAATAATAGGAGAAGGCTTTGCCGTTTGGATGAATCAAAAATATTGGAAGAAAAAATATTCTCTGGCACAACATCTTGGATATACAGACTTAGAATTAAAAACATGTGAACAAAACTTTCAAAAGATAAAAGATTTCTTTGAAAAAAATAAGTTTTCCGAAGACAAAGATATTATTGACATTCTCCGAAGCAGAGAAACAAAACTAGACAAAAAACTACCCGGAGCTATAGGATATTACATAGGTTATAAAATCATTGAACAGTATATTTTAAAGAACGGAAAAGACTCATGGAAAGATGTTTTCACAAAATCTCCCCGTGAAATCTATGAAAAAAGTGGATTTTAATTAACTTCATCACAAAACTAAATACCATGAAAACCATCGAAGAAGTTCTGAAAAAATTAGACGAAATCATTATCTGGTGCAAAGAAAACAAAAGTCCGGCAGGATACTTCGCGTGTACCTATAAAATCATGACTGCACAGGTTTTAAAAGGAATTCAACAGAAAAAATTCGAAGACAACCCAAGAATGACTTTACTGGATATTGCTTTTGCCCAAAGATATCTTGCAGCATGGGAGAGCTATCAAAAAGGCCAAAAATGCACTAATGCTTGGTATTTAGCTTTTGAAGCAACAAAAAACAAAGATCTTCTTATTTTACAGCATATTTTCTTAGGGATGAATGCGCACATTAATTTAGATTTGGGAATTTCCGCAGCCTCCATTATGCCTTACAGAAAAATAAATCCTTTAAAAACGGACTTTGAAAACATCAACAATGTTATCGCCTCTATCAACCAAAAAGTTCAGGATTCATTAAATAAAATATGTTATCCCGTGGAATTAATCGATCAGATTTCAAATGGGAAAGACAATACCGTTTTAGACTTTGCCATATCAAGAGCCCGGGAAACTTCCTGGGCAACTGCAGTTATCACATCAAACACTCCCAATTTCCTAAGAGATTCCGTTATTGGAATTGTAGATTATGCCGCAGCAAAAGTAGCAACGCAAATTTTAAATCCAAGAATTCTGACCCCTGCTTTACTTAAAGAATTAAAAAAATGTGAAAGCAGTGATGTTGTGAAAAACATCGAAATCCTGGCTTCAACAAAGAATATTTAATTGAGTACATAAAATAATGATCGGAATTTCGGTATAAAATTTTACGGTTTTCCATAAAAGAAATCCATTTTCCTTTTTGTAATTTTGGCGTATGGAAATGAGCTACTTGATCATCGGATTTATTGTTGGAGGAATTTTAGGAGGTATTATCCTTTATTTCATGACGAAATCGTCTATGATTTCCAGAACTTCTTATGATGACCTTTCCCGTCAAAACATTAAAATGACTTCGGACCTGGAAAATTTAGCTGAAAAATCTCAGGATCTTCAAAATCAGATTGCAAACGAAAAAGACTCTTACTTACTCCAAAGTGATCTGCTCAACGATCTCAAAAATGAATTTGCAAAAATATCTGCAGAATATACTTCCATTCAATCTCAATTCGAAGATCAAAAACTAATGCTTTTCAACCAGACTCATCAGATTGAAAAACTTTTGGATGAAAAACAGGAGCTTATAGCAAAAAATGCGGAACTTTCTGCAGTGAACCAAAACCTAAAAACTTCTCTTGAAACTCAGAAAGAAGAAATTTCAAAAATTCAGGAAGAAGGAAAACTTCAATTTGAAAACCTTGCGAATAAAATTTTAGAAGAAAAAAGTGAAAAGTTTACTTCTTTAAACCAAAACAATTTAAAAACAATCCTTGAACCGTTTCAGGAAAAAATAAATGACCTTAAGAACAAGGTAAACGAAGCCTACGAAAAGGAAAATAAGGAACGTTTTTCTCTTGCTGAAAAAGTAAAAGAATTGGCTTTACTGAATCAACAAATTTCTGAGGATGCCAAAAAACTGACAAAAGCATTAAAAGGGGAAAGCAAAACCCAGGGAAACTGGGGCGAAATGATCCTGGAAAGTATTTTAGAAAAATCCGGGCTGGTAAAAGGTCGTGAATATTTTCTTGAACACGAACTTCGCGATGAAGATAACAAAGCTCTTTTTTCTGAATTTTCGGGCAAAAAAATGCGCCCCGATGCAGTAGTCAAATATCCAGATGAGAGGAATGTCATTATTGATTCAAAAGTTTCTTTAACAGCCTTTACAGAACTTGTGGACGAAACCGATGCTGATATTTACCAGATAAAAATCAATCAACATCTCCAGTCTATTAAAAACCACATTACACAGCTAAGTCAGAAAGCCTATGATGATTATGGAAAGTCTTTAGATTTTGTGATGATGTTTATACCAAGTGAACCCGCTTATATTGCAGCTATGCAGGCGGATCAAAACTTATGGAATTTCGCTTACGAAAAAAGAATTCTACTGCTTAATCCAAGCAACCTGATCACCTCTTTAAAACTCATTGCCGATCTTTGGAAAAGGGAATATCAAAACAGAAACTCCATGGAAATAGCAGAACGCGGGGCAAAACTCTATGATAAATTCTCCAGCTTTGTAGAAAATCTTGAGAAAGTCGGGAAAAATATAGATCAGGCAAAGAATGTCTATAATGACGCGTTCAAACAATTATATACCGGAAATGACAATCTGATTATTCAGACTCAAAAATTAAAATCATTGGGAATTAAAAATAAAAAAGAACTTCCTCAAAGTCTTATTGACAATTCTCAAACTTCATTAGAATCTTAAAAATATGATAGAAAGCTTTCAAAACGAAAAGATAAAAGGTCTTACTAAACTCATCACAGACAATCGCCACCGAAAGAAATCGAATGTTTTTGTCGTAGAAGGTGATCAGGAAAATGAAAGAGCTCAAAAATTTAATTTTGAACCTGTGGAGTTCTATATCTGTGAAAGTATTTTCAAAGGCAATGCTCCCGTGGGAAAAATCCACTTAGTAAGTGATAAAGTATATGAAAAAATAGCATACAGAGGAAGCTCCGAAGGAATTATTGGTGTTTATAAAACCAAGAATGAAGAACTCCATTCATTTCAACCCAAAGAAAATTCAACCATTATTATTGTAGAAGGAATAGAGAAACCCGGAAATTTAGGAGCTATATTAAGAAGCTGTGAAGCCTTTGGGATAGATGCACTTATTGTTTCTGATGGAAAAACTGACTTTTATAATCCTAATGTCATCCGTTCAAGTGTAGGCTGCCTGTTTGGCATGAATGTATTTCAGTCAGAAAACCAGGAAACACTGGATTTCCTGAAAAAAAATCAATTTAATATCTATACGACCATTATGGATGAAACCGCCGAAAATTTACCTCTAAGAGATTTCACACAGAAGTCTGCCATTGTTTTTGGGACAGAACATTCGGGATTAAGTGATTTCTGGTTTAAAAAAGGACAAAATACCCTTATTCCAATGAGCGGGAGCATTGACTCTTTAAACCTAAGTAATGCTGTAGCCATTACCTGCTATGAAACATTAAGACAAAAAATGATTTAAAAAACGAATTTTAGATTTAGAACATAAAAAAACCGCTTCAAAAATGAGGCGGTTCTTTTATTGTAAGATAAGTTAGAATTATTTCTTAACTTCTTCTTTTTTAACTTCAGTAGTTGTAGTAGTCTTAGTAGCTGTAGAATCAGCAGCTTTAGTAGCTGTAGAATCAGCAGCAGGAGCAACAGCTGTAGAATCTGTAGCAGGAGCAACTGCAGTAGAATCTGTAGTTACAGCTGTAGAATCTGTAGTAGTAGTTGTAGCTTCACCTTTTTTACAAGCAACCAAAGAAATAGCAGCGATAGCAGCTACGAATAATGACTTTTTCATAATAAATTAAATTTAATTTTGTTAATATTGTTTTATAAAACTCTTTTCTGTTCTGTTATTTGAACGAGACAAAGGTAGAGCAGATAGAAAACTTGTGTATGAAAAATAATTGTAATACTTTTGTAAAACAATTTTACAAATAAACACAACTGAATTTCAACAACTTAATCATTTAAATTAAAATTGACAGATTTAGATCTATTGCATTTTGAGCAGTTAAAAAAGGACGTACAGGCTCAATATTTGGAACAACACACCCCTTCTTTTGATGATATTTCAAAATGGAAGGGTATTGATATCATCTATTTCCAGGAAGATCTTCGTAAAAAAGCAAAAGGCAACATCAGCGAAAAGTCTTTTTATACCTATTTCAAAACTTCTCCGGTTACTAAATTGCCACGCATCGATATGCTCAATTTACTGAGTGTTTATACGGGTTATGAATCTTGGTATGAATTCAAAAAGCAACATCTTTTTGCCGGAGAATTACTCACAGAAGATGATAACTTAACCGAAGAAGAAGCTAAGGAATTAGAAAAAACGGTATCAGCATCACTGAATTTACCAAAAACAGAAAATTTAGCAGCAAAAACAGAGTTTTCGTCTCAGGAAAACATAGATTTACAAAAAACAAATATTGAAAATCAGACAATTAATAAAAATATTGAAAAATCAGAGACATCTGATTTTGGGCTTCAAAAAGCTAAGAAAAATTTCTTCAGAAGAAACGCCTGGGCAATAATTACTACAATTTTAATTCTTATTACAGGATTGCTTGGGTTTAAGGATGCTATTTTTCAAAAAACTTATACGTATTGTTTTACGGATGCAGACCGTGCCGTTTCTGTAATGAATACTATTGAGGTAAAAGTGATCAAAGAAAACGAATCACCTATTCTCTATAAGATCAAGCCCGGTGAGTGCTTTCGCTATTCCACCAAAGATAAAAGCCTGAAATTGCAGATATCCGCTCCTTTTTATGAGGATCTTGAAATAAACAGAAGCCTAGAAAATGCACCAGAAGAGGAAATGATTGAATTAAAGCCTGATGATTATAAAATGGCTGTCAATTATTTCTCTATGAAAGACGCGAATGGAAATCCTGAACTATTGAAACAAAAACGTAAACAGCTGGACAATCTCATCAGTGACAATGCTATTATCTATCAGGTTTACGACAACGCAACCTATGGTATCGAAACTTTAGACAAACAAAAATATATTACTCTAGTAACCACTCCTACAACCTCTCTTAAAAATCTCAGCGTTATTGAAATGAAAAGAGAAAAAGGAAAAATAGTATCTATTAAATTTAAAATTGCTAATACAGATGAAAATAATAAATAATCTTTTAGTCTTGGCAGTAATGCTTTTCGGTTTAGCATCATGTAACAAAAAAAGCGCTGAAGTAAGCGATTTAGATAAATTAAGAAACAGCAATAACAAAAAAACGTATCCTGCCGTACAAATGGATAGTGCACAGGCGATTAACTTCATTACCAAACAGAAAGTTCAGGAGCTCTTGGATCTTTCAACACTTTATCTTTCAGGGAACAAGGACACAGAAATTGACACCGTTATTTATTCTCAGATGGAAAGTTATTTCAATAAGCCGGACAGTCTTACATTCAAAAGATTATTCCATGAACTGGATAGCTTAAAAGTAAAGACTGTAAAAGTAAACAACCTGGAAGTATACAAGGATATTCATAAAAAAGATACCTTAGACTTCGCAAAATTCAGTGTAGAATATTTTGACAACAAAAATAAATCCATTGGTGTTTTTGAAAAAAACGCACAATATATACTGCAATCTGCACCTGTAAAGTTTAAAAAAGAGTTTAAGTTTTACTTTTTAAATTTCTATTCTAAGCCTTTACCAAAAGACAGCACATCAGCAGGAGTTACCAAATAGTCAAGCGGGATATCATTTTCCCAGACATCATCGATATTTTCATCGGGGTTAAAGTAATTAACTCCGATTTTTTTTACTTCTTGAGAAATGCTTTCGAAGAATCCGTCATAAAAACCTTTTCCATATCCCACTCTATTCCCCTTCTTATCACAATATAAAAGTGGCGTAATCACATAATGAAAAAAAGTTTCCCCTAAATCCTCATTGGAAACAGGTTCCGGAATTCCCCAATGACTGGTTTCAAAAATTGTATCTGCAAAAATTTCAATATGAATTAATTGATCATCAACAACCTTAGGCACAAAAACACGAATATTCTGCTTAAAAAAATAATCAATGAATAGTTGTGTATTAATTTCGTTTCTCTCCAAAATAGGAATGAAAACATGTACCTTTTCTCCGTGCTCAGGCTTAAAGTAACTAATAAAATTTTCAAAGATCTTTTCAGATAACAAGAAAGCCTCATCGGTTGACAAGGCTTTTCTTTGTTGCATATATTTTTTTCTAAGCTCGGCTTTTAACATAATGATTACGCGTTTTCAGACGGCTGTACAATTTTATATAATTTGTCAGATAAACGGACTCTGAAAGGAAGCTCAAAAGTAATTTGATCTCCTGCTTTTGCAGAATCACTGAAATCACCGTTTACAAAAATTTGAGTAATGATAACTTCCTGATCTCCCGTTGTCGGTCCCGAAATCAAAACTTTATCTCCTACAGAAAGCTCTTTATTTTCAATCAAGAACTGTGCAATTTTTGATTTGGAATAATAATGCTCTGCCTTTCCGATCAATGTCTTTTTGATCTTTATTTTCTGACGGATATCCTTCGTTTCAGGTTTCGCTTTTGCCAAAGTCTGTGTTGACAGATCTCCGGAATTTTTAAACTTCAAAGCTTCAGATTTTCCTTTTCTGAATACCTTATTACCTACCTGCAATCCTTTTCTCAGTTTCAATTGTTCTTCCAAAGGCAAATGAATGATTTCTAAACATTCGGTAGAACAAGTATTTTCCATCGCAGCCTTACATTCATCACATTGAATAAACAATAAATGGCAAGCATCGTTGGCACAATTGGTATGATTGTCACAAGGTTTTCCACATTGGTGACACTGCGCTATGATATCATCTGTAATTCTTTCTCCTAAACGGTGATCGAATACAAAGTTTTTACCTATGAATTTACTTTCAATTCCTTCTTCTTTGATCTGACGGGTATATTCAATAATCCCGCCTTCCAATTGGAAAACGTTCTTGAATCCCTGATGCTTAAAGTAAGCACTTGCTTTCTCACAACGAATTCCACCGGTACAGTACATCAGCAGGTTTTTATCTTCCTTAAAATCCTGTAGCTGTTCATTAATAATTGGTAAACTCTCTCTGAAATTTTCTACATCAGGAGTAATTGCTCCTTCAAAATGCCCGACTTCACTTTCGTAGTGATTTCTAAAATCTACTACAATCGTGTTTGGGTCATCTAACATATTGTTAAACTCTTGTGCCTTTAAATGAACTCCTTTATTGGTAACATCAAAAGTATCATCATTCAAACCATCTGCAACGATTTTGTTTCTAACTTTGATAGTTAATTTCAAAAAAGAATGATTATCCTGCTCAACTGCGACATTCAATCGAATGCCTTTCATAAAGTCATATGCTTCCAATGTATCACGAAATGCTTCAAAATTGTCTGCAGGAACACTCATCTGAGCATTAATTCCTTCATGAGCAACATAAATACGACCCAATGCATCAAGAGCATTCCAGGCTATAAATAAATCGTCGCGAAATTTTTTGGGATCTTCAATTTTGGCATACGCATAGAAAGACAATGTAAGACGTTCCTTACCAGCTTCATCAATAAGTTGAGCTCTTTCTTCTGCGCTTAAGGTGTTGTACAGTTGCATGCTATAAACGTTTTAAGTGAGAAAAATTTTTGCAAAGGTAATCATTTAATTTTAACTGAATTCTGGTTAGTAAGTGATTAATATCAATAATATCTTATCTTCTTTATCAAGTTTTGGAATGAAATTTATAGATTAAATTACAGAATTTAACTTTTCAATCTCTTTACTCATCTTACAATATGTCATATTGTCATTTAATAAATTTTTAAGATTAGTTAATAGTGACAAATAATTACCACATAACATCTAAAATAATGTTATTGTAGTTAAATTTTAGTTAAAAGTGAAACATTTAATACCAATTGCTTACCTATTTAGCATTAAATTTGTTTACAATAAAACGAAAAGATAAATAACATAAATAATTAAGAAAGATATACAATGAAGAGTACTTTAAAAAAACTATTACCATTTGCAGTAGTAGGCGTTATGTCCGGAGCTACTACCGTTGGAGCATTGCAATATTTTAATCATGATTCCAACAACGGAGACCAATCATACTTTACAAAATCGGCGTCGAATGTTTCTTTTACAGGAATGAATTCCGGAGCAGTAGGTGAAGATTTTGTAAAAGCGGCGAAAACAACAGTTCCTGCAGTAGTTACTATTAAGAACTATCAATCAAGATCAACGAGCAGAGCGTCGGAGCAGGATATTTTTGATTTCTTCTTCGGTCCTCAAAACGGAAGAGGTCAGCAAAGACAACAGCAACAGACTCCTGACAATATGCCATCGGGGATGGGATCAGGAGTAATCATTTCGCCGGATGGTTATATTATCTCCAACAATCACGTTGTAGCCGGAGCCAATAAACTTGAAGTCGTTTTAAGCAATAAAAAATCTTATATAGCAACTTTGGTAGGAACTGATCCAAACACGGATATTTCTCTATTAAAAATCGAAGAAAAGGGATTACCATATTTAAATTTTGCCAATTCTGACAATATTGAAGTAGGACAATGGGTTCTTGCCGTAGGAAATCCACTTGGATTAAATTCTACAGTTACCGCAGGTATTGTTTCTGCTAAAGGAAGAGGCATCGGAATTTTAAGCTCACAAGGAAAGGCAGCCAATCCTATTGAAAGTTTCATTCAGACGGATGCTGCAATTAATCCAGGAAACTCAGGAGGAGCTTTGGTAAATACAAACGGAGATCTTATCGGGATTAACTCAGCGATTCAGTCTACAACAGGGTATTATCAGGGATATGGATTTGCAATTCCTTCCAACCTTGCCAGAAAAATCGTTGAAGACATTAAAAAATTCGGTATCGTTCAAAGAGGATTCCTTGGAGTAACCACGATAGATCTTTCAAATGATCAATTAGTAGCGGCTTATAATAAGGATCAGAAGACGAATATAAAAGCAGGATCTGGTATGTATGTTACCGGTTTCGGAGAGAATAGCGGTGCGGAAGATGCAGGAATCAAAAAAGGAGATATTATTACTAAAATTGACTCTTATGCCATTACAGATTTCGCTGATCTTTCTGCTGCCATCGGAAGCAAGAGACCAGGAGATAAAGTACAGGTAACTTACTTAAGAAACGGTAAAGAAAATATAACGACAGCTACTCTTAGAGATCAAAAAGGAGGTACTTCTACAAGAACTAAAGCAGACCTAAGCGTCACTGAAAAAATAGGAGCAGAATTTAAGCCTTTGGATGAAAGATTCAAAACGGATTATGGATTAAACAGCGGGGTTATTGCCACTAATGTAGCAGAAGGAGGTGAAGTTGCCAAAATCGGAATTGTAGACAATTATATTGTAATTGAAATCAACGGAAAACCGGTAAACTCACAGAAAGACGTTGAGAAAATCCTTGATAAATATTCAGGAAATGTACAGGTAAAATTTGTAGACGCTTACGGACAGATCTACACAAGAGGTTTCAAAATGCCTTAATTAAAGAGCTAAACTTAACTTCATACAAAATAAAAACGCTGCAGAATTGCAGCGTTTTTATTTTGTATTTTAAGATTTATTCATTTTTTCAGCAATTCTTTTTTTCTTACTTCGTTCATACAATACTTCAACAATTTTTCCCCCGATCCAAGAGAATGGAAAAAAGGTAAGAAAAATCGAAATTTTGTAAAAGGTAGGATGATATGGGAAAATGATAACATCCAGCATTGCTATAAACAACATGATGAAACCAATAAGAATAGCATAAGCCACTTTAGCATATTTAACGATAATTGCCGTTGCTACTCCTCCTACTGTAGTTCCTAAGCCGGAAATAAACAAGAGAAATCCAAAAAAGGCTTTATCACCCTGCATACTCTGAAGAAATCTCTGCCAATGCTCAAACGGAGCAAAAGCGTCAAAAGTAACCCATTGTGGAAACACTCTTATCCCAAGAGTAATAATAAGCCCCGCAATACCGAGCCCTACAATAACCGCCAATGTATTTCTTAAAAAATTCATGAATTCCTACTTAATCCTGATGTGCAATCATAGAAATTTCGATATCAACATTCTTTGGCAAGCAAGAAACCTGAACCGTTTCACGGGCAGGATAGCTATCCGCATCTAAGTAAGAAGCATAAATATCATTCATTACAGCAAAATCATCCATATTCTTAAGGAAGATCGTTGCTTTTACAACGTTTTTAAATGTCATCCCAGCTTCTGTAAGGATAGCTTCAAGGTTTTTCATTACCTGATGCGTTTCTTTTTCAATTCCTTCTACCAATTTACCAGTTGCAGGATCTACAGGAATCTGTCCGGAAATATACAAAACTCCGTTTGCCAAATTAGCTTGTGAATAAGGTCCGATAGCTGCAGGCGCATTTACGGTGTTGATTATTTTTTTCATTAGAATTTATTTTGGGTGCAAATATAAAATTTATATTCTATTTCTATCCTTCAATATCACTTCTATGTTAGAAAGGTGCATTAGGCTGCGTAAAGCTTCTGTCTTTATACTTCAATGCATCACTTAAAATGTTGGCTTTTATCCCGATAAAGAAGTCATATACCTTATAGCGTCCAAAAGGAACCCAGTTAAAATTGATAGTAAAACTTCTCTGATCCCTTGAAAAGCCAATACGTGTCAAAGCCAAATCTTTAGTTACCAAATCGTAATGTGTACTTCCGGTAATGTTCCAATATGGTGTTAATTTAATACTACCATCCAGTCCCAAAGATGCCATTTTAGTCGGAGTTCTAGACAATCCTTTTGAATATTGATAGTTAGTACTTACATTCAATGTCCAGGCCTGATCAAAATGAGCGTAATTATCATCATCAAAATAATAGACCTCATTTCGGATTTCCCCTTTGGTTGGATATTTTTTAGGATAGTCTACTTTTTCACCAAAAATTTCACTGCTTAAAGGATAAGACATCTGTACACCGAATCCCTGAACACTAAAATGTCCGAATTCTTCAGTTCTTACCCCCGTTTCTTCTCCCGGAGCAAATGCAATTCTATAAGGGTCTAATGATAAACTCGTATTTACTGTAAGCTTGTTATTAAAAAAAGATGATTGTCCGTTGATCGTCATTATAGACCAAGGGTGATCTTTCGCTGCAAAGTTATAATTCCCGTTAAGACTTAATGATTCGAAGATTTTAACCTTTTTCACTCCGGTGGAATCACTTTTTGATTTCACCTTCATTTCAAGATTGTTTCCGATACTAAAAGTAAGCGCTCCTACCATTCCGGTTGTCGGAGATCCTATAATCCCGTTATTTTCAAAAATAGAATATGGAGTAAGAGCACCATTCGCCGTATAATAATTTTTATAATACCCGAATTTTGCATCTCCGAAATCAGGAGAATAAGTAAATCCGATACTTGGCGTTACCATGTGTCTTATCGCTTCAATAGTCGATCCTTTTTTAAAGTTCGCCTGACCGTATAATGTAGTCTGAATACTTGCAGTGGTAGAGAAAGTAGAATATCCTGCAATTTTATTATTCATTTGATTGACCACTGCATTCTCTATAGGATCATAATACTTCGTTACTGTTTTAGTGGTTAAGGCATTATCAATATTAGCACCTAAGCTGAAAGTAAAAAATCTTGCAAATGTGGTATTCGTACCCAGAGTAATATTATTCTTTACTCCGGTCTGCAATTTATCCCACATCGCTTTTTTAAACAACTCTCCACTATTTGTCTGAACATAATTATTAAGGTTCAAACTTGTATTCACGGTAACATTTTCAAGAAGTCCGCTTCTCGTTCCCGTCTTTGACTTAAATAAGTAAAACTGATTTACAGCTACGTTCATTTGAGGAAGCCTTAAATCCGAAAGCCCTGTAGCAAAGTTCTGAGAATAAGAAGCTGTTCCCGTAATCGTAATGGGTAAAGTAAGGAATCTCTTGGTAAGCGTTAATGTAGAGTTCTGCTGGGTTCTCAACACACTCTGATCCATGATATAATTATTGTTTACCGTATTATTATAGAATGTCTGGCTGGTTGCATTGACAGAAGCAGAAAATGTTAAGAACGGATTTGCTTTTGTATCTTGAGTATGCGTCCAGGCAATTCTGTAAGTCCCTGTTTCACTATAATTATCCAATCCTTTTATCCCTCTGATCGTCTTTCCTATGTCCGCCGAAAAGCTTCCCGAATACCTGTATTTTTTTAAATAGTGCATTTCGGGACGTAAATTCCAGCTCCCTTTTGTATAAATATCCGCTAAAACTTTGAGATCGAAATGCTCTCCGATAGGCTGATAATATCCGATACCATTTAAAAAGAACCCCACATCCTGTCGCTCTCCAAAACTGGGAATTAAAATTCCGGCAGCTCTTTTAGAGGAAAAAGGAAGGATGGCAAAAGGCATGATGAGTGGAGTCGGAATTTCTTCAATATACATTCTGATCGGCCCCGTTACAATCTGGGAATTTGTTTTGGTTTTAATTAATTTAATATTGGAAGCCCTCATTTTATAATCGGGCAAAGTATCTTTTTTCTTAATAAAATAGTCATCGGTAGTATAATCTCCGTTCTTCATGGCGAATACAGTATCACTGTACTTCTTTGTCTTCTGTGCAATGATCACTCCTCCACTTTCCTCAGTACGCGCATTATAAGCAATGGCCTGCTTCGTTTTAGTATTGTAGCTAAATTCTGTTGTCTCATATTTTTTACCTCCTTGATTGGTGATTACATTTTCTATAATCTTTCCGGAAGCATCCTGTTTTCCTCTTGCGTAAATCAAACTTCTATTATGATCTATCGAAATATAATCTGCATCGATCTGCATATCCTGATACTTTACCTGAGCATTTCTCAACAGATATGTCATTTTATTCTGAGGATCTGATCTCTCTTCATCAGCTTTTGTTCTCAGAACATCATCTAAAGACTCTTTTTTTACAACAATGGTATCCTTTTGGATAATAGTATCATTAACCACACTTTTAGGCAACTTTTCAGGCGTTTTCTGTGCTAAAAAATTGTTAAAAATTAGGATAATTAAAATTTGTAATATATTTTTGGAGACGGTTTTGGCCAATTTTATGTTATATAATTAAGGTCCAAAATTAATATAATTTTTAAAACTGTAAGATGTACAAACAAAATTTTAAAATAATTTTATCATTTCTTGCGATACTCCTTTTCAACTTTTCCTTTGCTCAAAAAAAATTCACCGTAGTCTTAGACGCAGGTCATGGCGGAGGAGATATAGGAGCCAACAGAAATTACTCTGATATAGGGCTTGTACAAGAAAAAGACGTTACACTCGGTATTGTTCTTAAGTTGGGAGCCATGCTTGAGAAAAATAAAGACTTCAAAGTCATTTATACCCGTAAGATTGATGAATATCCTTCTTTAACGGATAGAACCAATATCGCCAACAGAAGTAAGGCAGATTTATTCATTTCTGTACACGTTAACTCATCTCCTAGTAAAACAGCTACCGCAAGAGGAACAGAAACTTTTGTACAGGGACCTGCCCAAAACAGAGAAAACCTGGAAGTGGCCAAACAGGAAAACAATGTGATCTATCTTGATGAAAAAGATAAGGAAACATTCTCCTCTTACGATTCTTCTTCACCGGAATCACTGATCGCCTTAAAATTACAGCAAAGTAAATATCTTGAAAACAGCCTTATCCTGGGAACCTTTGTAGAAGACAATTTTGCTAAAACAGGAAGATATTCACGGGGAGTAAAACAGGAAAACCTTCACATCCTAAGAAGAAGTGCCATGCCTTCTATACTTATTGAAACCGGCTTCGTCAACAATTATGATGATGCTGCTTTTTTATATTCTGAAAAAGGACAACAGGAAACTGCAGAAAATATTTACAAAGCAATCATAGACTACAAAAAAGCGATTGACAGAAAAACATCGTCTGGTGTCATCGTAAAAAAACCTGAGCCTGAAAAACCTGCCGAAGTTGCATTGAAAAATGATTTCAGGATACTTCTGATTACTTCATCGGTAAAATATAATGACGGTGACCCTGCTTTAAAAGGACTTAATTATATCCTTACCATAAAAGAAGGAGGAGTCTACAAATATTATTACAGTGTTACCAATATGGCATCTACCAGAGATATCAACCTTAGAACCGCAAAAGATGCCGGATTCAAAAACGCATTCGCTGTCGGATTTATGCCTAATCAAAAATTAAGTTCAGGATATTATACAATTGAATTATATGCAGGTCCGGACAAGCTAAGTAGCAATTCTTTCATTCTTCAGTCCCTTAAAGATGTAGACAGAACCAAAACCAATGGTGTGTTCTACTATACCTATGGAAAGGAAGATTCTTTAGAAGGAGCCATTGATCTCCAAAAAGATCTTGAGAAGAAAGGAATTAAAAACACTGTTATTCAGAAAGTTTACAAATAGTTCAAAAAAATAATTTTGAAGTTTAAAAGTTTATTTATACTTTTGCAACCTCAAAATTTGGCCTATTCGTCTAGTGGTTAGGACTCAAGATTTTCATTCTTGCAACAGGGGTTCGATTCCCCTATAGGCTACAAATAAAGATAATATTAACTCGCAAGAGGATAAATTAAAAAAACCAAAAAATATTTTAAATTTTTTAAAAAGAAATTTGGTAGATAAAAAAAAAGTTTATACTTTTGCACTCACATTTGAACGATATGGCAAATCATAAATCAGCATTAAAAAGAATTAGACAGAACGAGGCAAGAAAACTTCGTAACAGATACTACCACAAGACTGCTAGAACAGCACTGAAAGTATTGAGAAATGAAGAAGATAAAGCTGCTGCTGCAGAACAATTGCCAAAAGTTATCTCTTTGTTGGATAAATTAGCTAAGAAGAATATTATCCACAAAAACAAAGCAGCTAACTTGAAAAGCAAATTAACTAAGCACGTTAATAAACTAGCTTAATAAGTATAGTTGGCCCGTTCGTCTATCGGTTAGGACCTCAGATTTTCATTCTGGTAAGAGGGGTTCGATTCCCCTACGGGCTACAAAACTTAATTACTATTCTAACCTAGTGATTAAATAAGAGTTGAAACTTATAAAAACAAAAATCTAACCCTGCATTTGCAGAATATAGATGGCCCGTTCGTCTATCGGTTAGGACCTCAGATTTTCATTCTGGTAAGAGGGGTTCGATTCCCCTACGGGCTACAAAACTTTCAAGGTTTAACCTCTGGTTCTAATAAGTATCAGAGGTTTTTTCATGCTCAATTCGAAAATTATTCTTTACATAGATAACTTTATAAAAAGTTAATTCAGCACATTCCCTTTTAATCTTAAGATTAATCTAAGAGTATTGAGATTTCTTTTTAGGAGAAATAATAACTACAATTAAAGCAGGGGTTTTAAGCTTTATCCTATAACTTTCAATTTTGTATAGATGATATCTTATAGCTCGGCAAAAAACTTTCGGGGTATTATTTTATCTGTAGAAAAAGTTGAGAACTCTAGTACCTTACAGGGTTAATTAAATAAAAATGGAAACAAGCTAAATATAGCTGTTCCCATTTAAAATAACACCAAATTAATAATACACTTAATCTTTCTGAAGCTTCACGAAATTTCCTTTGGCATCAAATAAAGCATCACCACTTGCAATTTCGGCTTCATAATTTACAGTTCCGTCAGCTTTAGTAATTTTTGAAGCCTCTTTGATTTTGCCTAATTTATTTTTTGTAATATAAGTAGAAACTCCTGCAGGAAGTTGATTAATATTAATTTCAGCTTCTTTTTCCTCTACCATTCCTTGAGCATTATAAAGAATACTCATCTCCTGACCTTTATACTTAAAGCCAGCTTCATAATTTCCTGCTTCTTTTTCCCATTTTGCTTTTGTATTAGGATAGGCTTTCTGAAAAGCTTTTTCAACAGCGCTGGGAACTTCTATCTCCTTGTTTTGTTTTTTCTCCTGAGAATACGCTAATGAACCTACACAAATTAAAGAAACAGCTAATAATAAATTTTTCATATCTAATATTTTAAATTAATATTGCAAAGTTGGCAACCGATTCTGTAGAGATGCTGAATTTTATCCTCAAAAAACTATTTACAATAAATTTGAATATTACTTTCTGATAACTTTAAATGCTCTATCCTCCTTCTTAGACTTTAAAGAAATAATATAGGTTCCTTTTGGATATTTCTGCAAATCTATTTTATTTGAAGTAAGAATACCAGTTTCCAAATTCTTCCCGGAAATATCAAAGATTGTGTATTGATATTCTGAAAAATTAGTTTGTAAATCTTTAATATAAATATAGTCTGAAGTTGGATTGGGATAAACTTCCATCGACTTGTCTACATACAAATCGGAGGTTTGTAGATTGGACGCACCGGCAAGCCAAATGACAGCATTTAAAAGCAATGGTTTATGATTTCCATTAGCATCACCAGTATATCCATTATATAAACTGTCGCCCGGGTCTCCGGTTCCGTCATCAGGAACTGAACTATCGCCTAGAGCAACGACTTTTCCTGTACCATAAGTTGCTGTTGCCACCATTACATCCGTAACTCCTGTTGTAGAAGCACCTGTTTTAAAAACCAACCCCTGAACCGACGGATTACTACTTTTATTCAATGTCATAGAAGTTCCGTTCGAATATTGCATTTGTATGGGGTTTCCTGCTGTTCCGTGCAAGATTGTATTAGCAGGCAATGCCGCAAAATTAGTAGTCGTCTGAGAAAAGTTTACCAGATCAAAACTAATCCCAAAAGGATTAACCTGTACGGTATTATTTTGTAAAATATCATTCCATATGGCAGGTGAATCCCATCCATCATTATTTCTATCACTCATGGTATGGTCACTAATCATAAACAACCCGCCACCGGAATTTACAAAATTCACCAATGCATTAGCTTCTGCCGTCGTAAATTTTAAGTTAGGCTCATCAATAATAAAAACTTTGTAAAGAGATAAGTCTTGGGGATTAGTCGGATCTCCGTAAGTAATTTTTCCATTATAAGGTAAGGTTTCTACACTATAACCCAACTTTACCAAATCGACTGCCCAAGCACTTAATGCACCACTCCAATACGTCTCTGATGTAGAACCTGTAATACCACTCTGTGCTGGTGTAGGGATCTGTTGTGGATTACTTTGAGTTCCCCCTGTAGTAACAGTCCCGTTAGAATTTGCTTTAAGATTATATACATCTGTATCTATAACCCAATCTGCATTACCAGCCATTTCTGCTTTTGTCGCATCAAATAAAATCCTGATCTGTGCTTTTGAAAAATTAATAGTGACTATTAATACAACGAGGGTAAATATTCTATTCATTGAAGTAATTATTTTTTTAGTAAACGTCTTAAAATTGAAACTCAATTCTGTAGGGATATTGAATTTTGTAACTGAATGAAAAATTTATTTAAAAGAGATGGTAAAAGAATGCTGATTATCTATAAAATCGTAAAAAATTTTATATTGATACAGATTACATATTTTTTTACAAATCTCCAATCCTAAACCAAGACTTCTACTGTCATTGGATTGTTTTTTAAATCGTTGAAACAAATCAGATTCATTCAGTTTCCCCGTTTCTTTCTGCGCATCATTGATGACCACCACAGACTGATCTGAAATTTTTATCTTAATATGGTTGTTATCATTTGTATATCGCAATGCATTTGAAATTAAGTTTCCGAACAGAATATCAATCAGAATTGGATTGGCAATGATCTCCGTCCCATCTTTTGACTTCACTTCCAACAGAATATTTTTTATCTGTAAAACATCCTGATATTGTTCTATAATGTGATTAAAAACATTTTTCACCTTAATTTTCTCAATATTCGGAAATTGATTGTTTTCGATTTTAGCCAGCAGCAACAAGGTCCTGTTAATTCTCTGCATTTTTTCTCCTACAGAAAAAATATCACTAATCAGCTCTAGCTGTTCTTCGGTAATTGGATGGGTCTGCATCAGCAATTCCAATTTGCTGGAAAAAACGGCAATAGGAGTCTGCAATTCGTGAGAAGCATTTTCTGTAAATTCTTTTTGAGCTTTATATAATTTGTTATTCCGATTGACCAATTCACAAATTGAGTTTTCCAGATCTTTAAACTCAAAAATTTTAGTCGGCATAAAATTCAGCTCATCGGAATTATCTACACGATATCCTTGCATTTTTCTGACAATATCATTGAAAGGCAACCATAGTTTTTTAGAAATGGAAAGATTGATTAATCCCAATCCGACAATTAATATGAAAATAAACGCAAACTGCAGTAACAAAATATTTTGTAAAAGGTCTTCGTCTTCAATCATCGATTTCCTGATTCTGATGGTATAATTTTTTCCATTAACTGTTACATTTGAAAGCAAAACCCGATGCATCACCGTCTCATTATCGGCTTCAACAAATAAGGGTTCATTGAATAAAACATCCGATGTTTTGACTGTTTTTGATGGAGTAACAGTAATATTATTTTCAAAAGAGATAAGAGCCGTTGGAGAAACGGTTTTTAATTGGGTCTGAATCCAGTCTTTTTGCTGCTTCATTTCTTCATCCAGATCTGCCAGCAACAAATGCTGTAAAGAAACATAAAATAATGGAATGGAAATTATGGAAATAATTGCCGAATATATGATGTATCTTTTAGATATGTAGTGAATTAGCTTCATTTTAAACTTCAAATTTATACCCCATTCCGTAAACGGATTTTAAATAATCATCACTCCCCGCCTTGATCAGTTTTTTCTTCAAATTTTTAATATGAGCATAAATAAAATCATAATTATCATAGAGATAAATATTTTCGTCTGATAAATGCTCTGCAATTGCTGCTTTGGAAAGTACCCGGTTTTTATTGACCGCAAAATAGAGCAATAAGTCGTATTCAGTTCTTGTTAAATCTACAGATTGATTGTTGACACTCACTGTTTTTGCCACAATATCAATCGTAATATCCTGGAGTATCAGAATATTCTCCCCATTAAATCTTCTTCTTCGGATAACTGCCGCAATTCTTGCACAGAGTTCGGATAAATGGAAGGGCTTTGGAAGATAATCGTCTGCACCAAGTTTCAGACCTTCAATTTTATCTTCTATGGAATTCTTTGCCGAAATAATAATAATCCCTTCTGTTTTATTATTTTCCTTTAAAAATTTCAGCACATTGAGTCCGTTTCCATCGGGTAAGGAAATATCAAGCAAAACACAGTCATAATCATAGCAGTCGGCCTTTTCGATAGCATCATTAAAGCTGTTTGAAACCTCACAAAGGTAACTTTCAGATTTCAAGTAACTCACTATACTTTTGCTTAAAGCGACCTCATCTTCTACTATTAATATTTTCATAACTACTTGATTGAATGATTAAAAATTTTATTTAACTGTGTGTTTTCCAGAAAATAATACCCTGTTATACAAATCCTCTCAAAACGCAAACTAATACGCATTACAAATTAAAAAACTGATTTTGGAGAAATTCTGAATTTGACATTCAATAAAGCATTCTGATTAGAAAGTCGTATTGAATCCAAATCTTATCCCAAATTTTGGAGAAACCGTAGGGTTATTGTTTGAAGAAATATTATTCCAAATAAAATCTACCCTTAACGGGCGTAAATTGCCAAAGCCAATATTTTCAATTCCAAAACCATATTCTATATAGGGTTTTCTAGGTACATTGTATTTTATATTAGACCGATTCAGGTCAATTGTTCCTTGAGAAATAGTCCCCATATAGCTACGAAATAAAAGAACACTTCTGAATTTTGTCCGGTTCAGGATCGGGATATGATTGATGATAAATCCGTTAAAATGATGATCCAGATTAAATTGCACAAATTGGTCTGCCACAAATTGGTAATAATTAAGCAGGGCAAAAGTGTTGGGAGCATAAAAATAAGTCTGGTTTGCGGAAACGCCGCTTGCTAGAGACAGCGGAACCGGATTAAAAGTTTTTCCTGCAATAATGGTAGGATCTAAAACACCAAATTTCCCGACAAAAACAGGATGGTTGTATAAAATATTAATTTTCTGATATTTAAATTGCGACTCTCCGAAATCACTGAAACCAGTTATGAAATTAACCAACAGAGAAGGATGCAGTCTGATTCCGTAATTCCGGTCTACACCGGTTCCAAAAACTTCTCTTTTCGGAGTGTAATTTATAAAAAAAGTGGTGTTGAAATCATTCGTTTTTGTTTCCAATGTGTGAGTTTCAGGATTAATGAAAGCCAACGAAAACAGATCCGGTGCAGCACTTTCTATTGTGCTGTAATTTCCTACAACTCCAAATTCAATATTTTTATATGGTTCCATGGAGATTTTCGCACTTACTTTATCAACTTTAGATAAATAATAATTTCTGCCACGGTTAAAAATTGCTTTGGACTCGTTTTGAGCATCGGGTAAAATATGATCCCCTACAAAATTCGTCAAACCAGCCTGTTGATAGTCATCAATATAAGCAGCATCAACTATTAAACGCTGTTTTTTTGCCAAAAGATATCTGCTTTCCAGGCCGAAACTGACAGAATTATTTTTAAAACCATAGGTGGCAAATCCCAGAATTCTAAACCGGTCATTTAAACTTTGATACGTTCTGAAACCCAACCGGAAATTAAATCCCTGAATCTCATTGGAAGCCACTGTACTATAAATATTTCCCAGCTGAATTCCCTTAAATGCATTGAAATACCCTTCCGAAAAAGTATACAGTGCGTTGGTAATGCCTGTTATTTTTTTTGTATTGCTTGTAAATTCTACCAATTTTTCAATCCTTTTGGTTTCGGCATCGGCATTTTCTGCAATAACGTCTTTTGTAGAAAGACCCACCTGATCATCGGAAACATCATTATAAAAAGAGAGCTTTCTCGGTTCATCAAAAGTATAATTGCTGAAAAAATCTTTCTTGATTACGTATAATCCTTTTTCATCTTTTTTACTGAAAACAGTGAAAATCCCATTGTAGTTATTACTTTCCGGAACATATTTATTCTGAGCATTTAAAGTATATGTTTTGCTGAACTCCAGATCTTTTACAAAGTTAAGATTCATCTTAAGCGGTGTTTTCATCTGTATAGAAATCAGAGCATAATTAATGGAGGATATTTTGAAATGACCTCTAAACCCCAATTCTCTACTTTCTTTAGGAAAATAATCCAGGGAGTATATGGTTTCATTGTCGGTCCTGATGCTGTCTTTCAACACATAGTCATAGGTGCTGAAACCCTCTTTGGAAAGAGGGCTAACAAAATTTTTATTCAGTAAAACAATATTTTCTTCGTAGGGATTGATATTTTTAAAAGCAGCTTCCAATCGTTCAAAAAGCTTCAGATTCTGCGGAACTCCAATATCTTTTTTTCCTAATAACTTACTTTTTTTAAGATTAAACTGGGGCGAAACATAATAATGACGAAAAGTTTGTAAAAGTTCCACAGGAATATCAAAACTATCTCCTGTTCCTGTAAGGACATTTTCTGCCATTACAGAATCTATTTTTTCATGAAAAACATCTTTTGTAAAGTTTCTAGTCATTCCATTTAACCCGATCTCCGTGCTGCTAAACTCATCGTATTCATAGAAAGGATTATTTATTTTTATATTATTTTCTTTATTTTCCCAGACTTTCAGTAGTAGTTTATAAGCAGGATTTTCCTCTTTCTTTAATCGTTTCTGTAATTTCCCGGATAAGCGAACCGTTTCAATTACAGTAGTATCTTTTACTGAGGAACCCTTTTTTTCCTGGGCATGAAAAGTATGTCCGCAAAAAAGCAGAATAAAGATTAAGGTATTATTAATTATATTTTCAGGAACGTTAGATTTTTTATTTTTTCTACGAAAGGGTCTCTTGATGAGCATCTTAAAATTAGCATTATAAACGGGGTTCATATGCGTATTGATCCCATAAACGATATCTTTTTGACACATTCTGGATGCTGTTCTGAAAAGGTGATCCCAAATGGAAAGAATATCTCCGTAGTTGGTATCAGTATGTGGTAATCTATAATGATGATGAATGCTGTGCGTGTTTGGTGTTACAAAAACCAGCGATACAATACGATCAATACGATCCGGCAGCTTCATACTGGAATGAGAAATAATATTGGAGCTGCTTTCAAATAACTGAAATATAATAATGATCCAGGGTGAAATTCCAAATATAAATATCGTCACGATGAAGAAACCGACGCGAAGAAAAGTTTCTCCCGGGTGTTCCCTGAACGTAGTACTGATATCCACCTCCATATCACTATGATGAATCTGATGAAAACGCCAGCAAAACGGAATTTTATGCATTAAATAATGGTAGAAGAAATTTGAAAAATCAAGTACTACCATCGCTATTAAATAGAATAGAAAAGAATTTTCCTTGATGGGAAGAAATTTCAAAAGTCCCCAGGTATTAACTTCCGTTTGGGTAGCAGTATACATTGCAATGACAGACAAGCTAATCTGCACAGGAATGACCAGAATTAAGAAATGTGCATTAAGAAGGGTATGCAGTATTTTTTTTCTTGAATTTTGCTGCTGATAAAAGTTTTCTATGAGCCAAAATATAATCAAAATGCATAAAAAAAGAGAAATCTGAACAGCAAAAATGTGATTCTCAAAAAAAGTAGTCATAGGTAGGGTTTATATTATTCTTAAAAAATGTAATCTCAAAACATTAGGACAAGCATCTATGCTTTTTCTTTCATCCTTATGAAATAAAGAGATTTACCCAAACATTTCCATTTCCAATAACCCCGTACACAAAGTTGCCCGCTTTCATTGATTTCTACAAAAGCATCCCAAGTTCTGCCACTAGAAGCATCGTAAATTTTACCATTTTCCCAACGTTGATTTTTAGAATTATAATTCAGCCCTTCCAAAACATCCATTCCAATGATTTTAACATTTCTTAATTTCGGATTGGGATTGTTCAAATCAACGCGAGAATTCATAGGCATCCCACTTCCATCTGCTTCGTCAAACCAAATTACTTTTGCCCTGAACAAACTTCCTTCATGATAAATGCTGACAGCTACTCTTTTGTCTATTGACATCCACCGTCCTAAAATATCATCCTTTGCTGACTGTGCGGAAATACTTAAACTAAATAATAGCGTAAGCAGTAAGAATGTTCTTTCCATTTTAATTAAAGAATTATTAAATTGTATCAAATAGTATTTTTTGAATGTAAAAAACCACCATAAAGAGTAAATTAATTATTGACCTTCTATATTTTTGATTAATATTTTGAATTAGTAATTTTATGTCTGTACAAATATTTGTGGAAAATCTGTAGACAATCTGAATTTTTAGAAAAATGGAATATTTATTTTCTACATTAACCTTCCACGAAAATTTACAGAAGCTTTCTCCAGAATTAAATTTAAATACATATCTTTGTAATTCATCAGATGATATGATGTGTAAAATATGCAGATTCAAAGAAAGACATTAGCACAAGAGGTAGCAGACCGGTTGACTGAAGGAATTATCAGCAATGAATTTGCGGTTGGTGATAAATTGCCAACGGAGCCTGAGCTGATGAAAATCTACGGTGTTGGAAGATCAAGCATTCGTGAAGCCATCAAAATACTATCAATCAAAGGAGTACTGGATGTACAGCAGGGAGTGGGAACTTTTGTTATTTCCAATATTATTCATGAATCTCTGGAATCGCAGATGGACAAGGCACAGATTGAAGAGGTACAGGAGGTACGCTCCTTACTTGATTCTAAAATTGCAGCCAAAGCAGCATTACATCGCAATGAAGAACAATTGAAAAAAATTAAGTGGTATCTTGATCAAAGAAATATTTTAGCAGAAGAAAAAAAAGCGCTGGAATGTTATCAGGCTGATATTAATTTCCACGTTGCCATTGCTGAAGCCTGTGGCAATAGTCTGTTAAGGGAAATCTATAAAATCGCAAGCTCACATATTTTGAGATCTTTTGAAATCAGACATAATGACACCACCTCTTTTATTATTTCCCAGGCCATTCATGAGCGTCTTTATTTAGCTATAGAAAATAAAAATGCAGAGGAAGCAGCCATTATTGCTCAACAAATTGTTGATCAGGTGTATTAAAAATTAAAGCTTTAACAAAATTCATCAGATGACCTGACGAATCAAAAATTATTATGGAAAATATTACAACAAAAAGCATTGACACCACCAAAATTGTCTACCCAATTTTATTTATGATCAGTTTCTCTCATTTTCTGAATGACCTGATCCAGTCTACAATTCCTTCCCTTTATCCCATCTTGAAAGGTGAATTTAATCTCTCTTTTGCCCAGATTGGAATTATCACTCTGGTATTTCAACTTACGGCTTCTATTTTACAGCCGTTCATAGGAATTTATACCGATAAAAAGCCTAATCCTAGATCTCTCGCTATAGGAATGGGATTGTCTATGGCTGGTTTATTATTGCTGGCAGCAGCTCATCAGTATTATGTCATATTAATAGCAGTCGGGCTCATTGGAATGGGCTCATCCGTTTTTCATCCTGAAGCATCTAGAGTCGCTCAATTAGCTTCCGGAGGCCAGAAAGGTTTAGCACAATCCATTTTTCAGGTTGGGGGAAATTCAGGAAGTGCTATCGGACCTTTATTGGTTGCATTAATTATTCTTCCATTAGGTCAGGGATATGTCGGGCTTTTTGCTATTGCTGCATTTATCGGGATCATCGTTTTGTGGAGAATCGGAAACTGGTATGCCGAAAGATTAAGTTCAAAAAAATCTTCAAAACATCCGAGTGATATTATCCATATCAATCTTTCCCGTAAAAAAGTTATTTTTTCAATTACAGTCTTACTCGCGTTGGTGTTTTCGAAATATATTTACCTGGCTTCGATGACGAATTACTTTACGTTCTTCCTGATTGACAAATTCCATATTTCTGTGAAAGATTCTCAGTTGTACTTATTTATGTTTCTTGCAGCAGTTGCGGTAGGAACTATTTTAGGTGGAAAATTAGGTGATAAATACGGAAGAAAGAAAATCATATGGATTTCGATATTAGGAGCAGCTCCGTTTACGCTTTGTCTGCCTTATCTTTCATTATTCTGGACCATCACATTTGCCGTTATCATCGGATTAATTATTGCTTCTGCATTTTCTGCCATCCTGGTGTTTGCAACTGATCTTTTGCCTAATAAAATAGGATTGGTAGCAGGACTCTTCTTTGGATTTATGTTTGGAATGGGCGGAATCGGTTCGGCCGTATTAGGAGCAGTAGCAGACGATACTAGTATTGAATATGTTTTTAAAATCTGTGCATTTTTACCATTGATGGGAATCATTACTGCATTTCTTCCTAATCTTAAAAAATAAAAACCTCCACCTTTCTCGGTGCAAGTCAACAAAAAGGATATGATTTCAATTAAATAATATTATTCTTAATGGATTTAATTCTTTTTAACGCAAAGGTCTTTATTTCTTTTGTTAATATTTGTAGGAGCAAAGATTGAATCCATTAAATGGATTTGATGAAGCGAGCATGATAAACAAAGCTTCATCAAACAGCAACGCTGTTCATCTTTGCTCCCTTTAATCAATGGTTTTTAAATAAAATCTTTGCGTTTAAAATAAATGATTTTCACTTACACAATATTATTTGACGTATTTAATTCTAACGTAAAAACTTTGGTTCTTTCTTTAATATTTTGAGAGAGCAAAGATTGAATCCATTAAATGGATTCGATGAAGCGAGCATGATAAACAAAGCTTCATCAAACAGCAACGTTATTCATCTTTGCTTCCTTCAATAAATGGTTTTTAAATAAAATCTTTGCGTTGAAAAGAATTAAGCTAAATCCCGAAATTCAGGAAAATACTGAAACGGGATTTCGCTTCAATATCACCTCCTGCTAAACGGGAATATACAGGAAGCATGACCTCACTTCCCAGACTGAATCTTTTATAAGAAACTTCAAAACCAATTTTACCATACAAAGCACTTCCAGCTGTATTAGGTAAAACTTCATCAAACTGTCTGTTTCTGTCATAAACTTCTCCCTGAAAACCTGCCTTTCCCGAAAAAATGGTGGTATCATTTTCTGAAAGTCGATAAAAGCCTGTTGCTGCATAATTCCACTGGTTTCCAAAATGGTAATGTTTCTTATTTTCAGTTTTAATAGTATAATCCGTATTCAGCAGAACAGCAATCTTATTTTTCTGAAACTTATAATTGACAGCCATCTGATAATCCCAGCTTCCTGTCCCTAACTGAAAGCTTGGATTAACACCCGAAATTCCCTTTTCATCAAATTTTCCTAACGGAAGTTTCAGTCCAATACCTCCACTCAGCTGATGGATATTCCCTTTTGAATTCAGAAACTGATAAATTCCCATCAGATTCAGATCTCCGATTCCGCTGATATTGATATCTCCCTGCAAAGTTTTCTTTTCATGGAAATGAAACGGCAAACTTGCATATACACTTAGTTTTTTCGTCAAAGGAATTTTACCCCAGATCTGAATCGTATTAAAATATTCATCCTGCGTTAAGTCTTTAACAAACAAATTTTCCTTTGCTTTATAATGCTGGGCAAAATATTTAATCCCGACGAACTGAGGATTCAGTAAGGATTCAAAACCGGAAGATCCGTTTCCTGCAGCACATCCGCATGCATCACAGTCATCAAAAACAATCGGATTAAAATGACTGGATATATAAAGACTGTCGTTAATTGTTTTAGCCTGAAATCTATCCAAAAATACCAGAACTATCATTAAAAATATCTTCTTCATTTTATTCTGCAAATTTTGGATTCGTGATAAAATTCTTATCGGAGAGTGTTTTCAGAAAAACAATTATCAATTGTTTTTCCTGACTGGTCATGGCAATTCCGAGATGCCCGTTTTGTTTCAGTTGCGAATCAAGATTAGCATTATCTTCCACATTATCCGAATAGAAATTAAGCACTGCTTCTAACGTGTAAAATCTTCCGTCATGCATATAAGGTGCTGTATATTCCACATTCCGTAAACTTGGCACCCGGAATTTCATCCAGTCGTTTTGATCCAGTGTCACCCGATAACGTCCTGCATCTTTAAACTGGGTATTGTAGTACATTCCTGTATTCCTGAAACTTTCATCGGTAAATAATTCTCCGCTATGACAGGAAGCACAGTTCTGCTTAAACAATTCCATGCCCTGTGCTTCGTCTGAAGAGAAACTTACTTTTCCCTGTTTTACCCTGTCATATTTAGAATCCGCAGAAATCATGGTTGCCATAAATTGAGATAAAGCTTTGAGCACTCTTTCTCCAGTAATATTTTCATCTCCGTAGGCCGCTCTGAACAGTTTCTTATACTTACTATCTGAGCTTAATTTAGAAACAACTTCCGGCATCGAGCTATCCATTTCATCTTCATTGGTAATTGGGATGATAGGCTGTTCATTGAGGTTATGGATCACGCCATCCCACATATATCTTTTTAAAAAAGCCATATTCTGAATGGGTGGTGCATTTCGGATTCCTATCCTGTCGTCTATTCCGTGGCTTACTGTATGACCGTGATGGGTAAACGCATTTTCCTGAATATGACAGAAACCGCATGAAATCGTATTATTCCGCGAAAGTCGTCCTTCATAAAATAATTTTCTTCCCAACTCCACTCCATTTTTTGTCACCGGGTTTCCTGAGGTATCAAAAGTCATTTCCGGAAAGTACGACGGGAGTGAAAGACCATAAACCTCATCTTTTCCCAAAGGTTCCATCACTTCATCAGAACAGGAGACAAGATTTAGAAAGAATAAGAACAACAGACCGGTATGAAATATTTTAATCATTGTGAACGTGGTCTACTTTAAACATTCTGGTCAGGTTATTCGTTACGTTTACCAAATGCTGGCTTGAGCCCATCATCATATCATTGGCAGAGCTTAAAAGCAAAGGTGTTTCACCGCTCAGGTATTGATTAAAATCTGCCAAAATATGAATAGAGGGCGTAATCTGACTAGTCACTCTTGCTGTTGTCGGAAGATTCAAAGTGATTTCCCGGTAAAGATCGGGAGTTCCGTTTGCTGTTACATTTCCCATATTTCCGGTATGGTTCATGAATTCTGTATTCGGAGAACCTATTCCGTATTTACCTTCCAGTTTTACGAAAACATAACCTGCTGCCCACGACCACGACATTCCTTTTTGTTTGGCTTTATTCCAGAATTCCGCTTGTCCGTCCTGTCCCAACAGATAGGCATTCTGACTGATTCCCAATCCGAATTTTACTTTTTTATAATTGTTCTTCGGGACTTCATTCAGATTAACATACACAATTCCTGCGACCGCATCGGCCTGATCGATAATAAAAGCGCCTTTGTCAGGGTTATTTTCGTTGTATTTAAATTCATTTCCGTTTTCATCAATGAGGCTGATGTTGCTGATCACATATTTTATGTTGGAGAACTGATGCTTCTGTCCCTGCGAAGAAGTCTGCGTTGTTTGGTTTAAAACAATGTCTCCGAGATTATCAAACCCGTTTTCAAATTTGATCTGAAGGTTCCCTTTTGAGTCTGCTGATGAATCTTCATCGTTATTCCGGCAAGAAGTAAAAGTGAAAAAAGTGAAGACAATAAAGAATAGTGATAAAAATTTATAAATTTTCATTGTTGATTTTTTAGTGATAAATAGATTAAAACACCCCATCGCAATAGGGATGGAAGCGGTTATCCTTTTTTGGATTCTGACGTAAGGAAGAATCTAAAAAAGATATGAGCGGACAGCCCGACCCGAGTAGCTGCAAAAGCCAGGGAGAGGGAATTGCCCAAAAAGATAAAATGATATCCTAAAAAACCGGAGGTCTGAAAATGTGCTTTAAAAACAGAAAAGAGTACGCCGTTTCATAAAGAAAACTGGAATTTGAATAGAAAATCTTTTCTGATGTGCCGATTTTAGTGATTTCAGGAAGAACGTAAATATCCAGCAGTTTCTGTCCTGAATTTTTTGTTTTATTTAATGGTGATGAATCGGTATCATTGGTTTTAGCTATTTCTTTGCTCAGGTAGCATTTTCCGTTACAATGAAGCTCCGGATTGCTCTTATTGATACACAACACCTTGGAAATATAATCATAATTTACAGCATACTCCACCAGTGGAACCAGAGGCCTGAATACCACAAACAAAGTGAGAAATATGCTGCAAATTAAGTTCATTACTGTTATTTTTTGCTGATCGCTTCTTCGTATCTTCTGCTGATTTCCTTCCAGTTGGTTACATTCCAGATCGCAGCTAAATAATCAGCTCTTTTATTCTGATATTTCAGATAATAAGCATGTTCCCAAACATCAATCCCGAAAATAGGGGTTCCTCTTTCCTCTACAACA
Source organism: Candidatus Chryseobacterium colombiense (assembly GCA_029203185.1). Lineage (NCBI taxonomy): Bacteria > Pseudomonadati > Bacteroidota > Flavobacteriia > Flavobacteriales > Weeksellaceae > Chryseobacterium > Candidatus Chryseobacterium colombiense. The sequence continues at coordinate 3,343,664 of CP119310.1, read as the reverse complement.
TCCATCAGAGGATTGTCCTGATTTGGCGTTGAGGAAACGAATAATTTCCCGTTTTTATCGACTGCCAACCAAGCCCATCCTGAACCGAAACGGTCTGCACCGGCTTTAGCCATTTTTTCTTTAAAAGCATCCATGCTTCCGAAAGCTTCGTTGATTCCTTTTACCAGCTTTGCAGAAGGCTGGGTATTTTTTTCAGGTGTCAAAACCGTCCAGAACAATTCGTGATTGTAGTGACCTCCTGCATTATTTCTTACCACAGCAGGCAGTTTTGAAGCATTCGACATGATCTGGAACAGGGTCTGTTTTTCCTGTGGCGTTCCTGCAATTGCTTTATTCAAATTCGCTACATACGCAGCCGCATGTTTTGAATAGTGAATTTCCATAGTCTGGGCATCGATACTTCCTTCCAATGCGTTGTATGCATACGGCAATGGCGTCTGTTTGAACTGCGCAAAAGCGAACTGCGCCGCGAAAACTGCACTTAGGGCAGCTAGTTTTAAAATCTTCATAATGCTTTGTTTTTTAGTGTTAAACGATATTTATTTTAGTAATTTTTTGATATCTTCAATTAATATTTCCCGATCCGGATGGTACTTCCCTATCAGTTTCGGAGTTTTCCCTTCCGGATCTTCATAATTCAGTCCTGAATAGTAAAGAATCGGCATATTTTCTTTGTTGTATCTGCAACGTATATTTCCGTCTTTATCAACAAGGGCCATCATTCCGCTATGGTTAAGACTTTCGCCCTCATCTTCTTTGTCGCCGACATAAATATTGAACTGATCTGCCAATTTTCCGATATAATCTCTGTTTCCTGTCAGGAAATGCCAGTTTGGAGATTTTGCTCCAATTCTTTTGGCATGTTCTTTCAGTAATTGAGGCGTATCGTTTTCGGGATCTATGCTTATTGAAATAATTCCGAAATCAGGATTGTTGATTTCATCTTCAATTGCTCTCATATTCGTATTCATCACCGGGCATATTGTAGGGCATCTGCTGAAGAAAAACTCTACCAGATACACTTTTCCAAGCATATCTTTGTTGGTGATTTTTTTATTGTTCTGATCCGTCAGCTGAAAATCAGGAACCTTCATTACGGTATAAAGATTTTTCTTAAAGTATCCCATTCCTACACCGATCCCCAGAAAAAGCAACGCAATAACCGCAATCGGAATAATTACTTTACTTTTTGTATTGTTAGGCTTTTTATTTTTGGGCATACTTCTCAGGATTTTTCTTGAATTCGTCTCTGCATAATGAACTGCAAAAACCGTACGTTTTATTTTTATACACTGCCGTATCTTTCATATCCACTTCTGTAGGCATGTGACAGATAGGATCTTCAGCGTTAGCAAATTTTATTTTTTTTGTATTTGATTTTGTAGAAGTATTGGCTTTTTTATGCTTTACTTTAGGAGTTTCTTGAGCACAGGCCATTAATGAAACAGATAAGAATGCCGTTAAAATAATTTTTGATTTCATTTTAATTTTAAATTGAAATTAATAATAGTATTGAATGAAAATTGATTGATGTATTAAACTAAAACAGTAGCCGAATTTATTTTAAACCATTAAGAATATTGAAGGGATTAAGATCTATTAAGAAATCATATTGATTTTTAAGCGTTCTACTTAACATGAAGCTATTCTTAAAAACTTAGACCTCAATGGTTAAATCATTAACTAAAAGATTAGTTTAATATAAAATTTAAACGAGAGGAGGATGGAATATTCGGGTGAAATATTCTGAAGGATAAAAACCAACATCATGCGAGTTTGATTTTTTTATAGGAATATCAAATTGATTTTTATCTGAAAAGGAAAGAATCTCCTGAAATAGAAAAACATCTAACCCATTAATTTTTATATTCTGGCTGTTATTAGACTGCTTTTCTGTTTTTGCCAGCTCTTTTTCAACATAGCATTTTCCCTTACAGGTAGATTGGGGAATATTTCTATTTTCACAAAGATTTTTCACGATGTAATCATAATTCACCGCATAATTAACCAGAGGCAACACAGGACGTATTGCAATTGTGAAAATAATAAATATGGAAATGAAAAATTTCAACAATCAAATCTCTCCTACAAATATACTACTGTATTTTGTTTTTATGGTCGATTTATGATGAAAGTCATTTTTCTAATTCATATTGCCGGGTTGATTGCTATAAATTTTCTCCCGCAGATTGGGCTGATTACGCAGATTCTTATATTCTAATTGTAAGAAAAAACATGTGCAATCATCTGCGGAATCTGCGGGAGGTGAAATTTTAAGATGACTCCCACAGATTATACAGGTCTTTGAAATTTGTGTAATCTGTGGGAAATGATCTATAGTCTATTTAAAATTTCATTCGCTGAATTCTTACCGCGTTTAAAATCGCAAGCAACGCAACTCCTACATCCGCAAAAACTGCTTCCCACATCGTAGCCAAGCCTCCCGCTCCTAAAGCAAGAACAATTGCTTTAACTGCAAACGCCAGGATAATATTCTGCCAGACTATCTTTTTAGTTTGTTTTCCTATATTAATCGCCATCGGAATTTTACTTGGCTTATCATCCTGAATTACGACATCAGCTGTTTCAATGGTAGCATCACTTCCCAAACCGCCCATCGCAATACCGACATCGCTTAAAGCAACTACAGGCGCATCATTCACTCCGTCTCCTACAAAAGCTACCGTCTGGTTTTTTGCTTTAATTTCTTTGACTTTATTGACTTTGTCTTCAGGAAGCAGATCTCCATAAGCATTCTGAATACCTAATGTATCAGCAACATACTTTACAACAGATGGTTTATCTCCGCTCAGCATTGTCGTTGCTACGTTTAATGCTTTTAATTTATCAATGGTCAATTGAGCATCAGCTTTAATAGAATCTGCAATCGTTAAATAGCCGACAAACTTTTTATCATAAGCCACAGCAATTAAAGTATAGACAATATTCTCTGGAGTAACATTATAATTGATGTTGAACTTATCCATTAATTTGAAATTACCTACAAGCAATTCTTTTCCGTTGATCATTGCTTTTAAACCATGTCCGGGAATTTCTTCGACCTCTTCCAATAGAATGGAGTGATCAATTTCTCCTACATATTCATGAATTGCAGTAGCAACGGGATGTGAACTTTTACTTTCCAAAGCATTGACGAATTTTAAAATTTCATCTTTATTAAATTCATTATTGAAATCAACTTCCTGAACTTTAAAAACCCCTTCCGTCATCGTTCCTGTCTTATCCATCACCACATTCTGAATATTGGCTAAAACATCCAAAAAGTTACTTCCTTTGAATAAGATCCCATTCCGGCTTCCCGCTCCTATTCCTCCGAAATATCCCAACGGAATTGAAATAACCAAAGCACACGGACATGATATTACCAGAAACACCAATGCTCTGTACAACCAATCTCTGAACTCATAATGGGATACAAAAAGGTAAGGCAATAAAGTAATTCCGATGGCTAGAAATACAACAATAGGGGTATATACTTTAGCAAATTTTCTGATGAATAATTCGGTCGGAGCTTTTTGAGCCGTTGCGTTTTGCACCAACTCTAAAATCTTGCTCAATTTACTGTCTTTATAAGCTGTAGTGACTTTTACCTGACTTACAGTATTCAGATTAATCATTCCTGCTAAAACAGTTTCTCCTTTTGTCTTGGTATCCGGTTTACTTTCGCCTGTTAATGCAGCAGTATTAAATGAAGCTGTTTCGGATAATAACTCTCCATCCAATCCTAGTTTTTCACCTGATTTCAACTGAATAATATCACCAATATTTACTTTTTCAGCTTTTACCGTTTCAGGTTTACCGTCTTTTAAAACAGTTACTTCATCGGGACGCTGATCGAGTAAGGATTTAATATTGGTCTTAGCTCTGGTAACCGCCATTGCCTGGAAAACTTCCCCCACGGAATAAAACAGCATTACCGCTACGCCTTCGGGATATTCGCCGATCGCAAAAGCTCCGATGGTCGCAATTCCCATGAGGAAAAACTCAGAGAAAACATCCCCTTTTGTGATGCTTTCAAAAGCTTCTTTTAAAACAGGCAATCCCACCGGAATGTAAGCAACAAGATACCAAACCAGGCGGATCCAGCCAATAAACCAATCAGGTTTTATATAATGATCTAAAGAGATTCCTATTAACATTAATAGAAAAGAGATGATCGCCGGCAGAAACATCTGAAATACAGACTGGTCTCCCGTATCATGAGAATGGTCGTGATCGTGTCCTTCATGATTATGATTATGCTCTTTTTTCGGTTTTGTGCTACAGCATTCTTCCATATTTAAAATTTTGATCAAAATTAGGCGTAAAGCAGATGCAATGCTATTGCAAACTTTCGAGACAAGTTTCACAAATTCCTTTGGCAAAAAGTCTTATTTCATCTATTCTGAAATTCGTCTGAACATTTTCAGGGAACGATATATCTTCTTTACAGGTGGTCTGTTTGCAGATCTTGCAGTAGAAATGCAGATGCCAGTCTTTATGGGTGGTTTCATCGCAACCGTCATGACAAAGCTTGTATTTTGTTGTTGTATTTTCCTGAATGCTGTGAACGATTCCTTTTTCTTCAAAGGTTTTTAATGTTCTGTAAATAGTTGTACGGTCTGCATGATCAAAATGGTTTTCGATTTCAGATAATGATAAGGCAGCCTCCTGAGAACTTAAAAAGTCATACACCAAAATCCTCATACTTGTAGGTTTGGTGTTTTTATTAATCAATTTATCTTCGATGTGCGTTTTCATTGTTCGGATTTCTGTGTTCTTCTCAAAGTTAATTGTTTTTTCAATGGTTTCATCATTAGTTGCTTCTGTTTACATCTATCAGATGCTATTAAAGTCTACAAAAGTATTTCTAAGTTTATTGCAATCATATTGCAAATACAAACTAGACCTGATCTTATACATTGCCCTACTTCAACATTTAAGTTATACAATAAAAAAGCCACTCCCATAAAGCAGTGACTTTCCTTTAAAAATTTAAAAAACTAAAACTATAAGTTCGGATTATTCTCAATCTCTTTTTGTGGAATCGAGAATAAATAATATCTGCTGTTGGCTACAAAAGGAGACTGATCCGGGAATGCAAAGATGGTATGTCCTCTTCCATTTACCGTTTTCACCACACCATCCGGTGTAGTAATCTGCACCTGAATCGCCTGTCCACTTGTATTGGTATAAGGCTTTCTTACCACTGTTCCCTGTGTTCTTATGATGTCTGATAATGAAAATCCTTCTCCAAACAGTTCTTTTCTTCTTTCAATCAATATTTCTTTGATCACCTCGCTTTGCGCTAAAGAACCAGAATATTGATTGGCATTTCTTGCAGATTTTAGTTGATTTAAAACTGTTACAGCATTTGTAACGTTTCCGTTTCTTGCTTCAGCTTCAGCTTCAATCAAATACATTTCTGCCGCTCTCATATACACGATATCAGCAATTAAATTGGCTTTAAATTTAAATTTAGCATATCTCAACAATCCTTCTCTTCCCGGGTTTCCATCCCATGAAAACAGTGAATAACGGATATCATTGGTATCAAATAAATCTTTAAAGTAAGGATCTGCCATAAAGCTGTAATAATAGCTTCCCGAAGACGAAACATCTAAAAAGTGAAACGCGTAGCTTTCTCCCGACTGTTCCTGTGTCTGACCGTGCCCCCAAATCCATTCTCCATTGCTGATGTCATTGAACCCGTCTTTATATTTTTCCGCCGTCATCAAAGCATATCCATTTCTAGCGATTTTTGCAGAAGCCACTGCTTTTGCCCAGTCTCCCGTATTTAAATAAGCTCTTGCCAACAAACCGTTTACCACTGACCTGTCAATTTTATCCTTGTTGTTTCTTGAATAATTTTGAAGCAGCTGATCAGCATCCGTAAGATCACTTTTAATCAGAGTATATATTTCTTCCAAGCTGGCTTTTTTCTTTCCGACCGAACTTGTAGTTGTAGGTTCGGTATAGATTGGAGCTGTTAAAGCCGTTTTATCTTTCAGATAGCTGAATTGATAAAAGCTTGCCAGATTTAAGTAACAAAATGCCCTCAATGCTTTAGCCTGACCTTTCACCTGATTTTTTTTATCCTGACTTCCTTCTACTCCGTCAATCCTTGCCAAGACATTATTCATATTGTTGATGGTGGAATACAGCAAGCTCCAGATAAAAAGAGGCCTGCTTCCCGTATTATTCACCAAATCTGTAAAAGCATAGGCTCCCGGAAAACCATATTTATTGGTTAAAACCGCCACATCACTTCCCATGGCATCGCTTGTTCTCAAGACTGTTGAATATCCTATATTAGAATACGTTGTTCCATCATCATTGAATTTCGCCCAGGTTCCGTTAATGACGGTTTCCGCACTTTCTGCCGTTTTGAAAATCTCCTCTTCATTCGCCTGATTGGTAGGAGCCGTTTCCAGATCACTTTCACAGCTGACTAAAAACAATACAGTGATTAGTGCAAAAGATATATATTTTAATTTTTTCATTGTTTTTCTTTTTTAATGTTAAAGAGTTGCCTGCACACCGAAAGTAATCGTTCTCATTGCAGGATACCTGTAATACGTCGTTCCGTCTAAGGTTTGCTCAGGATCCATTCCTTTATGCTTGTAGAAAGTTAAAAGGTTTTCTGCCTGAACATAAACTCTGAATTTTTTCAATCCTATTTTTTCAAAATAATCAGACGGCAATGTGTAGCCTAAGCTTACATTTTTCACTCTCGCATACGTCCCTGAATATAAAAATCTTGATGAGGTTGAAGTCCAGTTATTGGTTGTTGTACTTAAAGCCGGAACATCCGTATATGGATTTTCAGGCGTCCATCTGTTCAGCATCTCTGCACTCCATGCTCTTCCTGCGGAACTACCGTTATGCATCAGCATTGTATAATCCGTATCTAAAATTTTCCCGCCAATACTGAATGTTACCAACGTTGAGAAATCAAAGTTTTTGTAAGCCAGGCTTGTTGTCACTCCTCCCATTACTTTTGGAAGTGACGACCCCTGCAATGTTTTTGTTGCTTTTGCATACTCTGAAGTGGTTCCTTCTACTGTATTTCCGTTAGCATCTGTTGTAATTGTTTTCCACAGCGGGTTTCCATTGGCAGGATCTACTCCCACCCATTCAGGAATGAAAAAATCATATACTGAACCTCCGACCTGCAACAACTTCGTACCACTTACAATTGAACCTTTCGGAAGTTTAGTGATTTCATTTTTTAAGGTACTTAAATTCACATCAACATTCCATTCAAAATCTTTTGTTTTAATGGGTGTGGTAAATAATGAAAATTCGAAGCCTGTATTTTTTAATTCACCAATATTCGCCTGATATTCGCTGAAGCCCAATGAAGGTGCTAAAGGCATTCCAAAGAGAAGGTCTTTACTTTTTCTTTGAAAGTATTCTACGTTACCTTTAATCCTGTTATGTAAAATAGAAAATTCAATACCCGCATTTAAATTCAGGTTGGTTTCCCATTTCAGATCCGGAGTCGGCAATTTGCTCGCTACCGTTCCCCCCTCACCTAAATTATTGTAAAAAGCATACAAACTCTGGTAAGCATAATAGGTACTCAGTTTATCATTTCCCTGACCTCCATAACTTGCACGAAGGGTCAGCTGATTAAAGACATTTAAATTTTTAATAAAATCTTCATTCGACGCTTTCCATGAACCTCCTACTGACCAGAATGTTCCCCATCTGTTTTCCGGTGAGAATCTTGAAGAACCATCGGCTCTTACAGATCCGGAAACAAAATATTTATTCTGAAAGTCATACTCCGCTTTTCCTAAGAAACTTAACAGTCCCAATTTGTCACTATTTCCCGAGAAACTTCCCAGTAAAGCCGCTGCATCAGGTTCGTAATAATACGGTAAAGAAAACTGACTTCTGCTTCCGGAAATCGTCTGATATTCGTAATGGTAAAATTCCTGGCCACCTAAAATATTAATATGATGCTGTCCGAATTTTTTATCGTAGGTTAAAATATTACTGGTGGTATAAGACAGTGTTCTGGAATTGGTTTTTGTCACAGAACCTCCAATCTCCGTACCTTCTCCCAATAAAGGATTGGTATAATAATGACCGTTATAATTAACCAGATCCACCGAAAAGCTGGATTTAAATTTCAATTCCGGCAGGAAAGTAAATTCCGCAAAACCTTTTCCTGAGAAATTATCTTCTCTGTTTTCGTTTTTGTCTAAAGGTAAAGTTGCCGCCGCATTTTCATTTTGCAAAGCACTTGTAGGTCTGTATTTTCCGAAATCATAAATATAATTTCCGCTGGAATCCAGCTTATAGCTTCCATCTGCATTTCTTTCATAGTAAGGATAGAAAGACGGAATCACTCTCGCTGCATTGATCACATTATCCGTTCGTGAATCAGATGAAGGCGGCGCTTCCTGAAGACTGTTTGTATATGCTAAATTCGCTCCTACGTTCAGCCATTTTTTAACTTCGGAATTAATCTTTAACCTTGTGCTATATTTTTTGAAACCTGATTCAATGGCAATTCCCTTATCATCAAGATACCCCAAAGAGAAGAAATAGTTGCTTTTCTCATTTCCCCCGCTGAAATCAAGATCTACCTGATTCCTGGAAGCTGTTCTCTGCAAAATATCTTTCCAGTTGTCATTCCATAAAGCGGTTGCTCCCGGCAAAAGCTTTCCATCAGTTCCCACCGGTTTTGCATAATTTGTACCGTAAGGATTGATTCCTAAAGCATTTACCAAGTTATCGGTTGCCATTTGTGCAGCCTGCTGAGAAGAAACCTGGCTGGATTTGTATCCGTTTCTCAATGCCTCCCAATACAATTGATAGTACTGATCGGTCGTCACCTGCTCATAATCCTTTACTGCTCTGCTTGAGAAACCCTGGCTTATATTAAAGTTTACTCTGGCTTCGCCTTTTTTACCGGATTTTGTAGTCACGATGATCACACCATTTGCCCCTCTGGAACCATATAACGAACTTGCCGTAGCATCTTTCAGTACACTGATTGATTCGATATCATTGGGACTGATCGAGTTAATATTTCCGTCAAAAGGAATTCCGTCTACTACGAATAAAGGGTTACTCGATGCACTGACAGAACCAATTCCACGAATTCTGATGGACGCCGTTGAACCCGGCTGTCCCGAAGAACTTACCGCCTGAAGTCCGGGAACCTGCCCTTCCAATGCTTTCGTGATATTGGTAACAGGCCTGTTATTAATTTTCTCACTTGAAATCGTTGCTACTGAACCTGTATAGCTTGTTTTTTTAGCTTTTCCATACGCTACAACAACCACTTCATCGATCTCTTTTTCATGAAGAGTATCTTTTTTTATTTCCTGTCCGTTCACATGAGCAATTCCCAAAAAGAATGCTGCTACAGGTGGAATCCAAACTTTAGAAATAATTAAATTTTTGCTAACCATAATTAATTTTATTTGCTATTTATCAAATTTTAGCCTTTTGTAAAAAAGTCAGCAAACAGCATCAATAATCATGATTAACACTTTGCTCATCTTTCCTTTTTCAAGGCTGAATGTAACACCTTGCTTTACGCAGGTTGTTAAGATTTCACAGGGTCAGTTCCCTCCATCTTTCTTTATAAGCCGTTGCAAATCTAAAAACAATTAGTCTATAAAACAAGTAGACTTTAAAAATTTAAATATAATTTTTATAAAAATTAACTTAATTTTATTTTAAACCCAACAAAAATAGACAGTTATAAAAAATGTTAAATTATTAAATATGAGAAATATCATTAAAAATAATGCAATAATAAAATTGCAGTTTAAATCTGATTTTTTGAGATCAATTGAAAAAAAATTTTAATTTTATAGTATGAAAGTTTTAATTGTCAATGGTCCCAATCTCAACTTATTAGGAACAAGAGAACCGGAAATCTACGGAACAACCTCAATGGAGAACTATCTGGAAGGGTTGAAATCCGAATTTACTTCCCATGAAATAATCTATTATCAGTCGAATATTGAAGGAGAGCTGATCAACAGACTTCAGGAGGATGATTTTGATGCTCTCATTATTAACCCCGGAGCTTTCACCCATTATTCTTATGCGATTGCAGATTGCTTAAAGAATATCCGTAAGCAGAAAGTAGAAGTACACATCAGCAATATCTATAAAAGAGAAGAGTTCCGGCAGAAATCTGTAACGGCAGCGAATACAGATGCGGTTTTGTCCGGATTTGGAATGGAGGGTTACAGGCTGGCGGTTTTGAGTTTGAAATAATTTAAAAAATTAAAAATGCTTCGACTTCGCTCAGCACGACAGAGCTAAAATTTGTAGTTAAAATAAAACATTTAGCATTAGAGTTGTCATGCTGAGCGAAGCCGAAGCATCTCATAATAAAAAATCCTCATCAATTGATGAGGATTTATATTTTTAGTTTATTGTTTGTTCTTGTAATTGAGGCCCCGAAGGAATTAGTTTCTTACCTTCTTCAGTATTACAATACTGTTCAAAGTTTTTGATATATCTTCCAGCCAAGTCTTTCGCTTTCTCTTCCCACTCTGAAGCATCATTATATGTATTTCGAGGATCTAAGATACCTTCAGATACGTTCGGTAACGCGGTAGGAATTTCAAGATTCATAATAGGAACCATTGTTTTAGGAGCATTTTCGATGGAACCATCGATAATTGCATCAATAATTGCTCTTGTATCTTTCAAAGAGATTCTCTTTCCTGTACCATTCCAACCTGTGTTTACCAGATAAGCTTTTGCTCCATGCTCTTTCATTTTTCCGATCAATGTTTTTGAATACATTGTCGGATGCAATGTTAAGAAAGCCTCACCAAATGCCGGAGAGAAAGACGGTTCAGGTTCAGTGATTCCTCTTTCAGTTCCCGCCAATTTTGAAGTATATCCACAAAGGAAGTGGTATTGCGCCTGATCTTCATTCAATACTGAAACGGGAGGCAATACTCCGAATGCGTCTGCAGAAAGGTAAACAATCTTTTTAGCATGACCAGCTTTTGATGGTAAAACGATTTTATTGATATGATAAATCGGATAAGAAACTCTTGTGTTCTCAGTAATAGATCCGTCTGTATAATCAGCGATTCCATTATTTACCACAACGTTCTCCAACAATGCATCCCTTTTAATGGCAGCGAAAATATCCGGTTCTTTTTCAGCAGAAAGGTCGATTACTTTTGCATAGCAACCTCCTTCATAGTTGAACACTCCATTGTTATCCCAACCATGTTCATCATCACCAATTAGGTATCTTTTAGGATCTGCAGACAACGTTGTTTTTCCCGTTCCTGAAAGTCCGAAGAAAAGAGCAACATCTCCTTCTTCTCCTACGTTTGCAGAACAGTGCATAGAAGCCATTCCTTTCAATGGAAGATAGTAGTTCATCATAGCAAACATTCCTTTCTTCATTTCTCCTCCGTACCAAGTTCCTCCAATGATCTGAAGCTTTTCAGTAAGGTTGAACATTACAAAATTTTCAGAGTTTAATCCCTGAGCTTCCCAGTTCGGGTTTGTTGTTTTAGAACCATTGATTACCGTGAAATCCGGCTCTCCAAAGTTTTCCAGCTCATAATGAGAAGGACGGATAAACATATTAGTAACGAAATGTGCCTGCCACGCTACTTCAACGATGAACCTTACTTTTAATCTCGTATCTGCATTTGTTCCGCAGAAAGCATCTACTACATAGATCTTTTTCGCATCAGAAAGTTGGTTCAGCACTAAATCTTTACAAGATTTAAAGATTTCCGGTGTCGTTGGTAAATTTACTTTACCATCCCAGAAAATTGTTTCTCTTGTAACATCATCCTGAACTATATATCTATCTTTAGGTGAACGACCTGTGAAAATTCCTGTTTTTACCGATACCGCACCAGATTCCGTAAGCTCTGCTTTTTCAAACCCTTGATTTTCAGGAGAAACTTCAGCCTGATATAACTCTTCATACGAAGGATTATATATTACTTGGTAGTCTCCTTTAATCCCTAATTTTTCTAAATCTTGGATGATTTTAGCGTTTTTCATTTTACTTATATTTTTCTATTTCTTTTTTTATTCAACAAAATTAATATTAATTAATTGTTAAAAGTGGTCTAAATATAATGATATAAGTCAGAATGGCAAATAAAAAAACAAGTTTATAAAAAACTGTTTATCAATCGATTAAATCGGAATACTCAAAAATTGTGCGAAAACCTTTTCCCCAAAAATAGTCCTTAAAGCCCTCAAATTTTGAGCTCATTACAAAATCTCCGCCCCAAGCGCCTAAACTTTTTATAAATACCGGACAATCAGCGAACAACCTCTCTTTGACTGTCGGAATTTCAAGAAAATTAGAAATTCTTTGTTCATGAATCAACATTAGTTCAGAAAAATTTTTCAATTCATTACATAGTAAAATATTTCTTGTAAGATTCGAAAATTCATCAACCAGTTTTTCAGACTTTATTTTTGACTTGTAAAGACTGATTCCCTCACGACTATTCTGCTTCTGATTTAAATGAATAAAAATAAGTTCATTCTTGAAAGGGGGATCAAAATTCACCTTTTCATATTTAATGTCAGGAACGTTCCGAAAAAGAATCGCAGATTTCTCTTTAGCCACCGCAATATCGTATCCGCTACCTCCCAGACTTATCTTATTTAAATGAAAGGGATCAATTTGCGCCCATTCCGCCAGATTAGTCATTAAAGTAGAGCTACTGCCCAAACCGTAATCTGCCGGAAACTGAAGATTGGTCTTTAAATGATAGGTAAAGTCGTTTTTAAATTTAATGGTAGAAAGTGACTGAACATTTTTTAATGTTTTTAAAATAAATTCAGCACTTGAAGGAATATTGGTTTCTAAAATCTGCCAGTTTTCGTAATCAATGACAGCTTTTAACCATAGTTTGTTTTGATGATAAGCTTCCCAAAAGATCAGGGATTTCTTATCATCTTTTTCTTCAAAAGAAAACTCTTGTCCCAGCTTGGTAGGTACCGCTAAGACAAGAGCTCCGTCCATTGCGAAATATTCTGAAGTAAGCATCAGCTTTCCCGGTGAAAATATCCCGCCCATGATTTTATTAGATTAGATTGCAGAAGCAACGTCTACAGACCCGTCAATCTTCTTGATCAGCCCTTGTAACGTTTTTCCAGGTCCAACTTCTACGAAATTAGTTGCCCCATCTTTAATCATATTCTGAACTGACTGCGTCCATTTTACAGGACCTGTTAATTGTGCAATCAGGTTTTTCTTAATTTCATCCGGATCAGAAATTGAAGTAGTGGTAATATTCTGATATACCGGAATGGTAGCTTTTCTGAATTTTGTCTGCTCAATTGCTGCTGCCAGTCTTTCTTGTGCAGGCCGCATCAATGGGGAATGAAACGCTCCATTTACAGGTAATAACAATGCTCTTTTCGCTCCTGCTTCTTTTAATTTCACACAAGCTTCTTCAACAGCTGCTGTTTCACCTGAAATTACCAATTGTCCGGGACAGTTGTAATTCGCAGGGACAACAATTCCACTGATTTGTGCACAGATTTCTTCAACTTTAGCATCTTCCAATCCTAAAATTGCTGCCATAGAGCTTGGATTTGCATCACAAGCCGCCTGCATTGCTTTTGCTCTTTCAGAAACCAGCTTCAAACCGTCATCAAAAGATAAAACTCCATTGGCAACCAGTGCTGAAAATTCTCCTAAAGAATGTCCTGCAACCATTTCTGCTCCAAGACCATTTACTGCTTTCAACGCAGCTACTGAATGTATAAAAATTGAAGGTTGGGTAACCTCAGTTTTTTTAAGATCTTCATCTGCTCCATTAAACATAATGGAAAGGATATCGAACCCTAAAATTTCATTGGCAGATTCCATCAAGTCTTTAATGTCTTTTCGAGAATCATACAATTCTTTTCCCATTCCTACGAACTGAGAACCCTGCCCAGGAAATACAAGTGCTTTCATGTACTGATTTAAAATATTTTGCAAATATAAGTATAATTAAGAATACCGTTTAAGTGAATTAAATCATTTAAGGAACCAATCTGATAACTCTGTAGCCAGTATTTACATAGGCTCCGTTCGCTTTTGATTTCACAAACTCAAATTTAGTTGCCAATTGGGTCTGTACTTTATTCATTTGTCTGAAAATCTCTCCTTTTCTGTTTTCTCTTGTCAACATATCATTCACCACATCAAACCCTATTATGGCGTATTTTGGAGGAGTTTTGCAATATTTACTTTTATATGCGGCTAAAATTTCTTTTTCAAAACTGCCTTCTGCATTGATTTTTCTATCCATAAGATAGACTAAATTTGCCTGGCTTAGCTCATCTACTTTTTTCTCAAAAACAGGAATATAATACATACTGAATGCTTTTATACCCTGTACGTCTTTGGAAAGAGAAATTACTTTATTCGCAAAAACTTCTCCCACATCATTACTCTCATTTGCTAAAATAGCAATCACAGGAGCAGACTGCCCCGTCATCATATTCTGATCCAACTGAATTTCAGAAGCTGAATTAACGATAATTACATTAGGTTTCTTAAGCGCTTTTTCTAAACCGCTCTTGATATAATTTGCATTCGTTTTTTTAGCATCTGCAACAATGTAAATCTTTTGGTCAGAGTAAGAAGCTCTTACTTCATCCACGATTTTATCGGCATAGGTCTGATCGTTTGTTTCTACAATAATCAGGTTGCTATAGTTATATAATTCCGGAGAGTTGGCAAAAGGAGCAACAATCGGAATTTTCTGATTTTTTGTAAAGTCTAAAACGTCTACAACATTCGATTTGAAGAATGGTCCAATAATCAAATCTGTATTATCAGGATTGATCTGTGTCAGAGAGTTTCTGAAAGTTCCTTCGTTACCGGAGTCTACAATTTTAATTTCCAGCTTTTGACCGTTTCTTGCGTTTCTTTCGATGGCTAATTTCGCTCCTGTAAGGAAATCCATTGCCATAGATCTGTACTGTGTTTCGTTTGTACTATATCCAAAAGGAAGCATTAAAACAACACTTAGTGCATCGCCGTTTTTCTTTACATAAGCAGGATCCTGTTTTTTTATTTTTAAAACCATTCCGGCTTTTAATCCGTGTGATAAATCAGGATTTAAAGCGATTAATTCATCAATAGAAATTCCAAACTTATTCACAATAGAGAAAACAGTATCTCCCTGCTGAACAGTGTAGGTGACAAAATCATCCCCTGCAACAGCTTCTGATGGAGTTGTATTTTTTTCACTTCCTGAATCCATTTTCTCTTTTGAGTTAACTGGTTCAGAAATTGTGTTTGTATTTGATTTTTTTACGATAATCTTTTCTCCGGGTTTCAATCCTCTTTCTTCCAATCCCGGATTTAAAGTAAATAATTCTTTCTGGGAAATATTGAATTGTTTTGAAACTCTATAATAGTTGTCTTTTGCCTGTATCACATATTCTCCATCTGCAACGGTATTGGTATCGACAGTTTTTTCAACAGGTTTAGAGGTTACTGTTGGTGTAGTCACAGTAACATGTTGCTCATTTCCTCCGTATTTTTTGATATTCTCAAGAGGTAAGGTGATCTCGTCTCCTATTTTCATGTGAGACTCAAGATCAGGATTAAGTGTTCTAAGATCAGCCTCGGAAACATGATATTGTTTCGTAATTCCGTAAATCGTTTGTTTAGGCTGCAAAATAATCTTTCCAGATTGAAAAGCGGTGATTGATTTTGGCTTTTCAGCAGTGTTTGTTTTAGCTCCTGAAGTCGTTCCGGATCTTACCGTTAGAACATCACCAATAGCCAGTTTCCCTTCTTTAAATTTAGGGTTCAGTTTAAGTAATTCATCAACAGTGAGCCCGTATCTTTTAGCAATATTATAAGGAGTATCCCCTTTTGCAACGGTATGTGATTTTTGAGCGGATGCTCCCAAAACCATACATATACTGGATAAAATAAAAAACCTCTTTATCATAATAGATCGTTATATTTACAAAAATACTTCTTTAAAATTAAATGGCAACAATTATCAATCTGGATTCCTGAACCACCATTTCTTCTAAACAAGTTTCAAGCCATGAATACCCGAAGTCAGCAAAAAATACGCTAAAGTTATAGACTCTTTCCTGCCAATTCTTGGAAGGATGCACATCCAGAAACAGATTTTCCAATCTTTCCAGCAATTCACCTTGTTTTATTTTTTCTGCGTGAAGAAGACGTTTTTTCATTCGGGTAAATGATTTCAACTGTCTCACTTCTTCGGCTTTCACCATATTTCCAAAAGATCTTTCAGTAGTTTCCGCAACAGCTTTTAATTCAGAAAAATTAGTCTGTAATAAACTTTCCTTTTCTTCCAACAGTTTCAGTACACTGCTGTCCTCAACTATTTTATGATTAATAATGGTTGTAAAATTCTCAAAGAAATCTTCTATTTTAAGATTCAGTTTCTGAATTTTCCCTAATGTTTTTCCTTTTAAAAACAACATGGAATTTCTCGGAATCAGCAAAGGAAAAGGAATATTTATTTTTTTGAAATAATCTTTCAGCTCAAGCCAGTACATGATCTCTGCATTTCCTCCGATATATGCCAGATTGGGTAAAACACATTCCTGATACACCGGACGCATCAAAGCATTCGGGCTGAATCTTTCTGGAGTATTTTCCAGCTCATTTAAGATTTCTTCTTCTGTAAACGAGATATTTTTATCTACTATGAAATATTTTTTACCGTCAAAATCAATTCTGTCTCTTGTTTCGGAAAGGTAGAACAAATTAATTTCACGCGGATTCACCTGTACTTTCCCATATTTTCTAGTCAGGAAATCAACTTTTTCCTTAGATGTTTTATGTAAGCTAAAATTCAGTAACTCGTCTTTAAAAATACCTTTAACCTGGTTTTTAAGTTCTTTTGAATCTCCGTCTATAATTAATAATCCGAATTCAGAAAACAATCTGTTTACCAAAATTCGGATAGCATCCGTCAATGTATTTCCTGCTTTATAAGATTCTTTGAGCATCAAAATCAGCTCGGTTCCAAAAATAGAATCTTTAAATTCCTTTTCAAATTCGGAAATGAAATGCGTATCATGAATATGGATTCTTCCTACTGCACCTCCTGATTTTTCATTGGTTTCATAATAATTGGATTCAGTCTTAAAATGATTGATTTCCGCAAAATCATGATCTTCTGAAGCCATCCAATACACAGGAACAAAATTAAAATCCGGAAAGTTTTCTTTCAGATAGGTACAGGTTTTTACAGTCTGTAAAATCTTATAAACAAAGAAAGCAGGTCCAGTAAAAAGATTAAGCTGATGACCAGTTGTAATTGTAAATGTATTCGGCTGTTTTAAGCTTTCCAAATGTTCTTGCTGCCTTGCAGAAAGTTTAAGGCTTGAAAGCTGCTTTTCCAGAGTATTAAATAAAACATTTCTTTGCTCTGAAGAGAAGGCATTCTGCTTTATGTGGATCTGATTTTTAAAATTGTCTATAGAAAATGTATTTTCTTCAAATCCCTCAATTTCCTGATTCAAAAAATCTTTTACTAACTGAGGAATACTTTGTATATCTTGAAACGATATTTTATTAATAGTTTTCAACTTTGGCGTAAATTTTAGTTGAACAGATACCACACAATTCCAATATTCAGCCTAAAATCATAGGTCGGATAGTGTGGAAATGCGTAAGCTTTGTTATGTGAAAGAAGGGTTCCTACCTGCTGTCCTTCTATGAAAAAGAACATTTTTTTTACTTTCATGTTAAAGTAGGCATCAATCATAGGCTGTCCTCCAATTGAGAAAGAATTTGCCGTAGGTAAAATATATTCGTTAAGTATCGGGAAATATTCTCTTGATGCGAATTTTGAGAAATAATAGGCTTTTATCCCCATCTGAACTTCTGCAGCATTTTTAAATGCTTTTGCCTGGTAAAATAAATTGGCTCTTCCAATAAAGCTTGGCATTGGCAAAAGATCTTTATTAGTAAGTGCATTTTGGAACTGCAATCTTGTATTCAAATGAAATTCACCATAGCTAAAAGTAGCATCACCTCCAATCTGAGAAATATTTAATGAGCTATTGCTTTGCTGTGGTTTTGCACTGCTGTCAAAATAGGTATAATTATCTATTCTGAAATAATTGACAAACAATTCTGTTTTGAACCATTTCAAATTAATATTACCTCCGATCTCTGTCACGGTTTGGTTTTTAGCATTCTGCAGATAATAATTAAATTTTTTATACACGGAAGTATTCATCAGATAATTAAAAGACGGATAAACACTTTGGAAATTTACTTTAGCATTGACAAAGTAATCTTTTATCGGTTCAAATTTTAAATTATTCGTTGTTTTAAGATAAGTTCCGAACTGGCTTCCATTAGAAAATTCGAGAAATGAATTCAATTGGATCTTGTCTAATAGTTTAATCTGTAAATTCCCTACTGCACCAATCCGGTTCTCTTTAAGTTCATTGGGAATGGTTAAATCCGTCAGAGAAATTTCTGAAGCTCCAAATTTTAACATCTGATAACGAACTCCTGCATCAAGTTTGAATTTTTCATTATCAAAAACCAAGCTGAAAGTATTGCTAAAATTCTCCGAATATTTTTTTGAAATATATTCCGCTCCGGTAACAACCTCTGTCGGAAGACTGTACCAATAGGACTCCAAACTTGTCTGTCCGTAATAATATTTATTTCCCTCATGAGAAAGCGTGTGCCTTATTTTAAACGGAAATTTTTCTGAATTGAAAGGGGTTAACTGATGCGTTAAATAATATCTTCTGTAGGAGAATTGAGAGCTTGAAGCTGCCAGATTAACCTGAACATTCTGCCTGTTACTGGAATTACTGTCTCCATTTTGAAAAACACTGTCAATGGCAATTCCTCCGTTTTCCTGATTGTTCACATTCTGGTGCAGATAGTGAGCAAACAATTCGTAGTTTCCTTTTTTAGAAACGTAATGTCCAGAAAACAATGTATTGTTATTTGCTGCTAAAGAGTTTCTGTAAAGCCCTTGAGAACGAAGTCCCATATATTCTAATGCAAAATTAAATCTCTTTCCTATATTTTGAGTATAAGTAGATTTCAGAGCCGCTCCGTTTTTCATTGCATTATGATAAACAAATGTTGCGGTCGGTGTTTTCACATCATAATAATGAATATCTTCAACTCCTAAAATTCCATATGACTTGTTTGTAGGAAGTAACGCAAGATTTTGTTCAGCATTTACTTCGTAAGATAGCGGATTGAAACCAGATCCTATATTCGCAAGCTGAACTTTTCCAAAATTATCTCTGTTATTGTATTGTGAAAAAATATTGGTTTTATCAACGGTCAATACGGTATCAAAAATTTTCTTTTCACCGTATTGTTTTTGATAGAGATAATCATTAATTGTTGGCTTAAATATTTTTAAAGAGTCTTTCTTCCCTGAATCTATGATTAAAGAGTCTCCTTCTTTTTTAGGAGTCAGATTTTTATCTTTAGAATTAACTATTTGAGCTTGAGCCGTAAAACCCAGAAAGAGTATGATAAGAAATATGTATTTCATTTATTGCTATTGTGTAGCAAAAATAAGAAATAATAGAATAAAAAAAATACCCCGTCTTTCGACGGGGTATTTTTTTTATTCTATTATTAGAATTACTTAGTTACCAGTGAATACTTCTGTAGCTGGTTGTCCACCGTTGTAGGCCCCAAGAATCGTACCAGCAGTATTTCTAACATGCCAATATACTTTCAAAGTTAATACTCTTGTACAAGGATTAAAAGTAGAAGCCGGACCAGTACTAGGATCACTAGCATAAGCCATTTGTCCCGCAGCTGGTGCATAACCAGTTGGTTGTAGTGGAATAGAAACTTGATAAGTAGTTGGATCATAGTTTACTTTTAGATCACTACCATCGTCCATATATTCCTTAATGATAAATTGATTAGTTGATCCTGAACTTACGTTCTGCACTTGATAAGTCGTACCAGCAGGAGCCATCCAATAAGCTGTAGTATTAGTAAATAATCCAGTACCAATAAAATTACTGATAGGACAAGTTAAAGACATTCTTACAGTAAGCTTATTGCTGAAAACAGCACTAGGAAGCGTTGGAGATTGCACTTTGAATACTGCAAATTTAGGAGATTCTGTCATTTTAGGAGTTAAAACTCTTATTGTAAATTGACCATTTGAAGCTCCTGATGCTAATGTACTTGTGTTATTATTAAGAATCTGAAAATCAACACCTTCAACTGCAGTTGAATTAGCTTGATCTAATACAAGCATTACTTGATGATCGCCATTAACAGCATGGGTTGTACCATAATCAATCTTAGCATCTGCGTAAGGAGTACCTGCTGTTGCAAGTATTTCTTGAGTAGCTACTTGAAAGTGTACATAAGAATCACCGTCATAATAAGGCTGTTCAGCTTCACATGAATATGCGACCATAAGTAATGAAGCACATCCTAAGAATATATTAAATAACTTTTTCATAATGAAGTTTTAAAAATTTAAATTAATAACCAGGATTCTGCTGAATAGCAGAGTTAACATTTGTTTCACTAGTTGGAATAGGCAATGCCCATTTATAACTATTTAGAGGTAGATTTGCTGGGTTACCTGCTGGATAATTTGATGTTGCAGACTGGTAATCAGCTGGGTTTCTATCTATTCCTGAATTCGCTAAAGTTCCTAGTCTTTTTAAATCTATGAAACGATATCCTTCAAAAGCAAATTCTACTCTTCTCTCATCAAGAATTGCTTTCCATGCAGCTTGCGCATTAGCAAAAACAGGCAAAGTCTGAGCAGCACTATATCTAGAATCTCTTAATGCTTTTAAAGCTGTTGCAGCCCCTACCAAATCACCTGCAGCCGTTCTAGCTTCAGCTCTGATTAGATACATTTCTGCCAATCTCATCACTTTAATGTCATTGTTATTAGCATTTGAAGCAGTTGATGCCCAAGGAGCAGCACCTGCAGTCAATGTTCCACCATGTTTATTAATTAGCAATCTATCTGAATTCCTAACATCTGCTGCTGTAGCATAGTTTGGATCAATTGTAGAATTAGGATTTACTAATGTTCTATAACGTGTATCTGAAGTATTTAATTTATTAAACAATGCTCTACTTATTTCATACCAAGGAGCTCCTGCTACAGAAGGTGCACCATTATACCAAGCATTATGAAGATTGGTGGCTTGAGCATTTTGTGTATTAGTTCTCTTTAACTTGAATATAACCTCTACATTACTAGCATTAGATTCAGTAAGAAAAACTGATGGATAAGTTGCATATGTTGATAAAGACAGCCCAGAAGTACTGATAACTGTATTAGCCCATGTTTCTGCATTCGTATAATCACCTGCATAAGTATAGGCTCTTGCTTTTAATCCTTGTGCTAATGTTTTACTAGCAAAAATATTAGAAAAAGCAGCTGCAGGC
Organism: Candidatus Chryseobacterium colombiense; assembly: GCA_029203185.1. Taxonomy (NCBI): domain Bacteria; kingdom Pseudomonadati; phylum Bacteroidota; class Flavobacteriia; order Flavobacteriales; family Weeksellaceae; genus Chryseobacterium; species Candidatus Chryseobacterium colombiense. Next base: position 3,322,261 of record CP119310.1, on the reverse strand, counting down.
AAGCCGTTAAACAACGTAATAGCTTGATCTAAATCATTATGAATAAATGTATAAAACTCTGCGTTAGTATTTCTAGGATAATCATTATCATCAATACCATAAATTTTATTAGAAATAATACCGGCAAGAGCTGACGGATTTTTCATATCTGTAGTAAAATAAGATAAAATTCTCAAATGGCAGTAAGCTCTTAAAGTTAAAGCTTCCGCCTTTATTTTATTAATCTTATTAATATCAGCTGCTGTTGTTGGGTTCAATTTAGTAGCTAAATCTAATATTCGATTAGCCCTAGCGATAGTAAAGTAGTTTACAGCCCAAAGATTATCTGGGGCAGTTGCCTGAGGAGTCATGAAAAACACATAGTCATCATTAATACCCTGTCCTCCGTTTTCAAAACCAATACCTACTTCATCAGTAAAAATAGAAACAAACTCAGACTCACTTCTACTTGTTAATCCATTATATGTATTGTTTAAAAATAATTGTAAATCATCCGCAGTCTGAATTGCTGTTTCCTCAGTTAAAGCACCCGGTGCATAAGTTTCCATCAATTCTTCGCTACACGAAGTCGCAGTTAATCCTAAAACTGCTATTGCTATATAAAATATCTTTTTCATTAGTTAAATTTTAATAATTAGAATTTAATATCAAACCCTAGTGTATAAATTCTTGGTGATGGATATCTTCCTTGATCAGAACCAATATTACTCTCCGCATCAAATCCTTTCCATTTAGACCAAGTTACAAGGTTTTCTGCTTGCAATGTAATAGAAAGAGAATTTACGAAAGTATTTTTAATCAATGATTTAGGAACATTATATCCAACTTGTACATTTCGAAGTCTTAAATAAGATCCGTCAACCAAGAATCTATCAGATAAACCGTCATAGTTAATATTCTGAGCTTTCAAAGAAGGAATATTAGTATTTGTGTTTGTCGGTGTCCATGCATTTAATAAATCAGCACTCACATTGAAGCTCCCCAAATTAGATGGATCCATTACAGATGCCCAATCATAATCATATCTATAAACTTTAGCTACATAAGTAAATGTCGTATTCACAAACCATCCTTTATAATCTAAATCAAAACCGAAACCTCCTTGGAATCTAGGATTAAATCCATATTTCAGTGGTTTCAAATCTGCAGTAGTTGGAGTTTCCGTAGGATTTCCATTTGCATCCTCAAATAAAAGATTACCGTTAGATTGATTTACTCCTAAGTAGTGATATACATATGGAGCTTGATAAAGCTGTCCATTCGCACTATATTGCATTGGTATGGTACCATCAATCAAAGGCGAGCTTGGCAAGTTGTAAACTCTTTCTTTATTCATTGCTCCATTCCCTCTTAAAGTAAGAGTCAAATTACCGTTCTTAATTACATCATACGCAAAGTTAACTTCAATACCATTGTTTTTCAAATCAATAGGAGAGTTCAGATTAACCGCTCCAGTACCAATTAAATAACTTTGAGGCCAAGGGTAGAAAATCTCAACACCTTTCTTTTCATATATGTCGAAAGTACCTCTTAATCTTCTTTTGAATAATTCAAAATCTACCCCAGCATTCCACTGTTTAGTAGTTTCCCAATGTAAGTCAGGATACCCTAAATTAATTCCTAAAGCTTGAGTACCGTTATAGCTATTAGAGCCTGTTATGTAAGAGTTTAAATAGGCTTTTGGATTAAGTCCTGCGAAAATTGTTCCATCCACAATTCTTTGGTTACCTGCTGTACCATAAGATCCTCTAATTTTAAGAATATTTACCCAATCAACATCTTTCATAAAGTTCTCCTCGTTGATATTCCATCTTGCTCCAACAGACCAGAATGTCCCCCATCTATTGTCTTTACTAAATCGGCTTGTAGCATCCCTTCTAACGTTGGCTACAACACCATATTTAGATTTGTAATCATAGTCTAAGTTAGCAAAGTATGAATACATATTTAGTCTAGATTGACCAGCACTTACATTAGGGACATTATAATTATCTCCAGCTACAAATGCAGGATAACCTGTTCCTGTTCCAGGAACCCAAACTTTAGGATTCAAACCATTCTGAGTAAAACTAGTTGTTTTAATCATGTAGTTATTATATTCATATCCTCCTAAAACATCAATCTTATGATCTCCTATTCTTTTAGAGTAACTTAATTGATATAAGTTATTAAAGTTAAACTGTCTTGATGAAGACATTGTTTCAAAACCGACCCAATTTTGATTAGACGCTTTAAAATACACTGAATTCCAAGCATCTGGTGTTTGATAAGTATTTCCGTCTAAAGACAACAACTGTGCATTAGCTCTCATTGTTGCTGTTAACTCATCTGTTATTTTATAATTTGCCTCAGACGTTAAATCCAATCTTAAATCATCTATTGCAGATTTATAAGTTCTTTCTTTATCCATCAAGAATAAAGGAGTATTAACTAAATTAGCAGAAATCCCCCCACCTGATACATAATCATTAGGTGAAATATATGGAGCCCCTCTCAAACCACCAATAACTAAGTTCTGGTTCACACCTCCCGTACCTAAACTAGAAGCTTGGGTATTTCTAGAAAGACCTGCATAAACACCTACTCTATAAGTAAACTTATTATTATTGGTCTTACCATTTACATTTGTTCTCAAAGAGAATCTTTTTAAACCAGTGGTAGAAAGCACACCTTGTTGCTCTAAATAACCCACGTTTGTATATGAACTAAGGTTTTGACCACCTGTCGTTATTCCAAAATCATGACTTTGTAATAAAGAAGGATTAAAGAAATAGTCTAACCAATTTGTATTAACATTAAAGTTTGCAATTTGATCGTAAGTCATTCCATTTCCTTTACCAGCACTTGCCATTTTTTCTATAGTAAGTAACTGTTTTGCATCAGCCATATTATATCTATTATTCTGCAAAGTTGAAACTCCAATCTGCGAACGATAGTTAAACACTGTTTTAGAAGCGAAACCGCCTCCTTTTGTTCTGATCACAATAACACCATTGGCACCTCTGTTACCATACATAGCTGTAGCGGAAGCATCTTTCAAAACCTCCATACTCTCTACATCATTCGGGTTCAATGATCTAAAGCTATCAGCATTTGTTGGAAATCCATCAATAACATATAATGGATCTGTATTACCATTAATTGTACTGAATCCTCTGATTACAACCGTTGGCTTAGATCCCGGCTGACCACTACCTGTTGAAATATTAACCCCCGCCAACTGACCTTGCGCAATGTTCATCAAGTTCGAGTTTGGACGATTATTAATTTTCTCACTTTCAATTTTTGCAGTTGAAATAACAGCCTGCTTCTTAGTTGTAGATTTTAAACCAACAACAACAACTTCTTCGATGTCTTTTACATCAGCTGTATCTTTCTTACGGCGACCGTTTTCCTGTGCAAGTAAAGAAGCACTTCCCAAAAAGAAAAGAACCCCTGTGCTCAGTAACTTTAATTTAACATTCATATTAACAAATTTTAATATTATTTTGCTGCAAATATGTTAAAAAATATTAACACCACCAAAATTTTTTTAATTAGCTTTCATTTTTTTATGAAGCCATTTCTATTTTAATCCATTTTCTCAATATTCATTAACACTTTCCAACATAAACATATACGTTTCAACAACAAATAATATTGATTTCTTTATAATGCTAAGATAAATACTAATTACAAAAGCAAATATAAATTTCACAATTATTAAAAAAAAACATTTCTTACAAACACAAAATGAAACAATATTGATTAATTTTGTATTTTTGACAAAATTTTTTTATGCAATGAAAAATAAATACTATTTGTTATTAGGATTATTAATTCTACCTACACTTTTTAGTGCTCAAACAGCCGAGGAAAGAAAAAAAATTGCTTCTTTTTCTAATAAATCTATAAATGAAAGTTTAGTAAATGAGTTCAACAAGGAATACAAAGCTGCCAAAATAAGAGTTGAAAACTATCTTCACTCTAATCCTAATGAAAAAAAGAAATATTTCATAGGTTTAGATAATGCTACTATGATTGAACTTATGGATGTAAGTCCTAATGGAGATTTAATATATGCAAAAACCCACAATCAGGGAGCAGCCATAACTGCCAGAGCAAACAAATTATATTCCGGAGGAGGACTAGGCCTCAACATACAAGGACAAAACATGATTGCCGGTGAATGGGATGGAGGCAGTGCCCGGTTTAGTCATCAGGAGTTCCTTGTAAATGGCTTTAGCAAAATCAACATATTAGATGGAGCTAGTGGAGCTGATCATGCAACCCATGTTGCTGGAACTATTGCTGCACAAGGAATTAATCCTTTAGTTAGAGGAGTCGCTTTTAATTCAAGTATTAACTCATATGACTGGAATAATGATCTATCTGAAATGACAACTGAAGCGTCAACAGGTCTACTTACCTCTAACCATTCTTATGGATTTGGATCCTTAAGCTCACAATGGTTCTATGGAGCATATGATAGTAGAGCTAGACAAATTGATCTCATCTGTTCCAGCAACCCATATTATTTACCTATCTTTTCCGCCGGGAATGATCGAAACGAAACTACAGCTCCTGGATCAACTCAAATCTCAGCAAAAGGTGGTTATGATATGATATTCGGTCATGGGAATGCGAAAAATATTATAACTGTTGCAGCAGTTAATCAAGTGACAACATATACTGATCCTTCAAGTGTAGTTATGTCAAGTTTCAGTAGCTGGGGGCCTTCAGATGACGGTAGAATAAAACCTGATATATCAATGAAAGGAGTATCTGTGAGATCTACTCTTAATACTTCTGATACAGCTACCGGAATCATGAGTGGTACATCAATGGCATCCCCTGGAATTACCGGTGTTGTTTTGCTATTACAGCAATATTATAATCAGTTGTATACTGGCTATATGAGAGCCGCAACAACTAAGGGGCTTATTTTACACACCGCAGATGAAGCAGGAACAGACATAGGACCTGATTACTCTTTTGGATGGGGACTTGTAAATGCTGAAAAAGCAGCTATAGCGATTAGAGATAAAAATAATACTTCAGGAAGTAAAAGTATTATAGAAGAACTTACCCTTCAAAATGGGGGAACATATACCAAAACTATTACCGCAAGCGGAAACAATCCTTTAAAAGTATCAATTTCTTGGACGGACCCTGCTTCACCTACATGGAACACCGGAACCAATGATCCTTCAACAAACTATTTAGTTAACGACTTAGATGTAAAAGTTGTCCAAAACAGTTTAACTTTTTATCCTTGGAAGTTACAAGGAATGTCATCTCCTTTTAGCCCTGCAACGAATACAGGAACAAATAATGTTGACAATTTCGAAAGGGTTGATGTTGATAATCCTGTTGGAAGCTATACTATTATTGTTACCCACAAAGGCACTCTAACGGGTGGAAGCCAAAATTTTAGTTTAATTACAACTTCAGACTCTCTTTCTACATTATCAACAAATGAGGTTGCGACCACTAATGATAAAAAAGTTGAATTTTATCCTAACCCAGCGAAAGATTACATCTATATCAATGAAAAAGATGCAGATTTACTGATTAACATTTATGATGCATCCGGAAAGCTTGCTGTAACTTCCAAGTTATCTGACAATAAAATAAATGTTACCACACTTGTGAAAGGAAACTATATTGCCAACTTCATTACTAAAAAAGGAGAAATTAAAACTTTTAAATTTATTAAAGAGTAGAAATTAAATCCTTGACTTATAAAAAGCTGCTTCATTAATTGGGCAGCTTTTTTAATTCTAAGTTTCTAAACGTCTGAATTTTTTGTTATTCTATTTTGTATTATCAAAGTTTTACTTCTTTTTCTAAAAATGGTAAAAGTTTTACCCCCTCTTATATAAAATCTTTTTAAAACCTTATCTTAAAATTCTTCGAATATATATTTTCTAGTTCTGAAAATAGCAGTATATACACTCCAAATTATCTAATTTTAAATTTACCAATTAAAAAAACTTACTTATCTGGAAATTTTTTAAGATTTTTAATAATATTTAATTTCCCTTACCCATTTATACAAATCTTTTCCATTTACATTTTTAATAATTTCAGTCCAGTTCTTGCGTTTATCAAATTTGTATTTAAAAACTACAACAATAGTTTCTGCGACTTCATCTCCACGCCCGAACTTATCCGAATAAAATAGTTTAACTATATAGTTACCATTATATTCAAATCTTACCTCATTTGAAATTTTATCGTTATAATAAATTCTTTTATTTTTTAATTTTTGATCTTTAGTATAGGAGAAAGTAGTATAAGACGTCTTTCCATAATCATCTGGTTTTTCTTCTTTGATTATTTTGCCATTTCCGAATATCGTATAATAGTAGAATTTACCATCTTTGAGATAAATCTTTTTAGTTATTTTTCCAAATTGATCATATTCATATTTTATATGCTCTTTCAAAAAAATTTTCTTATTCTCAAAATCCTCATCAATTTTAAAGTTTTTCTCTTCAATCACTCTATATTGCTGATTGTAAAATTTCACTTTAGTTAGTTTGTTATGGTAAACCGTATCCTCCCTTTTGCTATAAGAATTCTTGTCTACTTTCTTCCATATCTCATTTGTAATCGTAAAAATACTATCTGATTTAGAAATACTGTCAAATCTACTTACAAAAAGAGGTTTCCCAGTATTAATAGGATTTATATATATTTTGACAGGTTCATTTTCCCATTGATAAGAATATTCACTAAATTTTGCCGTTTTATTGTTTCCCTCATAAAAATATTTGGAAGAGTGTTTTGAATACTTATTTATAGATTTTTCTGTAATCAACCTATTTATATTGTCATAGGTATAATCATAATCATCAACTATTTCTCCGGACCTGTAGTACCATGTTTCTTTAATGATATTCCTATTTCTATCATAGTATGTTTCGTTATTTATATATCGACAAAACCATGTTTCAAACCATGATTTTTCCATACTTTTTCTTAAATTAGTCGGTCTCATAATCATAGCATGGCCATATTCATCGTCAAATGACATAAATTTATAAGGATTCGAATTATTAAGAAAAACTACGTACTCTTTTATATATTTTGGATTTCCCAGGATAGAATCTTTAATAACCTGAGACTTAAAATTAGCAATAATAAAAACTAAAAGAAAGTATATTTGTTTCATTTTTCATAAATACATTCAAAATCAGTGAGTAAAATACACATTTTTCATTATTGCTTAGTTAAAGTAAACTCCCCTCTCGGCATTTCATTATAAGAGGCACAGCCAGAATCATCTACTACCAGTTCTTGTTTTGTAAAATACTTCCAGTGCATTTGTGTTTGTTGTGGATTATCAAAGCTAAGATGTATTTCTCCTTCTATACACGAGTCAATAAATACAAGTCTAAGTTTTGTATGATTCGTTTGCTCTACAAACCCCAAGCTGGTAACTTTAGCTTCATTATCAGGTAAATTATATGTTGAGTACAGTTCATTATTGTTTGAATCTAACATTTTATATTTCCCTGCTAATCTATCTTTATAATAATTTCCTGTAGAATTATAATTTTTATACTTTGAAAAAGTAATAATGAAATTTTGGTTGTTAAAAGTTCCCTTCCATGTTCCGATATAGGGACTTAGTTCATTATTAAGATCTTTGTAATATGTGTTTTCTACCGGAAACCCTTTTGTTTCCAATGGGATAATTTGCTGTTGAGCCTTGCAGCTGATACAGATTGATAAAAAGCCGATAATATATAATATATTTTTCATAATGATTAAAATTTAAATTAAGGACAAGTTTCTTCTGTCGGATTTCCGCTGGCATCAAACTTTATTGTTTTGTATGTATTAGTATTGTATTCTATTTTAGATAGAACTACATTTTTCATATTCATTTTTTTTAAAAATATATAAAAAATTTTCTGCATATCTGAATGGGATATTTGTCCTTCATTATTATTTACAATTTCTTGGGCCATTGCTATATATTCTAATTTTAAAGCTTTCAGTTGATCGTCTGCAAGTTCGGCAGGTAGATCTGTTCCGTCACCTGTATAAATCATTTGATAAATATTATGTCCCGTATCCGGATCAGATGCAATCATTCCTCCAAAAATACTTCCAAACGGGATCCCATTTGTTTGTGCATTATGCAAAAATGCTAAAAATGTATTAATATCGGCGGGAGAAAATATTTTTACAGCCATTTTGCCATCAGCTTTATCAAGATGGGTATGAATATAGCCATAGCTGGTAGGGTATATTCCCACTTTCATTTTATCCGGATTTGTATCCGGATTTAGAGGATTGGTTTGTGTAGTGGTTCCTCCATTTCCATCCGGAACTGTTTTAAAACCATATCCTGATTCATTAGGCTCAGACGTTTTTCCTTTTAAGATCTCATAACGGGATTTTACAGCGGTATTGTTGTATATGGCTTTTGTTTTCACACATGGATCATCCTTAGGATTCGGCAAATTCGGGATGGTAGGTGTCCCAATAGGACAGCCATTTTCATCGGTGAAGCCAGATGCCGGATTGCTCGGGATTATAGAAGTATCACAAGGCGGGTCATGAGGATTTTCTCCTCCTCCGGTTCCCGGATCAATAGGAGTAATGATATCATCATTTTGTTCCAGGCAGGTCGTAGTGACAATGGTATACAATATAGGAGGAGTACCTTGCTCCAGCCCGTTATAGATAGGACAGCTTTCATAATTGGAACCGTTATGCTGCTGGGTTCCTCTACAGGGAGCCCAATAAGATTCTGTTTTCGTGGTGCATACCAGTCTTGCCAGCTGACCGCTGCCGTTAAATGTTCCGTTTGCCAGTTCGGTTACCTGAGTTTTCCTTTTGTATCAACCATTAAACCTGCTTTCAATGGAAGTAAGGGTATACAATTCTCTGTAGCTGCCATCGGGAAGCGGAGATAACAAAAGGTTTTCCAAAGGAGCATCTTCGGGTGCATTATCTCTTTTGATGTGAAAAGTATAGGTGTAGTAATGAGGTCCGTTCTCAATATAGATGACATCATCGGTATCTATAGAAACCCCATTTCCGTAATCAATCACGGCACATTCGTCTTAAAAAAACTTTCAGCAATATTATTTTATTTTTGCTAATAAAAGCCTCCGAAGAGGCTGCTTATTATTGTTTTGTTAAAATAATATCTTTTGCATCTGGCATTACTGTTTTGTATCCGCTTGGACAACTGGCTATAATATCCATATCCTGCATAAAAACCAATCTCATTTGATTTAAATTATTGGAGTCGGGAAATGAAAGATATACATACCCTTTATCATTACAATCTGCATTGCCGGAATAGTACATTTGATATTTACTTAAAGATTTATCAAAGAAAAAACCATTAAAATGTGTTTTATCATCTAATGCTGATATACTGTTTTCTAATATTGTTCCATCATCTTTTTTAATTAACATTCGTCCTATTAATATATCCCATTTTCTTTCATTAAGCTCTCCATCATCAATTTTTTTTGTAAAATGAAATTCATAGGTTCGACCATCGGCATAAGTCGCTTTCCATATCCCTACAAATTTTCCTAATAAATTATCAATATCCTTTGCATTTGTATAATTTGGACATGGATATAAATCTGCTTGACATTCTGACAATTGTTGTAAAGTTATTGTTTGCGCTTTACAAGACATTATTATTGTCAGAAATAATAAAGTATAAATTATTTTATTTTTCATTTATATATGTTTATTTTAAATTTAAGGACAGTCTGAACCCACTACTTCGGTTTTATCTGCATTCAATGTTTTTGTTGTAAATGTACCGTTGTCATTCATTTTTACAAGTGAAACTCCCTTCACATACATGTATTCATCTATAAATTTAAGAAAATTTAATTCGTCTGATCGGTCTTTATATTTTACAAAATATTTTTTATACATCTCATTATATTCTTTTTTAGTATTTGCATATGCCGTTTTTATTTGGTTAACATTTCCTGTGAAACGAATTTGGTACGTTCCTTTTGATGACACCATCACTGCATAGATATTGGTTAAAGGAATACCATTCTGATGAGCCTGTTTTACAAGCTGATTAAAATAGATAACATCAGCAGGAGAAAATATTTTAAAGCCAATCCGAAAGTTCCCATCAGAATCTATATAATCATTGGGATGGGTATGTAAAAAAGCAATCATTTCTGGCGTGGGATCACCTAATGTTAATGTATTGGCATCTTCCGTAGCAGAAGCATTGGTTTTTTCTACAAAGCTTCCATTACTGTTTTGTACATGCCCTGCTTCGTATTTTAAAGTAAGCTTACCTTTTAAATCAGTAATTTTATTCTGAAAATCAGGAGTATTTTGTGCTTTTACTTTTTCACACGGATCGTTCTTAGGATTCGGTAAATTCGGGATGGTAGGTGTCCCGATAGGACAGCCGTTTTCATCGGTAAAACCAGATTCCGGATTACTCGGGATTATAGAAGTATCACAAGGCAGATCATGAGGATTTTCTCCTCCTCCCGTGCTTCCACCACCGCCTCCTCCGGTTCCCGGATCAATAGGAGTAATGATGTCATCATTTTGTTCCAGACAGTGATTATAATCCGAGGTAATATAGTTTTATATTATTGCTTAGTTAGAGTAAACTCCCCTCTTGGCATTTCATTATAAGGAGCACAGCCCGAATCATCCACTACCAATGTTTGGTTGGTGAAATACTTCCAGTGCATCTGTGTTTTTTCCTGATTCTCAAAGCTGATATGAATTTCCCCGTCAATGCAGAGATCTGAAAACATTAATCTCAATTTGGTTTTATTTGTTTTTTCTACAAAACCTAAGCTGATGACTTTAGCTTCATTATCGGGTAAATTATATGTAGAGTACAGCTCATTATTATTTGAATCTAACATTTTGTATTTCCCAGCTAATCTGTCCTCATAATAATTTCCTGATGAATTATAGTCTTTATATTTTGAGAATGAAATTATAAAAGTTTTATTATTAAATATTCCTTTATAGGTTCCAATATAAGGATCTAATTCATTATCTAAATCTTTATAATAAGCACCCTCTACTGGCCAACCTTTAGTGCCGATGGGAATAATTTGTTGTTGCGCCTTGCAGCTTATACAGATTGATAAAAAGCTGATAATATATAATATATTTTTCATAATAATTAGATTTAAGTTAAGGACATGTTTCTTCTATTGGATTCCCGTTATTGTCAAACTTAACAATTTTATATGTCGATGTATTGTACTCTATCTTTGATAAAACTATGTTTTTCATATTCATTTTCTTTAAGAACAAATAATATATTTTTTGCATATCCAAATGAGTTAATACTCCTTCATTATCATTTACAATTCTTTGGGCAATTTTAATATATTCATTTTTTAACACTTTCAGCTGAATATCTGTAAGCTCAGTAGGCAAATCTGTTCCGTCGCCTGTATAAATCATTTGATAAATATTATGTCCTGTATCTGGATCAGATGCAATCATTCCTCCAAAAATACTTCCAAACGGAATACCGTTTGTTTGTGCATTATGCAAAAATGCTAAAAATGCATTAATATCGGCGGGAGAAAATATTTTTACAGCCATTTTGCCATCAGCTTTATCAAGATGGGTATGAATATAGCCATAGCTGGTAGGATATATTCCCACCTTCATTTTATCTGGATTTGTATCCGGATTTAGAGGATTGGTTTGTGTAGTGGTTCCTCCATTTCCATCCGGAACTGTTTTAAAACCATATCCTGATTCATTAGGCTCAGACGTTTTTCCTTTTAAGATCTCATAACGGGATTTTACAGCGGTATTGTTGTATATGGCTTTTGTTTTCACACATGGATCATCCTTAGGATTCGGCAAATTCGGAATGGTAGGTGTCCCGATAGGACAGCCATTTTCATCGGTAAAACCAGATTCAGGATTACTCGGGATTATAGAAGTATCACAAGGAGGGTCATGAGGATTTTCTCCTCCTCCCGTGCTTCCCCCACCACCTGTTCCCGGATCAATAGGATAGTTTTATATTACTGTTTTGTCAATACAATATCCTTAGGAAAATTAACCGGAAAATCGTTTCCCTGCATTACAGAATTGTAATACGGGCAGCTCGCATCTATGTAAGTAGGATCATAGATAAAATGCAGAGTCATGGTATGGTTTACCTCATCAAAATTCATGATATGAAGCGATGCAGTCTTTTTGCACATATTATATGGGAAAAATAAAATTCTCTTTTTTCCGGGATATTTTAAACTGTTAAATATTCCCCTAAATTCAGGACCCTCATCCCCAAAATTAGTTATCCTATCTATTTCTACAATACCGCTAGAGTTAACTATTTTTCTTTCACCAAAAATCTCATCACTATAGTATTTGCCCATTTGAGAATAGTATTTTATTTTTCTTAATTCTAAATATAAAATTTTGCCATTCCAGTTCCCTTTCCATACGCCTACATATTTATCTAATTCATTATTGGTATCTTTTATATAAGCATTATCAGGAATATCACTTGGACTAGTGTTCAGAGGATATATTTGTGCATTACAAGATATACTAATTAATAGTATTGTGATTAAAAATATATTTTTCATTTTGTTATTTGTTTCTAAATTATGAACATTTTTTTGTTTTTCTGCTTCCATTTTCAAGATATATTTCTGTATTACCGGTATCTTCTACTTTATACAGCTTTAGTCCTGGCATATTCAAATATTTATTGACAAATGATAAAAATTCTCTTTCCAATTTATTGATATCGTAGCCGATATTAGTTTTAGCACTATCTAAATACTTTATATATTCTACCTCTAAATCTTCCAATTGTTGTTTAGTAAAATTCGGAAAAGGATCAGCACTTGTACCATCAAAAGTTATAAGATAGCTTCCGTATACGGTTACTACAGTTACACTGAGCTCATTAATATTGATCTTCGGAGTATTATTGGGATTGCTGTTGTAAGCAATAGCTCCGGTTATCCAACTGTTAAAAAACATAATATCCTGAGATGAAAATATAGGGTACAAATCACCATAATGACTATGCATTGCTGCAAATGTAAATTGATTAGTAGGAATATTTACAACTTTAGTATCTGGTTGCCCTTCAAACTCATCATTTTGCATACCAATTTGCCCAGTTCCAGGTTGCGGGTGACCAATCCTTCTTCCAAACTCATGATCTTCACCTGTTTTACCCTCTAGAAACGCAATGTTATTTTTATATTCTACAAGATCTGTAGTTTTTTTAGCTTTTACACAGGGATCGTCCTTAGGATTCGGCAAATTCGGAATGGTAGGTGTCCCGATAGGACAGCCGTTTTCATCGGTAAAACCGGATTCCGGATTACTCGGGATTATAGAAGTATCACAAGGAGGGTCATGAGGATTTTCTCCTCCTCCCGTGCTTCCACCACCACCGCCTCCTCCGCTTCCCGGATCAATAGGAGTAATGATGTCATCATTTTGTTCCAGGCAGGTCGTGGTTACAATGGTATACAATATAGGAGGTGTTCCTTGTTCCAGCCCGTTATAGATAGGGCAGCTTTCATAATTGGAACCATTATGCTGCTGGGTTCCGCTACAGGGAGCCCAATACGATTCTGTTTTCGTAGTGCATACCAGTCTTGCCAGTTGACCGCTGCCGTTAAATGTTCCGTTTGCCAGTTCGGTTACCTGGGTTTTTCCTTTTGTATCAACCATTAAACCTGCTTTCAGCCGTTCTTTTTCAGTGGAAGTAAGGGTATAAGTAATCAGCAATTCTCTATAGCTTCCATCAGGAAGCGGAGACAACAGAAGGTTTTCCAAAGGAGCATCTTCGGGTGCATCATCTCTTTTGATGTGGAAAGTATAGGTGTGGTAGTTAGGTCCGTTCTCAATATAAATGACGTCATCAGTATCTATAGAAATCCCGTTTCCGTAATTAATGATCTTTCCGTTTACATTTACTTTAGAAAAAGCCCTGATTCCTCCCTTTGCCCTTTCCAGCTCAGGCAGGATCTTACTTTTGTGTTTACTGGCATCTAATGAAATCCTTTTTGTGGTAAGATGAAATGTGGGACTGTCGCTATACGTTTCATGTTCGGAGAACTGGTCTGTCCTGCAGGAGCAGATCATAAAAATTGCCATAAGGTTCAGGCAAAGCCGCACCAGTAATTTGTTCCTCATTCTATTGTGTTTTTAAGGTTAAATATATCATTTTTTTGTAACGTTACAAATATTCAAATAAAAAATAATAAGGCATTACTGGTTTCCGTATTTCTATTAAAATGGAATATATTTCACTGTAAAAGCCTTTAAAACTCAATACGTTTTAAAAGAAAGCATAATATATAAACAAAAACAGCCCACATCAAAGATGTGGGCTGTTTTTATACAAATTAAATTATTTCAGTTTTTTCTTCACTGCAACCTCTTCATATACCTCCAGAATATCCCCTTGTTCGATATCATTATATCCCTTCAGGTTCAACCCACATTCGTAGCCTTTAGTAACTTCTTTTACGTCATCTTTGAAACGTTTTAAACTTTCCAATTCTCCGTCAAATTTCACGATACCATCTCTTAACAAACGAACTTTGGAATTTCTGGTAACTTTTCCTGTAAGAACCATACATCCTGCGATAGTTCCCACTTTAGAAATCTTGAATACCTCACGGATTTCAACATTACCAATTACCTGCTCCTGAATTTCCGGAGAAAGCATTCCTTCCATTGCTTCTTTTACTTCATCGATCGCTTTATAGATTACAGAATATGTTCTGATCTCAATTTCTTCACGATCTGCAAGGTCTTTAGCATTCGCCCCTGCTCTTACGTTAAATCCGATAATAATCGCATCTGAAGCAGCAGCAAGGTTGATATCAGATTCTGTAATCTGTCCAACACCTGAGTGTAGAATATTTACGCTGATTTCTTCTGTTGAAAGTCTTTGTAACTGATCAGAAAGTGCTTCTACAGAACCGTCCACGTCTCCTTTAAGGATAATGTTCAATTCTTTGAATTCACCTAAAGCAATACGTCTACCCAATTCTTCAAGTGTAGTATGCTTTTTCGTTCTGATCGAAAGCTCTCTTTGAAGCTGCTCTCTCTTATTAGCAATAGCCTTACCTTCACTTTCATCAGCATACACACGGAATTTATCTCCAGCTGTAGGAGCTCCGTCCAATCCTAAGATGGTTGCCGGAATAGACGGACCTGCTTCTGCAAGGTTTTTCCCTCTTTCATCAAGCAAAGCTTTTACTTTACCATGATTTTTTCCTGCCACTACATAATCTCCTACTCTTAATGTACCGGTCTGAACCAACATTGTTGCAACATACCCTCTTCCTTTATCCAATGAAGCTTCAATAACAACTCCATTTGCAGGACGGTCCGGATTTGCTTTCAATTCAAGCATTTCAGCCTGAAGTAAAACTTTTTCCAATAATACATCTACATTATTACCGAATTTAGCAGAAATTTCCTGAGCCTGAACATTTCCTCCCCATTCTTCAACCAGGATATTCATCCCTGAAAGTTGCTGACGGATATTATCAGGATTCGCATTAGGCTTATCTACTTTGTTGATTGCAATAATCATTGGAACTCCTGCAGCCTGCGCGTGAGAAATCGCTTCTTTTGTCTGAGGCATCACATCGTCATCGGCAGCAATTACGATAATTGCAATATCGGTAACTTGTGCTCCTCTAGCTCTCATCGCAGTAAAGGCTTCGTGACCTGGTGTATCTAAGAATGTAATTCTCTGACCGTTTTCCAATTTCACGTTATACGCACCGATATGCTGAGTAATACCTCCGGATTCACCCGCAATTACATTAGTTTTTCTTACGTAATCCAGCAATGAAGTTTTACCGTGGTCAACGTGCCCCATTACCGTCACAATTGGTGCTCTAGGCAATAAGCTTTCTTCAGTATCGATATCCTCTTCAGAATCTGTATCTTCAAGATCAGCATCTGAGAATTCAATTTTATATCCAAATTCATCAGCTACCAACAATAAAGTATCCGCTTCAAGTCTCTGGTTCATGGTAACCATAACCCCTAAAGAGAAACAAGCAGAAATTACCTCTGTTGGAGAAACATTCATTAAACTTGCCAATTCACCAACAGTGATGAATTCTGTCACTTTTAATGTTCTGTCTTGTGCATCAATCTCTTGCTGACGTTCGTCTTGTTCTCTACGGAAGTTTCTCTTATCTTTTCTGTGTTTAGCAGATTTAGATTTACCTCCTTTGTTTGTTAATTTTTCAAGGGTTTCCTTGATTTGATTTTTAACTTGTTCATCTGTCAATTCAACAGGCATAGTTCTTTGACCAGGTCTGTTGTTTTGTCCTCCTTTATTGAAACCTCCTCTGTTTCCTCCTTGTCCTCCTTGACCTTGTGGACGATTTCCTTGATTATTGTTTCCAAAACGGTTTCCGCCTTGACCTCCCTGACCTTGTGGACGATTTCCCTGACCACCTTGTCCTTGAGGACGGTTTCCTTGGTTATTATTTCCCTGAGGACGGTTTCCTTGTCCTCCTCCCTGGTTATTGTTATTATTACCGCCTTGCTGATTGTTTCCACCTTGCTGGTTATTATTCCCGCCAGGTTTCTCAATTCTTTTTCTTTTCTTTTTAGCTCCAGGACCTGTTTTTGGTGCAAATTGAGTTAAATCGATTTTTTCACCAACAATTTTAGGCCCATCCAGCTTTTGATAAACCGTTTCAATTTTTTGAGGCTCCTGGTTTTCTTCTTCAGCTGCTTTAGGTTCTTCTTTTACCTCAACAACTTTTTTCGGAGCTTCTTTTACAACAGGCTTAGGAGTTTCCTTCACCTCTGCAACCGGCTTTTCTTCAACAGCTTTTTCTTCTACTTTTTTCTCCTCCACTTTTGGCTTATCTTTTTTTACCGGTCTGTTTCTAGATTCGATTTGTGATAAATCTATTTTATCTAAAACTTTAAACTCTTGTTTTTCAGGAGCAAATTTTACTTCTGGCTCTTCAACAACAGCTTCTTGTTTCTTCTCTTCCACTGTTGCTATAGGAGCAACCGGAGTTTCTTCCACTTCAGGTTTCGTAGGCTCTAGATCTATTTTACCTAAAATTTTAGTTTCTGGTTTATTAGCTTTAGCTCTTATTACTTCAGGGGTTTTCTTTTCTTCAATTTCCAGTTTCTCTTCCGGAACTTTTGTGATCACCACCTCATGGGAAGCTTTACGCTGTTCACCGTCTTTGGCAAACTCAGCCTCCAATGCAGAATATGCCGCTTCTTCCAATTGAGCGTTAGGATTGCTTTCAACTTCAATACCCTTTGATTGTAAAAACTCTACTAATCTGGACATCGAAATGTTGAATTCCTTAACCGCTTTATTTAATCTAATTTTTGGCATTTATTATTTTTACTGTTTTTTAATTCTTAAAATTAAAGTATTTCTTTTTTACTGTTTATTAAAATTTATTTACAAAATCTTAATCTTCGAATTCTTCTCTAAGAATACGCTTCACATCTTCAATAGTTTCTTCTTCAAGATCTACCATATTCAGAAGACTTTCAGTTTCTTTATCCAACACCGATTTAGCAGTTGTAAGACCTACTTTCTTAAATTCATCCAAAATCCACTGCTCGATATCGTCATTAAATTCTCTCAATTCAACATCATCATCTTCACTAGACTCTCTGTATACATCGATTTCGTATCCGGACAACCAAGAAGCCAGTCTGATATTCTGTCCTTGTTTTCCAATCACTTTA
The DNA here is from genome assembly GCA_029203185.1 of Candidatus Chryseobacterium colombiense. NCBI lineage: Bacteria > Pseudomonadati > Bacteroidota > Flavobacteriia > Flavobacteriales > Weeksellaceae > Chryseobacterium > Candidatus Chryseobacterium colombiense. The sequence continues at coordinate 3,304,540 of CP119310.1, read as the reverse complement.
GAAATCTCTTCAACAGGGGTATAAACCAACGCGTAGTTTGCCTCCTCATTGATGTCAATTTTATTGACCGTTACATTTCCTAAAGCTCTTTTTACCATAATTTCAGGGTTTTTAGACCACTGGATTACATCGATGTTCTCATTTTTCAACTCTCTTACAACGCCATGAATTCTTGATCCTTTCACACCCACACATGCTCCTACCGGATCGATTCTGTCATCATAAGCATCTACTGCAATTTTCGCCTTTTCACCAGGTATTCTCACTACTTTTTTCAGCATGATCGTTCCATCCTGGATCTCAGGAATTTCCAGTTCCAATAATTTCTCTAGGAATTTTGGTGCAGTTCTGGAAATAATAATCTGCGGTTTTGAACCTTTAAAATCTACTGTTTCTACAATAGCTCTGATGTTTTCACCTTTTTTAAAGAAATCTGAAGGGATTTGATTTTCTTTAGGAAGAATAAATTCGTTTCCTTCATCATCCAAAAGGATTACATGCTTGTGACGGATGTGGTGAATCTCTCCTACCACAATCTCCCCGATCTTATCTCTGAACTGCTCATAAAGCATTGCATTATTATGTTCCTGAAGTTTTGTTGCCAAAATCTGCTTTAGGGTAAGAATATTTCTTCTTCCCAACTGCGCTACAGGAATCTCCATCGTAAAATCTTCACCTACTTCAAAAGTCGGGTCAATTTTTTTTGCTTCAGAGATCTCGATTTCAAGATCATCATCTTCAGACATTTCGTCCTCAACAATTGTTTTGTTCAAAAATATCTGAAAATCTCCTTTATCAGGGTTTACAATCACATCAAAATGATCATCAGAATCATATCTTTTTCTCAAAAGAGTCTTAAGAGAATCTTCAATAATTGCCATCAGATCGATCTTACTAATCCCTTTTTCGTCTTTAAAATCACCAAAGGATTCAATCAACGCTATATTATCCATTTATCTTTTTTTCTTATTTAAAATTTAATTACTACTAAAGCTTTTTTAATCTCAGAGTAAGGAATTTCTTTTTCCTCCTCTACATCTACCTTTCCCTTACCGATATCTTTTGGCTTACGGTAACGCAAAACCAGCGTTATTTTTTCTTCATCCACTTTTGCAAGTTCACCTTCAATTTTAGAAGAGTCATTTAGTAATACTTCAATCTCTCTTCCTATATTTTTTGTAAATTGTCGTGGTGTCACCAATGGTTCGCTCAATCCCGCAGACATTACCTGCAAACTAAAGTCGTGCTCCTCACGATCCATATTAAATTCTATGGCGCGGCTTGCATCCAGGCAATCCTGAAGAGAAACTCCATTGTCCCCATCCAAAATCACCGTAATATCATCTCCTGCAGAAATTTTTAAATCTATCAGAAACAAATCCTTTCTGGTTTCAAGGAAATCGTTTAATAATTCTTCAATTCTTTTTCTAAACTCCATAACATTTTTATGATTTACTGTACGAAAAAAGGCTTTCGTTAGAAGCCTTCCCATTGTTTTTTCCGTAAATCTTCTGCAAATATAAGACATTTTTACTAAAAATACAAATTAGTCTAGTAATCAGATGGATAAGTTTCATAACTAACGAACCAAAAAGCAAATCGTAATTATCGGAAACGGTGAAGGTATTTTTAGTATTTTTGTCATGAATTATTAAAAACATATACTTTGAATATTACAATAGTAGGAACAGGATATGTAGGCTTGGTAACAGGAACTACACTCGCAGAATTGGGAAATTCGGTTTACTGTGTTGATATTGATGAAAAAAAAGTGGAGGGAATGAAAAACGGTATTGTTCCCATCTACGAACCGAATCTTGAGGAGATGTTCCTTAGAAATATACAGGCAGAACGTCTATTTTTCACAACTAATTTAAAAGAAGCTTTAGATAAAAGTGAGGTTATCTACCTTGCTTTACCAACTCCTCCAGGTGAAGATGGTTCCGCAGACCTTTCTTATGTATTACAGGTTGCCAATTCTATTGGTAAAATGATGACCGAATACAAAGTAGTGGTAAATAAAAGCACGGTTCCTGTAGGAACTGCGGATAGAGTAAGAGATGTTATTGCCTCAAAAACAAATCTTCCTTTTGATGTTGTTTCTAATCCTGAATTTTTACGTGAGGGCTTTGCTGTTGAAGACTCTATGAATCCTGCAAGAGTAGTAGTGGGATCGAGCTCTGAAAAGGCTAAAGAAATCATGGCTACAATTTACCAGCCATTTACCAATACCGGAATTCCTATTATATTCATGGATGAAAAGTCATCGGAACTCACAAAATATGCAGCCAATTCATTTTTAGCCGTAAAAATTACTTTTATGAATGAAATTGCTAATTATTGTGAAAAAGTAGGTGCTGATGTTGATAAAGTACGTCTTGGAATGGGAAGCGATGACAGAATCGGACACAGATTCTTATTCCCTGGAATCGGATATGGAGGCAGCTGTTTTCCCAAAGATGTAAAAGCATTAATTAAATCAGGAAAAGACGAAGAATTTAACTTCCAGATCCTTGAAGCTACAGAAAATGTTAACATTTCACAGAAGGTTATTTTAGTTTCTGAAATTGAAAAATATTTTGGAGGAAACCTGCAAGGGAAAACCATTGCTTTATGGGGACTCGCTTTTAAAGCCAATACAGATGATATCAGAGAAGCCTCTTCGCTGGACAATATTGATTTATTGCTAAAAAAAGGAGCAAAAATTGTTGCCTATGACTCTATTGCCGAAAAAAATGTACAGAAAGTATTGGGCGATAAAATTGAATATGCAAAAAACATGTATGAAGCACTTGAAAACGCAGACGCCTTATTCATTGCAACAGAATGGCCGGAGTTTAAAAATCCAAATTTCAAACTGATGGGTGAAAAAATGAGAAATAAGGTTATTTTCGACGGAAGAAATATGTATCCATTGGAAGTTCCTGCACAGAATGGATTTTATTATAAAAGTATAGGAAGAAAAACGATAAAACCCTAGTCAATAATTCCTTACTAATAACCTTTAAACAAATCACCCACACAAATGAATCTCAAAATAGCAGTTCTTGTTCCCTGCTACAATGAAGCTTTAACCATTGACAAAGTGGTTAGAGATTTTCAGCATTATATTCCGGAAGCCGAAATATTTGTTTACGACAACAATTCCAAGGATAACACTGTAGAAATTGCTACAAAAGCCGGCGCTATTGTCGGAAATGAAAAAAAACAAGGAAAAGCAAATGTTGTTTTCAGAATGTTCAGGGAAATTGACGCCGACCTTTATATTATGATAGACGGGGACGATACCTATCCCGTGGAATGCGTCCGTGATATGGTCAATCAGTTTATTGAAAACAAATGCGATATGCTTGTTGGAGACCGACTATCCAACAAAAGTTATAAAAAAGAAAATAAAAGAGCTTTCCATAATTTCGGAAATAATCTGGTACGAAACCTCATCAATATTTTCTTTGGTTCGGAACTCAAGGATATTCTTTCCGGTTATAGGATTTTTTCAAGAAAATTCGTTAAAAATTACGCCAGTTCTATTAAAGGATTTGAACTGGAAACTGATCTTTCCATCTATGCTTTACATTATGGACTTACTATTGAAGAATATTCTATCAATTACCGTGACCGACCGGAAGGAAGTGTTTCAAAACTGAATACATTTACTGACGGATTTAAAGTGATCAAGCTTTTTTTCAATCTTGTAAGACTTTATAAGCCTCTCTTATTTTTTGGAATGGTTTCTATTATTCTTTTTGTTTTGGGCGTACTTTTTATGATTATTCCAATCAGAGAATATTTCGAATATCAATATGTTTATAAGGTTCCCACGTTAATTTTTTCAATCATGCTGATTATCGTTTCCATACTTTCTCTTGCCACAGGATTGATTTTGGACAACATCAGTATTATTGACAAAAAGAATTTCAAAGTGCGGTATAACAACACCAACTAACATGAAAAAGGCATTCTGGTTTTCACTTTTTACAATACTTTTCTTTTTGAACACCCAGTTCAATACATTTCATCTGATACCTAAAGAAAAATTTGAATATAGTAAACTTGAAGAATCAGAAACGCTTGTTATTGGGAAAATCATGAATTCCGAACACGGAAAGATCATGGATGACGGAGGATTTACCGGAACCTATTATTTCAAAGGAAGCGGAAGCGGAAGATCAGTTGTTGGAAAACAGGTTTATGAAAAGTATATCAGCAATGAAGTTCCCGAGAAAACAGCTTATGATCCGTACAAAACACAAATTGGAGGTCAGGCAATTTTGTACAGCTTATTTGACAAAGCTTTCGGACTTGACAATGCTATAAATCTTGATCTTTTCAGGATATTTAATTCTCTTTCATTGAGTATTTTATTGACCGTATTTCTTTATTGGATCAGTCAAAGATTTAATTTCAGAGTTTCGGTTATTACATTCCTACTCCTTCTCCCCAATTATTGGCTGTTTTTATATGGAAAAAGCAGTTGGTGGTGCAACTGGGTATATTTTCTTCCTTTTGTATATAGCTTGCTGTTTTTCGAAAAAAATAAAAATCCGAGCTTTAAAAAATATATTTTTACTCTTTCATTCCTTTTCTTTTTAAAGTTTTGGTTTACCGGATTTGAGTTTATTACTGTATTTTTAATCTGTTCTTCGATTCCTTATATTTATTACCTTTTTGAAAATAAAATTTCTTTTTACCGGAATTTCATCGGGAGACATTTTATTATTCTAATGATTCCATTACTTATAAATATTAGTTTTTTACTCTATCAATTTTTTCTTCTTACAGGGAGTGTACAAACTGGGTTTTATCATCTCAAAGATGCTTTTTCCAGAAGATCAAGCAGCGAATATTTTTATGAGCCTAACCAGAATTATTTAATCTTATTAAAGAAGTTTAACTTAGATATTATTACCCGATATTTGGGAAATTCATTTATTAATGAAGATTTAACATTGATAAAAATACCGTTTGCAGTGATTCTATTTATTGGAATTCTATGCTCAGTTTATTTATACCTAAAAAGAATTGACATAAAACTGATTTTCACCACATGGTTTTCCATTTTAGCACCTTTCAGCTGGTTTATTTTATTTCAGCAGCACGCCCATATTCATAAACATATAGATTTCTTTATCTGGTATTGTCCTTTTCTTATTTTAGTAATACTTTTAATATCTTTGACCCTAAATTCCTTTTTGAAAACATCAAAATGAAAAATATCATTATTACCGGCGGTGCCGGATTTATTGGATCCCACGTTGTAAGAGAATTTGTAAAAAACAATCCCGAGACAACAATCATCAACCTTGATGCTCTTACTTATGCAGGAAACCTCGAAAACCTGAAAGATATCGAAAACGAACCCAACTATGTTTTCGAAAAAGCAGACATCACAAAACCTGAAGAATTAAGACTAATCTTTGAAAAATATAATCCCGATGCCGTAGTTCACTTAGCTGCCGAAAGTCATGTAGACAGAAGCATTACAGATCCTATGGCATTTATTAATACCAACGTAAACGGAACCGCCAATCTTCTGAATCTTTGTAAAGAATTCTGGGCATTGAACCCCGAACATACTCACGGAAGATTTCCTGATGAGAAAAGAACCCATCTTTTTTATCACGTTTCAACAGATGAAGTATATGGAAGTTTAGGAGAAACAGGTTTTTTCTTAGAAACGACACCTTATGATCCACAGTCTCCTTATTCTGCGTCTAAAGCAGCATCAGATCATTTGGTAAGAGCCTATGGAAACACGTATGGAATGCCGTTTATTGTTTCTAACTGCTCTAATAATTATGGTCCGAATCATTTTCCTGAAAAATTAATCCCTCTCTGTATTTCAAACATTATTAATGAAAAACCTCTTCCCATTTATGGAGATGGAAAATACACAAGAGACTGGTTATTTGTCATTGATCATGCTAAAGCTATTCATCAAATTTTTAATGAGGCAAAAACAGGAGAAACCTACAATATCGGAGGTTTCAACGAGTGGCAGAATATTGACTTGGTGAAAGAGCTCATCAAACAGATGGATGAGAAGCTAGGAAAACCTACCGGGTATTCTGAAAAACTGATTACTTATGTAAAAGACAGACCTGGACACGACAAGCGTTATGCTATTGATGCAACCAAACTGAATAAAGATTTAGGTTGGAAACCCTCTGTAACTTTTGAAGAAGGATTAGGAAAAACAATCGATTGGTTCTTAGAAAACCAGGAATGGTTGAAGAACGTAACAAGCGGAGATTATCAGAAATATTATGACAACCAATATTCATAATATGAAATCTCTTATTAGCTTTATATTTCTATTATTAGCTTCGTTTTCTTTTGGACAGGAATTGCAGTTACCCCCTATTTCATTAGCTCGGAATGAGGCTAAAATAGCTCTTATAGACCAGCTCATTATCACAAGTAATTATGAGCAGTCTGTAAAAAATTATGTTTCAGAGTATTTGTGGCTGAATTCCGAAAAGCTTAAGCTTACAGATTCTCAAAAAGAGCAAATAAAAGAAAAGTTCGATTATAAAACTTTTGCGGAATATTGTATATATTCTTCATTCAGCAGGGTTGATAATGATAAAATTTCTAAGCTTATTGATTTTTATAAATCAATTGACAGAGGTTTTGACAAAGAAAAATCCATGTTTTTAACCAGTTATTATTACTGCAATCTCCTCAATGACAACATCTTGATATATATAAAATATATTAAAAAGAAAAACAAATGAAAGGAATTATTTTAGCAGGAGGCTCAGGAACGAGATTATATCCTCTTACCATTGCTGTAAGCAAGCAGTTGATGCCTGTTTACGACAAACCAATGATCTATTATCCACTATCGACATTATTGTTGGCAGGAATTAAAGACATCTTGATCATCACAACACCTCATGACCAAGCAGGATTTATTAAGCTTTTAGGAGATGGTTCACAGATCGGATGCAACATAGAATATGTTGTCCAGCCAAGTCCGGATGGATTGGCACAGGCTTTCATTTTAGGAGATCAGTTCATTGGAAATGATCCCGCTGCTCTGGTTTTAGGTGATAATATTTTCTACGGATCCGAAATGGGAACTTTGTTAAAGAATAAAACCAATCCCGACGGAGGAGTTGTTTTTGCCTATCATGTTTCTGATCCTGAAAGGTATGGGGTAGTAGAATTTGATAATAACTTCAAAGCGGTTTCTATTCAAGAGAAGCCCTTACAACCCAAGTCTAATTATGCTGTTCCAGGACTATATTTTTACGACAATGATGTGGTTGAAATTGCAAAAAACATTCAGCCATCCCATAGAGGCGAATTAGAAATTACAGATATCAACAATGTCTATCTTCAAAAAGGGAAGCTCGAAGTAGGAGTTTTAGACAGAGGAACGGCGTGGTTAGATACCGGAACGTTCGATTCTCTCCATGACGCTTCGGAATTTGTAAGCGTTATTGAGAAAAGACAAGGTTTTAAGATCGGATGTATTGAAGAAATCGCCTGGAGAAATAAATTCATCAACGATGAAAAGCTCCTTGAAACCGCAGCAAAATATGGTAAAAGCGGATATGGTGAATATCTGAAACACTTAATAAAAAAGTAAATTCACACTTTTAAAATATTGTTAAACTATCGATTATCTTTCGATAGTTTTTTTATTACAACAACTATTAATATCTTAGTGGTTACTTTCCGGTTCCAATATTTTACAGTATATGAAATCAGAAATCAAATTATTATAAATTTGAAAAAAAAATCTACTTTGAAAACCGTAGTATACACATCTGATAAAAAAACACATTTTTTCCAAGAGCTCAAATCGATTTATCTGGATATTAGGTCGTCCAATTTTTTAGCTTATCAAATGACGAAAAGAGATATACAATCTCAGCACCGACAGTCTTTATTAGGCTTCTTTTGGATATTAGCTCCAGTAATTATAAACTCCTTAATCTGGTTATTTTTAAACGGTTCGGGTGTAGTAAACATTAACACTCCTGGTGATATCCCTTACCCTGTTTTTGTGATTTTGGGAACTACTCTTTGGAATATCTTCGCTGAAGCTGTCCAAAGTCCAATCACCTCGGTAAATGCCGGAAAAGCTATTATTTCTAAAATTAATTTTCCGAAAGAAGCCCTTTTAATGAAAGGTTTATACACTACTTTCTTTAATTTGGCTATAAAAATGATACCTGTTGTTGCCATTCTCATAATATATAAGATTGTGCCTTCATGGAACTTGATTCTTTTTCCTTTTTACATTATCGCCTTAACGATTTTTGCTTTTTCCATTGGATTAATCATTACCCCATTAGGTTTAATTTATACTGATATAAGCAAAGTACTTATTACCGGGATTCCTTTCTTAATGTATCTAACCCCAGTTGTATACGCTACACCAAGAGCAGGAGCCTTTAAATTTTTATTTAATTTAAATCCCTTAACTTATCTCATCAATGACATCCGAAATATTTTAGTAGGAGCAGAGGTAAAGTCTTTAATATTTACAGGGGTTTTAACGGTTATCAGCTTTATTGTATTATTAATTGGCTTGGTTATTTTCAGAAAATCGATGCCGATTGTTATTGAAAAAATTGCAGGATAATGAAAAAAGATAAAGAAGTATTAGTATCAGTACAGAATGTATCTAAAAAATTCAGCAAAAACTTGAAAAGCTCCCTAAAGTACGGAGCCTCGGATATTATCCGAAGTACACTGGGATTGCCTATCAATAAAGAACTAAGACCTCAAGAATTCTGGGCTGTGAATAATGTAAGCTTTGCACTAAGAAGAGGAGAATGTATCGGATTAATTGGTCATAACGGAGCTGGAAAATCGACCCTTTTAAAAGTCTTGAACGGATTATACGCTCCTGACAAAGGACAAGTTGTCATGAGAGGAAAAATAGGTGCCTTGATAGAACTAGGTGCAGGTTTTAATCCAATCCTTACAGGAAGAGAAAATATATATAATAATGCTTCTATACTGGGGTTTACCAAAAAAGAGGTGGAAGAGAAAATACAATCCATCATTGACTTTTCTGAAATAAAAGACTTTATAGATATGCCTGTACAGAACTATTCTTCAGGGATGAAGGTACGTTTGGGGTTTGCTGTGGCAGCCCATCTTGAACCGGATGTATTGATTATTGATGAAGTATTAGCAGTGGGAGATTTGGGTTTTGTCTTAAAATGTTTTAGTAAAATTGATGAATTACTTCCCCATACCGCCGTTATTTTTGTTTCTCACAGTATGCCGATGGTATCAAGAATCTGTAATGAAATCATCTTAATGGATCATGGAAAAGCTGAATACCAGGGAAGAGAAATCGGAAAAGGAATTCAACTTTATTATAATAAATTCTCAAACAACAGCCGTAATAAAGTATATGATAACCAAAATTTTGAATTAGTTTCTGTAGAAACGGATCTTTTAAATAACGAAATACATCGTCATCAGGATTTCACTCTTACTTTTGAATTTAAAATTCATAAATCTGTTGAGCAACTGCCTGTACTATACCTTGAATTTAAGGACAAAGAACAGAAACCTATTGCAGGAATTTCAGCTACAGAGCATAAAGAAAATATAGCGCAAGGCACGAAGATCACTTATAAAATGACGGTCAAAAATCCCCTTTTCACGTTAGGAAAATACATACTTGATATGGGATTATATGAACCATCTACAGAATCACCTTACCTGCGTATTAATAACGTTCTTGAATTTACGGTAAGTGGAGAAAAAGAACAATGGATCCCGTTTGAGCTTGATAGCGAAAATATCATAACTTTACATTAAAAATTTATTCATGATTCCCATAACACAACCTTTTCTTCCGCCTCAGGAAGAATATGAAAAATATTTAGACGGTATCTGGAAAAGAAACTGGCTTACCAACATGGGGCCTTTAGCCAGCCAGCTTGAGATGGAACTTAAAGACCATCTCAAACTAAAACATTTACTTTTCGTTACCAATGGAACGGTTGCTATTCAAATGGCAATAAAAGCATTAGAAATTTCAGGAGAAGTTATTACAACCCCGTTTTCTTTTGTAGCTACCACAAGTTCTTTGGTCTGGGAAGGATGCACTCCTGTTTTTGTAGATATAGATGCTAAAACCTTATGCATTGATGCCAATAAAATAGAAGAAGCAATTACCGATAAAACCAGTGCAATTCTTGCTACTCACGTGTATGGAAACCCTTGCGATGTCTTACAAATAGAGGCTATTGCAAAAAAACATAATCTTAAGGTAATTTATGATGCAGCACATGCATTTGGGGTAGAAATCAATGGAAAATCTATTTTCGAATATGGTGATATTTCAACCTGCTCTCTTCATGCTACTAAATTATACCATACCATTGAAGGAGGTCTAGTGATTACCAAAGTCCCTGAATTACTTAAAAAATTAGCTTTTATACGAAACTTTGGAATTTCAGGATTCGATTCTTTTTCAGAACTGGGATTAAATGGTAAAAACTCAGAATTTCATGCTGCAATGGGACTTGTAAATCTAAAATATATTCCAAAAATACATGAAAAAAGAAAGGCACTTGCGGCACTTTATGATCAAAAACTTAAAGGATTGAAACATGTGAAACCTTTACGACATAATCAGGCAAATGACACCCACTGCTATTATCCGATTGTACTGGAAAGTGAAGATTTACTGTTAAAATTAAAACAGGAAATGGATAAACACGAAATTTTCACACGAAGATATTTTTATCCCAGTCTTGCCTCATCACTTCCCTATTTACCAAAAATGGAGCTTCCCATTACAGAAGATATTTCCAAACGGGTTTTATGCCTTCCTTTTTATTATGATCTTACTTTTGAAGAAGTAGAACATATCTCCAGGCTAATGTTAAGAATCCAAAACAATTAATATGAAAACAGCCATTATGCAACCCTACATATTTCCGTATATTGGTTATTTTCAACTAATTAATTCTGTAGACAATTTTATATTTTATGACGATGTACATTATATAAAAAAAGGTTGGATTAACAGAAACCAGATATTGGTAAACAACAAAGCTCAATATTTTACCATTCCGGTAATAAAGGCCAGCCAAAACAAATTAATCAATGAAATAAATATTGACAAGTCTTCAAAAGATTACGATAACATTCTTATCACTATAAAAAATAATTATAAAAAAGCTCCCTTTTATGATTCGGTCATTCCTATTATAGAAGACCTACTTCAAAATCGCAATATTGTAACGATTTCAGATTTAGCCATTCAAAGTATTCTGAAAGTTTTAGAGTATTTGGAGATTAATAAAAAAATTTTCATTTCTTCCCAAGATTTTTCAGAATCAAAGGGTATTGACAAAGCTGATAGATTAATTAGAATTACAAAAGAGTCTGATGCTCAGGATTACATCAATGCTATTGGAGGAACAGAAATTTATAACAAAGACTATTTTAATGAGCACAAAATCAATCTTTTATTTTTAAAACCAAATAATATTCCTTATAAACAGTTTAATAATAAATATCTTCCATGGCTTTCAATTATTGATATTTTGATGTTTAATCCTCCAAAAGATATTTTAAAAATGTTAGATCAATATGAATTAATATGATAGAAAAAGAGATTAAAAATTTAATATCTTTGGCAGGATCTGCTATTATAAACATTTCGGATACTGATAGTTATGTTCAGAAAATATTGATGTATTCTTCAATTATTTCAATAATAGAAGACGGAAAATTACAAGGTTTTATTTCTTATTACAACAATGACCCTGAACAAAAAAATGCTTTTTTGACACTTATTGCTATTCACCCCGATTTTCAGGGAAAAGGTCTGGGAAAAAAATTAATATCATTTTCACTTACAGATTTGAAACAAAAGAAATTTAAAAATTATTCTTTAGAGGTTTTAAAACATAATACAGCTGCAATTTCCTTATATGAGAATTTTGGATTTAAAATAAAAGAAGACAGAGATCACGTATGGTTAATGAATTTAGAGCTATGAAGCCCAAAGTAAGCGTCATTATGATTACCTATGGCCACGAAAAATATATCAAAAAGGCTATAGAAGGAGTTTTTCTACAAAAAACAGATTTTTTAGTAGAGCTTATTATCGCTAACGACCAATCTCCGGATTCCTCTGATGAAATCATTCGAGAGGTTATTAAAACATGCCCTTCTAATATATTGGTAAAATATATTCTTAACGAGAATAATATGGGGGTAAATGCTAATTATCTTAATGCATACGAAAAAACAGAAGGAAAATACATCGCAGCTTGTGAGGGCGACGATTACTGGACTGATCCTTTAAAACTACAAAAACAAGTTGACTTTTTAGAAAACAACGAAGAGTACAGCATTACTTTTCATAAAATAAAAGAACTTACAGACAGGAAAGAAAAATTTACTTATCCTAATCCTGATGAGGAAAAAACCTATACTATTCAGGATCTGTGTAAAGAAAATTTCATCATTACAGTGTCTGTTGTTTTCAGAAAAAACATGGAAACTCTGCCTGAATGGTTACCTTATTCCCCCATTGGCGATTATCCTTTACACCTTTTGAATGCGTCTTTTGGCCTTATAAAATATTTTCCTGAAGAAATGGCCGTTTACAGAGTCGGCAGCGGAATGTGGAGTACCCAGAACACCATTGGCCAAATCGTAAATACCATGTTTTGCTTGAAATTCTTGCTCATACATTTTAAAAACAATCAGGAGGTGTTGACTGATTTAAAAATACAATATGACAACTTTCAAAAGGCACTTTTAAAACCTTATGAAGAAAAAAAAGCACTAGAATTAAAGATTAAAGATTACAATTATCTTGCTAATATAATATCCTTTAAGAATCTTTTAAAAATAACTAAAAGAAAGATTATCAAAAAATTAAAGAAATAAATTTATATTAATGTTCCAAAAAATAAAAAATTATATTAAAAGAAAATTAACCTTACTGGTTATCGATCTGCAGAAACAAGAGAAGCAAAAAATGTGGTGGCGTTTCACTTCAATGCCAAACATCAATATCCATCATACTTTTGCTCCTCAGGATATAAATATATTTAAAGGAAATGAAGGTATCTTTGGCAATATAAATATTGGAGAAAGTTTTTTTGTGAGAGATTACTGCATAATTTCAGTTCTGCCAAAGGGAAATCTTATAATCGGGGATAATGTTTTTTTTAATAATTATTCCTCTATTAATTGTTTAGAAAAAATCACAATCGGAGATAATACTATATTCGGTGAAGGTGTAAAACTATACGACCATAACCATCAATACGGTTTTAATCCTGATTTTTTTGTCAATAAAACAGAATTTAATACAAGTCCGATTACAATTGGTAAAAATTGCTGGATTGGAAGTAACACATTGATATTAAAAGGTGTAAACATAGGAGATAACTGCATCATCGGAGCAGGGTGTGTTATCCACAAGTCTGTTCCTGCTAATACAATCATAAAAAACAGTCAGAATTTAATATTTGAATCTTTACAAAAATGAGCGAAACAAAAAAAATATTATTAATTTCTCATGAAGCTTCTTTATCCGGCGCTCCTATTCTCGTATTAAGCCTGTTGAAAAAGCTTAAAAACGAAAGAAAAAATTATACCGTAGATGTTTTATTATTAAGAGCAGGACAGTTGTATGAAGATTTTGCAAAATTATCTGACCAGAAAATTATGGTGGCCGCTTATTACAATCAATCCTTGTCTTTCGTAAACAGAAATTTCAAAAAATTTCAAGCTGCTTTTTTCCCAAAACAGGAAACAAAGGAAGAACAGATTGAAAAAATAACCGGCAAACTTTTACAAAACAATTACGATTTAGTATATGCCAATACCGCGGAAACTTTAGTCTGGACAATTCCGTTTTACAAGAAAGGAATTCCAACCATTGTTGCCATTCATGAGCTTACTTTTGGTATGGAGAGCGCTTATTCAAAAGATTTTATTTTGCAGAATATCTCCAATGTCTCCATGATCATTGCAGGATCAAATGCTGTGAAAGAAAACCTCATCAACAGATATGGTGCAGATCCTAAAAAAGTAAAAGCAATACATTCTTTTGTAGACGAAAAATTAGTAATTCACAAAGATAAAACCCAACTAAAAAAAGAACTCAACATATCCGAATCTGATATTGTTATTGGTATTGCAAGTTCTCAGGAATTAAGAAAAGGAACAGATTTGGTTCCTCTTTTAGTTAAAAAGATTGTAGATAAAACAGATCTTAATTTTAAATTCATTAACCTCGGAGGTTCTTCTACCATAGGCCCTGTAAAATGTTCCAAAATTGATGCTGAAAAATTAGGGGTTGATAATAAGATCATCTATGTAGATCACAACAAATTCCCAAACGATTATATCAATATTTTTGATATTTTCCTTTTGCTTTCGAGAGAAGATCCTTTCCCTTTAGTGATGCTTACGGCAGCTAAACTTCAAAAACCGATTGTTGCATTCGAACAAAGTGGGGGCGCTGTGGAATTCCTTGAAAACGGTTATGGAGTACTTGCTCCTTATCTGGACCTCGATACCATGGCTTCTGAAATAGTTAATCTCCTTGAGAATAAAGAATTAAGAGAAAATTACGGACATAAGATCCAGAACAGACTAGAAGAAGAATATTCTGAAGGCAAACTTACAGCAGATATTTTTCAAACCATCCACGATCTGATCCAATAAAAATAAGTCATGATATCCATCATTATTTCATCCTATCTTCCCCATTACTTCTCTGCACTTGAAAAAAACATTGCAGAAACTATTGGTGTGCCTTATGAAATAATCAAAATTGATAATCCGGGATTGATGGGAATCTGTGAAGCTTATAACCAAGGGGCAAAAAAAGCTCGATTTGATAATTTAGTCTTTTTGCACGAAGATATTGTATTTAAAACCCCAAATTGGGGCAACAGACTTATTTTGCATTTAGATCAAGAAAATACCGGTTTAATCGGGATTGCCGGTTCTTCTTATGTACCCGTAGCTCCTTCAAGCTGGACCGTTGCAGAAAAGTATAACTTTGTAAATATTTTACAGGGAAATAAACAAAATAACGACTCCGTTTCTATTCATTCTACAAAAGAAAACAGAACTAAAGTCTTCGCTGTAGATGGTGTTTTTTTAGCCATAAAAAAAGAAAACTATACCCACATTAGGTTTGACGAAGAATTAAAAGGTTTTCATGGCTATGATCTTGATTTCAGCTTAAGAGTGGCGAAAAAATTTCAGAATTATGTGATTGATGACATTTTAATTCAACATTTTTCACAGGGTAACCGTGACAAGAAATGGCTGGACTCCAACATTATAATTAAAGAAAAAATAGGGACTAACTTCCCCCATGAAAAAAATTCGGAAACAGAAAAAAATATTTTCCTTTCTTTCCTTTATCAATACTTTATCTATTATCCAATAACTTCAAAAAACATCCTCTTTACATTAAAATTTTTTCCTTTCAAATACCTTACATTTCAAGATAAGATGCTAATTTTAAAGAAATATTTTAACTATATTAGATTTTCATCTGAAATTAATAAAAAAACACAATGATCGTAGGAAACGGACTTATTGCAAAATCTTTAAAAAATATAGATTCGGATAATATTTTATTCTTTGCTTCAGGAGTATCCAATTCTCTGGAGACAAGAGATTCTGAATTTCAAAGAGAATTTGATCTTCTTAAAAAAAATATCGAACAGCATTCAGATATTCTTTTGATTTATTTTTCAACATTGAGCATCAATGACAGATCAAAAGCGGACAGTTTATATGTACAGCACAAAAAGAAAATTGAAGAGTATATTCAAAATCATTCAAAACAGTTCAGTATTCTCAGGATTGGAAATATTGTAGGAAGAGGAGGAAATCCCAATACATTATTCAATTATCTCAAACATCAGATTACTCAAAATTCGGAATTCGTATTGCATACCAAAGCAAGAAGACTTTTAGTTGATATCGAAGATATTTCAGAATTCATAAGAACATCTAATCACAGTATTCAAAACAAAATTATTGACTTCTCATATCCTCACCATTATGATTTAAAAGAAATTATAATGGCTATTGAAAACAAAATTAAGCAGAAAGCTTTTTATAAAGAAATCGAAGCGGGTGATTTTTATAAAATTGATTTTGAGGATCAGGTAAAAGATTTTTTTACAGAAAAAGATGCTTCCATGTATTTAAAAAAAATAGCCGAAAAATATATTTAAATGCCGAAGATATACGTCATAGTTGTCACCTACAATGCCATGAAATGGGCAAAAAAATGTTTTAGCAGTCTAAAATCATCTTCTGTTCCCGTTACGTGCATCGTCATTGATAATGGCTCAACAGACGGAACGCAACACTTCATTCAGACTAATTTTCCTGAAATCGATTTTATTCAGTCTGAAAAAAACCTGGGATTTGGAAAAGCTAACAATATCGCAATAGAAAAGGCATATAAAAACGGAGCGGATTTTTTCTATTTAATGAATCAGGACGCGTGGATCTATTCTGATAGTATTGAAAAATTACTGAAAGTTTATGAAGCCCACTCCAACCAAAAAGAAATAGGCATTTTAAGTCCTATGCATCTGGATGGAAGCGAGCAACTTCTTGATATTTTCTTAGATAAGTATATTGCCCATAATTTTGAAAAAACCCGATTAATTTCCGATCTTTATTTTCAGAAGCTAAAACCATTGTATGAGATGAATTTCATTAATGCCGCTCATTGGCTGATTCCCCGAAATACGATCGAAACAGTGGGAGGATTCAATCCTTACTTTTTTCATTACGGAGAAGATATAGAATATGTAAACAGAGCCCATTTTCATCAAAAGAAGATACTTCTTGTACCGGAAAGCAAGGTGGTACATGACGGAAAACAGAATCTCAAAAAAGTAGATCCTAAGAAATATGAAGATCTTAGTATTGAAACCAAAATACTTAATCCTAATTTCCCCAATGCTCTCGTTTTTGAAAAAAAATCTTTGCGGAAAAGTATTCTCAAAAACCTATTGACAGGAAATACCTCTGAATATAAAACATTACTTGAGAAATACCGGAAAATTTCAAAAGAAGAGAAAAAGCTCTCAGAAATCAGAAATCAGGTAAAACAAATTGGTTTGACTTTTCTAAATACTTAAATTTGATATACTTATCAGCACCTAAAAACTAAAAATGTCACTGATCAAAAGAATTAAAAATAAAATAAAGCTCCAGGCTCATTCAGGAAACAATTATTATTGTCCTTTTTGCGGCTACACTTCCAAAGATCTGGAAATAGTGGGGCATGATCTTCCTGTTCTTATAGAAAAAGATGTCGTTGGAGGAGGAAGAAGAGCAGCAGGATGCTACCAATGCCATTCCAGGGACCGTGAAAGATTGTTATATGCTTTTATCATTGAAGAACTCAATCTGCCACAAAATAAAAATATAAGCATCTTACATATTGCTCCCGAACCTAAGCTATCCAATATTCTTCTGAAACAGAATTTTGATGAATATATTTGTGGAGATTTATTTACACCGGGTTACACTTATCCTGCTTATGTACAAAATATGAATGTTCTTGAACTTCCGTTTGAAAGCCATCATTTTGATCTTGTCATCTGCAACCACGTTTTGGAGCACATTCCGGAAGACAGTAAAGCAATGAAAGAGATACAACGAGTTTTAAAACCCGGAGGAAAAGCCATTTTACAAGTTCCTATTTCTAATAATACTCAGGAGACTGTGGAAGATTTTACCATCTCTGACCCCAAAAAAAGGGAAGAACTTTTTGGGCAGTTCGATCATATTAGAATCTATGGGCAGGACTATGTACAGCGCTTAGAAGACGCCGGGTTTATAGTGAACAGAATTAATATTGCTGATAAATATAAAAGAATGGGGGTAAATCCTAAAGAAGATATATTCTACTGTGAAAAACCTACCTTACTTGTTTAAAAGAAGAAGAAATAAAATATGTGTGGAATAGCCGGAATCATTACAAAAGATGCCAAGAATTATACCCATGCCATCCAGAATATGACGGATGCTATTGCGCATCGCGGTCCGGATTCTGCCCATCATGAATATTTTGAAAATATTGTGTTAGGTCACCGAAGATTATCCATCATTGATCTTTCAGAAAATGGTAAACAGCCTATGTTTTCCAATACAAAAAATGAATGCATTGTTTTAAACGGTGAAATTTACGGCTATCAGTCCATCAAAAAACAATATGGAGAATATCCTTATCAGGGAACTTCTGATACGGAAGTAATTCTCGCCATGTATCAGAGAAAAAAAGAACAGCTGATTCATGATCTTCCTGGGATGTTTGCTTTTGCTGTCTGGGATGATGAAAAGCAACAACTTTTCTGTGCACGTGACCGATTTGGCGAAAAGCCATTTTATTATGCTCATGGTAGAAATGGAGAATTTATTTTCGCCTCCGAAATTAAAGCTATTCTTGCAAGTGGACTCATAGAGCCTAAACTCAACCAAGAAGCACTCTCTCACTATCTTCAATATGGATATGTAAGTACTTACCAAAGTATTTATAGCAATATATTTTCACTTCCGCCTGCTCATCAGTTAATTTGGAAAGATGGAGAAATAAAAGTTTCAAGATATTACAGTCTTCCCAAAAAAGACCGTGTTTTAAGTCTTTCTGAAGCGAAAGAAGAATTTACTTATCTGTTGAAAACCGCTATTGAAAAGCAGCTTATTGCTGATGTTGAAGTCGGAAGCTTTCTAAGCGGAGGTCTTGATTCTTCTTCAGTTGTAGCCATGGTAAATTCTTTTTTACCGCAACAGACCACCATCAGCTTTGGATATGACCATGAAGAAAGTGAACTTAAATATGCGAAGGAAATCGCTGAAAAATACAATACCAGACACATTGAAATTCATGAAAAAAAGGAAGATCTGGTTTCCGGAATTCTGAAAGTTGCTCCTTTTCTTGATGAGCCTTTTGCCGACCGATCGTGTGTTCCCCACTTTGAAATATGTAAAAGTGCAAGAAAAAACCTGAAAGTGGTACTTTCCGGAGATGTGGGCGATGAATTGTTTGGTGGCTATAGCTTCTACAAAGTGGAACATGAAATGAAGAAACATTTCAGCTACCAGAATATTCTGGCGCAGTTTGGACAGAAATTATATCAAAACGTAAAACAGATCTCTTACATTTCACAGAAAAATATTCAGTATGGTTCCATTCTGGATTTTCATCAGAATGAAGTAAGGAATTTCTTTGATAAAAACGAAAGAACTGCTTTAGGAATTACTCAAGACTATCAGCAGCCTTACAGTTTTAAAGCCTATAAAAACTCTCTGAATGATATTATGCGAACAGATCTTGAAAAGTTCGTTCCGGGAAATATGCTGGTAAAATCTGATCGTATGGCAATGGCCAATTCTTTGGAAGTCAGAACTCCGTTTTTGGATATTGACTTTGCAGAATTCTGCATTCAGCTTCCGGATCAGCTCAAAATAACTTCAGACAATGATAAAATCATTTTAAGAGAATCAATGAGTTATTACTGGACAGAAACCATCAGAAATAGAAATAAACAAGGCTTCGGGCTTGGAATAGAAAACTGGTTTGAAGAAGAAAGCTTACTCACATTCTCTGATGAATTATTAAAAGATAAAAATCAAAAGGTTTTTAACTATATCGATTTTAAAGCTGCACAAAAGTTTCAGGATAAAGGTCAAAAACACTGGAACCTACTGCAACTTGCTTTATGGGCATCTCATAATTCCAAATTGTTGTAGAATGGCTCTTAGTATATCTGTTATTATTCCTGTTTACAATGCAGCTCAATTCTTAGAAAAGTCTGTATATTCTGTCCTTCAGTTTGAAGAAGTAAAAGAAATCCTTCTGATAGAAGACGCGTCCACAGATCAGTCTCTTTCCGTTTGTGAAAAACTTATCTCCGAAAATTCCCGCATAAAATTGTATCAACATTCCGATAAAGGCAATCACGGGGCCGGAGCAACCAGAAATCTGGGCCTTAAAAAAGCGCAAAGTGAGTATATTTCCTTTCTGGATGCCGATGATTATTATCTTCCTAACAGATTTGATGCTGAAAAAACATTATTCAGTAAGTCCAATATCGACGGTGTTTTTGGAGCTATCGGTGTGGAATATTTAAGCGAAAAAGGAAAGAAAGAGTTTCAGGATAAATTTAAAAATACAACACTTACTACCGTTAATTATCATGCTGAAGGAGAAGAAGTATTTAAAGGACTTTTAAGCTCAACACCTAAAACTTTCGGTACGTTTTTTCATCTGAATACATTAACACTAAGAAAATCAGCTCTCGAAAAACATGGTTTAAAGTTCAACGAAAAACTTCGTGTACATCAGGATTCAGATTTTATTATAAAACTGGCTTATGTATGCCATTTAAAATCCGGAATTATTGATAAAGCCATAGCCATACGTGGAGTGCACGATGACAACAGAATTACCAAAATAAAACCTTATTCAAAAAAGTTTTACCAAAACAATCTCCTTCTCCAACAGTCACTGTATGAATGGGGCACCACCGTAAAACTTAAGCCTGAATATTCGAAAAGAATACGTTTGAATTACCTGAGCTTTAGAATTGCCAATGAACATGGCTTCAGGAAATACTTTTCCTATTTTATCAATTGTATAAAGTATCCAGAACTTGTAAAGACACGATACCGCTTTCATGCCTTAATGAATCCCAAAATATAAATAAACTATATATTTACAGTATAGAAATAAAATGAAAATCTCCGTAATCACTCCTGTTTATAATGCCGAAAACTATATTACACAAGCTGTGGAATCCGCTTTGCAGTTTGATGAGGTTTCTGAAGTTATTTTAGTAGAAGATAAATCTCCCGATAACGCGCTGGAAGTTTGTCTACAACTTGAAAAAAAATATGAGCGGGTAAAACTTTTCCAACATCCGGACAAGGAAAACCACGGAGCAGGAGCAAGCAGAAACCTGGGTATTGAAAAAGCGACAGGAGATTTTATTGCTTTTCTTGATGCTGATGATTATTATCTTCCCAACAGATTTGATGCTGAAAAAAAACTGTTTGAAGACCAGGAAGTCGATGCTGTTTATGGAGCTTTAGGAGTACATTATTATTCTGAAAAAGCAAAAGAGCAGTATTATCCACTTTTCGGAGATCGCCTGACAACCGTTTATAAAAAGCATGATCCCAAAGATGTATTTCCTGGACTACTGAATATGAAAGGAAGTTTCGGGCTTTTCAGTATTGACAGTCTTACGATAAGAAGAAAATCTTTATTGGATAAAATACAGCCCGTTTTTAAAACCCATCTCAGGCTTCATCAGGATACAGAATTTCTATTCAGAAGTTCATTTTATCTTAAATTTCATCCCGGAATTTTGGATAAGGCAGTCGCTATGCGAGGAGTACACGAAAACAACAGAATTACACAAGTAGATTCAAACAAAGTAAAACCTTCCATTACGAGAGTAATGCTTTGGAGAGAAGTCAATAAATGGGCAGAAAACGAGCCTACGATTCCCGAAAATATTAGAACACATATTAAAAGAATGCACAGAAGCTGGGAAATAGCTAATTCTTCCGTTGCCAAAAAGTGGGGAATGATTTTCAAATACCTGATCACGGATTACACAAGTATCAGATCAGGGCTTTATAATATTAATTTTCGCCGAGATCTTTTTTAATATTTATTCATCAAAATAGAATCTGCAATCTGCGAAGAAAAAGTCTTACCACTTTGTTTATACATATGATTGCCATCTGTATATAAATATTCTTTATAAGAAGCCGAAAAATCAAAGAATTTGATGTTGTTTTGATCAGCAATTCCATTCATTAAACCGCTAAAATCAGGATATTTTTTATTCTCAATTTCAATAATTGATTTTGAAGCAGGAATTCTTACAATAAAAACCGTTCCTTTAGGCTTAAGATAGTTTATGATTTGTTTAAAAGCCTGTATTCTTTCCGGAGATAATTGATTTTCTGCAGCTAATTTATTATAAAAATCAATTTTATTTTTCTCCCTTGCTGCAACCGAATCTTTATTCATATCAACATTTACTTCAAGCCATCCGTTTTTATGCAGATAAGTATTTGATTTTCCCGTTTCCTCTCTTTCCAGGTAGATCTTAAACCAGCTTCTCGGATAATTTCTCAGAAGATATTCATAATTAGGAGACCAATCATAAAAATACATATTTTTCAGTGGAGAATGTTCTTCCGGATATTCTTTTAAACTTTTAATATTTTTGTTGAGAGAAAGATTCCAGGGATCAACCGTTAAAATAAAAATTCCATTTTTTGTTTCCGGATCCAGTTTTCTTTTTAGGGCTTCCAAATACACTTTTCCATAAGGTGATTCTACAACATTCAAAGAAAAATTATCAAAAGCTACCGATAATTTCGACTGCAAAACATCAGGAATTACAGCCTGTGAACCTCTTGAATCTCCCAGAATAATATTTTGAGGTTTCGGAACCGCAAAATGCCTGTAATTATCATCTGTGTTTCCATCGGCAAATGCTCCCAGTACCGCAAAAACTAAGACAACTCCTAAAAAATAAGGCAATATTTTTAATAAAAATCTTTTCATATTAAAATTGGAAATAAATAAATTCATTATTCCCGAAATTTGCATATCGGATGATTATATATAAAAAAGCCACATACAGTACCCTTCTCAGCCACGGGTTGTATCTTTTAATTTCAAACCCATGAAATCGGCTTCTATTGATCCATTCTATCAAAAGCATAATACCAATTAAAGCAAAAACCTTGGAAGGAAAAGGGTTTGACAGTTCCCACTTTCCGGTCCCCATAGTTTTGATATACAGTAAAGCATCTGAAACGGAATCTGCTCTAAAAAAAATCCAAGCAAAACAAGTAATGGCAAACGTAACAACAACCTGAAAAAGTTCTTTTAAACTAGGAAGAAATTTATTTTGTGCAATAACCTCAAGGTTTTGTCGATTTGTTTTTGTTAACAAAAGCGGGAGAAAATAAATAGCGTTGAGACCTCCCCAAACAATAAAAGTCCAGTTTGCACCATGCCAGAAACCCGAAACGAGGAAAATGGCAAATGTATTTCTGATTTTCATCCAGAGTCCTCCTTTACTTCCTCCTAATGGAATATAGAGATAATCTCTGAACCAGGAGGAAAGAGAAATATGCCATCTTCGCCAAAATTCAGCAATATCACGGGAGAAATAAGGAAATGCAAAGTTTTTAAGCAATTCAATTCCAAATAATCTTGAAACTCCCAAGGCAATATCAGAATACCCTGAAAAATCTCCATAAATCTGGAAAGCAAATAATATAACCCCTAAGACAAGAGTTACAGAACTTTCTGAATGATAGTTATTAAAAATCTCATTAACAAGAGGAGCACAATTGTCTGCAATCACCATCTTTTTAAAAAAGCCCCATAGCATCTGCCGCAATCCGTCTGCAGCCTGTTCATAATTAAAAGCTCTTTTACGCTGAATTTGAGGTAAAAGATGAGTAGCTCTCTCGATGGGACCAGCAACAAGCAATGGAAAATAACTTACAAATACAGCATAATCTATAAAATTTTTCTCAGAAGAAATTCTCTTTTTATAAACATCAATAACATATGAAAGCCCATGAAATGTGTAAAATGAAATTCCGACAGGAAGAACAATATTCAACAGCCACATATTTATTTTCAGTCCAAAACCACTGAGCAGATCAGCAAAACTTTCAATAAAAAAATTATAATATTTAAAGAAGCACAAAAATCCAAGATTGATCACGATACTAAGTGTAAGCCAAATTTTAGCTTCACGCTTACCTGAACTATTTTCAATCTTAATTCCGGAAAAATAGTCCAGCAATATGGAAAAAAGCAAAAGAAACATGAATCGCCAATCCCAGCAAGCATAAAAATAAAAACTTGCAAGAAGAAGCAAAATATTCTGATACTGAAATTTTTTATGAAAAACGAACCAATAAAGTATAAATACAATTGGTAAGAAAATCAAAAAACCAAATGAGTTAAACAGCATGTCTAATTATTACTTTCCAAACTAATTTTTTAAAACTAATCATTTTAATTTGATTTTTCTCAAAAATTCTCTCGCAGGACTTTCAACAGTCTGATAAAACAACGCCGAGCTTAGAAGCAAAGCAATCATGTAAGCCCCAAACATGACATCAATATCAAAAATATACTTCTTCCAAACCAGCTGCCTCAGAATATATAAAACAGGAATATGCGTAATGTAAATAGCATAACTGATCTCTCCTAAATATTCTAAAGGTTTGAAAGAAAATATCTTTGTTAAAATCCCATTATTTCTGGAAATCAAAAGAATAAGAGGAATAAACAAAACACCCATTAATCCATTATGAAAATAGAGCGGAACAAATATTAAACATAATAAAATCCCTATAAAAATGAGACTTATTAAAAGATCAAAATCCTTTTGTTTATGATTTTTAATAAAAAACAATCCCGCAAGGTTTCCTATCAGAAACTCATTGATATGAAGTAACGGGAAATAGGTAATAAAATCATGACTTACCGTATGTGGACCCGTGTAAAAACCAGATTTCATGTATAAGTTTGAAAAAATCTGTGTAACAATCCAGATAAGAATAGCTATCACCCAAATTCTTTTATTCTTTTTTGAATATAAATAATTATAAAGAAAAGGAAACAGCAGATAAAACAAAAATTCAACAGAGATAGACCAACCCGGAAAATTCAAAACCATTGCTTTACCCGGAATCCAGCTCTGGAGCCCAAAGAGATATAAAAGAATATCCGTAAATAGAAATTTTTCTTCCCGGGTAAACCACAAAAGCAGCAATCCTACCACATATAAAGGATAAATTCTTGCGAATCTGTTCCGATAATAATCTCCGTAACCGATTTTTTCTTTTTTATGATAAGCAATGACCATAATAAAACCGGAAAGGATAAAAAAATAACTTACCCCCACATTCGCTCTCAGAAAAACTTCGGAGAGATAGGGGATCTTATAGAGAAATACATCTTTATTGAAATGTGAAATCACAATTGCCAATGCAGCGACAAATCGTGTAAAAGTAATCTGAGTAATTTTCAAAAACCTGATCTTATTTTATAAAAACACCCACAAATTTTCCTTCAAACTCTACCACCGTAGTATCAATACCATTCTTTTCGCAGAAATCCTGATAAGCAGAGTTATCCCCGATATCATCACTCATAAAAACGCCTCCTTTTCTTAAATTCCGGTAAAGCTCCTGATAAGCCCATATTCTTCCGTCATAGCTTTTATCCGAATCATAATGAACCACATCAAAACCAGAAGTTTCGGCAAAGATTTTAGGTAGAGATTCTTTATCTGCAAAACGGAAAAGCTTCCAGTTGGATTTCAGATCTTCCGGAACGACATAGCCTACATACTGATCTCCATTCTGACCAAGATAAGGCATATCAGAACTATATAGTATTCCGTTTCTTTTTCTTAACGAAAGTAACGCAGCCAATGAAGACCAACCATAAGCAACACCTGTTTCCACAACATGCTGCGCATTTGAATACTCACAGGCATAATAAATCAGTTCCAAAGCTCCTGCCCCTCCCATTTTGATAGGACATTCCTTTTCTTTTTCTCCTGCCCGTTTCAAAACATCCTGAAATTCATTGCTGAATGCTCCGGAATTTACTCTGAAAAGCTTATGAATTGCTTCCTCCTGAGAAATCGCCTTTGAAGATGCCCAGGAATTTGTTTTTTCCTTTCCTTTGAAAGCATTATTTCTGTTGATCGTATTTTTCAGAATCTTTCTGCCCAGTTCCGGATAGAGATCAGGTCTTTTTAAATACCCTATAAACGTTTTTACAACTCTTCTTATTTCACTCACTGTGTCTGCTTTAATACAACAAAAATAAAGATTTTCATTCAATTGCCTATTTTAAAGAATAATTATATTTTTGAATTAATCTTTTCATCAAACTATTAGTCTCCGAATGAAATTTTCAATTCTGATTGCCAATTATAATAACGGAAAATTTTTCAAAACCTGTTATGAATCAATTATCACCCAAACTTATAAAAATTGGGAGGCTATAATTCTGGATGATGCTTCAACAGACGATTCTCTTGAAAGTATCCATCAGATTATCGGTAATGATTCCCGGTTT
Source organism: Candidatus Chryseobacterium colombiense (assembly GCA_029203185.1). NCBI lineage: Bacteria > Pseudomonadati > Bacteroidota > Flavobacteriia > Flavobacteriales > Weeksellaceae > Chryseobacterium > Candidatus Chryseobacterium colombiense. Next base: position 3,278,391 of record CP119310.1, on the reverse strand, counting down.
AAAGTTTTCCAAAATGTTGAAAACAGCGGAGTCGGAATTACAAAAAGCAAACTGATTGAACTTGCAGCCGGAGAAATATGCGGTTTCGTAGATCCGGATGACGCCATTACTCCAAATGCTTTGGAAGCAAGCATGAAGATCTTTAATAAGGATAAAAATACGGTTCTTACCTATTCCAGTTTTGTAAAATGTGATGAGCATCTAAAACCTATTGAAAGATTTAAATCCGGAATGCAGGTTGTAAATGGTGATGCTTACTTTTTCAATTGCCCTGTTCATATCGTACATTTTGTATGCTTCAGAAAAGAAATCTATGAACAGACCGAAAAGATAAATACCTCTATGAGAATTGCAGAAGATCAGGATCTTTATCTTAAAATGTACGAAAAAGGGAAGGTAAAATATATTGATGAGCCCAATTATCTCTATAGAAACCATTTGGGTGGAATTTCTCAAAATGACAACAGACCCCAATCCCGGGAATATTTTTCTAAAGTAATTTTCAATGCGATGAAAAGAAGAGGCTTAAGCTCCATCAACGGTAAAAAAATCCCGGATGAATATAGCAATGCAAAAGAAATCTATAACCTTCTTGAATATCAGAATGCGATTTCATACCGCGTAATGAAAAAACTTAGAATATTCGTACAACAACTATTGAGCTAAGATGAAAAATGATAAAATAAAAGTGCTTTTCAGACACCGTTCTATGGAAATGGGAGGCGTAGAAAAGGTAATCCTGAGTATGCTGAACAATCTCAATCAGGAAAAATTTGAGATGACGGTTTGTTTGAATATCAATCAGGGAGAGTTGCGCAATGAGTTTCCGAACCATGTACGAAAAGTATATCTTGAAAATGGAAAAGAAGATTTTTCTAAAAATCTATTGATCCAAAAAATTCAGCTTGCAAAAAGAAAATACAGCCTTCAAAGAGCTCATAATAATCCGAAAATAGCAGATCAGCTTCTGAATGAAAAATTTGATGTAGAAATAGCTCCAACCTATGCAGCTTTTTCGTCGGTTTTAAATTCTGTCAATAAAAATTCAAAAAAAATCGGCTGGTTTCATTCCGATATTACACTGCCTAAACTTCAGCCTTTAGTATCCGATATTTTGAAACAGATTCCACAGTTTGATTATTTTATTTTTGGTTCTCAGCAAACCAGAGATATTTTAATGGAAACCTATCCTGATCTTAAGCTTCCGGAAAATCAGGTCATCTTAAATGCAATCCCAATTGAAGAACTGAAAGAAAAAGCAAAGGCTTTTCAACCCGAATTTCCTAAAAAATCAGTTTTTGTTTCCGTAGCAAGATTACACAGCAGAAAAGGATTCCATAAATTAATGGAAGCTCATTCAAAACTGTTGCGAGAAGGATTTGACCATCATATTATTGTTATTGGCGATGGTGAAGAAAAAGAAAATCTAAAGAAACAGGCACAGGAATTGGGTGTTACCGAAAGTTTTCAATTATTAGGTTCATTGCTCAATCCATATCCTTACGTAAAAAATGCGGATTTTTTCATTCTTCCTTCGGAATCCGAGAGCTGGCCATTAATTATTGCTGATTCATTAATCCTTCAAAAGCCTATTATTTCAACCAATGTAGGAGGAATCCCGGAAATGATTGCTCACGGAAAAACAGGACATCTCATCAACTATGAAACGGAAGAAATGTATGAAGCGATGAAAAAATTCCTTACAGAACCGGACTACGTTTCAAACATTAAAGAAAACCTGAAAGACATTGAAAAACAGTTTGACAATCAGAAAATTTTTGATGCGGTTGAAAATATCATCACTAACTTAGTAAAAAAATAAAAAAATGCTTTTTATTTACCGCCTAATTCTTAAACTTCACACCTCTTACCATCGGATGATACAGAATATTTATCTGAAAGTCTGTATTGCCAAAGGATTAAAAGTAGGCAAAAACGTCCGCTTTGTAGAAGTTCCCGAATTCGGAACCGAGCCTTTTCTCATTGAAATCGGCGATGAAACTACGTTTTCCAACAATGTAAGATTTGTGAATCATGATGGCGGACAAAATGCCCTTCATTTTTTTGAAAAATATAAAGATGTAAGAACTTTCGGGAGAATAAAAATTGGTAAACAATGTCTGATCGGAGCAGACACCATAATTATGCCCGGTGTGGAAATGCAGGACAATTGTGTTCTCGGTGCTGGGTCCATTTTAACCACGTCTATGCCTAAAGGAAGTGTTTTTGCTGGTGTTCCCGCAAAATTTATCTGTACTATAGAAGAATATGGCGATAAGTTATTAGCCAACAACGTGATGTATCCAAGAGAACTTGAGCTTGTGCGTCCCCAATTAGATGCCTATATAAAAAAACATCTTCCTCATACTTACAAACCCGTAAAATAAATGGCCGAAAGAAAAAAAATACTGATCCGGATAGGCTCCCTCCGACATGGCGGAGCAGAGAAGGTATTGGTCACTTTTCTTAAAAATCTCCCGAAAGACAAATATGAGATTGATCTTTTGCTTAATTTATATTCCGGGAAATATCTGAGCGAAGCTCCAAGCTGGATCAATATTTTATATCTGAATAAAGGCGAGATGATCACCACAAACCGCATTCAGGATATCCCCAGGAAAATATACCGGATAATCTATCAGAGTGTATTAAAAAGATTTCCCAAACTACTTTATAACGGGAAATTAAATGGTAAAAAATATGATATTGAATTTGCTGCCATTCACGGAATGCGTGATGAGATTTTAAATTCTCCACTAAAAAATTCTAAAAAAATAGTTTGGATCCACAATGATCTTTCGGAAGTAAAAGGCTACACCGATGAGGAAATAAAAAAGTTTTTTGATTTTGATAAGATCATGGTGATCTCGGAAAAAATCAAAACGACCTTTCTCAGTCTGACTCAAAATGAAGCAGAAAAACATAAAGTAGAAAAGATCTACAATCCATTAGATACCGAAGAAATTTTAACCAAAGCTGAGAAACCCGTTCTTAATTACAACTTTGATACAACTTCTCCTACGTTTATTTCTGTAGGAACCGTTTTTCCACAGAAAGGTTTCGACAGATTGCTGAAAGTACACAAAAAACTTCTTGATGAAGGCTTCGGGCATCAGATTCTCATTGTTGGTAACGGATATGATTTTGAAAATATCAAAAAATTAAAATCAGAATTAGGTGTTGATAATACTGCTACAATGCTTGGTTTTACAGATAATCCATATCCTTATTTTAAACATTCGGATTTTTACATTTTAAGCTCAAGATACGAAGGTTTTCCTACCGTTCTTTTTGAAGCAATTACCCTGAAAAAGAAAATCATTGCTACAGAAGTTTCCGGTGTAAAAGAAATGCTGAATGACGGAGAAATCGGATTAATCGTTGAAAATTCAGAAGAAGGCATCTATTCCGGTATGAGAAAAGCACTTGAGAACCCTGAATATTTTAATACATACTCAGAAAGTTTGAAAGACTATTCAATTCCCTTTAGCTTGCAAAACTCCGTAGATTCTATCATGAAAATTATAGATAGTTTATAAATCAATTTTCTTCTATCTTTGTTCCAATGTCAAACCATTCAACCATACAGAAAGATTTTTATCGTGAGAGCGGAAAATGGCTTTCCACTTTTACAATATGGACGAAATGCATCAATCCGAACCTGCATTTCATCTATATTTTGAGAAAATCTCAACAGTTCAGGAACGTTCCCGTTTTAGGATTTTTCTGGAGACTGGTTTTAAGACACTTTCAGATCAAATATGGGTTTCAAATCTATCCTGAAACTCAAATTGGAGAAGGTTTTTATCTTGGACATTGGGGAAGCCTGGTCATTAATCCTAAAACGATAATCGGTAAAAATTGCAATATTGCACAAGGCGTTACTATCGGACAGCAGAACAGAGGGAAAAATGAAGGCTCCCCTGAGATTGGTGATGAAGTCTGGATCGGTCCGAATGCCATTATTGTCGGGAATATAAAAATTGGAAATAATGTTCTGATAGCACCCAATTCATATATAAACTTTGATGTACCTTCTGATTCTGTTGTCACCGGAAATCCTGCTACAATTTATCCTAACGAAAATGCAACGGAAGGCTATATCAACTATAAAATATAGGTTACTTTTATTCATCTATATTTTATTAGACTTCCCTATCAATATTAAAGTATTTAAATTTTTGTCGTAATTTTATAGTGAGTTTCTGGTTATTTTTAATCCGGTAGTTATTGTTCAGCTTAGTTTATCCCATATTTCATATGATTTTAAGCATATTTTAATATTAAACTTTGTTAAAACGACTTGCTTTATCTGCAAAAATTATATTTTTGTATAATTATTGATTCAGTCTATTGAATTTGAAAATAATTTAAACGAAATAAATAATTATTCACTTTTAAATTTTATTTTATGTCACAATCATACGACGTTATTTTCGAAAACAACAGAAAATGGGTAGAATCTAAGGTTGCAGAAAACCCTGAGTTCTTTCATGAACTTGCAAAAACTCAAAACCCTGAATTTCTTTACATCGGATGTTCAGACAGCAGAGTTACCGCAGAAGAAGTGATGGGAATGAAGCCAGGAGAAGTATTTGTAACCAGAAATATCGCCAATGTTGTCAATACGTTGGATATGAGTTCTACAGCCGTTATTCAATATGCGGTGGAACATCTTAAAGTGAATCATATTATTGTATGTGGACATTACAACTGCGGCGGTGTAAAAGCAGCAATGTCCCCTCAGGATTTAGGATTGATGAATCCTTGGCTGAGAACCATACGTGATGTGTACAGATTGCACCAAGCAGAGCTGGATTCTATTGAAGATGAAGGCAAACGTTATGACAGACTTGTAGAACTTAATGTTCAGGAGCAGTGTATTAATGTTGTTAAAATGGCCTGTGTACAGGAAAGATATATCTTAGAAGAATATCCTATTGTTCACGGCTGGGTTTTTGACCTTAGAACCGGAAAAATTATTGATTTGGAGATTGATTTTGAAAAAATATTGAAGGACATTCAAAAAATCTACAATCTTACGGATTCTGAATGGGTTATGAGCCGAAAGAAAAAGTAATATTTTTCTAAAAACAATTGAATGAAACTTTGGAGTATTATTACATTAATGGTTTTTTTAAACTTCACAGCATTACCGAGTATTGCTGCGATTTTTAATTGGGACCTTCTCCAGACCAATGTGATCGTAAACGAGGAAGAGCCTCATTCTTCTTCATCTCCTTTCATTGTTTATGAAAAAGCACTTCCAAAACCTTTGGATGTTTTTGATTATCTAAGATTTTTTGAACCTGATTTAAAAGGCCAATCATTCGTACTGATTGATGATGATTTTCATCTTTCGCCCCTACTTACCATATTTTCTCCGCCTCCGGAAGCTTAATTTTTATCTAATAGTTTTTTATTGTCTTCATACCTGCTTTGGGTATTGAATTGATATGTACTTTAAAAATTAAATTTCCAACCTTTTTATAACTGATTAATCACAGCTAATCAGCTATAACTATACATTTTCATATCATGAAAAACACATCTTTAATAGGAGGAATAAAGGAGAATTTCCCTTCAGGACTCGTTGTATTTTTAGTTGCACTTCCTCTATGCTTAGGAATTGCATTAGCTTCCGGTGCTCCGCCGTTATCCGGAGTTATTGCCGGAATCGTAGGAGGATTAGTGGTGGGATCCTTAAGTAATTCTAATATTTCCGTATCTGGTCCTGCAGCAGGTTTAACGGCAATTGTTCTCACGGCAATTACCGATTTGGGTGCATTTCCCTTATTTCTTTGCGCAGGGATTATTGCCGGTCTTATTCAGTTAGTTTTAGGCTTTATAAGGGCAGGAAGTATCTCCAATTACTTTCCTAACAATGTGATCGAAGGAATGCTTGCTGCTATCGGAATCATCATTATTTTAAAACAAATTCCGCATGCGCTGGGATTTGACAAAGATTATGAAGGACACGAATCTATTTTTGACAATGGCTTAAATTTTAACTATTTCACTGAATTATTTGGAGCCGTTCATCCTGGAGCCATTATTGTGACTTTAGTTTCAATTGCTATTCTTTTGGCCTGGGATAAAATATCTGTTTTAAAGAGAATGAAAATGCTTCCCGGAGCTTTAGTTGCGGTTGTTGCAGGCATTTTATTGAATGAAGTTTTCAAAATGACCGGAAGTTCGTTGGCGATCAATCCTAAACATTTGGTTGTACTCCCTGTTCCTCAGTCATTTGAAGATATCAAGAACCTCATTACAATGCCTGATTTCACAGGATTTTCAAATCCTAAAGTCTGGATTGTGGGAGCTACCATCGCTATTGTCGCTTCCATTGAGACTTTACTTTGTATTGAAGCCTCAGACAGACTGGATAAGCAAAGAAGAATTACAGACACTAATCTTGAATTAAAAGCTCAGGGTATTGGAAATTTAGTCAGCTCACTTATTGGTGGACTTCCTATGACTTCAGTCGTGGTAAGAAGTTCTGCCAACGCCAACGCAGGTGCCACTTCAAAAATCTCAGCGATCATTCATGGGGTTTTATTATTGATTTGTGTACTTTCAATTCCTATGATTCTGAATTTAATTCCACTTGCTACATTAGCAGCGGTATTAATTTTAGTCGGCTATAAGCTTGCGAAACCTGCTACATTCAAGCACTTCTGGCATTTAGGAAAATTTCAGTTTATCCCTTTTGTAGCAACTGTTGTTGCTATAGTCGCCACGGATCTTTTGAAAGGCGTGGCAATAGGTTTGGCAATTTCCATTTTCTATATCCTTCAGGGAAATATGAAAAGAGCTTACTACTTAAGTAGAGAAAAGTTAAATGACGCAGACGGAATCAATATTAAATTAGCAGAAGAAGTATCTTTTCTAAACAAAGCAGCCATTAAGAAGACATTAAAAAACATTAAACCCAATTCTAATGTGACCATTGATGCACGTGGAACTTCATATATCACTACAGATGTTCTGGAAATGATCCAGGATTTTGCAAATATCCGCGCAAAAGAAGAAGACATCAATGTAGAACTCCTCGGTTTCAAGACATCATACAGAGATTATGAGAACAGTCAGGATTCTCATGTTTTAATTACACACACAAGAGCTATGTAAGCTCAAAAATCATTATTTTTAACTTTATAAACATTATATACAATTATATGAAAGCACATACATACGAAACCCAGTCTACAATTACTCCGGAAAAAGCATTAGAGTTTTTAAAGGAAGGAAATCAAAGATTTGTAAATAACTTAAAGGCTAACAGAGACCTTTTGGAACAGGTAAATGCAACCCGTGAAGGACAATGGCCTTTTGCTGTAGTTTTAAGCTGTATTGACAGCCGTACTTCTGCAGAGCTCATCTTTGACCAGGGATTGGGAGATGTTTTTAGTATCAGAATTGCCGGTAATTTTGTGAATCAGGACATTTTAGGTTCCATGGAGTTTGGCTGTAATGTAGCAGGCTCTAAGCTTATTGTTGTTTTAGGACACACTAAATGCGGGGCTTTAAAAGGTGGATTAGACGCTGCACAAATCGAAGGATTAGGAATGGATAATCTTAACCACCTGATTAATCATTTTGACCCAATCATTAAAGACGTAATTGAAGAAGGAGAAGAAAGATCTTCTAAAAACAGTTCACTTCTGGAAAGATTGAACCATCAAAATGTAAGAAGTGCTATAGAAGATATCCGTAAACAAAGCTCTACGCTGGAGAACCTTGAAAAAGAAGGTAAAATTAAGATCGTAGGAGCAAATTATGATGTAGAAACCGGTGCCGTAACTTGGTTATAATTATAAAAATGCTTTAAAAATCGGCGGGGAGCTTTGCTCCCCGCCGATTTTTTATTTCCCATTAAAAGCAGACATCGTATTGTTGATTCCTGCAAAAACGAATGAAAGGCAGGCTTTAGCAAACTTTTCAATTCTCTCCGGAAGTTTTTCCGTTTCGGATTCATTCCAGGTTCCTAATACATAATCTATTTGCTTTCCTTCGGAAAACTCTGCCGAAATACCAAAACGAAGTCTTGCATAGTTTTGGGTTTGCAGTACTTCAATAATATTTTTGAGTCCGTTATGTCCTGCATCAGATCCTTTACCTTTTAATCTTAAGGTTCCAAAAGGAAGAGCCAGATCATCTGTTACAATAAGTACATTTTCTAAAGGAATATTTTCTTTCTGCATCCAGTACCTTACTGCATTTCCGGAAAGATTCATATAGGTATCCGGTTTTAACAACAGCACTCTTCTTCCTTTGTACTTCCCGTCTGCCAACCATCCGAAATTGCTCGTATTGAATGGAACTTCAAGAGTTTCTGCAATCTTTTCAACAACTTTAAATCCTATATTATGACGTGTATTTTCATATTCAGGCCCTTTATTTCCCAGTCCTACAATTAAATATTTCATTTAAAATTTTTTACAAAATTAAGAGATAAAAAATAAAAAAGCCCAATTCTTTTCAGAATTGAGCTTTTTAAATATAGTTATTATTTTCGCTTACAAAGGCTTATAGATATAATATCTTCCATATGCTTTCGTCAGGTAAGTCTGTGAATCATACGTAAAATTTGTAGAGGTAACTACCGGAGTAGGAATCGGTACAGGCAAATACGTAACAGATACTCTCGATGGATTATTCGGAGATAGCATAAGGCTTCTCTGACCATAGAAAGGCGTAGATAACAAATACGAAACTTTATACGCAAAAGGTAGTAACGTATATGGGCTTATTCTATCATCATAATTCATAAATCCATATTCATACGTCCAAACTATAGGATCGTTTACACCACCAGTGATAGTTCCAAATCCTGTTTTAACCTTAGATACATTGTCACCCAAATAAGTATATTGAGTTTCTGAGTAGGCAGTGTATGCAAAAGGAGTTCCAGGTGCATCGATACCAGTTAACATAGAAATTGTCTCAAGTTTACCTGTTGATGCATTATACTTTAAAGTATACACCGATTTTGTTTGTTTATCCAGAACCTGAGCAGGAGGAGTTCCTGTCAATTTATAAATATTTCTGTTTTCTGTAATTGATTCCAATCTACCAGAAGCACCATAAGTAAATAGCTGTGTGTACGTAACTTTACCCGGATCAAGAACTCCGTTATTATCCAAATCTAAGAAACCATCAAAAGTTACTTTACTTACCCTGTCCCCGCTATATGCAATATCAGTAATAGATGCGCCATTATTTACTTTAGTCAAAAGTAGCCCCGTATAATGATAATCAGCAACGGTAGCAAAATCCGTTACTTCCTGATGCAATGCTCTAGCGCCATTCAGGCCTGTATTCGTATTAAGATCTACTAGAGGGTCTCCATTTTCATCTGCCAGGTCTTTACATGAATGGATAGAGGAAATACCTGCTACAAGTAAAATAAAGTAGAAAAGTCGCTTCATTTCTAAAAGGATTATTTATTTTTCCACAAATATAATTTTTTTTTGCATAAAAATTACATTTTTATTTATTTTCTCACAAAAACAGCAACAATAAAAACCTTAAAACAAGGTAATTAGTATTTTCTTATACTTTCAAAATTGTTTTCAATAAAAGATTCACCTCATCCACATTTCCTACTTTATCTTTTCTCATCATAAGATTATTCCCATCCTTTCCTATTTTCTCTTTCAGCTGTGCTTCAGCAGGGTTTTGTGTAAGATATGTGATGATATGCCTGAATTTATCCGTCTGGTAAAATTTATCCTGTGGATTACCCGGAAAATATCCTAAAAATACACCATTTTTCATAACTATTTTTTCAAATCCAATTTCAGCAGCAAGCCATTTTAGGCTTACACTTTTCAGTAAATTGACAGCTTCTTTTGGCAAACTTCCGAAACGATCAATCAGTTCGTCTTCAAATTTCTGTAAATCTTTCTCATTATCAATCTCTGCGATTTTCTGATAAAGCAATAATCTTTCTTCAGTATTTGAAATATACCAGTCCGGCAACATCAATTCAAGATCCGTATCAATATTTACATCCTTTGTAGATTTAAAGAGCTTATTTCGGTCTTCTTCATTTTCAAAAAGATTCTCAAATTCCTGATCGTCTTTCAGCTCTTCTAAAGCTTCCTGCATAAGCTTCTGATAGGTTTCAAATCCCATCTCATTAATAAATCCGCTCTGTTCCGCTCCCAGCAAATCTCCAGCTCCACGAATTTCAAGATCTTTCATTGCGATCTGGAAACCGCTTCCCAAATCAGAAAACTGTTCAATCGCTTCAAGACGTTTTCTTGCATCCGAAGTCATCATATCGTAAGGAGGAGTAATCAAATAACAAAAAGCTTTTCTGTTGCTACGTCCTACACGACCTCTCATCTGGTGAAGATCTGCCATTCCGAATCTTTGAGCATCATTGATGAAAATGGTATTCGCATTCGGAACATCCACTCCACTTTCAACGATGGTTGTAGAGACCAAAACATCATATTTTCCGTCCATGAAGTCAAGAACATTTTTTTCAAGTTGCTTCCCTTCCATTTGGCCATGACCGGTAATTACTCTAGCATCCGGAACCAGTCTTTGAATTAACCCTGCAATATCTTTAAGGTTTTCAATCCTGTTATTAATAAAATATACCTGTCCGTCACGCTGTAATTCATAAGAGACAGCATCACGAATAATTTCTTCATTAAAACCAATCAATTGAGTATCTACAGGCTGTCTGTTTGGCGGTGGTGTTTTAATCACTGATAAATCTCTCGCAGCCATTAAAGAAAACTGCAAGGTTCTTGGAATTGGTGTCGCGGTTAAAGTTAACGTATCCACATCTGCTTTCAGGGTTTTCAATTTATCTTTTACGGAAACTCCGAACTTATGCTCTTCATCGATAATTAACAGTCCTAAATCTTTAAATTTCACCGAACTGCTTGCCAGCTGATGCGTTCCGATAATAATATCAACCTTTCCGTTTTTCAGTGCTTCCAATGTTTCAGATTTTTGTTTTGCCGTTCTGAAACGATTAATATAAGCCACATTTACAGGAAAATCTTTTAATCTTTCTTTAAAGCTTCGATAATGCTGGAAAGCCAAAATCGTTGTAGGAACCAGCACTGCCACCTGCTTTCCGTCTGTTGCCGCTTTGAATGCTGCACGAATTGCTACTTCCGTCTTACCAAAACCAACATCTCCGCAAACCAGACGATCCATCACCGTATCAGCTTCCATATCTTTTTTTACATCGATCGTAGCTTTTTCCTGATCCGGGGTGTCTTCATAAAGGAAGCTTGCCTCCAATTCATTTTGCAGGTAAGAATCAGGAGTATAGGCAAAACCTTTTGCTGATTTTCTCTGAGCATATAATTTTATCAGGTCAAATGCAAGCTGTTTTACCCTTGCTTTTGTTTTTTGTTTTAAAGATTTCCAGGTCGGAGAACCCAACTTACTTAAAACAATTTCTTTTCCGTCCGGACCATTGTATTTTGAGATTTTGTGTAATGAATGAATACTTACATATAATAAATCCCCGTTTTTGTAAGTCAGTTTAAAACATTCCTGAATTTTCCCATCATTATTTACCTTCACCAGTCCCATGAATTTTCCGATTCCGTGATCAATGTGAGCAATATAATCACCAATTTTTAAAGACATCAAATCCTTCAAAGTCAACTGCTCAGATTTGGCAAATGTATTTTTTGCTTTATATCTTTGGTAGCGATCGAAAATCTGGTGATCTGTATACACTAAAATTTTATGATCATGATCTACAAAACCTTCATGAAGCTCCGATTTAAAACTTTTAAAAGGAAGCTGATGTTCCAGCTCTTCAAAAATAGATTCTAATCTTTCTTTCTGTTTTTCAGTGGAAAAAGAAATCCAGGTATCAAAACCTGCATTTTGCTTCTCTTCTAAGTCCTCAATTAATAATTCAAAATTTTTATGGAAAGTCGGCTGTGCGGTTTGATCAATTTTCATTTCCGTTAATTCAATCAATCCTTCAATGGAAGCACTTCCGAAATCAACGGTTTTAAATTTTTTATAATCAAATAAAAATTCCTGATCAGAAATAAATAATTCCTGAGGTGCTCTGTGAGCAATATCCTTATTTAAAGTCTCAAATTTTACCAACGATTTTTCGTAAAACGTTTTCAGCTTCTGCATTCCCACGATACCGTTCTTAGAAATCACAAAACTTTCTTTAGGAAATAGCTGAAGGAGAGAAACCCGGCTTCCTGTCACTGTAAAATTCATATTGGAGACCAATTGAAAATCATTGACCTTTTCTACGGAAAGCTGTGTTTCAATATCAAATGTTTTTATACTTTCCACTTCATTTCCGAAGAATGTGATACGGTACGGTTTTTCATTGGAGAACGAAAACACATCAACAATTCCACCTCGCACAGAAAACTCTCCAGGTTCGGAAACAAAATCTGCCTGCTGGAAATTATAATGATTCAACAGCTCATCTACAAAATCAAAATCAAGCTGATCGCCTACTTTAATATGATGGGAGATTGCCTTAAAATCTTCCTTTTTTAAAACTTTTTCGGATAAAGCTCCCGAATAGGCCACAATTACTTTCGGAGATTGGCTGGAAGTAATTTTATTAATTACTTCTGTTCTCAGTACCAGGTTTGCATTTTGTGTTTTTTCAATCTGATAAGGTTCCAGATGCGTTGCAGGGAAATATAAAACCTTATCTTTTCCCAACAAATCTTCCATTTCCGTATTGGCATACAAAGCATCTTCCTTATCATCAACCAAATATAAAATGTGTTTTTTATGGGTAACAAAAAGCTCAGCCACAAAAATTGAAACCGAAGATCCTGCATTTCCTTTTACAGAAATATGTTGATTATTTTCTAACTGAATAAAAATTTCCTTTCCAAATTCATTTTTTAGCAAATCGGGAAGAAACTTTTCACTGATGGTTTTTAATTGCATAAAATAATAGGATATAAACGACAAAAGCGATTTCGGGAGTTTTCCGAAACCGTTTGATCTTCACAAAGATAAGGATAAATATTTCTTATGAAGCGATTGAAGATTATTTAAAAAACAATTATTACCAATGAAAAACACTCAAATCACAACATTTTATTAAAAATTTTAAATTAATGTTAAAAAATAAAACATTATCCTTACGCGGCACATGATTTGGGGTTTTACATGTACCAAACTTAAAGAAATAGTATTATGAAAAATTTAATGAAAACCTTAGGAGCTTTTATGCTATTAGTTTTTGCTGTCACGGCAATGTCATCATGCAGCAGAGATGATGATCCGGTAAATAACGATTTTTTTGCAGGTACTTACAAAGGAAGTATTTCTTATAATGATGGAGGTTCCACCAATATCAGTACCAACAATGGGAGCGTTTTTGTAACAAAAATTGCGAGTGGAACAAAATATAATTTTGCTTTTTCTGACAGCATCCCCGACCTTAACGGAATTGAGTTTGAACAGAAAGGTGACCATACTCTTGTTATGATTGGATCCAGCGCAACATCTTATATAAGAATTGACAATAATGAATTGAAAATTCTCTATATAAAAGATGGTAAGACCTGGACTGCAAATTGTACACGATAAATCAACTATTCATATGTTTACCCCGGGTTGTCTTAAAGACAACCCGGGTTTTATTTTTAGCAATTTCAAAATTATGGCTTCTAGTGCAGGTTCACGAGATTAAGATTTTTTTAATCTGTAATAAACTTTAGTTAAGTTTATAAAAACTATTTTTTTAGCTCACTTTTTGCATAACTTTGAATAAGAAAACAAACAAAATCATCATTATGAAAAAATTTTTTACCGCAATGTCATTAGCTCTAGGACTTGGACTTGCAACCGCTCAACAAACTACTCCAGCAACATCTACAACAACAACTCATCATGTTGCTAAAACAACAGCCAAAACAGGCGCTAAAGATGTTAAAACAGCACAAACTACTACAAAAACTACCACGACCACAGCAGCAAAGCCTGCAGCAGCTCCAACAGCAGCAAAAATGAAAAAAGACGGGACTCCGGATAAAAGATACAAAGAAAACAAGCATCTTAAAAAGGACGGAACCCCAGACAAAAGATATAAAGAGAACAAATAAACTCAACATATAGTTGTTATTTTCATAATCAAATTTCGAAGAACCGATGTACACTCATTCATCGGTTTTTTTATTGCTTATTTTCTTAAAATGTCTGCAAATTCTTCAGTTATTTATAAATTTGAACCATGTTAAATTTCCTAAAGAAAAATGCAGCCTTAATTTGGGCTAAAAAGCATGTTCAAAAAGCAGAAGAATTCAAGAAAAATGCAGAGAAAGATCAAGAAAATCTGCTTTTATCTCTTACAGATACTGCCCAAAAAACTCTTTTTGGAAGAGAATATGACTTTGAAAATATCAAATCGGTAAAAGACTTTCAGGAAAGAGTTCCTGTTGCCGATTATGAAGATCTTAAACCTTATATTGAAAGGGTAAAAAAGGGACAAGCCAATATTTTATGGACGGAAACCCCTGAATATTTTGCAAAAACTTCAGGAACCACATCCGGTTCAAAATATATTCCTATTTCTAAGGAAGGAATGCCATTTCAAATTAAAGGAGCTCAAAGCGCACTTTTTCATTACATCGCTAAAAAAAATAATGCTGATTTTGTAAAAGGAAAAATGATCTTTTTACAGGGAAGCCCCGAACTGGAAGAAAATTTCGGAATAAAAACCGGCCGGCTCTCAGGAATTGTTGCCCATCACATTCCCAATTATCTGCAAAAGAATAGACTGCCAAGCTGGGAGACCAACATCATGGAAGACTGGGAAGCAAAAGTGGATAAGATTGTTGAGGAAACCGAGAAAGAAAATATGACATTGATTTCCGGAATTCCACCCTGGCTGATTATGTATTTTGAAAAGCTGGTTGAAAAACACGGAAAAAAAATCAAACAAATCTTCCCTAATCTTCAACTTATTGTAACCGGAGGTGTAAATTATGAGCCTTATCGAGATAAAATGGAAGAACTTTTAGGCGGAAAAGTAGATATTGTTCAGACATTCCCTGCCTCAGAAGGTTTTTTTGCATTTCAGGATGATTATACTAAAGAAGGCTTGTTGCTATTAACCAATCACGGGATTTTCTATGAGTTTATTCCACTGGAAGAATATGGAAAACCTACTGCAAAGAGGCTGACTTTAAAAGAGATTGAGCTCAATAAAGATTATGCCCTCATTTTGACAACAAACTCTGGTTTGTGGGCTTATTCGATTGGTGATGTCGTAAGGTTTATTGATAAAAATCCACACAGAATTCTGGTAAGCGGAAGAACCAAGCATTTCACTTCTGCTTTCGGAGAACATGTGATTGCATTTGAAGTGGAAGAAGCTATAAAGGCAACTTTAGAAAAATTCCCTGCACAGATTACTGAATTCCATCTCGCTCCACAGGTTAATCCGAATGAAGGACTTCCTTATCACGAATGGTTTATTGAATTTGAAAAAGAGCCTGAAAATTTGGAGATATTTAAAAATGAACTTGATGAGCAGCTCAGAAAACGAAATACTTATTATGATGATTTAATATCCGGAAATATTCTTCAGAAGCTGCATATATCAAAACTTAAAAAAAATGCGTTTACTGAATATGCAAAGTCTCAGGGTAAACTTGGAGGACAAAATAAAATCCCAAGACTTGCCAATGACAGAAAAATTGCGGATTTATTGGAAATTTACAAACTTTAAACACATTTTTTCAATTCCGAAAACGTATATTCGAAAAAAATTATAAATTTGAAAAACTAAAAAATATAATGAAAGCATCTGTACTTTTAAAATCATCTTTATTGACGTCTTTATTTGTAATTTCATCTTGCGCTACAACAAAGTACACCGATGATATTGCTAAAAACAATTATTCGAATCTTGAAGCAGGAAGAATGTATACTGTAATGATGAAAGACGGATCAAAAAATCAAAAAATACTATTCCGTAATGTAGATGGCAACAACTTGATCGGAACAGCAGGAAAAAAAGACAGTACAGAAGTAATCATTCCAAAGGCTAATGTTGCCGCTGTAAGAGACATCAGAAAAGCAAGAACAACTGCAGGAGCAGTAGTAATCGGAGCTGCAGGAGTTGCCGCATTGGTAATCAGCGCTTCAAAAGCAGACAACTAAAATAGATTTTATCTTTCAGGTGGTATTTGATTTATCATTTGAATTTATAATACAGCAATAGGCCTAAATAAATATTTAGGCCTATTTTTGTGCATGATTTCTTTCACTCCCCTAAAAACTTTACAAAATATTGAATTCAGAAATCTTCTTACCGGAAGGTTTTTTATTGTTTTAGCATTCAGAATGCTTGCCACTTTATTAGGTTGGTGGGTCTATCAGCTTACAAAAGATCCTTTTTCTATCGGACTTATTGGTCTTTCCGAAGTAATTCCTGCTGTAAGCTGCGCCCTGTATGCAGGACATGTGATCGATATGAATGAAAAGAAAAGACTTCTCCTGATCTGTAATTATGCTTATGTTTTCTTAATTGGACTTTTATTAATTCCGGCTTTTCTCAATGTAAGAATGCATTTCACGGGTCATGAAATCACTTATTTTATTTATTCTGTTATTTTTTTTACGGGAATCGCAAGAGCGTTCATCGGGCCAATTGTCCCTTCTATGATTCCTAAGATTGTGCAAAAGGAAAACCTTCCGCACGCCATCACCTTAAACCAGGCTACTTTTTTGATCTCTTCAGTATGCGGACATGCGTGCGGAGGTTTTTTAATTGGTTTTTTCGGGGTAAGATGGACCTTATTAGTGATTATTGGGCTTATCATTCTAGCTTCTTTATTTTTCTGGCAGCTTAAAAAACAACATTCTGAATACAAAAAAGAATCTGTAAATGTTGTAGAAAGTATGAGGGAAGGAATTTCTTATATTTTTAAAACTAAAGAAATTCTGGGTGCTTTATGCCTCGATATGTTTGCTGTTCTTTTTGGCGGTGCTGTTGCTATGATTCCTGTATTTGCTACTGACATCCTTAAAGTTGGTGCCGAAGGATTTGGACTTTTAAACGCTGCTTCCGACATAGGATCCATGTGTATTATCACCATTTTATCTATTGTTCCCCTAAGAAAGAACCAAGGCAAAATTTTACTGGCAGTTGTTGCGGGATTTGGTTTATGCATTATAGGATTTGGTTTATCGAAGCTTTACTGGCTGTCTTTCCTGTTTCTTGTCGCAAGTGGAATGCTTGATGGGATCTCTGTCGTAATCAGAGGAACTATTGTACAGCTGAAGACACCTGATCATATTCGCGGAAGAGTTCTTAGTGTTAATTCTATCTTCATCATGTCCAGTAACGAAATGGGACAGTTTGAAAGTGGTCTTACGGCAAAGCTTCTTGGTGTTGTAAGGTCTGTAGTTTTTGGAGGCAGCATGACTATTCTGATTGCCTTACTCGTAGGAAGCACAAATCCAAAACTGAGAAAGATGCAATATTAATAACATATGGATTCTTATTTAGTTAGCCTTCATTTAAAGCATTTTAAAATTTCATATTTTAAGTATTTTTAACTAAAACACTTCTTATCTGACAAAATATTTTTACATTTGTCATTACTTTTTTAATTTTACTATCAAAAAAATTTTTAAAATGAAAAAACTACTACTCTTTTCCATTTTATTCCTTTATCAAATATATTACTCACAGTCAGATTGTGTTTCATCTATACCTGTTTGCGGAAATTCGGATATCTCATATACTCCTTCCGGATCTGGAAATACACAGGATATTCCCAATCCGGCTCCTGCAGACCTTTGTCTGAAAGGAGGTGAGCACTTTTCGGTTTGGTATTCATTTACTATAGCAACTTCAGGAACATTAACCTTCACGATTAATCCGAATGTATTTACGGATGATTATGATTTTGCTGTTTATGGTCCAAACGTACCATGTAGCGCAATATACACTACAGCTCCTATCCGATGTAATTATTCAGGAGCCGACGGACCAACAGGTTTAGTCACTACATTAACAGGAGCCGCAACGAGTGGGGCTTTTAGTGCTTATATGGATGTAGTTGCTGGTCAGACTTACTATTTACTTGTTGACAACTTTTTAAGTACTGCTAACGGATTCTCTTTAACTTGGGGAGGAACCGCTACATTAACTTCAGCTTTCAACAACCCAGCATTGACTCCACATCCTTTTATAACTCCAGGTGTGCCTAATGCCACTGATCCAACTGCCCCCAACGAAATCCTAAAATGCGTTTTACCTACCATGTTTGATTTCAGCACGTTAACAGCCGGAATCTTAAACGGAAACACTAATTTCACTGTTACGTACCATAATAATCCTAATGATGCAATAACCGGGCAAAATCCAATCACAACCCCTATTATGGTAGATGCGGTAACCGTTTATTATTACAGATTAAAATATACCGACCCAACAAACCCTACCAATCCTATCAACGGATGTTTCCAAACAGGAAAATTCAAGTTCCGACAAGGGAATATTACAGGAAGCAATGCAACTATTTATGCTTGTAACAACAATAATGTAGGCACAGGATCATTCAACTTAACTACAGCACCTGTTTATTCAGGTACTGCTACAAAAAAATACTATCCGACGCTGAATGACCTTAATGCTGGAACCAATGAAATCACCAATCCTACCAATTATGTTTCTGCACAGAAAAAAGTGTATGTAAAAATAATTACTAGTGATGGATGTAGTGCTAATGCAGAAATCACATTAACCTTTTACCCTCTTGTTGTAGTAAATGATGCTACCATTGAATCATGTTTTATAGATACCAATATCACAACCGCATCTTTTGATCTTACATCAGCAAATGTATCAACACTTACAAATCCGCAGAAAAAATTCTATACAACATTAGCTAATGCTGTAAGTGGAACCAATGAAATTACCACACCAACCAATTATATTTCTACTAGTGGCGTTGCTTATGTGAGAGTATATAGCGCAGATCAGTGTTATTCAATTGCTAAACTTACACTTGTTGTTTTACCTCCTGTAAAGTCAGCTGTTTTAAAAGATAAAACAATTTGTATGGAAAACAGAACCACTCTAGACGCTGGTCCTGGATTTACAAGCTATGAATGGAGCACAGGAGCTACTACCCAAACTATACAAGGTGTTGCTGTAGGAGCTTACTGGGTAAAATTACAAACTGGAAAATGTTTTACTCTTCAAAAAGTAAACGTGTATCCTTCTGATCAGCCTGTAATTACCAACATTGACATTAAAAACAATACAATTACTGTAACAGCCAACGGAGGAACTGCTCCATATAAATACTCATTAGATGGTATCAACTGGCAGGATTCTAATGTATTTACAGGACTTCCAAGAGGGGAAAATAAGATTTACGTAAAAGATTCTTTCAATTGTACTCCTGTCGAAGTTCAGGTAACTGTTCCAAATCTTATTAATGCCATCACACCAAACGGAGACAACGTAAATGATTACATTGATTACAGTGCTTTAGCATATAAGAAAAATCTAGTATTCATTGTTTACGACAGATATGGAAACAAACTATACGAAGCTGGAAAAATCAGAGATTACAAATGGGACGGAACGGCTTCTGGAAAGAAAATTCTTACAGGAACATATTGGTATTCTATCTCCTGGAATGAAAATGACAAAAACAATACGCAAACCAACTACAGTGGATGGGTATTGGTAAAAAACAGAGAATAAATTAAATTTAAATATCTAAAAAAATCACTTCTATCAGGAGTGATTTTTTTATGCACCAAAAAAAAGCCTTTCAGTACTAACATTTTAAACTTATCAACACTAAAATCTTAATTACTATTTTTTAATTGCTTTTCAAAAAAACTATCTTTGCATATTATGGCGCAGAAAGAAACATTATCATCTCTTACTCACGGAAACTTTGCGAAAGAGCTGTCAATTGCAGATGGAAAAATGCCTCCTAATGCAGTAGATTTTGAAAGATTGGTTATAGGTACTTTTTTAATTGATAAAAAAGGACTCGACCATTCAATTGACCTACTTACACCAGAAGTATTTTATGACCCGAGACATCAGGTAATTTTTTCTACCATTTTAAAACTTTATGAAGGCAACCATCCGGTTGACTTAATGACCATTATCCAGGATCTCAAAAAAGAAGAAAAACTGAATCAGGCAGGAGGAGATCATTATATTATCGATCTTACGATGGGAGTAAGCTCTTCCGCCCATATTGAATATCACGTTCGTGTTATTCTCGAAAAATATATTTTAAGAAGTCTAATCAATGTATCCGCAAACGTTATTGATTCTTCATATAAAGAATCAACAGATGTTTTTGAACTTCTGGACAAAGCGGAACAATCCTTTTTTGAAATCACAAACGGAACCATCAAAAAAGGGTTTGATACGGCAAACACATTGGTGAAACAGGCCATCGATACCATAAAATCACTAAAGGATAAAGAAGGTATCTCCGGTGTTCCTTCCGGATTCCGAGATATAGATAAAGAAACCGGAGGTTGGCAAAATTCTGACCTTATTATTATTGCCGCACGTCCCGCGATGGGAAAAACAGCCTTCCTTCTTTCAATGGCAAGGAATATTGCAGTAGGACATAAAATTCCTATGGCACTTTTTTCTCTCGAGATGGCATCCGTACAGCTGATCACCAGAATGATTGCTTCTGAAACAAGGATTTCTTCAGAAAAACTAAGAAAAGGAACACTAGACGACGAAGAATGGCAAAGACTGTTCTCTAACGTATCCGAGCTCGAAAATGCCCCTCTATACATAGACGAAACTCCTTCTCTTTCCATCTTTGACTTCCGTGCAAAATGCCGAAGACTGGTAATGCAGCACGGAGTTAGATTAATCATGGTCGACTACCTTCAGCTGATGACTGCGGGAGGTGGTGGAAAAGGAACCGGAAACCGTGAACAGGAAATCTCCATGATTTCACGTTCATTAAAAGCGATTGCCAAAGAATTGAACGTTCCCGTAATTGCACTTTCCCAGCTTTCGCGAAGTGTGGAAACACGTCCGGGAAAAAGACCTCAGCTTTCAGATTTGAGGGAATCCGGAGCAATTGAGCAGGATGCGGATATTGTATCTTTCATCTTCAGACCGGAATATTATAAAATTACGGTTTGGGATAATGATGAAGAAGGACAGGAAACCTCAACAGAGAATCAGGCAGAACTTATCATTGCAAAGCATAGAAACGGTGCAACTGCAGATGTGAGACTGTCTTTCCTGAAGCACTTTGCAAAATTCGGAGATATTGAAGCTGCCTTTGATGGCGGAACCGGAGGATATCCTTCTGGTTTTGGACAAAACGAACCAAGTGGCTTTGATAAAATCAAAACAACAATTCAGCCAGGTGCAGCGTTTGATTTACCAAATAATTCTCAGGTTTCAGGATCTTCGATGAATGATTTTGATGACGATGATGATTTTCCTTTTTAAAAGATTTAGATTATAAGATTTGAGAATCGAAATATATACCGACGGAGCTTGCAGTGGAAATCCCGGAAAAGGAGGATATGGAATCCTTATGCGTGTTCCGGAAAAAAAATATCAGAAAACATTTTCCAAGGGTTTTAGAAAAACAACCAATAACAGAATGGAACTTTTAGCTGTTATTACCGCTCTTGAAAAATTAAAATCTCCCGAAAATGACATCCATATTTACACCGACAGCAAATATGTAGCCGATGCAGTGAACCAAAACTGGATATCGGGATGGATAAAAAGAGGTTGGAAAAACGTAAAAAATCCGGATCTGTGGAAGAGATTCGTTGAACTTTACAACCTCCATCAACCTAAGATGCATTGGGTAAAAGGCCATGCAGGTCATTTTGAAAACGAACTGTGTGATAAGCTCGCTGTTGCCGCTGCCAATTCAAACTCCCTTGAAATCGACACTTATTTTGAAAATCTCGAAAACAACAGTCTTTTTTAATTTTTATTTAAAACGATTACAAATAAAATAAGTCTATTTTTCTCCCTCATTTTTATGATTTATTGATAAATAAATA
This sequence comes from Candidatus Chryseobacterium colombiense, assembly GCA_029203185.1. Taxonomy (NCBI): domain Bacteria; kingdom Pseudomonadati; phylum Bacteroidota; class Flavobacteriia; order Flavobacteriales; family Weeksellaceae; genus Chryseobacterium; species Candidatus Chryseobacterium colombiense. Next base: position 3,256,362 of record CP119310.1, on the reverse strand, counting down.
GCATTTAAGAGAAGATTAACAGAAAATATACATTATATCAACAAGATTTAATATATTTACACGTTTAACTAAATCTCCTCTTAAATGAATAAAATTCTATTATCTTATTTAACGATAATCTTATTTTGTATTTCCGGGAACCTCCTCTCCCAGACTTATCAGCTGACAGGAAACCCGGTAAATACAACTGGTTGGACAATGGTCTCCCCTACCGTTGTAAATACAGATTTTGTACAGCTGACTCCCGACACCAACAATCAATCAGGCTCTATCCGACTCAATGATCCTATCAATTTAAAATACTGTGACAAATGGAGGGTAGAATTTGACTTTAGAATGGACTCAAACCAAACTTATAACGGAGATGGTATTGCTTTTTGGTATTTAGCAAACCCACCTGTTGCAAGTGTATTGGGATCAGGACTCGGAGTTTCTCAAAATGCAGTGGGTTTCATAGTGGGTTTTGACACGTTTAACAATTCTACAGGAAGTTCGGGCATGAGCAAGGTGCATGTCGCCTATGGACTGGTACAAAACACAACCGATACCAATAATGTAGAATTTTTTAATACTCCCGGAAGTTCTTTTCATTCACCAGATCTTAATGCAACTCAACCGTTTCAAGGGACAACGTATAAACATGTGGAAGTTAGCAGCCAGGTAGATCCTTCGAATCCCGCTAACTGGATTGTGAAGATAATGCTTGATGGGGTAGTGATCTGTAATCAATCTTTTGCTCCTTCGGGCGCAGCTGCAGCGATGACCGTAGGATATTTTGGATTTTCTGCATCTACAGGAGGCGCAAGATCCCGACATTCTATTAAAAATGTAAAAGTTTACATGGATAAAGTTGCACTGAATAACACCACAGTTACAGATACATTCTGTCCAAACCCTAGTACTGGTTTCGCAACTGTAAATTTAACATCGTACAATAGCCAGTTTGTAACTACACCTAGTAATTATACATTTACTTATATTGCAAACGGAAGTACGGTTACCAACCCAACCAACTTTCAGTTTAATGCCAATACAACCGTAAACGTAATTGTAAAAGATAATTCTGCAATCTTATGTGATAATCCTGATGGAAAAATACAACTTACTCTATCTCCATTTACAGCCAATAACGTCACCATAAGTGAGTGTAACAACAACAATGCAGCTACAGCTACATTCAACCTGAATAACGCACCCGTAACCACTGTACCCGGTGTTGTAAAAAAATATTACAGAACATTAGCAGACTTAACTGCGGGTATTAATGAAATCACGACCCCAAACGCCTATGTTTCTGCACCGGGCAAAGTATATGTAAAAGTTACTACTCCACAGGGTTGTACAGGAAATGCTGAAATTACATTAAGCTTCCTTCCTTTACCCGTTTCTACTGATGCATCAATACAGTCTTGCTTCATTGAGGATAATCCTACCGCAGCTTTATTTAATCTAGACACCGCCAACGTATCAACAGAAGCAGGAATAACAAAAAAATATTATATAACTTCAACTGATGCTTTAGCTGATACCAATGCAATTCCAAATCCAACCAACTACATCTCTTCAAATGGAGAAGTCTATGTAAGGATTAAAGGCACTAATTCTTGCTATATTATTAAAAAAATAAAATTAAATGTCATTGCTCCTGTTACATCTTCCGTATTGAAAGACAAAACAATATGCATTGACGATAAAACAACATTGGACGCAGGTCCCGGATTTGCAACTTATGAATGGAGCACAGGAGAAACGACCCAGTCTATTCATAATGTGCCTGTAGGAATCTACTGGGTAAAACTGAAAACCGGAAATTGCATTACAAAACAAGTTGTAAGAGTAATTGCTGCTGCAGATCCTGTAATTACAAGTTTAGATATTAAGAACAATACCATTACAGTAAATGTGAACGGAGGTACCGCTCCTTATCAATATTCTTTGGATGGTATCAAATGGCAGGATTCTAATATATTTACAGGGCTTCCAAGAGGAGAAAATAAAATTTTCGTAAAAGATTTTTACAATTGTGAACCTATCCAGATCCAAGTAACGGTTCCTAATTTAATCAATGCCATTACTCCAAATGGAGATAACATTAATGATTTCATCGATTACAGCGCTTTAGCATACAAGAAAAATTTAAGTTTTGTGGTATATGACAGATATGGCAATAAAAAGTTTGAAGCAGATAAAACAAGAAACTACAAATGGGATGGAACTTCAGGTGGTAAAAAGATAACCACAGGAACTTACTGGTACACCATATCTTGGAATGAAAATGATAAAAACAATACCCAAACAAAGTACAGCGGATGGGTATTGGTGAAAAATAGAGAATAATGAATTAGGATTTTTGGGGGCGCTTATATGCAAGCGCCTCCCTTTATTCTCAAAACAATTTAAAATTTCCCCCAACAATATATCGTATTTACAAATGAAAAAAATTCTACTTTTAGGCTACTTAGTCTCTCTTTTAATAATTTCATCAAAAGCATCTGCACAAACGTATCAACTCGCAGGAAATCCTGTAAATACAACGGGTTGGACCATGGTCTCCCCAACTACGGTAAATACAGATTTCATTCAGCTTACTCCCGATCTTAATGACCAATCAGGCTCTATAAGGCTGAATGATCCTATCAACTTAAAATACTGTGATAAATGGAGAGTAGAGTTTGATTTCAGAATGGATTCACCTCAAAGTTATAACGGCGATGGTATTGCATTTTGGTATCTTGCCAATCCACCAGTTGCAAGTATACTAGGATCTGGGCTCGGAGTTTCTCAAAATGCAGTAGGTTTCATTGTTGGTTTTGACACCTATAACAATACAACCACAGCTCAAATGAGCAAGGTACACGTAGCATACGGACAGGTTGCCAACACAACAGACAGCAACAATGTTGAATACTTCAATACACCCGGAAGCTCATTTCACTCCCCGGATCTGAATGCTACCCAAAATTTCAGAGGAAGCACTTACAAACATGTGGAGGTAACAGGCCAGGTAGATCCAGCCGCTCCCGCCAACTGGATTGTAAAAATAACGCTTGACGGGACAGTTATCTGTAACCAGTCTTTTGCTCCGGCAGGTACCGCAGCTGCAATGACGGTTGGATATTTTGGATTTTCAGCTTCTACAGGAGGAGCGAGAGAAAGACACTCTATTAAGAACGTAAAAGTATATGTGGATAAAATTCCATTATTGGCCACTACAATAACAAAATTTATCTGTCCGGATTCTACAGGAACTTCTACTGTTGATTTGACACAGTTTAATTCACAGTTCTCATCCACTCCGGCCAACTATAATTTCACCTATTATGTTACGGGAAGCGGAACTCCTATTGCCAATCCTACTCATTTTCAATATAGTGCTAGTACAAATATTTCTGTAGTTATTAAAGATCCTACATCAGTATTGTGTGACAATAATGACGCGAAAATAACCTTAAACGTTGCACCTACCGTAAGTGTGACCGATGCTACACTAAGATCCTGTTTCCTTCCGGAAAACACAGCAACAGGACTTTTCAACCTTACAACAGCCCCAATAACCACTATATCAGGAGCCACTAAAAAATATTACCCTTCATTAACCGACGCACAGAATGGAACAAATGAAATCCTAAATCCTGACCAATATATCGCTCCGAATGGCGTAGTATATGTAACAGTAACCAACAACTATGAATGTTCTGCACTTGCAAAAATCACTCTGGAAGTATTCCCTCCTACTTACTCAACAGTTTTGAAGGACAAGATTATTTGTTTTGAAGATAAGACAACATTAGATGCTGGTCCTAACTTTGACGGATACAAATGGAGCACCGGAGCGACAACACAATCCATATCAGATGTTACAGTAGGCACCTATTGGGTACAGCTAAAAACAGGACAATGCTGGACTACACAAACTGTAAAAGTATATCCTTCTGAACAACCTGTAGTTTCGAGTATCGATATCGCAACCAATACAGTTACAGTATATGTAACTGGAGGAACCGCTCCTTACAAATACTCTATGGATAACATCAGCTGGCAAGACTCTAATGTTTTTAAAAATGTACCAAGGGGAGATAATACAGTATATGTAAAAGATGCCTATGATTGCGAACCCATAGTAATAGGCGTTGTTGTTCCGAATTTAATTAACGTAATCACACCAAACGGAGACGGAGTAAATGATGTTATTGATTATTCCGCACTGGCAAATAAGCAAAACTTGGTATTTAGTGTATTTGACAGATATGGAACAAAAATTCATCAGGGAGACAAATCCAACAACTACAAATGGGACGGAACAACTGTCGGAAGAAAAGTTCCTACAGGAAGCTACTGGTATTCTGTAACATGGAATGAGAATGATAAAAAGAGTACTCCTTTCAAATATTCCGGATGGATATTGGTTAAAAACAGAGAGTAACAAACATTACCTATAAAATTTATAAGGATTATTTCATTGGAAGTAATCCTTATTTTTTGTTATTAAAATCCTTTTTCTCGGCTTCAATTATTAAATTTGTAAGATGAATTATTTAGAGGCTTTAAGCAGAAGATATTCTGTGAAAAAATTTAACTCCGAAATTATCCCTCAAGAAACATTACACAACATTCTTGAATCAGGAAAATTATCGGCAAGCTCTCTGGGTCTTCAGCCTTACGAAATCCTTGTCGTGGAAAGTAAGGAAATGAAGCAAAAATTAATTCCGGCATTTTATAATCCATCTCAGATTTCCACCTGCTCTCACTTAATTGTTATTATTTCAAAAAAAATAGTGGATGACAGTTATATCAACGGATATTTCCGGCACATCTCCAAAGTAAGAGAAACACCGATGGACAAACTGGATCTTTTTAAAAACAGTATCAACCAGCATATTAATCAAAAAACACAGGATGAAATTTTCAATTGGGCAGAAAAACAGTCTTATATCGTACTGGCAAACTTAATGTACGCGGCTGCAATCGAAAATATAGACACCTGCCCTATGGAAGGTTTTCGTCAGGAACTCATCGAAGAAATTTTAGAGGTAAATCCTGAAACCGAAAAAGTAACCGTCACCCTCGCTTTAGGTTACCGTTCGGAAGAAGACCATTTCCAGCACATGAAAAAAGTAAGAAAACCAAACGAAAAATTGTTTAAATTTATTTAATTATTTAGACGATTAGTCTTAAACTAAGGATATGATAAAAGCGGATGTATTAGTAATCGGTTCCGGAATTTCGGGACTTTCTTATGCCATAAAGGTTTCTGAACAGTTTCCTGACACCAAAATAATCATCGTAACAAAATCTGACGAAGATGAAAGCAATACCAAATATGCACAAGGAGGTCTTGCTGTAGTTACAGACTTTCAAAAAGACAACTTCGAAAAACATATCGAAGACACCATGCGAGCCGGAGATGGTGAAAATAAACGTGACGTGGTAGAAATGGTAGTGACTGAAGCCCCAAAAAGATTTAATGAAATTGTAGAATGGGGAGCTAACTTCGATATGAAAAACGGAAAGTTTGCTTTAGGAAGAGAGGGAGGACACACCGAAAATCGAATTGTACATCATAAAGACATCACTGGTTTTGAGATTGAAAGAGCTCTTCTGGAAACTGCCAATAAGAGTGAAAACATAGAAATCCTTGATCATCATTACGTAATTGATATTATCACTCAGCACCACGTTCCCGGAAAAGAACTGAACGAAGGTGACATTCATTGCTATGGAGCCTACATCTTAGATGAGAAGTCTAAAAAAATCAAAAAAATCACTTCAAAAATAACATTAGTTGCCACAGGAGGAGCCGGTCATGTTTATAAAAACACAACCAATCCTACCATTGCAACAGGAGACGGAATCGCTTTTGTAGCAAGAGCTAAAGGAAAAGTTTCCAATATGCAGTACTACCAGTTTCACCCTACTGCCTTATACAGCAAGATAGACGGAATGTTGTTTCTAATTTCCGAAGCCGTACGTGGAGACGGAGCAAAACTGAGAACCAAAAGAGGTGAAAAATTCATGCATAAATATGATGAGCGTGAAGAACTGGCTTCGAGAGACATTGTTGCCAGAGCTATTGATGCTGAAATGAAAATCACCGGAGACGAATATGTAGGACTGGACTGCAAGGAAATGGATCATGAAAAATTCCTGGAACATTTCCCAAATATTTATAAAAAATGTAAAGATGAAGGAATTGATCCCTTTACCCAACTCATTCCTGTGGTTCCGGCTTGCCATTACTTAATGGGAGGAATTGAGATAGACAGGGACGGGCAGTCTTCCATCAGAAATCTTTTTGCTGTCGGAGAATGTACTAATTCCGGACTTCACGGAGCCAACAGATTAGCTTCAAACTCTTTACTGGAAGGATTAGTTTTTGGTCACAGTGCTGCTATGAAAACCGTTGAATTATTACATGAAAACAATTTTAACTTCGATGATTTAAAAGCTGTTCCGGAATGGAATGAAGAAGGCATGAAGATCATGGATGAAATGGTCATTATTTCATATTTAAGAAAACAGCTTCAGGAAATGATGAGTGACCTGGTCGGTATTGTAAGAAGCAATCGCCGTCTGAATATGGCTCTGCAAAAACATCAGGAAATTGCAGCTGCAGTAGATGAAATTTACCACTACTCTATCCTTTCACCGCAATTATCAGAACTGAGAAATTTAACCACTGTTGCCCATCTTATCATTACACAGTCTATGGAAATGAAAGAAAATAAGGGAGCCTTTTATAATAAAGATTTGGCTTAAAGAATTGTAAAGCGGAAGTCATGGAAATATTCAGTCTTAGGATTTTGACAATTGTTAAGATCTTATACATTTTAAGAATATCATTGATTATAGTTATTTCTTCAATCATTTTGTTTCTTTTTTTCGGTTTTGAAAACAGAAATCATTGGGGAGAAATTTGGGGCGGAGTAATTATTTTTGCAGCTATATTTTTTGAGAAAGATCTGTTTAATTATTTCAAAAAAACTATTATTTTAAAAGCAAAACATCCACTTCCTTTAAATTTATTATGCAATATGATTCAGCTAGGAAAGCCCTACTATTTCGGAAAAAATAAATTTGATCTGGATGAAATCATTAATGACAATAAGCTGCCCTTAACTTTTTATTATATTACCAATCACCAATATGCAATCCTGGAATTTGAAAAAGACAAATTCTTTTTCCACGGTCAGGCATATTATTTTGAAGATTTCAATTGGAAATATACTTTTTATCAGCCCGACCCAAAAAGAGATGACGGAAAAGCTGTAATAGAATTTACTGCAACTAATCAAGAGAATATCCGTATAAAAAATAGAATTCGAAAAAATAAAAGCTGAAGAAAATGAAGTAATTTTACTTTTTATAATTCATGATCTACTATTCGGAACAAAAGCATCATATTATTACTAAAATAGACCCTATGAAAAGACCAGCATACGTTACAGATAAAGTTTTAAAACAATTCATCAAAAACGCTTTAGAAGAAGACATTCAGGATGGTGATCACTCCACCCTTTCAACCATTCCAAAAGATCTGCAACAAAGTGCAAAGCTTTTGGTAAAGCAAGACTGTATTTTGGCTGGTGTGGAATTGGCTGAAATTATTTTTAAAACGTTTGACAAAAACTTAAAAGTTGAAACTTTTGTAAAAGATGGTGATGCTGTGAAAGTAGGTGAAGTAGCTTTTATTGTAACAGGAAGTGCCCAATCTATTCTCTCTACGGAAAGACTCGTTCTGAACTGTATGCAAAGAATGAGTGGAATTGCCACCCTGACTCATGATTGGGATTCCCGATTAGTAGGAACTAAAACTAAGCTTTTAGATACAAGAAAAACGACTCCCAACTTCAGGGTCTGTGAGAAATGGGCCGTTGCTATTGGGGGTGGTACCAATCATAGATATGGTCTTTACGACATGATCATGCTAAAAGATAACCATATTGATTATAATGGCAGTATTACGAATGCTGTAAAAATGGCCAAAGATTATATCAAAAAAAATAAAAAGAAGCTGAAAATAGAAGTTGAAACCAGAAACCTTGCGGAAGTTCAGGAAGCCATCAATGCAAAAGTTGACAGAATCATGCTTGACAATATGGATATTGCAACGATGAAACAGGCAGTACAGCTTATTAATGGCTCTTGCGAGTCTGAAGCTTCAGGCGGAATCACCCGTGACCAACTGAAAGAAATTGCTTCTACAGGGGTAACCTATATTTCTGCCGGTGCCCTTACTCACTCTGCTCACAATATGGATCTGAGTCTCAAAGCCGTGAAATAGCTTTGAATTTTTAACAAAAATCAAGTCAGTTTATTACCAATTAAACAATATGATTTTTTTCATACTATGCGTAGCATAAAATACAAACATCTGAAAATCAGATAAATAACAATTATTAAGATTGAGTAAAAATTAATAGTTAGTTAATAATAGTTAAAAAAAAAATACCGATTTTTGCATAAAATTTAAATCTAACTATTACTAACGATTATGAAATTAATCAACAAATCGATGCTAACTGCGATAATTACATTATCTACAGCTAGTGTCTATTACGCTCAAAAAACTAAAGACACAGTTGACACAAGGTCTAAGGACATTGAACAAGTTGTACTAACTGGTGTGGCTGACATTGCAAAAGACAGAAAAACACCGGTAGCAGTTTCGACAATCAAAGAAGCACAAATTGTTGAAAAATTAGGAAATCAGGAATTTCCGGAAATTTTAAATACAACTCCATCTGTGTATGCAACAAAAGCTGGAGGAGGTTTTGGAGACTCTAAACTTAATATTAGAGGTTTTAGCCAAAATAACATTGCCGTAATGGTAAATGGTATGCCTGTAAACGACATGGAAAATGGAGCTGTTTATTGGTCTAACTGGGCCGGACTTTCTGATGTAACATCTGCTATGCAAGTACAAAGAGGTCTTGGTTCTTCCAAATTAGCTATTGCATCTGTAGGGGGTACAGTAAATATTTTAACAAGAGCAGCTGATAAAAAACAAGGTGGAATTGTTTCTTTTGGATTAGGAAATAATGATTATGTGAAATCATTATTTGCATACAATACAGGAAAATCTGCAAAAGGATGGTCTTCTTCATTCTTAATGAGTAGAACAGCAGGATCTATGTATGCTGATGGAACAAAGTTTGAAGGTTATAACTATTATTTTGCCTTAGGATATAACAAACCTGGTAGCAAACATGATTTTCAATTTACAATTACTGGAGCTCCTCAATGGCATAACCAAAGATCTTTTGCTTCAACAATTGATAATTACATCCTTTATAATCAGGACCACGACGGAACACCAGATAGAAAATATAACTCAGACTGGGGATATTTGAATGGTAGAGAATATTCTGCAAGAGTAAATTATTATCATAAACCAGTAATGTCTCTAAACTGGGATTGGAACATTAGTGAGAAATCAAAACTTAATACCGTTGTTTACGCTTCTTTTGGTAGAGGGGGTGGTACTAACACTACCGGTAGTGCAAATGGAAAAAGTTTAAGTACTTTCAGAGATCCGAATACAGGACTTTATAACTTTGATGCAATTTATGCTGCGAATCAAGCATCAGATCCAACTAAAGGAATTTTGATTAGAAACGCATCTGTAAACTCGCATAACTGGTTTGGTGTAATCTCATCTTTTAACCATAAATTCAATGAAAACTTTAAATTGAGTGCGGGTGTTGATGCAAGATACTATAAAGGTTATCACTATACAGTAGTAAGTGACTTATTAGGAGGTTCAGGTTATCTTGATAAAAGCAATAAAAATATTGGTAATAATATCGTAACGGCAACTGAAAGTACAAATCCAAACTGGAATCCATTCGGAGGAAAAGTAACAGATATTAATAATAGAATTACTTTCAGTAATGATTCTAACGTACTTTGGTATGGTGCTTTCGGACAATTAGAATATACAAAAAATGATTTCTCTGCATTTGTACAGGGATCAGTTTCAAACCAAGGCTTCCAAAGAATTGATAATTTTATCATTGATAATGTTACCAAATCTAAGAACGGCACTATCATGCCAACAACAACTGACTATAAAAACCTACTTGGTTATAATGTTAAGGCAGGAGCAAACTATAATATCAATGAACATCATAATGTATTTGGTAATATTGGTTATTATGAGAAACAACCTTTCTTTAATTCAATCTACAGAAGTAATGAAAATATAGTTTCTCCAGATGCTAAAAACGAAAAGATATTTGGTGCAGAACTAGGATATGGGTTTAGATCTTCAAAGTTCAATGCCAACGTAAACATCTACAGAACCACTTGGGACGACAGATATTTAAGAAAAACAGGATTATCTTACACCAGTCCAACGAATGTAAGAACTACTTATTATGCAGAAATTAATGGTATGAACGAAGTTCACCAAGGTATTGAAATCGATGCGAACCTAGTTCTTAACAGATTCTTGTCTGCTTATGGTATGTTCTCAGTAGGAGACTGGCATTACAAAGGAACAGCAACAGCTTCAACGTTCACTGATGCAGATAATGCACCATACACTATACCAGGAAATGCTTCTAATGAGTTAACGCTTAACTTAGATAATGTAAAAGTGGGTGAATCTGCTCAAATGACTGCCGCTTTAGGTCTTACGGTAAGTCCAGTAAAAGATCTTAAAATTGATGCAAACTGGAGATATGCTAATAACTTATACTCATCTTTAGATGTATATACTTATAGCCAAGCCGGAGCTAAAGGAGCACTAGAACTTCCTGCTTACCACTTATTCGACTTAGGAATTTCTTACAAAATAAAATTAAACAATCCTTCGCAATTCTTTACAATCAGAGGAAATGTTTATAATTTGTTTGATACTACTTATATTGCAGAATCTTTAACAGCTATTCACGCTGATGATAAAACTGGAACTGCAGCTACAGCTCCAACTTATGAGCAAGCGGGCAAATTATATAAAGGTGTTGCTACAGGTAACCAAGTTTTCTTCGGATTCGGAAGAACATGGGCTGCAACATTATCATTCAATTTCTAATAATCTAAGAAACATTAGATTTTATAAATATCAATCCCGGCTTATCGCTGGGATTTTTGTTATATTTGTATTCGGAAAAACAGAAAAAACAAAATATGGATTTTTACAAGATTTTGCTTAATGCCCACAAAGGGTTTGGGTACTTAGAATTGCTTTTGGTAGCATTATTCGTTATTGCACTTTTAGCGACTATGTTCGGGTTCAGTGGAAAAGTGAACAAGTTTTTAAAGAAAACAACTCTTTTCACTATGATTTTCTTCCACATCCAATTTTTAGCAGGACTAATTTTATTATTAGTATCTCCTGGTGTTAAAGCTGCTTTATCTGCAGGAACATTAATGAGCGATTCTTATTCAAGATTCCAGTATGTAGAACATCCATTTTCAATGTTGATCGCGGCTGTTTTAATGACGATTGTCAATAAAAAAGTAAAATCTAATGATACCATTTCTTTAGGAGTTGTGATCATGGGATTGATCGCGGTTGGCTTATTTGCATTCGCATTCCCTTGGGCAAGAGTCTTCGGGGCATAAATATATTAACTTAAATAATTTTTAATCATTAAAATGAAAGTAGCTGTAGTAGGTTCAACAGGAATGGTTGGACAAGTTATGCTGAAAGTTCTTGAGGAAAGGAACTTCCCTATCACCGAATTAATTCCGGTAGCATCGGAAAGATCTATTGGTAAGAAGGTGAAGTATAAACAGGAAGAATTCACAATTGTAAGCATGAAAGACGCTATAGCTGCCAAACCGGATATTGCAATCTTCTCTGCAGGTGGTGGTACTTCTTTGGAATTCGCACCTCTTTTTGCAGAAGCGGGAACAACGGTTATCGACAATTCTTCCGCATGGAGAATGGATCCTGACAAGAAACTGGTAGTTCCTGAAATCAATGCAAATGTATTGACTAAAGAAGATAAAATCATTGCAAATCCGAACTGTTCGACTATTCAGTTAGTAATGGTTTTAGGACCTCTGAACAAAAAATATGATTTAAAAAGAGTAATCGTTTCTACTTACCAATCCGTTACAGGAACCGGTAAAGCAGCTGTTGACCAATTGAACGGAGAAATCAGCGGCGACGATTCTATTGCAAAAGTGTATCCTTATCAGATATTCAAAAATGCATTGCCACATTGTGATGTTTTTGCAGATGACGATTATACGAAAGAAGAGATTAAATTAATGAAAGAACCTAAGAAAATTCTAGGTGATGATACATTTAATTTAACAGCAACTGCGGTAAGAGTTCCTGTACAAGGAGGACACTCAGAAAGTGTAAATATCGAATTTGAAAATGAATTCGATCTTGATGAAGTAAGAAAAATCCTATCCGAAACTCCCGGAGTTGTGGTAATGGATAACGTAAAGAACAACGAATATCCAATGCCTCTTTACTCGGAAGGTAAAGACGAAGTTTTCGTCGGCAGGATAAGACGGGATCTTTCACAGCCAAAGACCCTGAATCTCTGGATTGTGGCAGATAACCTCCGAAAAGGAGCCGCTACCAACGCAGTACAGATCGCAGAATATATTGTAGCCAATAACTTAGTTTAAACTAACAAAATAAAAAAGAGTCTCAGAATTGAGATTCTTTTTTTTATCAAACCTATGAACATTCAGAAAACTACAAATACAGATAAAATAGGCTTTCAAAAACTCATTGCAGCTTTTGGCATTATTCTTTTCATCGGGAAAATTATAGCCTGGAAGCTGACTAAATCCGATGCTGTTTTTTCAGATGCCATGGAAAGCATTGTGAATATCATCAGTGCTTTTATGGGATTGTATTCTTTATATCTCGCCGCCAAACCCAAAGACGAAGATCATCCTTACGGTCATGGAAAAGTAGAATTTGTCACCTCCGGAATTGAAGGAGCTCTTATTGCCATTGCAGGAGTTATCATTATCTATGAAGGTGTAAACAGCTTAATTGTTGGAAAAGTTTTAAATAAACTGGATTGGGGAATCTTCATCATTGCCGCAACCGCCATTATCAATTATTTATTAGGATATATTTCAATCAAAAAAGGAAAAAGAGAAAATTCATTGGTGCTTATATCCTCTGGAAAACACTTACAATCTGATACCATTACCACTCTTGGAGTTGTAGTCAGTTTAATCGTGGTTTATTTCACAAAAATTTACTGGATAGATTCCGTCGTAGCACTTATTTTTGGAGCTTATATCATTGTTGTCGGCTACAAAATTGTCCGTAAATCTTTAAGCGGAATTATGGACGAGCAAGACCCTGATTTACTGAACCAGATCATTGCCATACTTGAAGAAAACAGAAGAATAGAATGGATCGACGTTCATAACATGAAAATCCAGCAGTTCGGTTCTTCCCTTCATATGGATGCCCACATTACACTCCCATGGTATTACAGCCTTCGTGAAGCCCATAGTGAAATGGAAAAAGTAATTATTCTTTTAGCTCAAAATACTAACCGAAGTGTCGAGTTCAATTTTCATATGGATGATTGTAAACCTATCTCCTGCTCCATTTGTCAAATCAAAGATTGTCCGGTTCGTGAAAAAGACTTCATAAAAAGAGTGGAATGGACGCCGGAAAATGTGACCAGCATCGAAAAACATACAGCCGGGTAATCAGTTTTTCACCGCCATTTGTTTTCTATAATAGAATAACGGAACAATTAACAGCAGAACTAATGGCTGAATCACAAACCGTCTCATATAAAAAGAAAAAAGATATCCTATTTCGAATTGAGAATAAATACAATACAAATAAATGGGAAAAATGATTGCAAAAACGATCACCATTAAAATAACCCCCTGTGTTGTCCATTCTTTATTTTTAAAGAGACACTGAATAATTAAACAGGAAAACAGAAGATTTAAAATAAATCTAAAAAGATGTCCAAAAATTAATCTTCTCCATTCAAATGAAGGGAAATTTATATTTTTATTTGCTTCATGAAAATAACCAAGAAAGGGATCATAGAATAAAGTATCTTCAAGCATTCTCACACCTATAAGACCAAAAATCCCTACTATTACGAGAAACCAACTAAGTATTTTCATTTTTTAAGGCAAAACATTTAATCCATACTAACCAAAGCAAAACCACTGTCCCATAAATAACCGCAGGGAATATGTAATCATGAGCCATTTTACTGTAATTCGGATAGTCTGATACAACAATATTTAATCCTACAATCCTTAAAAAATTCATTATATACAAGATAATCAGCCCTGCAATTACAAAAACAAACGTTTTAATTCCTTTATAGAAGGCAAAAATAAAAGAAACAAAGAGAATCATTACCGAAACAGCATTGCATCCTTCAACCATTCTTGTGACATAGTTTCCTTTTACGTGAAACCAAACCTGCTCCTCTTTTATATCATCATATAACATCGTAGGATAGCCTAATACATTCTGAACAAGTCTCACCTGCTCTGCAACCATTCGAGAAAAAGGATCAAGCCCGGTCTCTTTAAAGCTATTCAGATAAAACTGATACGCAAATAACAACACCAGATAAATGATGATGAAACGTAATAAAATGCTTAATACCGGTTTGAAATCCTTTAGCATAGTGCAAAGATAAAAATTAGACTGTAATTTAGTATATTTGTTTCATATTATGATTTCTGAAAACGCTAAACGATTTTTTGAAAACTATCTTGGTAAAAAATCTTCTGAATTCATCACCTTGGCTCAAAGCGGTTCTGCAAGGGTAAATTTTTGGGCTCAATCTGACAACTGCAAATACATTATCACTTATAACGAAAATATTCAGGAGAATGAAAGCTTTTTTTATTACTCTGAAGTTTTTTCAGAGCTACATCTGAACACTCCTGCCATTCTTGCTATCTCAGAAGACAGAAAACTGTATGTTCAGGAATTTTTAGGCGAAAAAACACTCTCCGAAATCATCACCCAGGAAGGGTTGTCCGAAAATGTTAAATATTTGGTACAAAAGACTCTAGAAAATCTTTATCAGCTTCAGATACTTACACAGAAAAAAATAGATTACAGCAAAACCTTTGAATATGAACGGTATGATGAACTACCTGTAACGCATGACCTGTATTATTTTAAGAATTTTGTTGCCGATGTTCTTGAATTGGAATATCATAAATCGACACTCTTAAAAGAATTTAAAGCAATCGTTTCGCTTATCGAGCAATTGGAACCGAAAGGCTTAATGATCCGCGATTTCCAGGCAAGAAATATTATGGTGAATGAACATAATAATGTTTCGTTTATCGACTATCAGTCAGCCATGAAAGGGCCTTTAATGTATGATGTAATTTCTTTTCTGTTTCAGGCAAAGGCAAACTTTCCTGAAGATTTTAAGAATGAAATGCTCGATTTTTATATTCAACAATTTGAAAATAAAGAAATTCAAGCTCAACTAAAAGAGTCGGTAAAACCCATTCAGCTGATGAGATTTTTACAGGTTTTAGGAGCGTATGGCTTTAGAGGATTAATCCAGAAAAAACAACATTTCATTGCAAGTATTGAAAAAGGAATTGAAAATATCTCTGATTTTTCTAAAAATTGGGATCACATGAAAGAATATCCTGAGCTAAAAAAAGTGATTGAACAGTTAAGTTTGGAAAAAACCAAGTTAAAAATTGAAGAGATTTTAAAATAAATTTGAATTATAAAAGCAATCTATGAAACCCTTGGTAAATGAATATCTTAATCTTTTACCGGAATAATACATTCTTAACTATCTTAATACCTTAATGGTAAAATTTAATTAAACTTTAATTATTAAAATATAAAAATGCTACACATAGACATTCACAGTTTTTCTTATAAAAAAGGAGGAATTCCAAAGGATAATTCAGGAAACGGAGGTGGTTTTACCTTCGATTGCCGTGGAATTCTAAACCCGGGAAGAATTGAAGAATATAAAAGTCAGACAGGAAATGATATTGGCGTTCAGGAATACCTTGAAACAAAGACTGAAATGCCACAATTTTTAGAGCTCATCAAATCACTTGTATCTATCACAATTGACAATTATGTTGCGCGTGGTTTCGAAAACCTGCAAATCAATTTCGGATGTACTGGAGGACAACACAGATCAGTGTATTCTGCAATAAAGATTGCTCATTTTATTGAAGAAAAATATGGTGAAAAAGTGGAAATCAGCCTTCATCATGATGAACAGCATCAACTTAATTATAAGTAATGAGCAATGTGCAATAAGTAATATTTTTTAACCTCATTACTTAGATAGCTTATCAACAATTACTCATTACCAATTACTCATTATACATAAATATGAAAGCTCTCATTTTCGCAGCAGGAAAAGGAACAAGACTAAAGCCGTTCACTGATCATCACCCTAAAGCTTTGGCAAAGGTAAACGGAATTCCACTTTTGGAAAGAAACATCAATTATCTTAAAGGTTTCGGAATAAAGGATTTTGTTATCAATATTCACCATTTTGGCAATCAGATTGTTGATTTTTTAAAAATCAATGATAATTTCGGGTGCCATATTGAAATCTCCGACGAATCCGAAGAACTGCTAGAAACAGGAGGCGGATTGATTTTTGCAAGAAAATTCCTGGATCATGGAGAAGACTTTCTGATTATGAATGCGGATATTTTAACCAATATCAATATCGATGAACTGGTGAATTATCATAAAAAGATAAAAGATTTTGCTACTTTAGCAGTTTCAGATCGGGAAAGCTCCAGAAAACTGCTTTTTAATGACGAATTGGTATTAAGAGGATGGCTAAATGTACAAACCGGAGAACAAAGGCTCGCTGAATTTAATAAAGGGTTTAAAGCATTAGCATTTAGTGGTGTTCATTGCATAAACCCAAGTATTTTTGATAAAATAAAAAGAACCGGCAAGTTTTCTGTAATGGAGGAGTATTTGGATCTTATGCATACGGAACATATACATGGTTTTGTGCATGACAGCATTTTGATCGATGTGGGAAGACCCGAATCTGTAACAGAAGCCGAGAAACATTTTAAATAATTGCCATGGAAATGAATGAAAGAGATGAAAGTCTTGTAAATCCGGAATTTGATGTTAACGAAACTAAATTACACAACAGTTTAAAGCAAAAAAAATGGGATGAAACCATTACGAAAGACAGCTGGATGGTCTTTAAAGTAATGGCGGAATTTGTAGATGGCTACGAAAAACTAGCCAAAATAGGACCTTGTGTATCTATATTTGGTTCGGCAAGATTAAAGCAGGAAAGCAAATATTATCAAATGGCGGTGGATATTGCTGAAAAAATCACCAAAATAGGTTTCGGAATTATTACAGGAGGCGGACCTGGAATTATGGAAGCCGGAAATAAAGGTGCTTTTAATGCAAAAGGTATATCTATTGGCCTGAATATTGATCTTCCTTTTGAACAGCATTTCAATCCTTATATCAATAAGTCGTATTCGATGAATTTTGATTACTTTTTTGTAAGAAAAGTAATGTTTGTAAAATACTCTCAGGGGTTCGTAGTAATGCCCGGTGGATTCGGAACTTTGGATGAGCTAACGGAAGCCTTAACTTTAATTCAAACTAAGAAAATAGGAAAATTCCCGATTGTATTGGTAGGAACTGAATTTTGGAGCGGATTATTGGATTGGTTTAAGGCAACACTTTTAAAAGACGGAATGATTGCTGAGGCTGATCTGGATCTTTACAGGGTTGTGGATACGGCAGACGAAGCAGTAGCACATATTAAAGCTTTCTACGATAAGTATTCTGTAAACGTAAATTTCTAATTGGCATATTATTTGTGACTTATACCAAAAAAGATGATTATAAATCTATTATTTAAGATGAAAAAATTTTTATATATATCAGGGATTTTAACATTTTTTATGTTAATGAGTTTTATGTATGTAGAGTTTTTCTCTTCGATGACAAAAGTGGATTATATTGAAGGAAGCAAGACATTGAAGTTTACTACAAAAATGAATACTAATCATATTTCAGATGCTATTAAAATAAACCCTAATACCGCTGGATTTGAAGCAGAAGTAAAAAAATATGTAAATAACAATTTTGACGTGTACGTCAACGGCTCTCCTAAGACAATAACTTTTACAGGAAGTCAGGTAAGTGGAGAAACGGTGTGGGTTTATTTTGAAACCGGAGGAGTTTCGGATATCAGTGATTTAAAAATAAAAAACACGATACTTTTAAACGCCTTTCCAAAGCAAATAAACCTTGTTACCATTGCTTATAAAGGAAAACAGAAAAACATGAATTTCCAAAGAGGAAAAGAAGTGAATGAAGTTTCTTTTTAAAAAAGATAATTTAAATAAAAAACCACTGCAATTGCATTGGTTTTTTATTTTATGTGCCTTTTATTATCCGTAAAATCTATTCTATCTGTAAGAATTAATGATTTCCCTCACTTCAAATTCGATATCGCTTTTAATATACTAAAAATGAAATTTCTTATAGTGAGGATGCTTTTAAATAATTACCCCGTTATGTATGAGAAAATGTGTAAACAATTTGAATATTTATTCAATTAAAAATTTGAAAGTAAGTGCAAAATAATTTTTTATTGTAATAAGTAGAACAGTAAAATAAACAATCCACTAACAATAGTATGTTAGTGGATTGTTTAAATATATAAATTGATATTAAATTATAAACACTTATTTATTTGGTGCCTCTTTATTTGGTACCTGCTTATCAATTACATTATCAGCTGTGGTACCTAAGGTTTGTGCTATCCCTTCATATATTACTGAACCGGCTGTATTATTCACTCCCCCTTGGCTTGCGGCAGTCATAATTAATAAAGAAGCAACTCCTCTTGTTGCCCCATTTGAAACACTTGTATAGGTACCATTGGTCGAATTATTAACTGCATTAAGAGCAACATTAGATGCAGAGCTTACAACTTTAATTAAAGCCTCACGGTTGCCGCCGCCGCCGCCAACAAATGCATTTATAAATGTTTGTGTCGCGTTTACCTTCCCATTAATGCTACTTTGAACTGTCACATCGACGGCTCCTCTGATAAGTGATTCAGCCAAATAAGTATTAGCAGAAACCCCAGTCCAAGTCGCTATTTGAGGTAAAACAAATGGTGCTGCAAAAAAAGCTCCAAAGAACCAATAAGCCTCTCTCTCAATTTTATCTCCACCTTGCTCCTTAGTCCACTTATTATATTCTTCTAGATTGTCTTGAAATTTCTGTTTACTTTCAATTCCTAACCAACTGAGATCACGATCTCCGTTGTCATTATCATTTTCTTTTGAAATATCCTTGTTGAAACCTAAATCCTGATTCGACCAAGACATTGGTAAATCTACCCTTGGTATTCCCGCTTCATTATTCTTATCATTTTCTTTATCTGTTTTATTCCATGCCAATTCTGAACGAGAATTTTTTTTGCCATCAAACGATCCAAAATCTACATCATTATTATCTACAGCTTCTAACCCTTCCAGTTCTCTTGAGTTAACGACTCTATTTTCTGAAAAATTATAATGTGATTGATAAGCATATTTTTCTGATAGTGGATCTACATTAAAGAATCTTCCCATTGAAGGGTCATAGTTTCTCCATCTAAAAGAGTTCCATCCTGTTTCTTCTTGCCTTTCTTGTTCTTGAAAACCATAAAAATAGCTTCTGTTTAAAGGATATGTTCCATTAGCCCCAAAATATTCTAGTCCAAATGGATAATAATTTGTTTCCTTGTCAATTGCAGTTCCTCCAAACATATCTTTATAATAGGATAGTCTAATATTCCCTACTTGATCTTTGTATTGATACACATATCGATCAGTTGTAAAATCAAAATAACCTTCAGCCGTGGCAACAAAAGATAACGCTCCCGCATTGTAGTGAAAACCATCAAGATAGTCTACTGTTGTTGTAATATATTGACCTGCTCTAGGATTAAAATAACTATATTTTTTTTCAACTTTGATTCCATCTGCTCTATATTTATAGTTTAATATAGCAGGTGAAGTTGGTATTCCAGGATTTGCAAGATTTAAGGAAATTGGAAGATTTAAATAATTATAATCTATTGTGGTAATTCCTTTATCAATGTGATTGATCATATTACCATTCACATCATAGGCAATATTATTTCCACTTGTAGAAGGATAGCCTATACTGTTATTACTATTATCAACAACCTTAATTAACTGATTTCCTTTATAAATATTATAATCAAGATCATCTATCAGTAATGGAGTAGTAGTAATACCATGAAATCTTTTTAAACTTTTTAGGTTTCCATTTAAATCATAGGTTACAGATTCACCATAACCATTTGTATTAGGTACTGTGGCTAACGGTTCCTCATACACAGCATCTCTTAATCTATCTAAACCGTCATATTTATAATTATATCTTTTTAAAATATTTCCATTAGACGTTCTCCAGTCTATCTCAGAGATGTTTCCATTATATTTTGCGGGAAAGACAGCTCCATTTTCAGGATTTTGAAATTTGATTTCATATCCAAATAGCTTTCCATTCAAATTTTGTGGGTCATTAATCTTAGTCATCCATCCTCGTATGTTGTACTGGTAATCGATACTCTGTAAAGGAACTATACCTGTACCCCCCACTTTTTTATTTATGATCTTTGATATTTCATTGTAGGTATTTTCTCTCAAAAGCTCAGGAGTTCCGGTTGCATTATGCCAATGTTTTTTAAGTCTGTTTTGATTATCATATTCAAAACTTTCTACAATTACACGTTCTAAATCACTGCTTAACCTTTTATGATATGTTTTATTTTGCAGAATAGTACCAATAAAATCCAGCTCTCTTTCAATTTTAGTATACCCTCCCAGATAATTAATTGAATGTATTCCGATAATTTGCTCTTTTTTATCATACCATGTATAATTCTTTGTCCAATTATCATCTTCAATATTTTTTATATACGATGCCACTAATAAATTCTTAGTACTCATATTATTGTTTTGAAGAGGGTCATCTCCAAGAACAGTTTGATTAGTGTTAATAATATATTGAGGTAAAGTTACCCCAGATAGTAAAGGTGGATATGTATCATAATAATTAATGGTTAATAACTTCAAATTATTATTAGGATAAGCAGTATTTGTGTAATAGTTATCTATCCCACTATTATTCCAACTTGATGAGGCCCTTTTTTCATTATTTTTTACTATACTTTCTAAATTAGCTTGTTGTTGAACCCTACCATCATTACTGCTAAAAAGGCCGGTATAAAGAGGTCTATTAAATTGATCATATTTAGTAAAGAGCCATTTCCCTTCTTCTTTTAGTTTAGCATCTTGAACTAATGCGAGTCTATCCTGTTTATCATAAACGAAATATTCCCATCCTTTTCCCGGAACTTTTTTTTCTACTAATCTCCCCCATTCATCATATTTATATTGATAGCATAAATCATCTAATATAGAGGTTGGGATAAAATCATCAATACCAGCTCCATATTCATCAATAAAGGCAAACACGGCTTTCGGAGGTAATACAAAAGCTAATTGATTATATTCATTATAAACATAATAAGTATCTGCATTTTCTGTAGTATTAATAACTTTTCTTTTTAATAAAACTTGTCCTAAACTATTACTAAATTCAATGGTCCTATTACTATCCTCATCATCTATAATTTTCTTATATAATACACTTGGACCATAATTGAAATTAGTGGAAATATTAACTGTTGATTCAGTAGTATTACCAGTTCCCCAAGTTGTAGCCGTTTTAAACTCTCTTACTGCATCCGCATTTGTATTAACAGCATAATTATAATTAATAGGTTTAGTGGCCCAATCATTTCCTACTTGTATTTGCTGAACTAATTTATCTAATGGAGAATTCTGGAAGATTTTTTCTGAAAAAATCTTTTCAGATCCATAAAAAATATTTGCATCAGCAAGAGGAGAAGTATAGTAATTCCCATTTTGACTTACTGATTGAGGTACCGGCAAATATTGCTTTGCTTGCCTTCCATATTCATCATATTCAAAATAAGTAACTATATCTTTTAGCGTTGGAGAACCTTTAACATTCACAGTCTGTTTGAGTCTACCTAATCCATCAAGATATTGAATATTTTCATTCTTCTTTACATTAGTGGTATTTGCATTAGTTGTTGGTTCTAAATAAATCTTCGTCTGCACATAATTTTCAGTAAATGTTTGACTATATGATAATACAGTTATAAACAATAGACTTAATATTAATAAATGTTTTTTCATAGCAATTCTAAAAAATTATTGTTTATAATTATATTTATATTCTTTTATTATATTACCATCTTTATCTAGTATTTTCTCAAGCCGGCTAGTACTATCATATTTATAAACCTCTCTAGCACCTGACGGTAGAGTTTTGCTAGTTACTCCAATTAATGTATCGTAAGTAAACGTGGTAATCCTACATTGATATCCATCAAACATTGGGTTAACTCTAAACTCATCTAGTTTTTGAATTAATGTTTGTTCCGAAGCACTATCTATATCTTGGTTTGATAATTGCACAATATCTAAGTCATTAATATCTGAAACAGGAGTTCCTGTTTGAGTATAGTATATTTCTTGAAGCAAAGCACCATAAGTGATTCCCTCTAAAATAGCAATAGGTAAAGTTTGATTATATCCTAAAATTATTGAAACAGGTGTTCCATCTGCTTTTCTATAGCCTCTCAAATTCCCTTTATCATCATAATAGTCAAACTTAATATTATTTTTTAGGTTTTGAAAACGACTCATACTCATAATACCGACAGGAAATACTGAGTTATTATTATTGTCATATTCATTTATTGAAAAAGATAATTGTTGATTATTTTTTAATTTTTGCTGGCCAATAGGTTCTCCTATTAAATTTGCATTTACCAGAGAAGTGTATTGATCTGTTGCATAAAATAGTTTTGTTTCATAAGAATCTCCTAAACTATCTTGAGTACCTACTCCTATTAAAACAGGATCTTTACCTGCAGCAGTATTTGTATAGGCATATCCTTTCTTTTTGATGATCTCACCATTTTGTAAGTATTCTTTTTCTATTTCATTTATTAAATAATTACTTCTAGTAAAATACTCCCGATCAGTTTGCATTAAATTATTATAATCAAAAACTGGGTCCGCTTTAAAATGCGTAAATGCATTTCTAACAAAATTACTATGAAAAAAAGCAGCATTTGGACTGTCATTTATACTGTCTTTATTGCTATTGTTTTTATAGATTTTTTGAGTCTCTTTAACAATGTTATTTCCTTCATATAACTTAGAATTGATCAAATAATGATTTATAAAATTAGTATTATCAATACCCACAGCGCTATTAGTATATAAAAATTCAGATATACAGTGTATACCAAAATCATTGATCCCATTATTCGGATAAAAAGGTCTGAAATGCCTTCTGGATCGACTTACTTTCGTTTCATATTGATTTATGGTTCTTTTATTGAGTTCATCCTTCTCTATTAATGAATACTTTATTTGTGATTTTCCTCCAGAAGGATTTTGATATAGAAAAAAACGCTGATATAAATCCGGCTCACCATTAAAACTTGCTCCTGCTGAAAATAATGTTCCATAATCATCTACATAAGACGTAAAGAATTTTTTCACAGGATATCCTACTAAAGGAATATTATATAATATGCCGGAACTTTTTCCATCAGGCAAATTATAGTTAAAGCTTAAGATCCTAGGATGTGGATCATTCGCTGATTCAAATATTGTCTTTGATTTTATTCTCACACCAGGTCCTTTAACAGTTGTACCCCATAAATTAAATGTGTTAGTTTCTAAATCAAAAATAGTATAACCTTTAGTCGGATAAGTTAATTTTCTTAAAGACCATGTTTTTGCCAGATCATTGGGCTCTTTATTAATAATCCCTCCTAATGAAAATCTTTGCTGTCCATTAATGTCATAAGGCAATAATGAATATTCAAATTTATCCGGATAATAATAATATTTAGGAAGGACCAAATCTTTAGAAATAAGATCGTCAGCATTAATAAAATCATCATTAGATGTATTGCAGTAACCAAAGAAATCTTTATTAAAACTTCCTATTTGTGGAATTTTATCATTTTCATAATATTCAAAGGAATATTTTCCACCGTCTATAAAAGTTACAGACTCCAGCTTCAATCTTTTACTGTACTCATTTCTATATTGTTCTGAATTAAAATAGCTATAAGTAAAGTCAAAACTATTAACGATTTTATTTTCCTTATTCCTTATTTCAATTCTTGTTAATGCCTTTCCATTTTTAAAATCCTGTCTATTTAATCCATATTCAAAATTTACGGTTCCATTTTTAAAAGCAATTGTTTTTAATCTTTTCTTTTGAATATATCTTTTATATGTTCTATTTAAATAGTTATTATCATCATCACTAAAAATATAACAATCATTTGTAATATAGTCTAGACCTGGTTTATAAGTTAATCTGGAAAATGTTCCCCCTCTTAAGTAAGGTTTGTTTTGAGCATCAAAATTAGTTGCGTAAACCTTATTATCAGCCTCTTCTGTTGTATAATTTTCATATATAAAATTAATTTCCTCGGTGGTCATGGGATCCATTATTTTTGAGATATGCCACTTTTCAATATTAGGAGGATTAAATATATCTTCTTTTTGTAACATATAAACACTAGGTGCCAGAGGTCTTTTTCTAAAGCTAGGTTCATGCACATAATCGATATCAGAAAAATAATATTCAATGCCATTATCTAATTTCACTGTAAAATTCTTGTAATCAAAAAACGATCTATTTTGGCTAATTTGTCCTGGTGGATATACATTAGGTGTTGAATAAACAGATGCCGCAGTATAATTAACAAACAATTCTTCTATCTCTTGATTAATAATAGAATTTTTATTATATAGTTCTTTTGCACCATATAAAGATATTGGATAGTAAAATGAGGTTTGATTATTAGGCATAAAAGCGTTAAAAATATCTGGCTCATGATCTAGCTTACCTATATTTGTATTATAGTGCTCAATAATATGATTACTTTTAACTTTTTGAAAACCTTTTTGATTTTCAAATGCGGGTCTATGTCCAGTCATTACATATTGAGATCCATTAAAAGATGAGTTGGGTATATTCCAAAATGGAGGAAGACCATCTCCTGTTTCATCTACATCTTTTTTATCATAAACTTCTCTATTTATAAATGAATCAGTTAATATCCACCCTAATCCAACATCTGAAGCTACATCATCTACTTTAATTCCGGACATATTATAAGAAAGCTCCACCGGATAAATAAGGTTTCCTACCCTTATAGTATATAAAGGTATTTTTACATTTTCTTCCTCTTCTATACTTTTGCTAAGAGTACTTTCTTTTTTTTCACCATCTCCTTCTACTATTGTTTGTGAAAATAAATTACCACATACAATAATAGCTACTACTATATATATTTTTCTCATTTCTTTATTTCTTAATCAATTTAGCATTCGCAGTTTTATTGGTATCCGTTTTTATGGTAACCAGGTAAGCTCCCTGTATCAATGGCTGGGTATTGATCTTGGTGACCTTATTCTTGGTCTTTATTTGTTGAAGCTGTCTTCCTGACATATCATACATCGTAATATCCGCTTCCTTGAAATCAAATCCAATCTCCACATACGCATAATCGGATACGGGATTCGGATAGATTTTGATATCCTGCTTCTCGATGAGCTGGTCTACCTGCTGATCTCCGAGTTTTACAATCTTCCAATTCTCTTTCCCTAATTCCTCTGCACTGGTTCCTGCCAGAATAATAGAGCCGTCCCTGTTTAGTTTAATGTCTGCTAACCTTTCTTCTTTTTTTCTGGATTCTCCTTTTACGTGTTTTCTCCATTGTTCATTACCATTTTCATCTGCATACAGCATCCAGAAGGTTTCATCATCGGTTTCTATCCTGCCTTCTGCCTGGGTATAGCCTCCGAGTAATATTCCTTTGGTAAGGTCTTTATTCTTTTCTCTTTCATTATGGCCTAAGATGACATGCATTCCCATTAAAACATCTCTGTTTTTGAAGTTGTAGGATTTCTGCCAGATTTCTTCACCTCTTTCATTTAATGAAATTAGCCATAGATCCGTTCCTTCTTCTATACCTATGGTTTTATTGCCTGAACGTTCTGAGCGGCTTTCTCCTCCTATGATAAAGCCTGAAGTGGTCATCGCCATGGTTCTTAAGTGATCGTCTCCTGTTCCTCCATAGTTCTTTTCCCATTCTACTTTGCCGTCTTTGCTGAGTTTAATGATCCAGTAATCGCCTTCTCCCTGATTATTGGTGTTTTTTGGATAACGGGATACGGGATTCGGGCTAGTACTACCAGTACCGAAATTTGTCTCCGAATTCTGTAACCCGGAACCCGAACCTCGAACCTCGGAACTCCTTGAATAGACTCCTAATAAAACTCCTCCGTCTCTGGTGGGAATCATTTTTTCTACTTCATCTAAGCCTTTTCCGCCTAAAATAAGCTGGGAGATTTCTTTTCCGTCTTTGTCTAGTTTAATGACAAGAACATCTTTGGAACCGTAACCTTGCGCGGAGTTTTGAACGTTTCCTGCTACGAAGAATCCTAGGTCGGTGGTTTGAATGACTGCTCTGGCTTCTTCATCGGAAGTGCTTCCAATGGTTTTCTGCCATAATTCGTCTCCGAATTCATTGATTCTGATAAGCCAGATATCGGAGCCTCCTTTGGAGTCGTCTTTTTTGTCTAGCCCTTTGCCTGAATAGGAAGTTCCTGCGAGAACAAAGCCTCCATCCTGAGTGGAAAGGGATGCTGAAAGGTAATCATGGTTCTTGCCTACAAAGTATTTTTCCCAGACGGCTTCGCCCTGTTGGTTGAGTTTTACGAGATGGAAATCGTAACCGTTGTTCTGCTTTTGGCTGCCGGCTTCTTGCGACAGGCTTTTAGACTGAATGGAGCTTCCGGTAATTAGGTACTGAAGGTCTACGGTGGGAGTCACCTGGCTTAGAAAATCCTGGGTATTAGATTTAATGTCTTTCTGCCATAGGACTTCCTGAGCGGATAGGCTCAGAACTGTGCATAGAAGGTATGCACCTATATAGAGTTTTTTCATCTCAAGTTTATTTAAGTTTTTGTTATTAATTCTTTAAAACGTTGCAAAATATTATTTTTAGTTCACATAGATTAGATTTATAATGAAATAATTGTTAATTCTATCTCCTTAGGGGTATTTTTTAAGATGCCATATTATTACTGCAACAAAAATATTACAGCAATACGACAAAGTGTGTCGTATTTTATTTTTTGATCAATATAAATGAGTAGGATGACCTGTCATTTCAGTTTCAATCTATATTATATGCCTGTCTTCAATTACTTCATTATAAAAAGCCCCTCACTTATACTTACAAATAATAGTAAAGAAACATTTATCTCTTTTGTCTGATAAAATATAAATAAACTTGTTACTCGAAAAAGATGGGTGACCTAAGTAATTATCAATAAAAATAGTTAATGAAGATTTGACTGTATAATAAATACAATATTAAGCTTAATTATAAAGGATAATGTAAAATAAGTAAAAAAACGGTAACCCAATCAGAGTTACCGTTTTTTATTTTTTTAAAGCTATTTATTATTTACCTTTAATCTTGAAGTCATCTACTTCCCAAGTAGCTGCCGCAGAAGTCGTAGAAGTGTATTTAAATGCAATTCTTACGTTTTTACCTAAGAAAGCACTTAAGTTTATATTTCCAGAACTTACCCAATCTCCATATGCTGCAGTATTAGTATCCAGTGTTGCCGGAAGTAATGTCCATGTTGTTGTAGAAGGTGTTCCTGTATAATTATCCGTCGCATATACCTGTAAAGCATTTCCTGTATATCTTACATCTGAAGTAAAGGAAGCAAAGGCCATTGTCTTTCCTACCAGACTTACTTCTTTAGAAATCAACCAGTCTTCATTAACTTTATTTCCGGAAGCGTAACCGTTCATCATAGCATAATTGTTTCCTGAATTTCCTTGATTAGAAATAGTCCATACTTCTGCTCCTGTAACGTTTACCGTAGTCCAGTTTGCCAAGCCTGAAGAGAAATCATCTCCATAAATTGTCGATAATGGAACATATGTACTACCATCACATCTCGGATTGTTTAAATTCGCATTGATCTGATATGGAATCCATAGTTGGTAAGTACCATTAAATGCACTTAAAATAGCATAAACATCACCTTTTCCTCCCGATACATCTTTTCCTGCAAATGTTGCATAATTACTTGTTCTTAAAGCAATTGTTTTTCCGGTACAATCGGTTAATGTTCTGTTTGTTGTACTAGCACCAGAAGCATAAGGCTGATATAAATCCGAATCTATAAACTGTACTCCTCTTAATTTGATCCATCTTCCTACATCCGCACTTGTAAGCTGAGAAATTGTTCTTTCAGTAGGCAATACATCTCTTATCGGAGCATTTCCATCGAAAACCTTTTTGTAAATATTTAATTCATCAATACCCCCAAAGTTAATCCCTCCATTATATAAGTCTCCTAGTTGTATTTCTCCGTTTACATTACTTACATATAAGTCTTTTAATTTAATGTAAATATCTTTTCCTACTCTGAAACGGTTGTCCTGGTAAAGATTCGTTTTGTTAACATTAAATCTAAGACCTCCAGTAACATCTTCAATATAAACATATTTGTACAGGTTTCCTGTTTCATCATTGGCAGTTACCTGAGCTTTTACGTAAAAGTCTCCTGTAATCTGATTCCAGTTCCCTGATATGTAAAGTTTTTTTACGTCAGCAATCGTCTTTTGAGTCAGCCCCGTATCACTGAATTTACAAGGATCTGCCGTGATTCCATCCAGACGTGGGAATTTATTCATCTCAAGATCAGAAACTCTGTTGATGTATAATTGATAAGTAGAGTTGTATTTACTGTAAATTCCTACAAATTTACCATTTCCAGAAGGCATTATCTGATTTGCAAAAGAAGCAAAGCCACTGTTTCTTACAATTCTTGTAGTTGTAGTACTGTTATCTCTGATTACCCTGTCTACTGTTGTTGCATCCGGTGCATAGTTCATACACAAGACTTTGCTGTCAAACTCAGCATTGTTTACTTGGATAAGGCATCCGATGTATTTATCATTTGCAGTAACCATTTGAGCAAATGTCATTACTCTAGGAACAATAGTCGCTTTTACGCTACAATCTCTATAAATATGAGAAGGAACATATTTTTCAGGAATTCTTGTCCCTGTATCTGTGATCATTCCTAGTTGCACAACACTGCCATATGTTGAAAGCGCAAGACCCTTTAGTTCAATGTATACTTTAGATCCTTGAGGAAATTTAGTATATGTACTTATCATATCCACACTTACTGTCAAACCTTCTGTAGGATTGGCAGGATCATCTTGAATGTAAATGGTTTTATAGATATTTCCTGTTTCGTCTGTTGAAGATACATATCCTTCAACGTAAGCATTATCATTAATAGCCTGGCTTTGTGGTTTTAATTTTAAATCATGTAACGTCCATTTTGTGAATCCGTTAGCCGAATTTTCATAATAACTTGCGTTTCTACACTGATAATCATCCAGGTTAGGAGCGTCATATTTATCATCGTGCACACAGCCTGTAATGAATAAGGCAGTTATAACAACGAAAATATATTTTAAAATTGAATTATATTTTTTCATAATATTTTTTTTAGAATCTTAAATAAACGTTAGTAAAGAAAGTGATTCCTTTGTCATACCAAAGTTTTGGACTAAAATAAGGTCTCGCTCTTTGAGAATCTGCAAGTGCATCATCAAAGTTTACATTCCTACCCTGTTCAAAACCTCCGGTTACATAATTTCTGTTGTTTAGAATATTATTTACAGAAATACTAATTCCCATTCTGTATTTTCCGAAAACGAAAGATTTTCCGGCATTCGCATTTAACATAAATTGATCATCAAACTTCTGCTGAGCTGTAAGCTGCTTCACAAGTTCCGGAGTCGCTGCTTCAATAGGACTTCCGCCTGCATCTGTATAGAAATAAGGAGTTTTATTCAATGCAGAAATATCAACATATTGATCCATCAAATAGTTGGCAGAAGCTCCAATCCACCAATATTTTGGAGAGTTATATTTTAATCCGAAAGAGAATGCTTTTTGAGGAGTTCCCGCTACTTTATAGTTTTTAATCTGTGCTTTTCCTCTCCAGAAGTCTTCTCCTCTAAAACGGTTAATATCATCAAACGTAGAAACATCAGCATCACTTGTGTATTTGTACTCTCCAACACTTGCAACACCAGTTGCATTTAATGTAGGAAGTATTTTTACATCAAAACCAAGCTCTGCTCCTATGTATCTTTTGTTTACATTACTCATCGCTTCGTTTACCAAAGTACTTAAAGCAGTTCCAGAACCACTTTGTACATCGGCATAGTATCTAGAGATTTCCGTAGCATTGCTGATGGTGGTTAAGAATCCTGAAAGTCTCAGTTTTAAGATCTGACCTCTCATAATATAGCTCAAATCATTAGAGTTAATCACCTGATTTCTAACTCCTGGAGTTAAGAAGTCTACAGTTCTCGGGTTGATGTAGATCTCATTAAATGTTGGTGCTAAGCTGAAAAATGCTCCATCGTAAACAATAAAGTTTTTTCCATTGATTTTATAAGTGATTTTCGCTTTAATACCTGCATCTAAAGCATCATAAACCGCACTTTTTCCTTTAGAGTTATTCTGGAATCTGTAACTTCTGTAGTTTCCTTCTCTGTAAGATTCTGAATAAGAAGAGAAAACTGATGCCACCACATTCCATTTGCTGAAATCAACCTCTGATGAAACATTTAGTGAATAATGGTTTTTACTAAGAAGATAAGAATACTGAGTTCTGTCTCCTTCTTTTGCCTGTATATTCGGATCATCAATGTTGTAGCTTACATCTCCGTCAAAAGCATTTTGATTGTAAGCAAAATTGGCCCCTAGCAAATCTTTTACTCTTCTGAAGTTATCAGATCTTAGATTCTGATAATTGAAGTTGATATTTAATTTCCAGTTATCTTTTAATCTTGTATCAAAGTGAGAAGCGAAATTGAATGTTTGATCTTTATTAACATCTTCTACAACTGAATAAACAGCACCTCTGTCTGATCCATCAGGATTTTTAAGATTAAGACGGTTGGCACTATACAAATCATTCCAGTCGATCTGAGACTGAGCTCTAAACTCATCTTCTGTTAAAAGTCCGTATCCAGGAAGTTTTCTGTAGTAAGTAGGGTTCGGGTCTGCTGCGTGGAACCAGTCTAGCCTGCTTCTTGCATCGCTTCCGAACTGATAAGAAACTGTATTGACCCAATTAGAGTTTTTACCAATTTTTAAATAATCAGTCAACATAAAGATTGGCTCAAATACGTGTCTGATTCTTGAGTTTCTTTTTTCTCCATCTTGCCATCCCCAGTATGAATTATAGTTTTTTCCCATAATATCATATACTTCTTGAGTATTTGGAGAGTTGGAAGCTCTATAGGTAGGAGAACCAAAGCCAGTAAGGTTGATCGAGTGTCTATCACTGAACTGCTTCTCAATTGAACCGAAGTATGCATAAGCATCCTGGTAAACACCGTCTATAATAGCTCTGTCTCCCCATCTTCTACTTCCGGAGAAAGTAAACGCCCATCCTTTTTTAGATAGACCTGAAGAATAAGTTGCCAAAGCTCTGTTCAAGTAACTTCTATTTGTAAATGAATAGGCTAAAGAAGTCTGTTTTCTATAGCTTGAAGCTCTTGTATTATAATAAACAACACCTCCCAGATTACCAAAAGTATATTCTGAAGGAGTAATATTATCTACGTTTTCGTATGGATATCTTGTAACATCATTCAAACCACCCCAATTGCTGAAGTCAATTCTTCCATCATCATTTTTAGACATTGGAACACCATTGAAAAACACATCCTCAAATCTGTTGTCTACACCTCTTGGTCGGAACCAGTAAGCTCCTAATTCAAATGCTGACACATTCTGAAATGCATCTCTTCCTGAACTTAAAAGACCAACTGTGGGCTGCATTGCAGAACCTCCGTCTTCAGTATCACTTGCAGAATCATCAACAACAACCACACCAGCATCTGATGAACCTACATTGTTACTAAGTGTTATAACACCTAGATTCTTTCTTTTCTCATCGGCAGTTACATCAAACTCTAAAATTTTAGACTCAAAGTTTGGTTTTGTAACCGTAATGAGATAATGACCCGGCTTTAGATCTACAAACTGGAAGTATCCAATTTTATCCGCAGTTACATCATTTACGGACTGTGCAAGATCCACTTCTGCTCTCTCCAGTGGCTTACCTTCCTGATCCTTAACGTATGCAAAAACAGTAGTTTGTGCAAAGTAATAAGATGCAGGTAATAAAGTAAACAAAGAGATTAGGGATAGTTTTTTAATCATATATAAACTTTTTTAAACTCCTTCTTTTATTAAGGGGCAACAAATTTAGAACTATTTTCATTAACTCAAACATTTTTAATAATTTATTCTATTAATTTTTCTTAACCTATGATTATTATCCTAAAAATATCCCCATTTTACAATTAATTACAAAAAAACATCTATTAATTTTTTTTAATCTTTTTTTCTTATATAAAATTAGTACTTTTACCCCCTCATTTTTTTGAAAATACTAAGAATATGAAAAAATATTTAATCGCTATTGTCGTTTTTTGTTTTGGATTTACGTTTTCTCAGCAGAAACAAGTAAAAAGAGCCGCTATTGGTTTTTTGAATGTTGAAAACCTTTGGGATACTATTCCTTCTGCTGATTATATCAACGGAACGCTAGCTGTTTCTAACCCTGCATTTCACAGAAGTGTACCATTAGATTCTTTGAAGTTTTTAGAAACTACTGAAGATTATAAAGGAGAATGGAGTGACGACCTTTTAATTGGTAAAAAAGTTATCCGTAAGCAAGTTTTGGCGGATGATTTTACTCCCAACAGTCCTAAAAGATGGGGAACTAAGTTTTATAATCAGAAAATAGCGAATGAAGCAAAAGTAATCTCTGAGCTAGGAAGACAATATACGAATGATAACCCTGCAATCTGCGGACTTATTGAAGTGGAAAACAGACAAGTTGTTGAAGATCTGATAAAACAACCCGCTTTAGCGAGAAGCAACTACGGGATTGTACACTTTAATTCGTATGATGCGAGAGGAATTGATGTGGCTATCATTTATCAAAAAGCAAGATTTTCCTTACAGAATTCTTATAAAAAAGAAATCAAAATTTTTGATGAAGACGGAAAAAGAGAATATACCAGAGATATTGTAGTAGCTATCGGATTATTGGATGGAGAAAAAGTTGGGATCTTTATGAATCACTGGCCATCCAGAAGAGGAGGAGAAGCTATATCTCAGGCTAAAAGAAATGCTGCAGCAACTACTTTAAAAAATGAAATGGATAGAGTAACAGCAGAAAATCCTGGAATCAAATTATTCTCAATGGGAGATTACAATGATGACCCTGTAAGCCCGAGTTTAAAAAAATATTTAAATGCAGTAGGAGATCCTAGTGAACTTTCTGATAAATATCCTTACTATAATTTAATGTATAAATTATATAAAGCGGGAGTTGCTTCTCTTGCTTATAGAGATGCTCCTAACTTATTTGATCAGATTATTGTTTCTAAAAACTTATATTCTACAGAAAAAATAACTCCAACTTATTCTATTTATAAAGCAGAAATTTACGCTCCGCCTTATTTAATAAATAAAGAAGGACAATGGAAAGGTTATCCTTTACGTTCTTGGGACGGAGATAGATTTACCGGAGGATATAGTGATCACTTTCCAGCAGTATCAATAGTTCAGAAAGAATATATAAAAAAATAAATACAGATAAGCACTCATTTTGAGTGCTTTTTTTATGTAAATTTATATGTATGAAAAATATAGTTTTAATTATAATTATTTCACTTTTTCCTTTCAGTTGTATTGCACAGACTGAAGCTAGAAATAATAAATAAAAATCTGAGATGAAACCTTCAAAAAATGAAGATGGAGAATGGGATCTGACTGTATTAGACACTCAATTTGACTATTTTTTAAATGCAGTTGCAAAACCGATAAGCCAATATTCAGAATCTTATTTAAAAACAAAAAATACTTTTCTAGTTAATGAATGGAATTCTTATTACTATTCAGGAAAATACAGAAATATTATTGAATCGTCTATTGACTACGATCCGAAAGAAAATTATGGAATTAAATTCGAATATAAATTCTACCAGGTTTTTGCTTATGTCAGCTGGAAATACAAACTTCGTATGAACGGGCTTTCCGGAGCTGATGTCATTAGATAACAAAAAAGGTTCAGAATATTTCTGAACCTTTTATTTTATAAACAGTAAGTAATTATTTGTTAAATAATTCCTCAACTCTATCCCAGTTTACAACAGAGAAAAACGCTGCTACATAATCAGGTCTTCTGTTTTGATAGTTTAAGTAATAAGCATGCTCCCAAACATCAAGTCCTAAAACAGGTGTTCCTTTTACGTCTGCAACAGGCATTAAAGGATTGTCTTGATTTGGAGTAGAAGAAACAGAAACTGAACCGTCAGCATTTTTTACTAACCAAGCCCATCCTGAACCGAATCTTGTTTTAGCAGCATCAGAAAAATCAGTTTTGAATTTTTCTAACCCTCCATAAGCTTCGATAGCAGCTTTTACATTTCCTACAGGCTCATTACTTCCACCTGGAGTTAAGATTTCCCAGAATAAAGAGTGATTGAAGTGACCTCCACCATTGTTTCTTACCGCTGGTTTATCAGTTCCGATCTGACAGATTTCTTCTATAGTTTTCCCTTCTAGATCAGTCCCTTTGATTGCATTATTTAAATTGTCGATATACGCTTGGTGGTGCTTAGTATGGTGGATCTCCATAGTTCTTGCATCGATAGTTGGCTCTAATGCATCGTAAGCATATCCTAGTTTTGGTAATTCAAATGACATAATTTTATTTTTAATGTTATTAATCCAAATTTAACCATAATTTGACCTATATTCAAAAAATGGAGATTACTTTAATAAATCTTTAACATTGATATATTGATTTAGAATGAATTAAATTTTATCCTAAAATCGAATTTAAAAAGAAAGATTAAGTTAAAGAATTATAAAACTACTGTCCTTTCCTTCATATCATAATCAATAAAAAAGCACAAACTCATAAAGTTTGTGCTTTTTCTTAACAATATTAAATTAATTTACTTATTCATAGACATAAGGAATTCCTCATTGTTTAGAGTTCCTTTGATATTTCTATCCACAAATTCCATAGCTTCTATCGGATTCATTTCAGAAAGATATTTTCTTAAAATCCACATTCTCTGAGAAGTCACTTCATCTAAAAGAAGATCGTCTCGACGGGTACTGGATGCAACCAAATCTATGGCAGGATAAATTCTTCTGTTGGCGATTTTTCTATCCAGTTGCAGTTCCATATTTCCTGTTCCTTTAAATTCCTCAAAGATAACTTCATCCATTTTAGACCCGGTATCGATAAGAGCCGTTGCAATAATCGTTAAAGAACCTCCTCCTTCAATCTTTCTTGCAGCCCCAAAGAATCTTTTTGGCTTGTGAAGTGCATTTGCATCAACCCCTCCCGACAATACCTTACCTGAAGCAGGTGTAACGGTATTATAAGCTCTTGCCAATCTTGTAATTGAATCTAACAAAATAACAACATCGTGACCGCATTCTACCATTCTTTGTGCTTTAGCAAGCACTAGATTGGCCACTTTCACGTGTTTGTCTGCCGCTTCATCAAATGTAGAAGCAATTACTTCTGCATTTACACTTCTTTCCATATCGGTAACTTCTTCCGGACGTTCGTCAATCAGAAGAACCATCATATACACTTCAGGATGATTGGAAGCAATGGAATTGGCGATGTCTTTTAACAGCATCGTTTTACCCGTTTTTGGCTGGGCAACGATCATTGCTCTCTGTCCTTTTCCGATAGGCGCAAACAGGTCAACAATTCTTGTAGAAATCGTAGATCCACTTCCTGCTAAATTAAATTTCTCTTCAGGGAAAAGTGGCGTTAAATATTCAAAAGCAACACGATCTTTAATAAATGCGAGATCACGTCCGTTAACTTCGGTTGGTCTTAATAAAGAAAAATATTTTTCCCCTTCTTTGGGTAATCTTACAATCCCTTTTACGGTATCTCCGGTTTTAAGTCCAAAGTTTCTGATCTGTGCAGTAGAAACATACACGTCGTCTGGAGAAGAGATGTAACTGAAATCTGATGAACGTAAAAACCCATAATTATCTGGTAAGATTTCCAATACCCCTTCAATGCTTACCATTCCATCAAAACTGAATTCCTTCTTCGGTTCATGATGTTCTTCATTTCTTTCAGAATGCTGCTGCTGTTGCTGCCTGTTCTGATTTTGATGTTGGTTGTGGTGCTGTTGGTTTTGGTTTTTATGTTGATTTCCGTTGTTTTGCGGATGATTTTGACCTTTTTGAGGTCTAGCCTGATGTTGAGGAGAAGTTGGCTTTTCGTCTGCTGAAGCAGTTTCTGGAGATTCTGTATTATGAGGAACTTCTGCTTTTTCCTGAGGATTTTCAGAGTTTCCCGTGTTTGCTGAAGGAAGTCTTTTTCTTTTCTTCTTAGCATTTGCAGCAGGGCCAGATTCATTAGATATCTCTTCAGTACTGATTTCAGCTTTTGTATCCTCTGCTTTCACAGGTTCTTCTGCAACAATTTCTTTTTCTTCTACCTTTTCTTCAGTCTGCGGTTTGGCTTCAGCTTTAGGTTTTGGAGCAGCCTTTTTAGGGGCAGCTTTTTTTACAGGTGCCTTTACAGGTTTCTCTGCAGGAGGCTCTTCAGTATTTGTACTGCTTTCTGTGGCGTTGAAATAATCTTTAGCAACTTTAGGGTTGGAAGCCTGAAAGTCAAGAATAGCAAAGATTTTATCATTCTCAT
Organism: Candidatus Chryseobacterium colombiense; assembly: GCA_029203185.1. NCBI lineage: Bacteria > Pseudomonadati > Bacteroidota > Flavobacteriia > Flavobacteriales > Weeksellaceae > Chryseobacterium > Candidatus Chryseobacterium colombiense. The sequence goes on along the minus strand of CP119310.1, from coordinate 3,219,402 downwards.
TGCTGTTTCTTGCAACTTTAACGCCTAAATCTTTTAAGATTTTAGTCAAGTCCGTTACGGATTTTGACCTTAACGTTTCAATGTTAAACATATTTAATGTAAAAATGTAATTAATTGTGAGTAAGAAAAGTAAGTCCGGTGACTGTTGTTTTCAAGTACATTCGTATAATGCAAATCTACACTTATTTTTGAATTGTGCAAAATTTATATTATTTTTGCCTAGAATTTAATATTCAATGCTACAAAGAATACAGACTATATGGACTTTTTTAGCAGTTTTAGCTGCTGTGTTTCTGTTCGTTACAGGGCAAGATGTTATCATTTCTGATAGTTTTCCCGTGCTTAATATCGCCTGTATCGTGCTTGTTTTGGTTGGACTACTGAGTGTGTTCAGCTTTAAAAACAGAAAAAGACAAATTTTGCTGAATACGATCAGCATCATTATAAACGCTTTGTTGATTGGTATATTGATTTACTGGTTACTAAAATTATCCGGAGGAATTCAGTTTCCTGAGAAGGGTATTGAGCCAATTTTTTCATTGATCGCGATTATCTGTTTGTTCATTGCAAACATTTATATTAAGAAAGATGAGAGGCTCGTAAAATCTGTAGACAGACTTCGATAACCTTACAACGATTTTTTGAGTGAGAGCAGCTTCTTTATTGGGAGCTGTTTTTTTATGGGTTAAACTCATGCAGATTGCAAATATTTCAAAGATTAATTTATAATTTAAAAAAACGTAATCATTTGTAAATCTGTGTATTTTGTGGAAAACGGAAATTCAGGTGCAACATTTTTATTAAACTTGCGACAGATTATTTTAATAAATCTAAAACAATGAAAAAACTAACTTACCTTACTTTCTCTCTTTTCTCTCTCTTTTCTTTTGCACAAGAGGTTTCAAAAGAAAGAATTACCACTGTGTTGGCAACATTAGCATCTGATGAAATGAAAGGCCGTGAAATCGGAACCCAGGAAAATGAAAACGCAGCCAATTATATAGCCAAGCTCTTCAAAGAAGACAACCTGGAATATTGCACCGGAAATTCTTATCTGATTCCATTTAACTATAAAGGAAAAACTGTTTATAATGTTTGTGGAATTAAGAAAGGAAAAACAGATAAATATTTAGGTTTTTCAGGGCATTTTGATCATATCGGAACCAGCAAAAAAAGTGGGGATAATATCTATAACGGAGCGGATGATGATGCAAGCGGAATCACTACATTGGTAGGAATTGCCGATTATTTTAAAAATGAAAACCCCGAATTTTCTACGGTGTTTATGGCTTTTAACGGAGAAGAAAAAGGAATGTTGGGTTCAAGAGCTATTTCTGAAGATAAAGCTTTAGACAAGATCTATAACAATATGACGGCTCTTTTTAATTTTGAAATGGTGGCAACAGAATCCCAGTTCGGAAAAAATGCTTTATTCATGACCGGTGATGAATTTTCTGATCTTGATGAGCTTTTCAATAAAAATGCTGTAAATGGCTTAAAGATCAATCCTGACCCCTATGCTTCGGAACAATTATTTTACAGATCGGACAACGTAAATTTTGTGAAAAAGAAAATTATTGCCCACTCTTTTTCAACAGTTGATATGACGAAAGCTTCTCATTATCATAATGAAAGCGACGATCTACATGTTGTTGATTTTGATAATCTCATTCAAATTATCAATAATTTTGGGAAGACTTTAAAGAAAATAAGTCCTAAAAACTTCAATCCAAAATATAACGACAAAGTAAATTTCAATTAGAAACGTCTTATCGTTTAAATTACGTAATTTTGCTATCCAATTTTTCATTGAATGAACGAATATAAAAAAATACTAAAATTCGCTAAACCACACCAGAAATATATTTTCGGAAGTTTATTCTTTAACCTCTTATATTCTGTATTTCAAATCGCTTCATTAGGAACAATTCTGCCGGTTCTAGGAATGCTTTTCGGCACTATTAAGCGTGAAGATTTTGAATCTGCACCTGTATATTCCGGAGAGCTTGTAGATTTATTTCCATACCTGAAAGCGTATTCTAATTACTATATTCAATCTTTAGTTGATGATTATGGCACTCTCAATGTTTTGGCATGGCTCTGCGTCATCACAGCATTTATGTTTTTGTTGAGAAATCTTTTCAGATACTTAGGATCTTTCCTGTTGATTAATTATCGTGTAGGTGTTACCAAAGATCTTCGTGGAGAAATGTATCGTAAAGTATTAGCTTTACCTGTTTCATTTTTTACTGAAAGCAGAAAAGGAGATATGATGTCTCGTATGTCTAATGACGTGGGGGAAGTTGAAGGTAATATTTTAGGAAGTTTAGTGGAATTGATTAACGCCCCATTTATGTTGATCAGTACATTAATAAGTCTATTTTTGTTAAGCACTGAACTAACACTTTTTTCACTTCTGGTATTACCTGTAATGGGAACAATGATTGCATTGATTGGAAAAAGCCTTAAAAAAGATTCTCATGAAGCCCAGAACGAAATGGGAACTATTTTTTCTATTGTTGACGAAACCTTAAAATCTTCAAAAGTAATTAAGATTTTCAGTGCTGAAAAAATCATGGACAACCGATTTATGGGTTCTATGCAAAGATGGATTAACAGTTCAATAAGATTAGGGAGAAAGAAAGAATTGGCTTCGCCAATAAGTGAGTTCCTTGGGTCTGTTACCTTCTTAATTATTGCTTGGTATGGCGGAAAACAAATTGTTGTAGAGCACAGTATTGCCCCGCAAGACTTTTTAGTATTTTTAGGAATGTTCTTCCAGATTTTACCTCCAGTAAAAAGTTTATCTCAATCTATTTCCAATGTTCAGAAAGGAGAAGCTTCCTTACACAGAGTGTTGGAAATTCTTGAAGCCGATGTAAAAATTGATGAGATAGAAAATCCTGTTTCAGTTTCTACACTAAATAATGCTATTGAATTTAATAATATTGGTTTCTATTACGATAAAGATCATACAATCCTTAAAAACTTCTCACTGATTATTCCAAAAGGAAAAACGGTTGCGCTTGTCGGACAAAGTGGTAGTGGAAAAACAACCATTGCGAACCTTCTAGCCAGATTTTATGATGTTTCCGAAGGTGAAATCTTAATTGACGGAGTTAATATTAAACATTTAAAACTGAAAGAATACCGCAAGCTGTTAGGAATGGTAACTCAGGAGTCTGTTTTATTCAACGATACTGTTTACAATAATATTTTGATGGGTAAGCCTGACGCGACAAGAGAAGAGGTAATTGCAGCCGCAAAAATCGCTAATGCAGACTCATTCATTACCAATCTTCCTGATGGATATGATTCAAATATTGGAGATGATGGCGGAAAGCTTTCCGGAGGTCAAAAACAACGGGTTTCTATCGCGAGAGCCGTATTGAAGAATCCACCGATTATGATTTTGGATGAAGCAACTTCGGCATTGGATACAGAATCCGAAAGATTTGTTCAGGATGCGTTGGAAAAAATGATGGAAAACAGAACATCCTTAGTGATAGCCCACCGTCTTTCAACAATTCAGAAAGCAGATTGGATCGTTGTCATGGAAAAAGGGGATATTATGGAACAGGGAACACACCATGACCTTATTGCTAAAAGAGGCGTGTATCATAAATTGGTTGAGCTTCAGAATTTTGATTAAATCTTTTTAAATTAAATTTTAAAATGAATCCTATACAAGAGTACTTCTACAGAATTGATGAGCCTGAAAGAAGTACTCTTCTTTTTTTGCGTAATAAAATCCTCGAATCCGACACAGAAAATATTACTGAGACTTTAAGTTTTGGTCTGTCGTTTTTTAAATATAAAAAGAAAATGCTCTGCTACCTTTACTATAGCAAAAAACATAAGCAACATTATATAAGTTTCTACCATGGGGATAAACTAGATCATCCATTGCTTCTACAGGAAGGCAGAAAGAAGTTTAAAATCCTTTTAATTGATATGGAAGAGGATTTGCCTGTAGATTTTATTTTAGGACTGATTAAAGAAGTAAAACAATACATTAGATAAAAAAAGAGAAGCCGAAATGACTTCTCTTTTTTTACTTTCACAAATATCATATTATTTCTTAATGATCTTGTGCTTAAATTGAGTTCCTCCCTCCAGTGTAATATCCAGCAAATATATGCCAGTTGGATACGGGGTCATATCCACCCTAGAATCTTTTATCTCATTTAATTTTCTTCCGTCTAAAGAATATACAAGAATATTCTTCACTTTTTTATCCGATCTTATATTCACAAAATCTGTAGTAGGATTAGGATAAATTGATACATCTATCGTAGAAACATCTTTCACAGACAAAAGCTGATTACTGCTTTGCATATAAACAGAAAGAACTATTCTTCCGTCCTGTCCGTAAAAAACAGCAGTCGGGACCTCATATTTTAGCACATGATTTCCAGCTGTAAGTGTAGGTGATGTAAAACTCCTGATTGGTACGGAATCCCCGGGACACCAATTATTCCAAGAAGTCCACCAAGCTGTAGTTTTTACGGATGTTCCGTATATTCCATTTCCTTGCGTGTTATACATTCGGTACGGTTCACAGGATTTTCCACCCGGAGTAAAAGTTAAGACCTGGGCATTATCTAACGAAACCTGATTTTCCCTTCTTACATATTCCTCTCCATTAGTATTGGCTCCATGAGGTGTGGAAATAATGAAAAATTTAGCGTTATCCGTGCTTTGATTTACATTAAAATTAACCAATCTTACCGTTTGACCTGCTTGGTCCGTATTATTATAGTTATTCAGCTCATTGGAATCTAAGAGCGGAAGCAGATTATTATACGAAGTGGTAACTAAAGGATCATTGTACGTGACAAAATTTAAGGTTCCTTCAAAAACATCATTTCTTCCTGAACAACCTGAAACCTGAGTATTTGCCGCATAAGGCACTCCAAAAACATCGAGCTCCACATAAATATCATATGTATTTCTTAAAGCCGTATTACTGAAAACTGCATATAGATTATCTACTTCATAAGTGTACGGAACTGTGGTTGGAGAAATATTTTTATTCATGAAAGGGGTAATATATCTTCCAACTTCAAATCTTTTCACTCCCGTATCATTCAATGTATAAGTTGCCTGATTTTTGGGAACTAAAGCAATGTGCACACCTCCGATTCGGTCATAATTATCGCAGAGTGCCCCGATATTTACATTCATCTGAATCTTATTCTGAAAAGAATTCAACTCAGCATCACTTAGTTTTTTTGCATATCTGTAATTTGCCAGTCGAATTGTATTTGCAGGAACCGGATTGGAAACATTTGCTGCATATCCGTCGTAAAAAACAACCTGAGAAAACACATTTATAGTAGTTTGGGCCTGCATGTCTAAAAAACAGGCAAAAAGCATTAAGGAAAGTAAAACTTTTTTCATTTTAAATTAAATTTATGATTTCACATCAAAAATACATTTTTGAATAAAAATAAACAAGGTTAAACATTTAAATAAACTTAAAAACACAAATCATTCAATCTAAAACTTATATTTTAATAAAAACAGTAAGTATTTAAACAAAAAAAGACCGCTTCTTTCGAAACAGTCTTTTAAAATATTTTGATATAAATCTTAATCTTTCAATTTTGCAATCACATCCAGACCTCCCTTGGTAATATCACCAATTTTACAGACAATCTCAGTGTCTACAGGCAAGAAAACATCCATTCTTGATCCGAACTTGATGAATCCGAACTCATGTCCTGCTTTAGCCGTATCTCCTTCATTACAATAGAAGACAATTCTTCTCGCCACATATCCTGCAATTTGTCTGAAAACCACCTTATGGTTTGTCGGAGTTTCTACAGCAACTGTTGTCCTTTCGTTTTCTGTAGAAGATTTCTCATGCCAAGCCACCAAGTATTTTCCAGGATGATATTTCTTGTAAATCACATTTCCTGAAACAGGATATCTACAAATATGAACATTCAAAGGAGACATAAAGATCGAAACCTGAATCGCTTTTCCCTTTATAAATTCATCCTCATCCACTTCTTTTATCATTACAACTTTTCCGTCAACCGGAGCAATCACATTTTCTCTGTGATCTAGAATACTACGATCTGGAACCCGGAAAAACCAAAATACCAAACTATATATTACCAACAAAGGCAGAATAATGAGTAACGACCAAATTTTAAGGAAGTAAATAGCCAATGCGCCAAGGATGACGAACAATATCGTAGCTACTGTAATTGTTCCTTTCGATTCTTTGTGTAATTTCATGAGATTATATAAATAAATTTAGCTAAAATAAAGTACAAATATACGACAGGAACGCAGATTAAAAAACTATCCAGCCTATCTAATACTCCACCATGCCCCGGAATGATATTTCCACTGTCTTTTACACCGAAATTTCTCTTCAGCTGACTTTCCACCAAATCTCCTAACGGAGCAAATGCAGCCACTAAAAAACCTACAATCATCCAGTTCCCTCGAAGGTCAGAATGGTACTGTTCTATGAAATAAGACAAAACCAATGTTAGTACTACTCCACCAATATACCCTTCCCATGTTTTTTTAGGGGAGATTTTAGGAGCCATTTTATGTTTTCCGAAAAATTTCCCTGTTAGATAAGCAAAAGTATCACTGCTCCATATCAAAATAAAAAGGAATAGCACTTCTAAAGAAAATGTATTGTCGTAAGATGTAAACTTAGGAAGACCTAAAGCAAAAGAGAACGGGAGAGCTATATAGATCACTGTAAAGATAAGCTTTCCGCTGTCATAGTATAATTCGCCTGAAAACTTAAATAACGTAACTACTGCGATTAAAATTAAAACAATCGCCAATATTTCGCTCAGTCTGAAATCAAAAAAGAATCCGTAGTTAAAATACCGTTTAGAGAAAAGATAGAATATGAATGCTATAATAGGCAACACAACCCACTTTTCATATCCATTGCCAAACTGCATAATTTTCACACATTCCCAGGTTCCCACCAGCATTAAAAACGTGATCAACCCGTAATAAAGGTATTGCTGTTTCACCAGTCCCGGAGAGATCGAATTAATCAGTTGTGCTCCCAAAGGAGTAACGCATAAAACAATAACTGCTACATATACAATTCCGGAAAGGGTTCGTTGAATAAGGTTTTTGTCCAAAATTTAAAATTTAGAAAGTTGATGCCTAATCTTCAAGAAGCAATAAAAACAACTTCGTATTAGAATTTGAAGAAGTATCCATTTTCGATTGATTACCGCTGATTGATGTTAGATTTTTGATATTACCGTTTCTTTTGATCTTCCCCATCGCATCATTGAGGTTATTCACGATTTGTGAAACATTGGCGATGATGATGATTTTGCCTGGCAATCTTGAAGAATGGTAATGAAGAATATTATTGTGAGACAGCATTATTCTGCCGTCGTAAGCGATAAGATATTCGCAGGTAATAAAAGCACAGTCATTAGAATGTTCCAGATCCGATGTGTAAGGAGTTTTCACTACATTCAAAAAACTCTGAAGTTCTTTATCCCAACAAAAAAGATTTTTAATTCCTTCTATTTTAATGATTTGATTTAAAGTCTGTAACGCTTCCCCTTCATCTGCACAATAATTAAAAAAACCTCCCGAATGCGTAAACAATTGGGCAAACTTATAATCGAGATCCGCATTTTTCAACGAATCCCCCAGTTTCTCCAGACTCTGATTATCCTCTTCTTCAGGCTGGTTGGTCAGTTTGCTTACAATCTTCTTGAATAAATTCAACTCAATCTATTTTTAGTCAACTTTATACAAAAATAGAAAATAAATTACAATAGATTCCAAAAATATGGTTATAAATATGAAAAAACCTGACAATTTGAGGTTGCCAGGTTTTAAAGTTATTTATTTTTAAAGGCTTTATAGTTGAGAAGAGCTTTCAGGAGCCTGAATTTCGCTTTCTTCTTCTTTATCTTTAGTTGCTATTTCTTCTGCATTTTCTTTTCCGTCAGGAATGGTATTGGTTACAGGTCTTTCCGTTAATTCGGGATCCCATGCTCTTTTTCCGAATACCTCTTCCAAATCTTCACGGAAGATTACTTCTTTTTCTAACAGCTTGTTTGCTAAAGCATCCAATTTATCTTTATTTTCAGTCAGAATCTGAATCGCTCTGTCGTATTGATTTTCAATAATTTCTTTGATCTCAATATCGATTTTTTTCGCAGTTTCTTCAGAATAAGGTTTCCCAAAAGAATATTCAGACTGACCTGAACTGTCATAATAAGAAATATTCCCAATATTCGGACTCAAACCATAAATCGTAACCATAGCCTGCGCTCTTTTCGTTACACTTTCCAGATCAGAAAGTGCCCCTGTAGAGATATTGTTAAAGATTACCTGTTCTGCAGCTCTACCCCCTAATGTTGCACACATTTCGTCCAACATTTGTTCAGTTGTTGTCAACTGTCTTTCTTCAGGTAAATACCAAGCTGCTCCTAGTGAACGTCCTCTCGGTACAATTGTTACTTTCAACAATGGTGAAGCATGCTCAACCAACCATGAAATCGTAGCGTGACCAGCTTCATGATAAGCCACTCTCTTTTTTTCTGATGGTTTAATGGCCTTATTTTTCTTTTCAAGACCACCAATAATTCTGTCTACAGCATCAAGGAAATCTTGTTTCGTTACCGAAGTATGATTATTTCTCGCTGCAATTAAAGCAGCTTCATTACAAACATTTGCTATATCTGCACCGCTGAATCCTGGAGTCTGTTTAGCCAAGAATTCTCGGTCTACATTATCATCAAGCTTGATTTTACTCAAGTGAACATCAAAAATCTGTCTTCTTTCATGCAGTTCAGGAAGATCTACATAGATTGAACGGTCAAAACGACCTGCTCTCATCAAAGCTTTATCCAAGATATCCGCTCTGTTGGTTGCAGCCATTACGATAACATTCGTATCGGTTCCGAAACCATCCATTTCAGTCAACAACTGGTTTAATGTATTTTCTCTTTCGTCGTTTCCGCCTGAGAAATTGTTTTTACCTCTTGCTCGTCCGATAGCATCAATCTCATCGATAAAAATAATAGCTGGAGATTTTGCTTTAGCCTGAGCGAATAAGTCTCTTACCCTTGAAGCACCTACTCCAACGAACATTTCTACGAAATCTGAACCAGAAAGCGAGAAGAAAGGCACTTTAGCTTCACCTGCAACCGCTTTTGCCAGTAAAGTTTTACCAGTTCCCGGAGGCCCTACCAAAAGCACACCTTTAGGAATTTTACCTCCTAGTTTTGTATATTTTTCAGCATTTTTCAAGAAATCTACCACTTCCTGTACTTCTTCTTTGGCTCCCTCTAATCCTGCAACATCTTTGAAAGTAACCTGTATTCTTTCTTTTTCGTCAAAAAGCTTAGCTTTAGATTTCCCGATAGAGAAAATTTGTCCTCC